>CAZSDK010000011.1:12149-120103 GCA_964605655.1 uncultured Bacteroidales bacterium
GGCAGTGGGCAGTCGGCAGTTGGCAGTTGGCAGTGGGCAGTCGGCAGTTGGCAGTTGGCAGTTGGCAGTGGGCAGTGGGCAGTTGGCAGTGGGCAGTCGGCAGTGGGACCATTCTTGAATAGTGTTGATTTCTTACCAATGAAAATTATGTACTATTTCTTGCTTAGAATTTTCCAAATCGACACCGAATTGCATCTATAATGATGTTATGAACCTGTTGATGAAGAAAACAATGATAAAACATGATTTCCATGATCTGGCTGCCTATCAAATAGCCTTTCAATTGGCATTAGAAATATACCTACTGAGTAAATCCTTTCCAAAGGAAGAGAAGTATTCACTAACAGATCAGATACGAAGATCAAGCCGCTCTGTATGTGCTAATGTTGCTGAAGCTTATAGAAAAAGAAGGTATATCAGGCATTTTATCTCAAAGCTGTCCGATGCGGATGGTGAATGCAGTGAAACAATTGTCTGGCTTGAATTTGGTCAATCCTTAAAGATGGTTGATGAGGCTTCTTTTAATTTACTATCAGAAAGGTACCAGCAAGTGGGAAAATTGCTCGGTTATATGATGTCACATCCAGAAAAATACGGTTCTATCTAAGGATTAAACCAACTGCCCACTGCCAACTGCCCACTGCCAACTGCTAAACCCCTCCCCTCGCCCTTCTCACTATCAACTGCGCATTCTCGAAACGAACCACAACGACAGGCTCCCCGGGTTCAATGTACCCTGTTTCGGCAACGGCGTCCAATATCTCACCCTCAATCTCTACTTTACCTGCAGGACGTAAAATAGACCTTGCATTCCCCTTCTTCCCTATCCACTGTTGCATGGCGGAATCAGAAGCCACATATCCGCTGGATGAATCCTCAACGGTCTCCAGTGCCAGGCCGCCGAACAAATGAGAGGTAAACAACTTCTTGCTGAAATAAATGGAAGAAACGATGGCCACGAACATGGAGATGATCACAATAAAAAATGACTGAAGGATCTTACTACTTCCAACGGGTGTGAAATCAAAGCCCCAGTTGCCTATCATGGCCAGGGTGAGACCCGTGATCACTAAAAAGATGCCACTGATCCCTGTGACACCAAAACCCGGAATGACAAAGATCTCGACCGCTATCAGCACCAGTCCTGCCAAAAAGATCAGAATCTCCCAATGTGCCGCCAGACCCTCCAGGTACAAAGGGGCAAAATACAGCGCCATGGCGATGATAGCAATAAGGATTGGGAAAACAGCTCCCGGTGACTGAAACTCAAAATAGATACCTCCAATGATCAGCAGGATGAGCAATCCACTTACGATAGGATGGATGAGAAAGGAAATCATCTTATCCACCCCCGATAATTGTAAGACAGAAACCGAATATTCTTTGACACCACCCTGCCTGAGCGCCTGGTCGATGTTCCCGGCAACCCCGTCGCAATAACCCAGCCTGATCGCTTCAGAGGCCGTCAGAGACACTACCTTGCCGGAATCAGACACCCCTGCTACCTGCTTCAAGGGATCTACCATGGCCTCTGCCACATCCGGGTTCCTGTTCCTTGCTTCCGCCGTGGCCCTCATCATCGACCTCATGTAGGACTGGTATTTGTCCGGCATCTTCTCACCCGACTGGTTGACAACCGTCGCCGCACCCATGGATGCCCCTGTTCGCATGAAGATCTTCTCACAGGCGATGGAGATCAAAGCACCCGCTGAAGCCGCGTTGTTGTCAATATATACCCAGACCGGGATCTTCGATTGCAAACAGAAGGTCCTGATGGAATCGGCAATCTCGAGCATCCCTCCATAGGTATTCATGTGCAGAAGTATGAGGGTGTACCCATCCTTCTCTGCTATATCCTTGGCTTTCTTTATCTTATGCCATACAGGAGGGGCAATCTCTTCCTTCACATCCACTACCAGCACCCTGGCAGGCTGGGCAAACGTTATGACCGGACAGAGGGTTATCCCCCCTATCAGTGCTAATACCATGATTGGTAGAAATCGGCGTATCATAGTCCCTCCTTCTTTCAGGTTCAATAATTTCTTTCAAACCCCCTTTGATATTCGTACCAGAGTTTACTTCTTAAAGTATTCTCTCATCATACCCAGGAATTCCTTGTAAACTAAACCGTTACAGGCAATGATCTCTTTCCCGAAGAGATAGTCTCCCTGGCCTGAAAAATCGCTGACGACACCGCCGGCTTCGGTCACCAGCAGGGATCCTGCCGCCACATCCCAGGGACTCAGGCCATATTCATAAAAACCTTCAAACCTTCCGCAGGCCACGTAGGCCAGGTCGGCCGCAGCAGAGCCCAGGCGCCGTATCCCGTGGGAATGCCTCATCAGGTAATCAAAAACCCCCATATAGGGCTCCATATACCTGTAATCGTGGTAGGGAAAGCCTGTCGCCAGCAACGAATCCTTCACGGTCTTTACCTGACTGACCTGTATCCTCCTTCCATTGAGAAAGGCCCCCCCACCCTTACAGGCAGAAAACAACTCCTCCTGCTTCAACTCATAAACGACACCCATGACCTGCTCCCCCTGATGCATCAGCGAGACACTGATACAAAACATCGGAAGATTGTGGATGAAGTTGGTCGTCCCGTCCAATGGATCGATGATCCAGGTGAATTCCCGGGTATGGTGAGGCCGGGTGAGCTCCTCCACGATGAACCCGGAACCGGGAAACAGTTCCGTCAGGCGGTTCACCAGGCGCTCCTCCGACTGTTGGTCGACCCAGGTCACAAAATTGTTATCGCTCTTTTCCTTCACATCTCCTGAATGTAGCTTCTCAGCAGATTCAAGGATGAACCGGCCGGTATCCCTTACGATCCCGACGACAGGTGCCAACAACTTTTCAAAGCTCATACCTTGCATTTCATACAAAGATAGGGGGAAATTCGAAAAGAGTTATTTTTGCGCCTGTAAGACCATTGAAACGACATGCAGGTAGAAACGATCCATATTCTGAAGTCCGATGAAAAACTCGCTTCCGCCGTGATCAAAAAGCTGGGGCCCTTATGGTTGAACAGGCCGGTCATCGCCATCAGCGGAGAGTCAGGTTGCGGAAAGACGACGCTGGCCTATGCCCTTTGCCTGAATCTGCGTGCTAAAGGATTGAAAGCCAAATTGTTGCAAACAGATCATTATTATCTTACGCATCCAGAGGAAAGGACTTCGGTCAGGTTGAGACTGGGTATTGACCAGGTCGTTGGAAGGCAGGAATATGATTGGTACATGATAGAACAATTGTTGCATTCCTTTAAAAACAAAAAACCGGCTGCCATGCCCCTGGTGGACCTTTTTACCGGCCAGGTAGACACCTTGTTCACCGACTTCGGTGAAGTGGACATACTGATACTGGAAGGACTGTATGCCATCGCTTCTGAACCGGTCGACTTCAGGATATTCATGGAAAGCCAGTGGCAGGACACCATCAGGGCCCAGAAGGTGCGCCGGAAAGAGCAACTGGATGATGTCAGGATAAGAATCCTTCAAAAAGAGAAGGAGGCCGTACAAAGTCTGAGACCTTTGGCCGGCCTGGTCATTTCCAACCGTCAACTGGTTCCGGTAAAGTGAGCAGGGTCGATCGGGACATGGACCTTCAGAAGGCTACCTTATACGAGGTGAACCTGAGGCAATTTTCACCTTCGGGAAGTATCCGCGAATTTATTCCTCATTTACAACGTCTTGCAGACCTGGGTGTCGGTATCTTATGGATCATGCCCGTTCAACCCACAGGAGAACGGCATCGCAAAGGAAGCCTGGGAAGCTATTATTCCGTGAAAGATTACCTCAGCGTGGACCCGGCTTATGGCAGCATGGAAGAGTTCAGGGAGCTGGTGGACCAGGCGCACCATCACGGCATGAAAGTCATCCTCGACTGGGTCGCCAACCATACCGCCTGGGATAATGCGTTGACCCTCATCCACCCTGATTTTTACAGCCGGGATGCATCAGGTGCTTTCCATCCGCCCTTTCCCGAATGGGAAGACGTGATACAGCTCGATTACTCCAACATGGTACTGAGGTCTTCCATGACCCGGATGATGAGTGAATGGGTGTTGCGAACCGGAATCGATGGTTTCCGCTGTGATATGGCCAACCTCGTTCCTGCGGATTTCTGGGAAGCTGCCATACTCGAATTACGCCAGATCAAACCCCTGATATTCCTGGCAGAAGCCGAGGACAGACACTTGCTTGATGCCGGGTTTGATGCCATCTACAACTGGAACTTCTTACATTATTTGAATTCTCTTGTTAAAGGGGAAGATAATGCCGCCAGGCTCGATACCATGTTACAGTCAGATATTCTGTCATTTCCGCCGGACAAGCAATCGCTGTTGTTTACGAGCAATCATGACGAGAATTCCTGGAACGGATCGGCCATCGAGCGTATAGGGGCCGCACTGGAACCGGCCACGGTCCTGAGTTTCACGCTTCCCGGACTGCCCCTGATCTATAACGGACAGGAAGCCGGCATGGGTAAGCGTCTTTCATTCTTCGACAAAGACCTGATCCCCTGGAAGCCAGATAAAATGGCCTCCCTCTACACTCTTCTTACCACCCTCAGAAATGAACACCCGGCTCTGTGGAGCGGAAAACAATCAGGCAGCTTCCGGCGCCTGACAAACAGCAGTAATCACCACGTATTTAGCTTTATCAGGGAAAAAGGTGACAAGGCTGTCTGGGTAATGCTCAACCTGAGCTGGGAAGCCCAGGAGGTCGCCATTTATAGTTATATATCTGGTAATCAATACTATGATATTTCAACGCGGCTCACTGTGTTCCCTGCACCGGGAGCCCGCTGGCATCTTGGTCCCTGGGAATATAAAATCCTGGTAAAATAATCTCACTACCCTGCCAGATTTGAAAATATTCTTATATTTGCACCCCTGTTGCCCAGGTGGTGGAATTGGTAGACACACCAGCTTGAGGGGCTGGCGCCTGCAAGGGTGTGCAAGTTCGAATCTTGTCCTGGGCACTTTTTCCCGCAGCCCAAGTGGCGGAAGTGGTAGACGCGCTAGTTTCAGGGACTAGTGACCGTACGGTCGTGCAAGTTCGAGTCTTGTCTTGGGCACTTTTCCGGTTCTTTCTATAGGCTGTCTCATCATTAGTGTTTTGTCTATATTTCATCTACCTGCCTGTCGGCGGGCAGGCGCTCAATATGACAAAACATTGATAATCAAATGTCATGCTGAGCGGAGTCGAAGCATTTTCAGCCTTATGAGACAGCCTCATGTTTTATGCCCCGATTCAGAATATTCTTCCTCAGCATCCTGATCTGCCTCATCTGCCCGGGAAAAATGAAGGCAGCCCCGCCACCCCCTGATTCCACTTTTCGTTCGCTTCAGCAGAAGATCTTTTCCATAGCCCCTGACTCCGTCACCCTGATCCCGGTTTATTATATCCAGCTTGATGATATCCAAAATCAGCTCGACCAATACTGCAACACGGCACCCCCGACCGTTGACTCCTTACTGACCGGCTGCCTGCGCTGCAGGGCCCGTTTTGATTCTGTGAGAACCCTCGTTGTTCAGAGGATGAAAAAGATCGATCTGGTTTTTCACGATGAGGCTGTAAAATTGAAGCTGAATGGCGACAGTTCCGGGGCCGAGGACCTGCTCCTGAGATCGTTACAATACAATCCTTCCTTTGCACCTTCCTCTTTTGAACTGGTATCTTTACTGCTTCGACCCAATTCAGCCATGAAAGCAGGCACCTATTATTCACGTTTCGCTCCCCTGATCGATACCACCAACGGCTACTACCTCAACCTCTTCCGGGAACTGGCTGAACAAGTGCTCGATAACCTGGTCGCCCAGGCTCAGATCCTGGTAAACTCCAACCTTACGTTTGATGCGCTGGATGGTGTGCAGTTCGCCGATGATTTCCAGAAACATTTCCCCAGTCCCGGCAGTGATGGAAAAATCAACCTGGCCCGTAAACAAGCGCATCAGGGCATGTATGATTCCTATATCTACATGGCACAGAGAGCCTTACATTCAAGAAAGTATGAGCTCGCGGACCAATATTTCAAAGTAGCCAGGGATTACCAGAAACAGCATGCTGAGTTTATTCCGTCGGAAGAAGCCTGGAAGACTGGTATCGCAAAAGCCGAAGCCCCAAGAACTGAACCAGATCCCATTAAAAAACCAGTCGTCAGAAAGTCAGTACACTCCCGCTGGAAACATAAGAAAAAACACGGCAGAACCAGGTATTACAAGCCTCCGGCCCCTGTCGTGAAAGCCCCGGTCCTTCCCAAAGATACCCTGGTCAGGTTTTACCTGGACCGTTGCCTTTTCTTCCTCAAACAACAAGACCTCTGGTCAGCGGTCTCAGCCTTTGACTCTGCCTTTTCTGTCAACCACCGCATCAAAGCCATGGATGATAAGCGGATCACTGATACGGTCACAAGACTCGTCAAACCCGTCCTCCTCGATACCACCCGGTCGGCCTATTACCTGACCTGGAAAAACGAGCTGGCTTTGTCGGGGAATATACTCCAGGCCGCCACCCAATGGCAACAGCACTTCCGGCTGATGGAAGATCCTGAAGTCAGGGAAGCGCTGCAGGAACTGTCGCAAAGGATCAGAGAAAAGGAATGCTTTAACCTAAGCGCCGCCTATGAGACGGAAGTCAACAGGGCCCAGTCGCAGTTTCTAAGGGGAAGGTACCTCGAAGGTCAGGACCATCTGCAGGAGGCAGAGAAGATCCTTGCAACCGATACCATCTGTCCCCTCAGCGATACCCTGGTCAGAAAGGTGCGTAAGAACTACCAGGGACTCATCGAATGGGAAACCCATTACAAATCCTACCGTCAGGCTTTGTCGGTGAAAGATTACCTCACCTTCGTCGATTCATACACCCTCATGCTGGTGGCCATCGACACCTGGGACCTTCCATCAAAAGGACTGGCAAGAAAAGACCTTTTGCCCTTTGTGCTGCAGCTGAACGACCAGGAGGTATCGGTGGGATACGCCGGGATCATGCTGGCCAGGGATCGACTGGATGATGTAACAGCGATCCTGCAAAGTTTACCGCCTGGGGAACCCATCACCCAGCAAATCCGTGAGTTATGTGACGAGACCGGAAGAAAAATGGCAGTGGAAGATGCCAACAATCACTCTGGTTACAGGAAACTGCAGTTGAAACAGGCAGATCACCTGCTGCGTCTGGTAAAAAAGTCCTATATTCGACATTCAAAAAAACTTCGTTGATATGCCCCTCCATCTGTTATTGATCAGCAATTCGACCAACCCCGGTGAAGAGTATCTCGGGTGGCCCAGGCCTTTTATGCAGGATTTTCTTGAAAAATATGACATTAAAAGGATCGTATTTATCCCTTATGCAGGCGTGACCGTCAGCTATGACGATTACGCAAGCAAGGTAAGGAAGGTATTTGAATCATTAGGTGCCTCCCTGGCCTCGGTTCATGAGGTGCCTCACCCGGTAAAAGCCGTGACGGAGGCTGATGCCATCGCTGTCGGAGGAGGGAATACCTTTCGCCTTGTCCAGGAGTTACAACGAACAGGACTGATGCAGGCCATCAGGGAGAAAGCACTGTCGGGTACGCCTTATATAGGATGGAGTGCCGGCTCCAATGTTGCCTGTCCTTCGCTGAGGACCACCAACGACATGCCCATAATTCAACCTGAAAGTTTCGGGTGTATGGAACTCATCCCCTTCCAGATCAACCCCCATTATCTCGACGCCCACCCGAGCAACCATGGCGGAGAGACCAGAGAACAAAGGATAGAGGAGTTCATCGCCCTGAACCCAAATATTTATGTCGCCGGCCTCAGGGAATCCACCCTGATCGAGATCGATGGCCATCAGATACACCTCAAAGGGAAACACCCGATGCGAATCTTCCATCATGGAGTGCCTCCCCTCGAAAAACAACCCGGAGAAAATATCGATTTACTGATGGATGTTAACCAATCATTAACAAAATCCTGATTCCCTATATCTTACCTTTGTAAGCGGTCAAAATAGACCTTTACGATGAGTAACGGTATCAAAAAAGGCTTACTGCTCGTTTTAATCCTGCTCTTCAGTGTCAGCTGCAGCGGACTTTTGTTTTTTATGCATATCTGTCACAGCAGCCAGAAAAATGAACTGAGCCTGGTTATTCCCTCTTACCATCCCGGGAGAAGCTGTTCCTGTTACTATCAGGGATCAACGGGTTCAAGCGCTTCCGATGCCCGCATTTCAGGATCGGTATGTTGTGAGAACCATAGCATCTTCTTTAAGATACCGGTATACCAGGAACAAACTTCAGGCCCGATCCCTCTTTTCAACTGGATCCAACACGGGATAACCTCTCTTTCCAGCCTTTACGATGACCAGGAAACCGATATACGGTATTTCTTCAGGAAGGATCATGCCCCTCCTCCCCTGCTCGCCTCTTATATTGTTTTTCATCAGCTGCGCATCCCTGAACCGGGAATAAATGCCTGAGTGACAGCCATTGCTGTTTTCATTCCAAACGTCAACATCAGGCGTTCTCCTATCCTTAACATTTATTCCTAATCAGATGAAAAAGTATATATATATCATAACGGGATGTTTAATATTATTAGGCACCCACCTTGAGCTGATAGCTCAGAAAATCAATGGAGTAGTCTTTGAAAAAGCTGCTGACCAAAAGAAGATGCCCCTGCCGGGAGTGAATATCTATTGGTCAGGGACCACGAAAGGCACGGTCAGCGACCCCCAGGGCCAGTTCCAGATATCCCCGGACCAGATCAGGGATAAAAAGCTGGTCTTCAGTTTTCTTGGATACAGGAAAGACACCATAACCATTGATTCCCAGTATTCCCTGGAGATAGAAATGAAACCTGAAAACCAGAAGCTGAACGAAGTGGTCATCCGCGATCACTCAGGAGGCACCTATCTTTCAAAAATCAACGCCAGGGATGTGGAAGTGATCACATCCAAGGAACTGCTGCGTGCAGCCTGCTGTAATCTTTCAGAGAGTTTCGAGACCAACGCTTCCGTCGATGTCAGCTATGCCGATGCCATCACCGGCGCCAAACAAATCCAACTCCTGGGCCTGTCAGGCGTCTACAGCCAGGTGATCTCCGAGAATGTACCCCTGATACGGGGCCTGGGCACCTCTTTCGGGCTCAACTATATTCCCGGGCCCTGGATGGAATCCATACAGGTCGCCAAAGGCACTTCTTCGGTCATCAACGGGTATGAATCCATCACCGGCCAGATCAATGTGGAATATAAAAAACCTTCCACCAGCGAACCACTGTATATCAATATTTTCGCTAACGAGGACCTGAGAAAAGAGTTCAATATGAACACCAGGTACAAAGTCGATGACCGGCTGAGCACCATGATCTTTGCCCATGTTGAAGACCAGCAGAAGAAATTCGACCGTAATCATGACCAGTTTATGGATATCCCTCAGCTGAGGTCCTATAATTTCTTCAACCGCTGGGATTATATGATCCCAGGTAAATACGATTCCCGTTTCGGGATCAAATACCTTGAGGAAACGAGGGTCAGCGGACAGATGGGGTTCAAGTCGGATGCATTTCTGCAGGATACCGCCGGTATTGAAAGCCTTGCCAAACCTTACGGCATGGACATCCGTACCAAAAGGATGGAGACCTTCTGGAAAAACGGGTTGATCTTCCACACACAACCGTATTCCTCACTCGCCCTGATCCTTTCCGGAATCTACCACGACCAATCAGGTTTCCTTGGATTGAACCGCTATGAAGGACTGGAGAAGAGCTTTAATGCCAATCTTTTGTATTCCAGTGACTTCAGAAATAAAAGACATAAGATCACGACGGGTTTCAGTTACCAGTTCAGTGACTTTACCGAGAAATACTTCCGCAAAGACTTTACCTACCTGTACCAAACAACGGGTATCGTCAACGACAGCACCCTTTACAAGGTGGCCAGGGTTCACGATACATTATATTCCTTCAACCGGCTGGAAAGTGTGCCCGGCGCCTTTCTTGAGTATACTTACAGCATTCAGGATAAACTGGCTGTCATCGCAGGAGTCAGGTGGGATGAGCACAACCAATATGGTTCGCTGTTCACGCCGCGCCTTCACGTCAGGTGGATGTTGCCCCATGACCTGACAGTCCGTGCTTCTGTAGGCAGAGGTCACCGGGCCGCCCATCTTCTCTCGGAGAACTTTTCCCTCATGGCCAGCCAGCGTGAACTGTATTTCGAGGACAAGCTGCCGATGGAAGAGGCCTGGAACTACGGCATCAACCTTACGAAGGACATCATGATCAGGAAACGGAAAATGCAGCTGGACCTTGAATATTATCATACCGAGTTCACAAAGCAAATCATTGTTGACATGGACAGCATTCCCTCAGCTGCCTATTTCTACCGTCTCAAAAACCGGTCCTATTCAAACAGCATCCAGGCCCAGATCAATTATGAGCTGTTCACCCGCTTCAACATCCTGATGGCCTACCGGGTGAATGATGTCTGGACCACCGTGGGCGACAATCTCAAAAGAAAACCTTTCGTCAATGCCTACAAGGGGCTTGTTACTTTGTCGTATACCCTGCCTTATGATAAATGGAAATTTGATGTCACCGGACAGTTTAACGGCAAGGCAAGGATCCCGGAGACGACAAAAATGCCGAAATTCCTTCAACGTGACACCCAGTCGCCCGCTTATTTTATCCTGATGGCCCAGGTCTCAAAGAAATATAAAAACCTGGAGGTTTACGTGGGTGGCGAAAATCTGACCAATTTCACCCAAAAAGACCCGATCACCGAACCCTGGGCCCCTTACCATACCCATTTCGACACTTCCATGGTGTGGGGACCCATCAAAGGCAGGACCCTCTACGGCGGGGTACGCTGGGCCCTGAAGTGATGTGCGGATGTGCATAATATTTTGCACATTTGTACTGAATCAAACCACAACAGACTCATGTTCACATCATCCGATCTTCGCCAGATCAAGGATCATGGTGTTTCAATGCATAGTATTGAAGACCAGATCAATAACTTCAAAAAGGGTTTTCCCTTCGTGAAACTTCACCAGGCAGCTGTGCCCGGGAAAGGAATTTATCTTACTTCGAAGGAGGAAATGGAGCAATATGTTGCGACCTATAGAGAGGGATCGAAGCAGCATTCTGTCATCAAGTTCACACCTGCCTCCGGCGCAGCCAGCCGTATGTTTAAAAACCTATTCACCTATCTTGAATGGTCAGAACATCATGATCCGCTGAAAGAAGATTTTATTGAAGAACCTGGGAACCAGTCGGTAAGATACTTCCTCGACCACCTTGGGAAGACAGCCTTTTTCGAAGCTTTACGCGAAGCTATGGCAAAAGATGGTCTGAGCCTTGAGGAATGTCTGACCAAAGGTAATGAAGCGGAAATTATAAGATATGTCATTGAACCTCAGGGACTCAACTACGGTAACCTGCCCAAGGGTCTGATCCTCTTTCACCGTTATGGGGAAGGACCGCGAACTTCCATTGAGGAACACCTGGCAGAAGGAGTCCGTTACGCCAGGGATGCACAGGAGTTGGTTCATCTTCATTTTACCTTGTCACCGGAACATGTCGGACGATTTGAGGAACATCTGAATGCAATCCGGGAAAGGCATGAATCAGGATGGGGTGTGCGCTTCGACATCACCCATAGCATACAGAAACCTTCTACCGATACAATTGCCGTGGACCTGAATAATGAACCTTTCCGGGAAGAAGATGGAAGACTGGTCTTCAGGCCCGGAGGTCACGGGGCTCTGATTGAAAACCTCAACGACCTGGAACAGGAGATCATTTTTATCAAGAACATCGATAATGTAGTCCCTGACCACCTTAGGGAAGACACCGTCCTTTACAAGGAAATCCTGGGCGGAATGCTGATCCGTCTGCAAAAGGAGGTTTTTCATTCGTTACGACTCCTGGAGTCGAATGTTTCTGCTTCAACAATATCAGACATGGTACTGTGGGCACAACAAAAGATCGGACTTGACCTTCCTCCTGACTTCGAAAGAATATCAATTTCAGAACAGAAGGCTGTCCTGTACAGCAAACTCAACCGTCCTATCAGGGTATGCGGAATGGTAAAAAACGAGGGGGAACCCGGTGGTGGACCTTTCTGGCTGGAATCTGCAGACCAGGGCATCAGCCTTCAGATCGTCGAATCTTCGCAGGTCGACCTTCAGGATCCTGAGCAGAAAAAGATCTTCTCCTCAGCCACCCATTTTAATCCGGTAGACCTGGTATGCGGCGTTTACGACTACCGGGGAAAGAAATTCAACCTGAAAGATTTTGTAGATCCCAACACCGGGTTTATCACCCAGAAATCGAAAGACGGCAGGCCTCTGAAAGCCCAGGAACTGCCGGGATTGTGGAATGGAGCCATGGCAGGCTGGATCACGGTCTTTGTTGAGGTCCCCCTGACCACTTTTAATCCCGTAAAGACCGTCAACGATCTTCTCAGACCTGCTCACCAGTAAAGGGGAAAACGAATTTAGGGTGAGGTGCAGCGGCTCTCATCCAGTGGTGCGATCCAGGCATCGCTGAAACCCATGGAAACCACCTGCTGCAGAGCAGTACGCGCTTCTTCCCTGCTGGAGAAACTGCCAAAAATGAAGCGGGTGATGCCATCCGCTCCCCGGCAGACCTTCACCTCCTTCAGCTTCCTGAAATACCTGAGTTTCATATCGCCTGCACCCACCTGTACCGTAAACTTCTCCACGGGGGAGGCAGATTCTGCCAGCTGTGCCGGCCCACAGCGCTTTTCATCGATATGGGCGATCCAGGCATCATGGTAACCCATTAACCGTAGTTTTTGCTTCAAGGTAACCGCCTCCTGCCGGCTGTTGAACATGCCAACCGTGATCCGGGCCAGTCTGTCAGGACCATAGCATACCTTTTTGTCGGCGATCTTGTCGAAATAGTTGACCCTCATCCATCCGGCACCTACCTGTAAGGTATAAGCAGGTAAGCCTCCATCTGAAGTTTTCAAAAAAGGTGGAATGGAAGGCTTTCGGATATCCATGGGTTTTCCCTCTTGTTTGGCATGTTCTTTCACGATCGGCTCCTGAAGGTTCTGTTTCTGAACTACCTGTTCCTGAACTACCTGCTTCTGAACTACCTGCTCCTGAACTACCTGCTCCTGAACTACCTGCTCTTGTTTGGCAGGTTCCTGAACTTTCGTTTCCACTACTGCCTTATTAATGGTTGGCGTTACCGTCTGAGTCGGAATCAGTGAATCCTTTTGAATCGTTTTTGTAATGACAGACTGGATTTCCTTTTCCACAACAGGTGGCAGGCTATCCTTAATAGTGACCGGTGGTGCCAGTATTGCCTCAGATACGAGGGTATCCTGTTTCACTTGCTGTGTCGGAGCTTGCCCTGTAATTACGGGAAGCTGTTCAACCATTTCATCCTGCTGCTTCAGGGCAACAGTGGAGTCTGCAGCGGGTGCTATGACCTTTGTTACAGTATCTTCAGCTAATTTCTCGTTTTGAGCAAGCTCAGGAATTTCTGGAGATTGCTCATCCATTTCATCCTGCTGCCTCGGGGCAACAGTGGAGTCTGCAGCGGGTGCCAAGACCTTTGTAACGGTATCTTCGGTTAATATCTCGTTCTGAGCAAGCTCAGTAATCACGGGAGTTTGCTCATCCATTTCATCCTGTTGCCTTGGGACAGCAGTGGAGTCTGCAGCGGGTGCCATGACCTTTGTAACGGTATCTTCGGTTATTATCTCGTTCTGAGCGAGCTCAGTAATCACGGGAGACTGTTCATCCATTTCATCCTGCTGCATCATAACAGCAGTGGTATCGGGAGCGGGAGCGACGACCACTTTCGCAAGAGGCTGGCTCATAACGAAGGGATTGAAACCGGAAAGAGAATCCCTGAATTGGCAGGCAAGCACACGGTACATATCTCCACCCTCCTCTCTGTTAGAGGACAGAAGAATGAATTTCGCTTTCGGCATCCACCTGAAATACCTTTCATCTCCCACCGAGTTCAGAGGGTAGCCGACATTCACCGGTTCCGACCAGATATCATTCTTCAAGTCAGACCTGAACACATCGTATCCACCCATACTGGAATGACCTGAAGAGCTAAACCACAAGGTGTTACCATCGTCCGAGAGC
The DNA here is from genome assembly GCA_964605655.1 of uncultured Bacteroidales bacterium. Classification (GTDB taxonomy): domain Bacteria; phylum Bacteroidota; class Bacteroidia; order Bacteroidales; family CAIXZF01; genus JAKLIX01. The sequence continues at coordinate 26,274 of CAZSDK010000011.1, forward strand.
CAGGGTGTATCTTCATCAGAAGCTGTATTTATTGAAAAACCAAGGTTCTCAGGCAACGACCAGCTTCCATCAGCCAGGGTTCTGATACGGTAGATATCTTTCCCTCCAAAACCTCCTGGTCTGTCACTCACAAATAAGATCTGCGAATGATCGGCACTCATGATAGCATAAGTCTCGTTATTGGGTGAGTTGAAATTCAGGTCATCGAGGGGTTCTGACCAGCTACTGGCCTCCTCCTTCGAATAATAAATATTATAAGGACCTTTACGGTTCGAGGCAAAAAGAAGGTACTTTCCATCTTCAGAAATAGAATTGAAGATATCATCGTAAGGACTCTTCAACTGTGGATCAACCATACCAGCCTTCTGCCAGGGTTCATTCTCCTTAAATATCTCATAAATATCACAATTCGCTTTGATACTGTCCTTCATCCTTATCGCGGAATAGTATACATGCATAAGGTCTGAGGTCATTTGTGCCCCAAAGGCCGAATACACCTCCTTATTGATCTCAGGGACCGGGATCCAGTCAACCTTTACCGGTTCTGTCATCAGTTGTGCTGCATAATCCGACTGACTGATGGCGTTGTTCACCTCCTGAAGCACCTCAAAATTCCTTTCTTTAATGAGTCTCCCGTTGCTGGTGACCAGGAAAGCCCTGAACTTTTCCAGGTTGGCTTTAGATTCCTCTAACTGGCCGGTGAGGTGATAACATAACCCGAGATAGTAAAAGGCATACACGGGCGCTCTTCTCTCCCTGCTTGAGTTATCATGATACTCCGCCACCGTGCTTCCAACCGCATCCTGAAGGTAAGGAAGCGCTTTCATCCTTTCTGCCGGCAATTGGTAATAACAATAGCCTATCAGAAAATTGAGGTTACAGTTACCGGGGTCCTTTACGATGAGCCCCAGCAGAATATCCAAGGCATCACGGTACTGCTCATCGTTGATATACTCTTTTGCCTTCCTGAATCCGGACTTAAAACCATCATCTTCCTGAATCCCACTGTATATCGTTCTATCCTGACCGGGTGGAAAAATGGCTTCCACCGGTATCATAGGATACACGAGAAACAGTATCAACAAGCAGAAGAGTTTACGCATTCAATAATTACTTTAAATCGTACATTGCACTGATTACCTGCCATACCGGATTAGAGGGTCAGCAAATAAGCGAAATTACTGATTTATATGGATGGTGTAAGTGTATTCATGAGTTTAATAAATGCATCCATTGAGAAAGGTTTCACAAGATACCCGTTCATCCCGGCATTCAGGCACTTATCCCTGTTCTCTGCAGTGGCATCGGCAGTCAGCGCAACAATCAGCAGCGATTTTGTCCGGCTGGTATCCCTCTCCCATTGCCGGATGATACGTGTGGCTTCCAGACCATCCATGTCAGGCATCTGAACATCCATCAACACCAGGTCAAAATCACCATCCCTGATCATGTCGAGGGCAATCTTACCGTTAATGGCTACCTCAATGACCGGATGGAACTTCTGTAACATCAGGACCATGACCCGCTGATTAACTTCATTATCCTCCACAAGAAGAATTTGTAGAGGATGATCCATTTTGACCCACCATTCTTCTTCAATATCAACCTTAGGAGCGTCCTGTGCCAGATCAGGAAATATCTGCACCATTTTCCCTGCCAGTTGTCCGGGATGTACCGGTTTGCTGATATAACCCGCAAATTCATGATCTTCAAGTTGTTTCTGCGTGACCAGGTCAGGACGGCTGGTCACCAGCATCAGTTTCACCTGGGCATCATTTCCTTGCGCTTTAAAACGTGAAGCAAATTCAAAAACATCCATCCTGATATTCTGGTGGTCAAGCAGAACCAGGTCAATTTTTTCATGAAGTGGTTGAAAAGCCTTTAAAAGCCGCAAGCCCTCCTCTCCAGTCTCTGCTTCCTGAACTTTGCAACTCCAGTTCTCCAAATACTTCTTTAAAATGATCCGGCCACTGGTGGATTCATCAATGACAAGAACTTTCTTGTTACTAAGATTTAAAACAACAGAAGGTTCCTCTGAGGTGGTCGAATCAAAAGTAAGAGGCAAGGTGAAAAAGAAGGCAGAACCATTGCCGGGATTGCTGGTAACTTCTATTTTACCTCCCATAATCTCCACCAGGCGGGAACTGATGACCAGTCCCAGACCGGCACCGGTGTAACGCCTTGTCACTGAAGGATCCACCTGTGAGAAAGGAAGGAACAGTTTTGTCAGGTCGTCAGCTGAAATACCAATTCCGCTGTCCTGGATCAGGATTTTCACCCATTGAGTAGCATTCTCCCTGGAAACCAATTCGGCCATCATGCTGACCTCTCCTTTCTCAGTGAATTTGATGGCGTTATCACATAAATTCATCAGAATCTGGCGTAGCCGCAGTGAATCTCCATTGACCAACGAGGATATCCTGGCATCAAAAAATGCTTCCATCAGCAAACCTTTATCCTCCGCCTTCACGGTGTAATGATCCACCAGGTCGTGGAACATTTCCTGAAGGTTAAACGGCCGGTTCTCAAGCACCAGAGTGCCCGATTCCATGAGTGAAAAGTCGAGCACATTGTTGATGACCGACAATAACTTGTCGGATGAATTGATGATTACATCGGAATATTCTGTCTGCTTGGCATCCAGTCCCGATGCTTTCAGTACCTCCGCCATACCCATGATCCCATTCATCGGCGTGCGGATCTCATGCGACATATTCGATAAAAAGACGCTCTTGGCCTTGTTGGCCCTGTCGGCAATATCTCTTTGTATCTTCAACTGGCGGTTGGATTTGATCTTCAGCTGGAGTGAATACACCACCAGGCTCACCAGCATGGCCAGTACTATACAACCGATGACAAAGATGTTGGAAATCACTTTCTGTCTATTGAGTTCCAGTGTCTGAAGTCTCGCTTTGTCCTTTAAAATCTCTATTTCGCTCTCCTTTTTCGCAGTCTCATATTTCGTCTGCATTTCAACCACTTGTTTTGAGTGGAGTTGTGTGCTCAGCGAATCATTGACCGACTGATAGAGTTTCAGGAATTTATAGGCATCGCGGTAGTTCCCCATCCTGCCATAGGTATTATGGATAGCTTCATAAGCTGCACGCAAGGTCTCATAAAGGTGGTTCTCCCTGGAAATGGTCACGGCTCTGAAAAAGTAACCCAGGGCTTTATTGTATTCACCCAGGAACACGTAGGTATTCCCTGTAAAGTTCAGCGTGACCGGGTCAATACTTCCTAGTTCCTCAGATATCCTGAGCGATTGAAGAAAGTACCCCAGGGCCTGTTGGTAATTGTTCGACTCATAGTACAAACTGCCTATATTGTTCAGTGCCATAGCCTGGCCCACTTTGTCATTGATCGACTTGCAATAAGTCAGGAATTCCCTGAAAGCCTTCAGCGAAAGCTCAGGTTTTCCCATCACGCTGTAGATCATTCCAATATTGTTGACCATGGCGTTCATGTTCTCCAGGTCGTGAAGGTTTTTAAATATACTGAGGGCCTTCTGGTAATGATCGAGGGCTTTTTGTGGCTGGTCCAGATAATAGTATATGTTCCCTATATTGTTGTAGGATTTGCCGATTCCAGTCGAGTCCTTTATGGTCAGGTTGATCGTCAAAGCCTCCATATAAAGCTCCAACGATTTTTCAAACTTGCTCTTCCCTTCATAGGCAGCACCCAGGTTTGTATAAGCTGCAACAATGCCCTTCAGGTCATTGGAATTCTTGGCCAGGATCAGGCTGGTATCATAATACTTGATGGATTTACCATAGTCTTTATAATTGTAAAAAACATTGCCAATGTTGATCAGAGATTGGGCAGTACGTTTCGGGTCGTTGCTGCTCCTTGAGGATTCAAGAGCTTGTTTGGCAAAAGCGAGCGACCGTGGTATATCGAGTCCCGAATAGTATTGAGAGAGTTTGTTCCATGCATCAATGCGCTCAGGCAACTTCATCTGCAATAACTTACCTTCCAGGCTGTCTGCATTGAAGTTTACCGGGAACAAGGGTGTCACTTTACAGAGAACAAAGAGAAAGAGAAGTATAAAGTACTTCATTGTCATGATATTATGCCATAATCTCCTGCCTCTTATCAATATTTCCATGATCTTAATATTTCAAAGTTTTTGGAACCAACTTCAGTCTGGGTTTCTCCTGATTACTTTCTTTATCTTTTCTTTCATTCGGTTTAGGGGCTGTGTCGGAGTCATTCATCGCACTGATTGAAAATACGGATTTATCTTTCCGGCTTCTAGACACCAGGTGATCTGGTCTACCGGAGGTTGATTTCCTGTAAAAAACATCGTCGCCGGTGGTATTCACGGGATATCCGGCGTTTTTTGGATCGGACCAGGTATTGCCTGTTTGTTGGATGGAATAGTAAACATCATATCCGCCAATCCCGTCTCTCCCATTGGTGCTGAAATAGAGTCTTTTAGTTTCAGGGTCAAAGAAGGGGGTCTCTTCATCGCCCGGGGTATTCACTTTTATCCCCAGGTTTTGCGGTGAAGACCATAAACCCTGCTCTCCTTTTGTGGAAGAATAGAGGTCCCAGCCTCCCATTCCGCCTTTACGGTCGCTGCTGAAAACGATCCACTTGCCATCTTCGCTCATCCATCCGGCTAATTCAGATGATTTATCATTGATGGTCATACCCAGGGGTTCCGGCTCCTTCCACTGCGATTTTCCTGTTCGTTCCGTAAGATAAAGATCGAAATTACCACCTCTGTCGGAACTGAACAGGATGCGATTACCGTCGGCAGAGACCCAACAGATATTATCATCAGCATCGCTGTTAATAAAGGGCATCCTGACCGGCCTGCTCCAGATCCCGTCGGTGTTATACATATAAAAAATATCACTGTTTCCGTTGGGTTCTGAAATCCCTTGTCTTCTTCTCGAGAAGTACAAACAATTTCCTTTCTCACATAGATAAGCGCCAAAGTCCATATAAGAAATGACGTTGGTAAAGGGAATCTCTGTCAGAGTAACTTTTAGCGGACTGTTCAACAGTACTTTAGCAAATGAACATGCATCGATTTTTCGGCTTAGCTGATCCACCTCGGCTTTTTCCTTTTTAACATCCAGGTAGTTTTTATAGAGTTTGTACAAGTTGGCAGCATCATCAAAACGATAATCATCATAATACAAGTCCCCCAATATTTGAAATGATCGTAAGGGGGCTTTTCTTTCCTTTAAAGTATTGGAATAGTCAGAGGACGTGCTTTTAACGGCTTTCTCCAGCAGAGGCTGGGCTTCCATGGGATGATCGCTCACCATCCAGATACAGTGACCGGCCAGAAAGTTCAGGTTGGCATTTTCAGGATCCATCTGAAGCAATGCTTCAAATCCTGAAAGGGCTTCCTTATATTGTTCTTTCTCATAATAGGACTTTGCCAGATCAAAAGCCTCGCTGGAGGTCTTTGACTGTGTGGTAGGCAAAGGCTGGGAATAAACGAATGACGTCTCGAGGATCAAGCAAATAACAATCCTCAAAGACATCCTCAACACAGTGTAACCGTTGTATATCTTCTTTCGTGGTTTAGGCAAGGATCCTGATTTCTATAAATCCAAGAAAGCACTAAAATACAAAAGAAAACCAAGTCTTATCAAATGATAGGCTTATAATGCAGAAATTCTCAATGATTTCTTTTCCTGAGCAGGAACTTGTTCTCTTCCCCGAAGAGTAGCCTCCTTATGTTCTTGAGATGGGTAAGGGGGATGAATACCGCTACCATCATGGAAAAAATCAGCAGCGGTTGTTCTCTCACGTGAAAGACAAAGAAAACGATGAATGGAAAGGTGATGGCAGCACTGATGGATGCAAGAGATACGTATTGGGAAAGAAGAAAGATCAGGACAAAGACTCCCAGGGCCACCAGTAAAGAACCCGGAAGCAGGGCCAGGATAATGCCTACCAGTGTAGCCACTCCTTTCCCGCCTCTGAAACCAACATATACGGGGAACACATGGCCCAGCGTGGTAAAGGCAGCCAGGACGATCTTGTACCAGATGTAATGTTCGGTGCTCAGGTTGTCGCCGGCAAACAGGAAAGCCATCTGGACAGCACCAAATCCTTTCAGAATGTCGAGCACAAGGACAGGGATGCCTGCCTTCACACCCAAAACCCTCATGGTATTGGTGGCTCCGGCATTACCGCTTCCCTTTTTCCTTACATCAATCCCGTAGAAATACCTACCTATCCATACAGAGGAAGGTATGGAACCGATCAGATAGGCTAAAATACAGCCTGAAATACAGCTAATAAATAACACTTAACAGTATCGCTTTGAGGTGCAAAGTTACAAATTACTCCGAATATCCTTCCATCCTCCTGAGAAAATCCTTTTTCTTCTTTAGCGTCGAAGCATTGAAACGGTAGGTATCTTCTCCCTTCTCTCCTTTGCTGGTCCGCTTCTCAGGCTTCAACTCAGTGATCATCGTGTTAAACTCGGTTTGCGACGAAATAGCCTGCATGAGATTCCTGCTGTAGTTGAAATAATACCATTGGTTCTCGTTCACCTCCAGGTAAATATCCAGGATATCACCACTGCGCTTTTTGGTGATCTCAATATAACCTTTCACATATTTATTGATCTGGTTCTTCTGCATATTGCCAATGCCTATCGGCCCCTGGCTCATAAATGAGTTGGTCAGGGGGTTCCATTTGAACATGACATCAGAAAAGACAAAAGTATGGTTGAGTTCAGAAGGGATCTTTTTCATGTTCCCGTAAAGGCTGATCTCGGTGATCAGCTCATCGGCATCCTTCACTCCCATGATCTCACCCAGGGCCCTTTTGTATTTGTCCTTGGAAAGATCGGCTGCCATCAGGTTCGCTTCTTTTAATGCATTGGAAATCATCTTCATCCCATCATCCACAAAAAAGAAATCGAGGGCCATGACCAGGTCGAAACTGGCCGAGTCCGGAACGATGTAGTAATCTACACCTCCAAAACTCTGGAGTTTGACCTGACCGAAGACGGTGCCGAGGTTAAAGGGCCCCTCCCCCCTTAAAATACAATGCTCGGTGTTGAGGGCCAACAGGCTGCCCGGAAGTAAAGGGGTAGTAAGCTTTTCCCTGGAGGCGATCTGGTATTCCTTATGCTTTTCGGAATAATAGATCCAGCCCCGGGCCGAAACCAGCTCCTGGTCACTGTAATTCTCTTTCCGGCTCAGGAATGCCGCATATAGGTGGTTGTTTTTCTGAGAGAAAGCTAAAGAGGCAAACAGACTCTTCAGGGTAAGGTCCTGGATATTCTCTGGTACAGGGAGGTAGATCTCTTTGGGATTGATCTCTGCCATGAATTTCACCCAGGAGCGGTAGTTGGTATCACACTCATGCTTGATGCGGTAACCACCCGTGAAGGTGAGAAACTCCCGGCTGGCAAAAAGCTGAACATCCCCGCTGAAATCGAAATGATCGTTCAGCTGAAAAGCCATGGAATCAGAAATATGACCCAGGGCGATGGTCTGCAATGTGGTATCCACAGTGACCTTATTCATCCAGATGTCCTGCTTTCGGGCTTTTTCATCAACATAAGTGAATCTTCCTTTTCCTGTATATGATTTTCTGGAAAAGATATCGACGGTCGATTCCTCAATGGTATGGTACTTCGTGGTGGTGTTGGCCAAAATCTTTGCATTCTCAAGGGTCTTCATCTTTGCCTCCTTGAAAATGGTCACCTTTCCTTTGTCCGGGAAGATGGCCGCATCCGCTACCCTGATATAACTGACCTGTTCGGCATAAATGATGTTGTTCCTCAGGTTGTACCTTGCCTTCGGAGAAAGGAACCGTAAAGAATCCTGTTTGGGATGAACGGAGACAAACTCTGAACCGCTGATGTCGATGTCGATCAACTCCCTGATATCACCCTTGTCGGACGTAGGTATCGCCGTAGTCCGGGTGTTGGCAAGGGAAATCTCCTCCATGTCCATGTACCATTCGAACTCGTCCATGAAACAGATGTACTGGTTCAGAGGGAAATCAACCTTGGAACCGCCGCCATTGGATTTGAAATCTCCTTTCCGGGTTATAAAATCGATATGTGATTTGTAATTATGAGTAGAAAAAGCCAGTTGCTTCAGATCAAAGGTCTTAAGCCTGAAATCAGCGGTATCGGAATCGAACACTTTGTTCTTAAACCGCATTAGCTCGGCATCCAGTTCTGCATCGGCAATTTGTGCCGTGCCGGAACCCGTAAGCACCTGGGGAGTTAGGTACATCTTGCCTGTGAGTAATGTCTGTCCGTCGTACATATTGATGGGCTTGGTGTGTGTGGCGAGCATCAGTATGTCCAGGTAGGGCGTCCAGTGTAAATAAACGTCATCCGCCTTCACCGGAGGGTATTCAGTACCGGCAAGCTGTTCCCTCAGCTCAAAATGCTGAAGCTCGGCATTCACTGAATCGGGAAAGAAGGTGAACTCATGGGATTCGCTGGTGGAAACCAGGTACATGAGCTTTCCATCTCCTTTTAATCCCTTGTTGCTCAGGTCGATGGCGTTAGCATAGGTCCCCACTCCTCCATAAACAGGAAATCCTCCCGGGGAAGTGACCGTGGTGAATCCCAGCGAATAATCTTCCTGCACCACCAAAGGTTTCTCAATATCGGGAAAGATACCGGCAGAGACCAGGTAGCCATCAAACTTGATGTCGTCGGTGGCAATCTTGTCGAGGTTGGAGATGGAAAAAGGATATACATGGAAAAAGAACTTACCTCTTTTATAAGCCCCCCTCTGGATAGAGAAACGGTCATAAAAGACATAAGAATCTGTTTTACTGTTAAATATGGGATATTCAGGGTAGGAAGTAACCCCCGACTTATTGTTCGGATGATCGATCAGGATATCACCACTGAGGGTGCAGATGACCGACTTCACCCTGATCAGAGGCCTTTCACCATAGGAGTTGGCTTCCCTGGAACGGACCATGAAGCTCAACGAATCCACCGTTGGAAGATTGAGCTTGAACTTACCGTAGTCGAAGGAACAATCATGGGCAAAAAAGTCAAAGTTCCCGGCATGCACCCTTCCGGCAAACAGAAAATCAAGATCTCTTTTTAATACCAGCTCCTGGTTTTCAGGATATATATAAACATTCTGAGAATCACTAAGGTATACATTGGGAACACCCCGCAGTTTCAGGTCGAAATTGAGCAGGCTCAGGGTGGCATTGGGAAGTGCTTTAATGGTGGAATTGAACTGGATGACATCATAGTCCGTCTTTGCATCCCTCGCATTGATATAGTTGAAAAGCCTGTCCTTGACATGGACCTGGTCCTTGTCCAGGTCGTACTCCAGGAACCCGCGGATAGCCAGGCGCAGGAGGTTGGCCTTGACCTGTTCGGGCGGAAAATGAATGGCCTGAAGGTAGTCATCGAGACTAAAATCCCTGATATTATTCCTTCTGCAGTATTTGTAAACCTGGTCGACCGGATTAACGTCATCGATTCCCTGGAGTTTCAGATATCGCGACAAACGATAGTAGCTGCTCGACTCAAAGATGGCGTTTCCCTCGTTGGCAGCACCTTTGATCATAGTAAAATTGATCATGGGCTCCTCCATCTTCCAATATACGGCTTCACAATAAATATCAATATTGTGATAGGAATCATAATAGGGGCTCATGGAAATGCCCTCATCAGTCCTTATCAGCGACAATTCTCTGCTCTTATCAATGTATTTCATCTCCAGTCCGGGATGATACAGGGAGTCCCCGTCCATATATATGGTGATCGAAGCCCTGGTAGAGGTGATCCTGTCTTTCCGGATGGTATATGAACGGGAGGCCACATTAACAAAGGGTTTTCCATCTTTCTTGAAGATCAGCATGGCAGGCTGGTCGGCGTTACCGGAACCGATCAGGCGAGGTCCATGCATGGAGAACCCGCCCTCGTAATCGATGTCTTTGAAAATCTCTTTGATCTGAAGTCTGCCGTAATAGGAAACGAACCTGGGATAGGAAGCCTGTTCTTCCGTGGCGGTCGACAGAACTTTCTCCTCCAGTTTGCCGATCAGGGGCTTATCGAAATACTCCTTATTGTAAAACGTCACCGAATCGGCTTCATATTTGGCGAACCGGACTTCCAGCTGATAGTCGCCGAGCTCGCACCAGACCTGGCTCTCAGGAATGCCCGTCCGCTCCCAGTTCACCTTCCCGCCTTTACCGGTCCATTTAAACTGAGTAGGATAATATACTCCGCTTGTGTTGGAGATGACTGCACTGTCCTTATTAACATAACAGGTAAGGGTCAGGGAGGGGAAAACCACTTTGGGAACGGTGTCGTACTCAAAAGTGAACTGATTGCTGGAAGACCTCCATTTGGCAGTACCCGAATTATAGAGGAAATTTCCTTCGAACAAGCTGACGGAAATATCGAGGAAGGCGAGGAACTTCCGGCTGCTCGACTTATCCAGGGTCTTGTCCAGGGTCTTGAACCAGGCTTCAAAGCTGCTATCATCGGGCTGGGTGTTCACAAAAAGCAGGAGGGCATTCAGGAATTGATAGTAATGAGGAATAGGCCTCATTTTATACTTCAGCATGGTGTTGGCCATCTTCATGATCCTCTCCTGCCTGGGCCCGCTGAAGGTCCCCGCCTGCCAGGCTTCCTCAAATTTCTGGTACATCTCCCGGGCATCCTTGCGCTTGTCTTTCTCATGAACACTTTCAAAATAAGCCGACAGCTCAGAAAGAAACTGGGGGGGATCGGTGGAAAAGCTTTTGGGTATTGTCTGCGCCAGGCTCACCCGGATCATCCCTGAGAAAACAACGACAAGAGATATGCTTATTAATAACCTGAATTTCATATACTTAAAAATCTGCCGAGCACAACAGGGCGACCCAGCGGTTTCTTTCCAAATAGTGATCTTTCACCCAACCACAGGAGGTCGCTGCCGCAAGGATCAGGTCCAGGTCTTCCTCATAAAAACCTGATAACAACAGTTTCCCGCCGGAAGCAGTATGCCTGGCATACACCGGCATGTCTTTTAACAGGACATTCCTGTTGATATTGGCAATAATAACGTCAAAAAGGGCTCCTGGTATCTGTTCTGTCTCCCCTTCGATCACGGTCACCAGCTCCTGTACCTGGTTTCGGTCTACATTTTCCAAAGCATTTTCGTAAGCCCAGCGGTCATTATCAATGGCAAGCACCATGCCGGCTCCCAGTTTGGCAGCCAGAATGGCCAGTATCCCTGTCCCACAACCCATGTCCAGGACCCTTTTGCCACTGAGTTCCATGTTGAGCAGGTGCTCCATGACCAGCTGCGTGGTCTCATGGTGGGCTGTTCCGAACGACATCTTGGGTTCAATGACCACTTCCATCGGCAGTTCTGGCTGAGGAGGATGGAAGGGAGCCCTGACCAGGCAATGGCCCGCGATGATCACCGGCTGGAAATTCTGCTCCCAGAGCTCGTTCCAGTTTTTATCTTCCTGGGGAACAGTGCCCAGCCATTGTATTCCACCCCACCGGACTTTCAGGGCCTGACTGAAAATCTCCTCATTCCATTGGGATTCCTCTATATAGGCCAGAAGTCCGCTTTCTGTTTCCTCGAAAGAGTCAAACCCTTCTGACAGCAGCCAGGCAATGAACTGCTCGCTGTCACCGTCACTGGGACGGAAACGAAATTCCAGCTGTAAATATCTCATCTTGGTGGAAAAGATTGGTAAATCGACCAGAAGTCAGCAGCCTTGAGGGAGGCCCCTCCGATGAGTCCTCCGTCCACATCAGGCTGGGCAAAGAGCAGAGCTGCGTTGACTGCATTGCAGGACCCACCATATAAAATAGGTATTTCCTCTGCCTGTGCTTCCCCATATTTCAATCTGATCTGATCCCGGATAAAGCGATGCATCTCCTGCGCTTGTTCAGGCGTAGCATTAACCCCGGTACCGATGGCCCAGACAGGCTCATAGGCGATGACGGTATCACGGAAGTCCTCTGGATCAAGAAAAAACAAGGATTCCTCCAGTTGTTTCCTGACCACCTCCTGGTGGTTCCCCTTTTCGCGTTCAGGGAGCTTCTCCCCGCAACAAAAGATGGGGATGAGATCGTTACGTAAGGCTGCTTTTACCTTTCTGGCAAGAAAATCATGGTCTTCATTAAAATACTGCCGGCGTTCAGAATGACCTACAATACAATAATTTACCTCAAGTGATGCCAGCATGGTCCCTGAGATCTCCCCCGTAAAAGCGCCCTGGTCCTCCGGGTACAGATTCTGAGCCCCTACACCGAAGCGGCTTTCCTTGGCCAGGTCGGTAAAAAGCTCGAGATAAAGAAAGGGTGGGCATAGCACCATCTCCGCATCCGACAAGGGATGGTTCATCAGCAGTTCATCAAGCTCATACAGGAGGTCTTCGGCTTCCTGGAAATTCTTGTTCATTTTCCAGTTACCTGCAACAATTCTTCTTCTCATCATATTCAAACATAATTTTTTTAGGTCAACCGTACCCTGGGATCGAGCCAGGCATAGATCAGGTCGGCCAGTATATTAATGATTATCAATAAAATAGAAACAAATAGCACCACGCCCATCACCACGGGAAAATCATATTTCTCCAGGGCATCCACGATAACGACTCCCAGGCCTTTCCAGTCAAAGACGTATTCGACAAAAACGGCTCCGGCCATCAGAGAGGCAAACCAGCCCGACATAGCAGTCACTACAGGGTTCATCATGTTACGGAAGGCGTGGCGTAAGATGACCTGCCGTTGGTTGAGTCCTTTGGCCCGGGCCGTGCGGATATAGTCCTGGCTCATCACGTCGAGCATAGATCCGCGGGTAAGCTCGGTAATAATGGCCAGGGGTCTGATGCCCAGTGTAAAAGCAGGAAGGATGAGGTTTTTCAGGGTGAGGGACTCCCCTTCCCCGAAATCATCGATGGTAAAAAGGCTTCCCACCATGTTTAAACCGGTATAATCAGCCAGCAGAAAGGCGAAAATCCATGCAATGAGTACCGCTGCGAAGAAAGAAGGCAGCGACATCCCCAGGACAGAAAGCGCCATCATGAGACGGTCGAAAAAGCTGTTTTTCCGGATGGCTGATACGATGCCGATCAGGATACCAATAACGCCCGCGAAAACCATCGCCACCGTAGCCAGCAGGAAGGTCGCCGGAAAAGCTTCCGAGATGATCTCGCTCACTTTCCTCATGCTCTGGTAAGATTTCCTCAAATACGGAGCCTTCAGGACTATAACTTTAGAGGCAACTGCGGGTAACAATATAGTATATGGCTGATACTTATTGGTATCGAGGTACCAGTGACTTTCTGGATTTTTCCGGTCATGTATGGAGACAGGACTCAGGTCATTGAGAAAACCCAGGTATTGTAATCCAAGCGGCTGGTCCCTGCCAAGGTCCCTGTTGATCATCTCCACCGTGCTGATATCGGCCCTCTGGCCCAGCATCATCCTGGCCGGATCCCCCGGCAGCACATTAAAAAGCAAAAACACAACGGTAACTACTCCGATCATCACTAAAAAACCGTACAGGATACGTTGTGTGAGGAAACGGAGCATCAAGGTCTACTGTAAGGGATATGCCTGAATAAATGCTTCTGCACCGGGCAGGTTCCTGATATGCCACTTCTTGACCACGGCACCATCTTTGAGAAGGACCAGGCCGGGATTCGACCTCACCATGGCCTTCAACTCGGTGTCATCCGACTGGTTCCAGGGAATATTCAAAGAATGGTTCCTGCTTACCTTCTGGACATCCTCAGGAAGGCTGCCGGTCAGTCCTATGGCCGTATATCCTGCTTCATACACCTTGTCGTAAAACGCATTCAACTTCTCCAGATCACCGGAAGAGGGTGAGGTCAGGTCGACAGAAACCAGGAACAACAAATACCCATCCGATTGTAAATAGCTCTTTGTCAAATCATTACCTGTCGTATCAATGATGTGGAAATTGGGAACCGCATATTGGTTGGGATCCTCGATACGCTGCTGTACAAACTCGTGATTTGCCATCCAGACGGAATCATTATACGGGTAATCCGGGGTCAGGAACTCCTTCAATTCTCCCGTGGCAACATCTTTATAAGTGACGAAAATCTTCTGCGGGAGCAAGGTATCAGGGATCAACTTGGTGCCGGGTTTCCATGCCGTAAAATCCTTCATGGGAAGGTTGCGGTAATTGTAAACCGAGAAGGCCATGAAAAGTAACGGTACAACAACGATAATGATAAGGTCCACCGGCCGCGTCAGCCATGGCCTGAATTTCTTTCGTTGAACAAAAATGAGAATGACCAGGATAATCAGTACTATATTCTTGTAGAAAGTCTCCCAGTTGGTCAGCTTGATGGCATCTCCGAAACATCCGCAATCCGGAACCGGGTTGTACAGGGCGTCAAAAAAGGTCAGGATGGTGAAATAGGTCATCAGCAGCAAGGTCAGCCAGGAGACCAGCTTCGGCTTCAGGTTGAGCAGCAGGAATATTCCCAGAGAAAATTCAAAGGCACAGAGAAAGACGGACAAGCCAAGCGACAGGGAGACTGCCCAGTCCATGTGATAAGCGATAAAATAATCCTCTATCCTGTATGCGGTGCCCAGGGGATCGACACCTTTCACAAACCCTGAAAATACGAAAACCAGTCCTACAATAATTCTGGCTAAATTCCTGATCCAATTCATGTTATGAAGTTTTTCGATGATAAGGCCGGCAATGGTAATATCAGTTATGATTCAGACAGAGGGGATACCGGTGATTCCTCCATCAGTTTGATTAATGCAAATACCGAATAGTTAATGATGTCGAGATAATTGGCTTCCACACCCTCAGAGACAAATGTCTTACCCTGGTTGTCTTCTATCTGCTTAATTCTCAGCAATTTCATTAGAATGATATCATCCAGTGAACTCACCCTCATGTTCCGCCATGCTTCACCATAATCGTGATTTTTATCCTGCATCAGTTGCATGGCCCTGTCAGCCTGTTCATCATACCATTGAGAGATCAGGCTGTCGGTAGGTGTGGTGGGATGGTCCCAACCTTGCTGAAGCTGGATCAGGGCAATGAGTGAATAATTGACAATCCCTGCAAATTCCGGGATAATGCCTTCATGGATCTTGCTCAGCCCCTTCTCTTGTATACTTCTGATTCTCTGGGCTTTGATGAATATCTGGTCCGTCAGGGAAGGAGGTCTCAACACCCTCCACGAAGGGCCATAATCTCCCATTTTTGATAAAAAGATAGATTTGCAGTACCGGATAACAGAGTGAAAGGAGGCGTTCGTTTGTTCCATAAGTTCAAAAAGGGTGAAATGGCATGTATCTTTGCTTGGGATTTCAGCCCGTTGATTCCGGGTCACCGGAATAAATACGTTATTATCAGTGGTTTATTATTAGAAACTCTTAGAAAAAATCATGGCTAAAGATACATTATTTTCAAAAAGGGGAAGCCTGCGATTTGGTAATAAGCTGTTCATTCTTGATAAACCGAAGATAACGGGGGTGATCAACCTGAGCCCGGAATCGTTTTACCCTACGGGAATTCCGCAGGATGAAAGGTTTGAGCAAGCCTTGATAGCCAAAGTAGAGCATAT
The DNA here is from genome assembly GCA_964605655.1 of uncultured Bacteroidales bacterium. Lineage (GTDB taxonomy): Bacteria > Bacteroidota > Bacteroidia > Bacteroidales > CAIXZF01 > JAKLIX01. Next base: position 41,814 of record CAZSDK010000011.1, read on the forward strand.
CCTGCCCTTTTGTGACTTGCTGGACCTGGGGGCTGTTTCAACGCGACCTTATGCGCCTCCCGTCACGGTTGAGGAAGAAATAAGCCGTTTTGCCAGGGCCATACCGGTCATCAGGAAGCATTTCCCGGAAGCCTTTCTTTCGGTGGATACATGGAGACACGAGCCTGCCATCGCAGGTATTGAAATGGGGGCCTGCATGGTGAATGATATCTCCGGCGGCAGCATGGACCCTGAACTCATCCCGGCAGTGGCCCGGATGAAAGTGCCCTACGTTTTCTCTCATATCCAGGGGACCCCGGGAACCATGCAAATCAAACCTGTATACTCGGATGTGGTGCGGGAAGTAATCAATTATTTTGCGATGGGGATCAGGAGATTACTGGATGCCGGCTTGACCGACCTCATCATCGATCCGGGATTCGGGTTTGGAAAATCAGTGGATCACAACTATCAGCTGTTGAAACGTCTGGAGGAATTCAAGATATTTGACCAACCCTTGATGGTGGGCTTTTCGAGAAAATCGATGATCCAGAAGGTGTTGGAACTGCCACCTGATGAATGTCTGAATGGCACCACCGTCCTCAACACCATTGCCCTGCTTAAGGGAGCAGATCTCCTTCGTGTACACGATCCGGAAGAAGCCAGGCAGGCGCTTATCCTGGTGGAAAAGATGTTATCCGTGTGATTTTCTTATCTTTGCCATAAATTGACCCACATGATCCCATTGTTTTTAGACAACCTGGTACATCTCAAGATGATCGAAGTGATCGACATCCTCCTTGTATCGATTCTCCTGTACCAGTTCTACCGGCTGATCAAAGGGACCGGGGCACTGAACATCTTCCTGGGGATCATCGCCATTTATATTTTATGGAAGGTGGTCAAGACGCTCCACCTGGAGCTGCTGAGTGAGATCCTGGGTGCGTTTATCAGCGTTGGTTTCCTGGCCCTCATCGTGGTATTTCAGCCTGAGATCCGGCGCTTTTTATTCCTTCTGGGCACCCCAAATTTTATCACCAAAAAACCGAAACGTTTCTTTTTTTGGCGTATCCGTCTTGCCAACCCGGTGCAGCTCGATATACATACGGTCCTCGATGCCTGCCAGAACATGGCTGCCACGAAAACCGGAGCACTCATCGTCATCGCCAGAGTGAATGAGCTTAAACAGGTCAGGCTTTCAGGCGTGGAACTCGACGCTGCCCTCAACAGCACCTTGATGGAGAACATCTTTTTTAAGAACAGCCCGCTTCACGACGGGGCCATGATAATCCATGAGAACCGGATCAGGGCTGCCCGTTGTATCCTGCCGGTGAGCGAAAGGACAGACCTCCCGCCTGAAATGGGCATGCGTCACAGGTCCGCCATCGGCATCACCGAAGTGACCGATGCCGTCGCCATCGTGGTGTCAGAACAAAGCGGCCAGATATCCTGCTGCATCCACGGGGAGATTCGGCAGGATATTGAGATTCAGGACCTGATCACCCTGCTGGAGACGGAGGTGCTGGTCAAGGATTAAATGGGTGCTTACTCTCCCGTGGCTTTTTCCTGGTTCTTTTTTTCAAACTCCCTGATCAGCTCTTCAGGTGATTTTCCAAGATTATCCAGCAAGGCCCTGGCATCGTCGGCAAAATGATGCGTCGGATATTTTCCCAGAAAATCCTGGTAATACTTCCTGGCATTATTCAGGTCCTTGAGATAGTTCTCATAAATGAAACCCTTCAAAAACAATGCTTCAGGGGTTCTCCGGTATTCCGGGAAATCTTGAATTAAACGGTCCAGGGTTGCAATGGACTGGGCCGGTGTGGTCGTATTCAGTTGTAACTCAGCAGTTTTAAAGAGATACGAAGCCGACAGCGTGTCTTTGGGGTGCTCGCCGATGTAATCCTGGTAAGCCAGGATCAGGGCACTGGCCTTGGTCTTATCGTAAGTCCCGCTTTTGGCATCTATGAGTTGGTCTTCCATCTGCCGGATGGCTTCCGCCTTTTTCTTACCCTGGCTGCAGGAGATAAGCAGACCGAAAAGAATAAATAACAGTGAATAAGATGTCTTTTTCATGGAGGAGATGGATAGGTGGATTTAAGTAAAGAATTATCTGGATTTGACGGAGGATCTCTTTTGTCCGGGGAACAGCATCCGGTAAGCCACCTTCACCTGGCCCATGGTAAGCTCTTTCAGTCTTCTTTTTAACAAGACCCTTCGGAGACTGCTCAGGTGGTCGACGATCAGGATGCCGTCAACGTGATCATATTCATGCTGGATGATACGGGCACGAATGCCACTGTATTCTTCTTCATGAGTGTTAAATTCTTCGTCGGCATAACGGATCCGGATACTGGATTTTCTGGATATCTCCTCCCGGAAGGTGGGAAAGCTCAGGCAGCCTTCCTCCATGAGTTCATCCTCACCAAACCTCTCGGTGATCTGTGCATTGATGAACACCTTCTTAAATCCTGCTGCCTCAGGGTCATCTTCTTCGAAAGGCGAGGCATCGACCACAAAAAGCCGTATGGGTTGGTTGACCTGAGGTGCTGCCAACCCCACCCCGGATGCGGAGTACATCGTCTCGAACATATTATCGATCAGCTGTTTGAGATCGGGAAAATCGGGGGTGATATCGGCTGCCTTCTCTTTGAGTACAGCATTGCCATAGGAAACCACGGGGAGTATCATGAGTGTTGATGATTTTTGATGAATTCCATATATGACTGAAGGATGATCACGGCAGCCACTTTATCAACAAGGGCTTTGTCTCGCCGGTCTTTCTTTTTCAAACCGGCCTCCAGCAGGGTCCTTGAGGCCATGAGGGAAGTAAAACGCTCGTCCATCCTGTCTACTCTGATCCCGGGAAAAGTCTTTTCCAGTGATCTGACAAAAGGTTCAATAAATACTGAAACCTCGGAGTCTTCTCCGCTCCAGCGAAGGGGCTTCCCTACCACAAAACACTCCACCTCCTGTTGAGCACAGTAATTCTTAAGATAGCTCATCAGCCGGCTGGTTTCAACCGTATCCAAAGGTCCCGCGATCAGGCGGTTTTCATCGGTGACCGCCAGGCCTGTCCTTTTCTTTCCGTAGTCGATGGCGAGATATCTTCCCATAAGATCATGAAGAACAACAAAAGTACAACAAAGTTCAAAAGAAGCCTGCAACTCAGGCTGAAAAGCCTACATTTGTGCGCTTTCTGCAGGAAAGTGGGAGTTTTTTTGTACCTTCGTATCCTGTCACACTCAGCAATACAAGGATCCACTATATGTCTGATCAACTGGAGTTATTGATTAATAATGCCTGGGATGACCTGAACACCCTGCAGGAACCCTACATGATACAAGCCGTTGAAGAAGTCATCGACGGCCTCGACCGCGGGATCTTCAGGGTGGCGGAACCAGGAAAAGAAGGATGGACCGTGAACCACTGGATCAAAAAGGCAGTGATTTTGTATTTCCGCTTAAAGAATATGAAGACCACGGAAGCGGGTCCGTTCGAATACCATGATAAGATCCCACTGAAACGGGACTATGAGTCACTGAATATCAGGGTGGTGCCCCCGGCCACTGCCCGGTATGGGTCCTATCTGGCGCCTGGCGTCATCCTGATGCCCTCCTATATCAATATCGGAGCTTATGTGGACAGCGGGACCATGGTCGACACCTGGGCCACCGTGGGTTCCTGTGCCCAGGTCGGAAAGCAGGTCCACCTCAGCGGCGGCGTAGGGCTCGGAGGCGTCCTGGAACCGGTGCAGGCCGTCCCGGTCATTATCGAAGACGGTTGTTTCATCGGATCACGCTGTATCGTTGTGGAAGGGGCCCGTGTGGGCAAGGAAGCGGTACTCGGTGCCAATGTGGTCATTACCGGCTCCACCCGGATCATTGACGTCAGCGGACCCTCTCCGGAAGAATACAGAGGCTGGGTTCCTCCCCGTTCAGTGGTCATACCGGGAAGCATCCCGAAGGATTTCCCATCCGGTACCTACCATCTGCCCTGTGCCCTCATCATCGGTCAAAGAAAAGAATCCACCGACCTGAAGACCTCCCTAAATGAGGCCCTCCGCGACTTTGATGTACTGACTTGATATCCAATTAAATAATTATGGCTTCAACAAACAAAAAAAGAAATTTCTACCGGCTCTCCCTCCAATGGCTCATCGTTGGCCTGCTGGCATATATGGTAATCAGAAACTGGGCTGATCCGGTTTACATCCCTGATTATGAGGCATACTGCCCAGTTGGCGGACTGCAGGCATTCAGCAGCTTCCTGGCCAACCATTCTCTGGCCTGCAGCATGACCACGCTGCAAATAGCCATGGGCTTTGCACTCCTGATCGCCGTCATCCTGATGAGCAAACTATTCTGCAGTTTCATCTGTCCGATAGGTATCTTTACCGAATGGCTGGGCAAATGGGGGCAAAAGTTCAAACTCAGGGTGACCATCACGGGTTGGGCCGACAAGCTGCTGCGACTCCTCAAATATGGGCTGCTCTTCATCACCTTTTATTTTACCATCCGGTCCAGTGAGCTTTTTTGCCGGCAGTATGATCCTTTCTACGCCGTCTTCAGCGGGTTTTCAGGGGATGTGGTCATGCTGTATGCAGTGCTTGCCCTGGCCATCACTATCCTCGGGTCCTTCTTCATCAGGCAGTTCTGGTGCAAATACCTCTGCCCGCTGGGTGCCGTCAGCAACCTTTTTGCTTATACTGTCTTTTTCGTCATCGTCACATTCGTCTATTACCTGATCGTTGGAGTGGCCGGCTGGACCCTGTCCTGGATATGGTACCTCGGGGTTTTGTGCCTGGGAGGTTTTATATTGGAAGCCTTGAAACCCCAGACCCGCTTTTTCCCCTTGCTGAAAATTACGAGGCATACAGACCTCTGTACCAATTGTAAGATCTGTGACAAAGTATGCCCTTATGCATTGAATATCAGCACCGTTGACAAAGTCAGCCACATCGACTGCCACCTTTGCGGCGATTGTGTTACCCGCTGCCCTGAAAAAGGAGCCTTGAAATATAATGGAAAAAACTGGCAATGGATGCCCCCGGTTCTCATCGTCCTGCTGGTGGCAGCGGGAATCCTCTTCTCCTCCCATACCGAGCTGCCTACCATCGATATCAGGTGGGGAACCCAGGAACAGTTTGAGAAATCAGCAGTCTATGAACAGTCAGGACTCCTGGGAATCAAGTGTTTTGGAAGCTCCATGTCCTTCGCCAACCAGATGAAGGAGGTGCCGGGCATCCTGGGCGTTCAGACTTTCGTGAAGCATCATGCCGTTAAACTCTACTATGATCCGTCTAAAATTACTCCGGCAGGTATCAAAGAAGCTATGTTCACCCCGGTAAAGGAGATCCTTTCCCTGCCCGGTACCGAAGTGACCAGAATAGCCGCCGTCAACACGGGTATTGATCATTTTTTCGACCCCTCTGATGCCGGACACCTCGCTGAGTTATTGAAAATGAAGCCGGGGATATTCGGCTATGAGACCCATTTCGGAGAACCCGTGAAGACCCTCATTTATTTCGATGCCTCGAAGTGGGATAAAGAAAAGATTAAATCGGTCATTGAAACCAAAGAACTTACCCAGGCCGGCGAGGGAAGAACTATAACGGTTGATCTTGATTTCAAAGCCGCCTGGATCAGGGATACAGCGATCGACATGACCAGGGAGGGTTTCCTTCAGGGCCTCTTTACTCCTTATTACAAAACGTTCAACGACTTTGAAAAGACGGATACCAGCAGGCTGGCTTTGTTTGAAACAGACTTCTTTGAATGTCTGTACCCGGAAAAGGCCGATGTCGTGCCCTATCTCAGGAATCACCTCATGGCCGACAAAGGGATCAAGAAATTCCAGACCGTGTGGGGTGAGGACAGCCCCCTTCTGCGCATTTATTATGATGCAGCCAGGACAACCCCTGCCACCATACGCCTGTCTTTAACAAAGCCAAAGTTACATATCACCTATAAGAACGGGGAAACTGAGGACATAGACAACCCCTTCACCTTTAGCGGGATCAGATAGTCCTCACAAACATTCAGGCCATGGGAAGGTGGATGCAGTTGCCAGGTTGGATTTTACTTATTTTCATCCCACTATTCGGGATGGGGAAGGACCCTCAAACTGTTCCACGCGCTTTCCACAGTTCATTCATTGAAAACAAGGGACAATGGCCTGACCAGGTACGCTATAGGGCCACCTTGCCCTACGGTGATCTCTACCTTGAAAATAACTGTCTGACATTCAGCTTTTTGGAAGAAAAATCGGTTCATGCGCTGCTGAGGTATAAATTCTTAAAAGAACAGGACCGGAAATTACATCCTCTGACCAACACCCGGGTCCCGGCTCACTCCTATAAAGTTCGTTTCCTGGATGCCAATCCCACTCCTCAATTGCTTCCCTCCTGCCCCGATCCTGACTACCAAAACTATTACCTCGGCAACGACCCTGCCCACTGGGCCTCCCACGTGCTGAAGTACCACGAGGTCCTTTATGATGAACTGTATCCCGGCATCGACATGCAACTGGTCCAGGAGCAAGGACGATTGAAGTACAATTTCCTGGTCGGTCCGGCTTCCGACCCGGGAATGATCCGTTTGAAATACGAAGGGGTCAACTCCATTCGTATCAGGGATGGGAAGTGTGTCATTAAAACCTCTGTGAACACGGTGGAGGAATTGGCCCCCATCGCATGGCAGACGGATGACAAAGGGAATAAGACCCTCATTCCTTGTCGTTTCGCGCTGAAGGGGGAGGTACTTACTTTTCAGTTTCCTGAAGGCTTTGACAAGGTGAAAGAACTGTTTATCGATCCTGTGCTGGTCTTTTCCACCTATTCCGGTTCGCCGGTTGATAACTGGGGTTACACGGCTACTTATGACAAAGACGGCTTCCTTTATGCTGGGGGATCTTCCTTTATGCAGGGATACCCCACCGTTTCCGGATCCTTCCAGGTCAACTATGGAGGCGGAAGTTCCGACATCGTGATCAGCAAGTACGACACCACTGGCGCTTTCATGATCTTCTCCACCTACATGGGTGGCAGCGGAACAGAAGTACCCAACAGCCTGGTTGTCAACGATAACAATGAACTGCTCGTCCTCGGGGTAACAGGATCAGCCAATTTCCCGGTCACCTCACAAGCTTACGACATTACGTTTAACGGGGGGACCGCCTACACACTGACTTATATATTGCAGTACCCCAGTGGTTCCGACATGATCATCAGCCGCTTCTCACAGGATGGGACCAGTCTCCTTGCTTCGACATTCTACGGTGGCTCAGGCAACGATGGGCTGAATACCTTCTCACCGCTTCGTCACAATTATGCGGATGATGCCCGGGGGGAGATAAAGGTCGACGACAACCAGTTTGTTTATGTTTGCTCCAGCACCCAGTCATCTAATCTGCCCGTCAGTCCGGGTGCTTACCAGTCCACTTTTGGTGGCGACCAGGATGCCTGCGTCGTCAAATTCGATCCTACTTTGTCCAATATTGTGTGGGCGACCTACCTGGGAGGCTCTGATGCTGATGCAGGCTACAGCCTGGTGATTGAAGAAGACAACAGCGTCTACCTGGCAGGAGGAACAACATCATCTGATTTTCCGGTCACCGCCGGGGCTTTGCAGCCGGGGTTCCAGGGTGGCGGTGCCGACGGATACATTAGCTGTCTGAAAAACAATGGCTCCTCTCTTTACGCATCAACCTATTATGGATCATCCACATACGACCAGATATACTTCGTCGACCAGGATAAGATGGGAAACATGCTGGTATGTGGACAGACCAATGCTCCCGGCCTGACCTTCATCAGCAACGTTTCCTGGTCCTTGCCTGGAGGGGGACAGTTTATTTCAAAGATCCATCCCAACCTGGCAGGTCTGATATGGTCCACCGCCTTTGGTTCCGGAGGAGGAGGACCCGATATCTCACCCACCGCTTTTATGGTCGACGTTTGTGATTATGTCTATGTCTCCGGTTGGGGAAGCGCAGCTCTGAGCGGGTTTGGAGGCACCTCGGGACTTCCTGTCACGGCCAATGCCTTTCAATCCACCACCGACGATAATGACTACTACTTCATGGTGATGGAGGCAGATGCCTCAGGCCTGATCTATGCCACCTTTTTCGGAGGCACTGCGAATGAACATGTCGACGGGGGTACCAGCCGTTTCGATAAAAAAGGAAGGATCTACCAGTCGGTATGCGCTGGTTGCGGCGGTTATGATGATTTCCCCACCACCCCGGGAGCCTGGTCCAACATTAACGGGAGCAGCAACTGTAATAACGGCGTCATCAAGTATGACTTCAATATCAACCTGGCCATCGCCGACTTACACAGGCCTCCCTCCGGCTGTGCCCCCTATACGGTGAATTTCCAGAACACCTCCTTCTCCAACAACCTTACTACTTCTCACTTCCAATGGAACTTTGGCGACGGGAACTACTCCATTCAGTTCAACCCGACCCATACCTTCAACCTTCCGGGGACCTACCTGGTGTCATTGATCATCAGCGATACCAGCAGTTGTAACTTTGCAGACACGACTTACCAGACCATCATCGTATTGGGACATAATACGGTAACCCTTCCTACCAAAAATATTTGCCTGGGTGAAAATGTTCAGATAGGCACTCCTCCTCTTCCCGACCCCACCCTTTACTATATCTGGACACCGGCTGCAACGCTGAGTAATGCCGGCATCTCCAATCCCGTGGCCACGCCCTCTTCCAGCACTACCTATCAGCTTCTTATCAGCAACGGCGTCTGCGCCGATACCTTTGCCCAGCATGTGAGGGTCTATGATTTTACCGTAGATGCAGGAAACGATACCGTCGTCTGCGTCAACACCCTGCTCCTGAACGCAACCGCCAGCGAAGACTCCCTGCTGTTCCAGTGGTCCTCCAACCCTCTATTTACCGATACTCTCAATAACAACCTGGCTGATCCTTCCGTCCTCGTAAACATATCCAATCAAGATAACTGGTTCTATATCAGGACCTTCAATGATTATTGCGAAGCCTTCGACAGTATTAAAATTTCCTTCTCCATCATGGTCAGCCCGGGTAACGGCCAGAATCCGCAATGTCCCGACTCCTGTGACGGGGTGGCCATCATCCTGGCCAGCGGAGGCATTCCTCCCTACCAGTATCTCTGGAGCAACGGCATGACCAACGATACCATTTACAACCTCTGTGCCGGGACCTACTTTGTAACCGTAACCGATTCAGTTAACTGTATCAGCGTCAATGGGGTCAACCTGACCGATCCTCCGGATCTGGTCCTGACACCGGAGGTCACCGACGTGCCCTGCACGGAACAGTGTATCGGGGCCATCGACCTCAGTGTCACCGGGGGAACATTTCCCTACCAGTATTTGTGGAACAATGGGGTCCAGACCGCTTCTCTGAGCGGGCTTTGCAGTGGTACCTACCTGGTCACCGTTACCGACGACCACCAATGTCCGTCATTCGGTCAATATACCGTGGATATTGATCCCATATTGGTGAATATTGAGGCAGAAGCCTCGCCTGACACCCTTTTCCAGGGACAGTCCACCCAGCTATCGGCCACCATGATCAGCAACTGCTCCTATTCCTGGTCCCCGTCCGGAAGTCTCAATAACCCTGGGATCTCCAATCCCACGGCCACACCCTGGGTCACAACGACCTATTTGGTCACCATCACCGATCAATATGGCTGCGAAGCCATTGATTCAGTGAAAATTACCGTTAAAGAGGTGATTTGCCGCGAACCTTACATTTATGTGGCCAATGCGTTTACACCCAACCAGGACCAGAAAAACGATATCATCCTGGTACAGAGTAATTACATTGAGACCCTTTCCTTCAGGATCTTCGATCGTTGGGGCAACAAGGTTTTCGAGACCGGGGACCAGAAACAATCCTGGGATGGGACCTGGAAAGGAAATCCCTGCGAAGCAGGCGTTTATGTGTACTACCTGGAAGCCGGTTGTTACAATAAGGAAAAGTTCAAGACCAAAGGGAACATCACCCTGATCAGGTAAATGCATTAACCCTGTAGCTCAAAATTATGTACTTCCGCCTTCTCCTTATATGGATGTTTTCCCTGGCACTGGGGAAGGTGATGGCCCAGGACCCGCATTACTCACAGTATTTTCTGAGTCCGGTATATACCAATCCTGCCAACACCGGACTTTTTAGCGGCAAGTACCGTTTCACCATGAACTACCGGAACCAGTGGAGCTCGGTGACCACGCCTTATACCACCATGTCGGGAGGGGTGGATATGCCGCTGACCAGGAAAAGAAATGGAAAAAACTATTACGGTGGTGGTCTTACCCTGATGCGTGACAAGGCAGGTGACGGTGGCTACGGCTTTATTGAAGGTATGGTTTCGGGATCCTATTTTTTTTCACTAAACAAACGATACGCCCACTACCTGGGTGCCGGGTTGATGATCGGAGCTGCCGAGACCAGCGTGGACTACGACAGGCTTCGTTTCCCGGATCAGTATAACGGGAGCTATTACGACCCTGACCTTCCGCATTATGAACTATTCGGCCAGGGACGCAGGACCTATGCCGACCTTTCCGCCGGCCTGGTGTGGTCCCTTTCCCTACCCAGATCCGAATCCTATTATCTGGGATTCAGCGTTTTCCACCTGAACAAACCCGATCAAAGCCTGCTGGAAGGTTACCATGCGCCCCTCGATCCCAGGTGGTCGGTCCAGGCAGCCATGACTTACCCTTTCAGTAACAACTGGGATCTGCTGCCTTCTATCTATTACGACCGCCAGGGCAAACACAGGGAATGCATCGCGGGAGTCATGGGGAAATATGATAAATACAGTACCCCTACCGTCGCGACCATCCTTTACGCCGGACTCTATACCCGTTGGAACGATGCGGCCATCATGGTGGTCGGACTTGAATATCAATATGTCAATGTTGGAATCAGCTACGACATCAACTACTCCAAGCTGCGAAAGGCATCCTATTTCAGGGGTGGCCTCGAACTCGGTCTTCAGTTCATCCTGCAGAAACCACAGGGACAAATGAAACGGGACGTGACCTGCCCTATCTTTTAATCATGATGAAGCACTTACGATACAGGTATGTCTGGATTTGGTTATCCCTGTCGGGATTCTCCATGATTCCTCTATCCGGGGCTTACACACAGAACATTTCCGACCTGGTGGCACAGGGAGACATCCTCTTCCGGGAAGGAGACTATTTCAGTGCCTCAAGATATTACTTTCAGGCCGTCGTGCAGGATTCATCCCGACTGAAGAACATCTCTAAATATGCTGAATCCTGCAGGTTGTTCCTGAGTTATGAGGAGGCTGCCTCGGCTTACAGAATGCTGATCCGGAACGATACCAAAAAGAAATTTCCAGAAGCCTGGTTCTGGTTGGGGATGATGGAAAAGAACCAGGCAAACTATACCCGGGCAGGAGAGGCTTTCCGCGAATATCTTAATGATAATCAGGATAATAAAGACTTATTGTCACAAAGAGCCAAACTGGAAACAGAAGCCTGTGCCTGGGCACCCCAGGCTTTGCGTGACAGCCTCCCGGTGAAGATCACCCACCTGGGGAATGATCTCAATACGGTATATTCCGACTTCGGAGCCGTCCAGATGGGGGATTCCCTGCTCCTGTTCTCATCCCTTCAGCTTGAAAATGAACAGGAAAAGGATTCGATGAACCCTGGTACCTACCTGACCCGGCTCTATGAATCGAGGCTCACCCCTGCAGGTCCTTTCTTACCACAGGCTCTGCCCGATAAAATCAACGATATAAGCACCCACAACGCCAATATCTGCTTCTCTGCCGATCATCAGACCTTCTTCTTTACCCGCTGCCCCGATGAACGGACCCCAGATATGAAATGTACTCTGTTTATGGTAAGATGGAAAAACGGGAAATGGCAAAAACCACAGCCTCTTTCCGAAGAGATCAACCTTCAGGGTTTTACGGCCACACAGCCGGCAATCGCCCACGGCCCCAAAGAGGATGTGCTCTTTTTTGTTTCTGACCGGCCCGGAGGCTATGGCGGCAAAGATATCTGGTACTCCGTCGTAAGAAAAGGCAAGTGCCTCGAACCTGTCAACCTTGGAAGTACCATCAATACCCCGGGTGACGAAATAACACCTTTCTATGATAACAGGACCGCCACCCTTTCCTTCAGCTCCGACTGGTACAAAGGCTTTGGCGGATTCGATATTTTCACCGCACGGGGAAATTATCACACCTGGGAAAAACCCGTGCATCTTCCTTATCCACTCAACACCAGTTATAACGATCTGTACTACACCGTCAATGAAACGGACTCCAACGGCTACTTCACCTCCAACCGGCCGGGTTCCCTTTTTATAAAGAATCAGACCTGTTGTAACGACCTGTACCGGTTCACATATCAGCCTCCCAAAGTTAAAAGTGACTCAGTACCTCCCACCGTGGTAACTATCAAAAAACAGATAAGGGAACTCTTACCCCTCACCCTGTATTTTCATAACGATGAACCCGATCCGGCCACTACCCGTGAGACTACCCGTCTGAACTACCGGACCACCGTGGCCGGATATTATCTCATGAAAGAGAAATACCGGGAAGAATACTCCCGGGGCCTGAAAGGAGAAGCCTATGAAAAAGCCGGTAACGATATCGATGCCTTTTTCGAGGATTATGTGTTGAAGGGGATGAGGCAGCTCGACCTCTTTACCTCCCTTTTGCTGAAAGAACTCGAATCCGGACATAAAGTCATCATCACCATCAAGGGATTTACCAGCCCCCTGAATACGGCAGAATATAACTATTCCCTTGCTAAAAGAAGGATCAGCAGCCTGATCAACTATTTCAGAGAATATGAAGACGGAGTCTTCCTCCCCTACCTGGATCCCGGTGATAAATCCGGAGGATACCTTCAGTTTCAGGAAGAACCTATTGGTGAGGAACAGGCCAGCAAACTGGTCAGCGACAATCCCCAGGACCTCAGAAACTCCGTTTACAGCCGCGCCGCGGCGCTGGAAAGGAGGATTCAGATATTATATTACAATTCATTCTGAACTCTGGAAGCGGCCGTCCTTCTCTTCCCGGCAAGCCTGATACGACCCAAATACCATAGTTCCAAAAACCTGCTTACCTTTGCCGGGCCGAAAAGAATGTCGAGTATTTACGATAAACCATTATATTATGAAAAAAGAAAATTCAGGTTTTGCAACCAAACTCATCCATGAAGGCTCAGTAAAAGATTCCTTCGGTTCAGCCACCGTTCCCATATACCAGACCTCCACATTCATTTTTGAGAGTGCCGAGCATGGTGCCCGTTGTTTCTCGGGAGAAAGCGAGGGTTACATCTACACGAGGATCGGGAACCCGACCATTGACGCACTGGAACGCCAGGTTGCCATCCTTGAAAACGGTTATGGCGGCATCGCCGTCGGTTCGGGAATGGCAGCCGCCAATACTATCTATATGGCACTCCTCAGCCAGGGAGACCATATCGTAAGTACCGACGCAATATACGGCCCCGCCCGCAACGTGATGGAGAAACATTATGTCCGCTTCGGGATTCAGTCCACCTACATCAACACCACCAACCCCGACACCATCCGCAAGGCCATGCGACCCAACACCAAGGTCCTCTATGTGGAAACCCCGGCAAACCCGACTATGGAACTTACTGATCTTGAGGCTTGTGCAGCCATTGCCAAAGAACATGGCGCCCTGCTCGTGGTCGACAATACCTTCTCAAGCCCTTATCTCCAGAAACCCCTCGACCTGGGTGCCGACATCGTCTTTCATTCCATGACCAAATTCATCAACGGTCATGCCGACATCGTCGCTGGAATGGTCGTCGCTAAAGAAAAAGCCCTCTACGACCAGCTCCGCAATATGATGATCAACCTGGGCTGCAACATGGACCCCCACCAGGCTTACCTCATCATCAGGGGATTGAAAACACTCTCCATTAGGATCGACCGCTCCCAGGAAAATGCCCTCATCCTGGCAGAATTCCTCGAAAACCACCCCAAGGTAGCCTGGATCAAATATCCCGGACTCAAATCCCACCCACAATATCAGCTGGCCCGGAAACAAATGACAGGACCCGGTGCCGTCATCAGTTTTGGACTCAAGTCAGGCTATGATGGTGCAAAGAAAATCCTTGACAACCTGCAAGTTGCTCTCCTGGCTGTTTCTCTGGGCGGCGTGGAAACCCTGATCCAACACCCCGCCTCCATGACCCATGCCAAGGTTTCAGAAGAAGCCAAAAAGAATGCCGGCATCACCAATGACCTGATCCGTCTTTCTGTCGGTATTGAAGACATCAAAGATCTGATCGAAGATTTCAGCCAGGCTCTGGATAAAGTGTAGCAGCTTGGAGTAAGTCAAGGTTTGATTTTTCATCCACCTCAATTTTAACCTTTCATGCCAAAGCTCCTGCTCACACTCCTTTTTCTCCTTTCCTGCCCTCAGACAAAGGAGAATATCTATGGCAAGGTGGTGGGAATCACCGACGGAGATACCATTATCGTTCTTACTGATTCCCGTACACAGCTGAAAGTGAGGCTGGAAGGCATCGATTGTCCTGAATCAGGCCAGGATTTCGGGGAGAAAGCCAGACAGGCAACTGCAGATTTGTGCTTCAAACAGGCTGTAAAACTGGTGAAGAGCGGAGAAGACCGCTATGGCCGTACCCTTGCTTTTGTTTATGTCGGGAATATGTGTGTAAATAAAGAACTGCTCTCAAGGGGCATGGCCTGGCACTTCAAAAAATATAACAAGGATCCCGAACTTGCCAGGCTGGAGAATGAAGCGAGGATGAAAAAAACAGGCCTGTGGTCCATGCCTCATCCTGTTCCTCCCTGGGATTACCGCAAAAGAAAATGAGGCCATGCCTCAGATGATCAGAACTCTACGATCACACCCAGGGTGGGCAGCACAGTACCGGAAGAGGAAGGCAGATACTTCATCAGATAACGGCCCGGTTCATCGGGATCAACAATAGGGTTCCCGTTGGAATCCCTCTGCACGATAAGAACGTCCGGGTCCTTATATTTGAAGCTATATGCATTCTGAACATCCAGATAGAGATTGAGTGACCACTTCTTAAAGAAGTATTCCTTGTCTATCCTCAGGTCAAGCTGATGAAAGTTCGTCAGTCTCTGTGTATTGAAGCGGGAATAATCAAAATAGGCCTGTCCTCTTGCATCCCAGGCCTCGATGAGACTGGAGCGGTTCTCATCATAAGGGGTATAGGGTGCACCACCGACAAAACGCCAGCGAAAACCCATATTCCAGGATCGCTCCAGTGAAGCTGAAAAAGTCAGGTTTAAAATATGACGGTTGTCCCAGGCCGAAGGGATCAAAACCTCTTTACTGTCTTCAAATTCGGAAATGACATAGGTATAAGACAGCTGAAGGTTAAATCTCTCTCCCAAACGGTCCTTAAAGTACAATTCAGCTCCATAAGCTCTTCCTTTTGATGTGGATGTGGCAGGCTCATCCCCGTAAATACCGTAATTAGCTCCCTTGCTGGCAATGGAAACTGAGTCTCTTAAAGAAAAGGGATAATACCGGTAATTCTTGTAGAACCCTTCCAGGCTGATACTGGAATTCTCTGTCCTCCTGTACTCCAATCCCATGACAAAATGATCGGCCTGAATGTACCGGACACCATTGTCCTTATTGACCAGATTCCCTGAAGGATCCCTGTAACCCAGCGTGGTATAGGAAGGAAGCTGAAAATACCTCCCTGTATTGGCATTGATAAACAGCTTCTTACTGATGCCATACGATACAGATGCCCGGGGCGAAAACTGATCCAGCGGATTTGACATCTCCCGGTCATAGGTGTTTGCATCGGCACGAATTCCTGCAGAAAGTGTCAGTTTTCCGTCGTTGTAGGTCTTACTCACCTGTCCGAAAAAGTTGTACTTGTAAAAGTCCAGTTTCGATTGATAGTCCAGGGTGGAAATGGTATCCGTTTCTGTAGGGATGAATACCTTTTGAAAGGTATTGTTCGTGTATTTGGATGTCTCCACGCCAAACCCGCTGATGATCTTAAATCCATTCATTCTGGCTGTGTTCTCATAACGAAACTTGTTTTCCGATTCCCTGGAAACATATTTCAGGAGGGGACTGGCATTTTTATCATTATTCTCGAACTTGTTGGATTCATTGTGCAGCATGTTCCTGCTTAACACCAGGGTATGATACGATCTTTGTCCGTAGTGCCTGTATACAGCTCCGATGGCATAGGTCCACTGGTCATAACTGGGAAGATAGGAAAGAATGTACTGTTGTTCCTCTGTTGGGTTGGAAAGCCCGGTATTCAGCACGCTCTTGTCAAGGGATCCGATCGAAAGGAACGTCAGTTCATTCTTTGTATTGAACCTCGTTTTCGTTTTTATGAGATAGTCATTGAAAGTGGGCAGGAAGGGAAGTTTGAGTACATCAAAGAGGAATTTGAGATAGGATCTTCTGACGGAAACCAGCAGGCTCGTTTTGGGAGACAAAGGCCCTGAAGAACTCAGCGACAACTCGCTGGCACCTAGGGCCGCACGGTATAGAGGCTTGTCAGGATTCCCGTCAATCAGCTTCATGTCGAGAACGGAACTCATCACATTGCCCCTGTTTGCCGGGAAGGCCCCGGTAAACAGATTGACCTCCCTCAGAAAATCGCTGTTGATGATGCCGACTGAACCTCCGCTCGCCCCCTGAGTGCCGAAGTGGTTCAGATTGGGAATCTCAATGCCGTCGACCAGGAAACGGTTCTCTGCAGGTCCTCCGCCTCTGACAATCAAATCATTGCGATAAGAAAGTCCGGAAGAAACCCCGGGAAGATTTTGAATGACCTTGGATATGTCGCGGTTAGAACCGGGACTCTTCTCAATTTGTGCAATGCCTATCGACTTTAATGATACCGGACTCTCTTCCAGGCGGCTGATGGAGGAGGACTTGATCTCCACCTGCGTCAGGCTGATGGACTTTTCCTTCATCGGAATATCAATGAAAGCCGTCTTTCCGCTTGAGACATGGAATTCTTCCGTAAGCGCATTTTCAAATCCCAGGGCAGAGGCAGCCAGCTTATAATAACCATGCTGTATGTTGGTAAACTGGAACATCCCTTTCTCATCACTGGTGGTGCCGCTACCGGTACCGTAAATGATCAGGTTGGTAAATGGAAGCGACTCATTGTTGGAAGCATTGAAAACCCTTCCCTTGATGACACCGTTCTGCGAATGAGCAATGAGTCCGGTGAGGAATACAAGTACGAGAGTTAAATATCTGATTTTCATCCTTTCTGAGCTATTGAAGATTATTAGAATATTCTGTTTAACTTTGTATACCATCTTCTTAAACATAAAACATCACAGCTTGTTCAATGAAGTAGAAAAAAAAGTCTGAAGAGAAATCGTGTTAATTATCCTTTATGTTAAGGATTGAGTGCATGTGACACAAATTCTGATAATTATATTGACATAGAGGCCCGTTTCGCTTATCTTTGTTTGGAGACACCTGTTCTAACCCGAAAAGGGCTGTCGGAACGTCAGTTTAGTATTCCTTCTAAACATTTAATTTTTTGATTATGAAGAAACTAATGGTTCTGTTGGTCGCACTCATGATTTCTGGTTTGTCGGGTGCGTAAACCATCATCTTAGACTTTACCGCACTCTTTAATGGCTCGCATGTTGACCTGGACAGCATCTGGGTGAGCGACCTCACGAATCCTGGCGACACGGTGCTCCACTGGCCGGTCACGGTATTGTTTCTCGGTCCGGTAGGTACACCGGAAAATATGACCCGTCCGGCATTTGAATTCCGCATTGTCTCTGCGCACCCTGTTTCAGATTAGGCAACACTGATGCTGACCGTTCCTGAAGACGGCCAGGTGGATGTGTATGTAACCAACATGTTGGGAACCGTCATTGGGCGGCTCTTACAATATTTTACAGCCGGCAGGTACAGCATCTCATATTCCCCTTCTTCGAAGGGTGTCAGCCTGGTATCGGCCAGGTATGAATCACAGGTTAACACACAGAAGATCATTTATATCGGGCCGGAAAGAGGCCATTGCAGACTTAGCCGCAGCGGTATGGAAGAACTCAATGTCACTCCGAAATCCTCCTTTTCTGCACTTTCCTAAATTATTTCTCATTATCTTTAGGTGTTTATAATAGCCCCATTAAAAACTTACCACTCCTCCTGCTCCTGTGTGTGACTCTCGGGTCAAACGCCCAGTGGCAACAAGTTTCGAATGGCCTGTTCGGCGGCCGTATCAACTGCCTTGCTGCTTCTGACAGCATCGTCTTCGCCGGCAGCTCGTCAGGAGGCGTTTACAGGTCAACCGACGGTGGCAGCAGCTGGACAGAATTCAATTCCGGACTGACGGATATGCAAGTCACAGCCATGGCGGTCAAAGGCGACACTTTTTTCATCGGCACCTGGCAGAGCGGCATTTCTTTCTCGACATTGACAGGAAACAGCTGGTCAAGCTGTAACAACGGCCTGCCCCTTCCTATATGTGGAATCGGTTCTTTGACCGTGAAGGGAAATTCCATCTTTGCCGGGTCGCCTTCATTCAACAATTATATTGTTTTCCGGTCGGATGACAACGGACAAAACTGGACGGCGGCTGACAACGGCATAAGTTGTTCGGATGTCCGGTCGATGACCTCAAACAATTCGTGTGTTTTTGCCGGAACCTATTACGGCGTATTCAGGTCGGTCGACAACGGAGCGAACTGGACACCGGCCGGTACCGGCATACCTGATTCTACACTGATCTTTGCCATGACCACATCCGGGAATACCATATTTGCGGGGACCAGCGACTCCGGGGTTTACCGGTCTCAGGACAACGGCCTCACCTGGTCTCCGGCCAACGCAGGTATCACCATCACGTCGGCACGCAGCCTGTCGGCTAACGGAAATCACATTTTCTTCGGTACCCATTCTAACCTTTATTATTCACCCAACAACGGCACTGCCTGGTTTGATGTGACCAACGGCATCATCGGGACTCCGGTAATTCAGGTTGCTTTTTCCGGAAATACGGTCCTGGCCGGCACCTCGGGTGCAGGAGTATTCCTTTCGAACAATAATGGGCAAACCTGGACGCCATCCAACCAGGGCTTTCTGAATACTTACATCTTCGGAATGTACGCACATAACGGGTACCTTTTCGCCGGAACTTCAGGCCAGGGCATTTACCGTTCAGGTGATGACGGAAATTCATGGCAGGCGGTCAATGTCGGGCTGACCAGCTACCACATCCCTTGTTTCACCGACATTAACGATATTCTCTTTGCCGGCGCCTACCCCGGAGGCGTTTATCGTTCTGACAATGACGGCCTGACCTGGACCCAGGTGAACAACGGCCTGACCCACTTTTATGTCCGTACCCTGGCCAGTTATGATGACGACCTGTTCGCCGGGATCGGCAGTGCCGGAGTATGTTTCTCCGACAATTACGGGGCTTCCTGGACAACGGCCAATACGGGCCTGACCGATTGGAATGTCAATGCACTTGCACTGAAAGGCGACAATCTTTTTGCGGGCACCAGTTGGGAAGGGATTTACAGGACAACCACTACGAACATCAACTGGAATTTCATCACAGGCTTACCCCATCCCTGCGGTGTGCGGGACATCGGGGTGTCAAGCTTTGGCCTTTTCGCCGCCCTGGATTCCTGGGGTATTTACTTTTCTCCGGATTTCGGTTCGAGCTGGTCAGCCTTTAACAACGGATTGCCCTCCATTTATCCGACTTCATTTGTCGAATCCGGCAATTTTTTATTTGCAGCTACCAGGGATAGCGGGATATTCTATACCTGGTACAATGCCGGAAGCTGGTATCCTTTCAATGACGGGTTGATTTCCAGGAACATCAAATGCCTGGAGGAACACAACGGTTACCTCTTTGCCGGAACCTTTGACCGAAGCGTATGGAGACGGCCCGTATCGGATATAGTCCATGTACTGCTATATAACCAGGAAAATAAAACTGTAATCTATCCTAATCCCTCGGGGGAGCAGGTCACGGTAACTTACTTAGTCCAGTCGTCGAATGCCAGGTACCTGATCCTAAATTCATTAGGTATGGTTGTGCACGAAGGAACCTTGAACCAGGGCGATCACCATTCCATGAATATAGAAAAACTGGGTCCAGGGGCCAATTTGCTGCAAATCGTCAGCGATAAGGACAGGTTCACAGGGAAGTTCATCATAAACAGGTGATTTAAGGGGAAGGTTCGGCAGATCCTACAACTGTTCTCAATACATCAAACTGTCACATGACCATCACATAAAACTTTCGTCCAAAATCAGATAATCCGGATAAGGGTTTAGACGTTCGGTGCAAAAACAATCGTTCAATATCCTAAATATCAATATTTAATCATTTAAGAATCGTCTAAAATCGTCTAAACCAACCCCAAATTTCTTCCGTTTAGACGAAGTTGGTCACCTCTGGTGAAACCGTGACCTATCACATAACCATCACATAAACTAACCACTGATTATCAAACATTTAACTTAGATGAAGCACCCTGTTATCAAATGACTATCACATAAGATTTATGCCCAAAACGGTATATAACAGGCGAATTTCTTAGATTTATTGGTCGGGTCGTCTTCCTTAATAAGTCCTTCTGCTATGGAATCCCTGATGATGCGGGAAGCTATCGAATAATTCTGGTCAGCTATTTTAAACCGCTCCCTTAAGGATTGATTGGTCATTTTCTCATTCGAAACGTATTTCAGGCAAGCATGCTGATAACAAGCCCTTATCCTGTCGGCTTTATCTGTCTGATTCAATGATTTATAACTATACAGAACAACGTTAGTCCTATTGTCAGTAATAAACACATTAATAGCCGGTAGTTGAAACAGCTCATTATAGAATATTACCTTGTCCAATCCACTACCCTTTTCCTCACAAAAACCTAAACGTCTCATCAAATCCGCCAGTTTTTCATTCCGGGAGACATATTCATCAATAAAACGTTCCGGATTAATTAATGGGATGCCCGGGTTTGAAATTTCAATTCGGTCGTCGTAGACCTCTACCATGGTGAACCCCGGCACATTAAAATCCTGATGAATAATAGCATTAGCAACGACTTCTCGTATGGCAATTTCCGGATACATCCGAGTTTCATTCCGCAAAGCCCGGCCAATTTCTTCGTTAGCCGGAAGCTGGCTGTTTATCCAATCAATTAAACCCTCAAATCCGACGGCATATCCCTTAGTATTTATCTGTTCACGCTCCGTTTCTATCTTATTCTTGCCTTTATAGACAATTACCCGCACTGATTTACGATTTACGGCATCGAAAATTCTAAGGTCTTTGGCTAAAAGTAAGGCACCAAGTTTTGTAATGCCATAGCCTGAACCCTCTGAAACAATAATACCCTCAGACAGCAATTTTTCGATAACACCATCCTGATTCGATGGGTATGGAAGCTTCAGCAAATCAAAATAAGTTTGGGTACTCAGAAGTTGAACAACTTCAGAGGCTCCGACACCTGCATGTGCAATCTCTTTTTCGAAGCTCAATCCGGATGTATTGCGCCATATTCTGGCTTCTTTTTCTGGAAAGTCCGATAATCGTCTGGTAATACTTCCAATGCGTATATAGGGAACATGCAAAAAAGTCACCGGTCGGCTCTTAGCGGCAGGAATAACGAATATTGATATATGAAGTCCGTTAGGATAATCAAACTCAAAAGCCTGAAAATCAATCCGGGGATTTATCCTTGTTGCCAACCAATGCACCAAATTTTCATTACCCTTTTTGTGACTTTTGACATTAAACGTAGTTCCCAATACCGTGTGGGTCTTATCCTGAACCCCGAAAACCAGATATCCGTTTGATTGGTTTTGTAGACAGGCACCATTGGCCAGAGCAGAAATTCTTTCGCCAATCTCCTCAGGGGAATGGAAGTTATGTTTGAATTCAATCCATTCACATTCATCAGGTTGATGAATCAGATAATCTAAGAGTGCTATCAGTTGCTCAGTTCCCATTTCATTGGCTGTAGTAACTGATAAAATTACAAAAAACTGAGTTACCCCTAATGATAATCTAAGCTGTCTATTTTACTCTTGCCGTCTCTAGCTCACAGTTCGAACCAATAATTATTTAATAATCATCACAATAGCAACATTTGATAGAGTTGTTAGAGTGGGTGGGACGAAATCTGGGAAATATTTTATCAGTTCTCAATCAATTAGTTCCTATTATATCCTAAGAACCTTAGTTTACGATTAACTCAAAGTAAAAACCATGGATATTATCGACACCTCTGACCCTGTACTTTTTCGTTTTATCCCTAAATCGGATTTCAACCATATCATTATCTAGAAATTTAGTCACGATTGGGGGATATGGTCTAACATTTCCTCCTTGTACCCCATTGGCATTATGGTTAACAATCTCGTAAACATCAGGTTTTCTTTCAATTAACTTAATAAACCAGTCAAATTCAATACTTTTTTCCAAATACCGGTACAATCTAATAGTATCCCCCAGTTCCTCAATGTTACAAAAACAGATACACGAATCCAGATTCAAATGGGTAAATCCATGACTAAACGAAAGAAGTGGTTTAAATTTCATATAAATTTTAACTGTATCTTTCTCGCTATATTTATCCAAATTTGATAATTCAATTTTAGAAGTTAGGTATTTCTCATACGTTCCAACAACAATAGCGGAATCCTTGATTTTGAGCTCAATATCTATCGCCCCATTGGATTCGGTTCTGAATAAAAGGTCGTTCCCCTTTTCTGGTAAAATGATTTTAATATTACAGTAAGGAAGAGGGGCTCCCCAATCATTAACGGTTTTTACTGAGAATACCAATCTCTTCTGCCCAATGACAAAACTTGGCATTAGAATAAACAGTAACACAGTCCATTTAAAATATTTTGCATTCACCTTACGGCTAGTTATTTGGCTTTCGTTTTCACATTCCAGATTTTCAGGTACTTCTTTCCGTTGCTGGTATTCAAAAAGGCTACCAAATCTGCTTCAGCGATATAAAATTTACCCGCCTCCACATTTCGTTTAGCCACCAACCAACCATTATTGACCCAGTTTACGACTGTTTGTTTCTGTACGCCGAGGATATCACTTACATCTTTTGTCGAGTACGGCACTTCATTGGGCTTATGGTCTTGTAGTGTCGTAACAGATTCTTCATCAGCGACCATTTCGAGGATTTTCCCAGCAATCGCCGAATATAAGTGGTCGAGGTGGCTTTTAAAATCCATCAGTTTGTACGACGATTCTTTGAAATATGCCTTCAGGAACAAATCAACATCTGCGGGTTTAATCAAATCCTGCTGGTCTGCGTCCACAACCTGTTTCAGTTTATCCAAATGAATAACACCGGGATGCTTCAGGAAGGCTGCATTGCCAACCAAAAACGCTTTTGGATTGGGCTTACCCTTGGGTTTGTATGGGTCAGTCATATCTAATGTATGAAATGGAACAACCAAGATATGACAAACTTCCGGTTTAACAAAAATCTGACAAAAAACCGTCAAATTTCCGGGAAAGTTGTTCCATATTTGTACCCATAAATAAAGAAGTCCCTGATAATCAAGGACTTCTTTGTGGTAACCGTGGGTTGTACAAGACTCGAACTTGTGACCCCTACCCTGTCAAGGTAATGCTCTGAACCAACTGAGCTAACAACCCAAATGGACCGCAAAATTACAAGCAATTTTGAAACTGGCAAGTCTCTTCCTGAAAAAACATGATTTCCAGATCAGATAGAATACCCGGGTAAGGTAGGAGTTCACCTCATATGGATCAGCTTGCTGCAATAAACCTGGTTCCCGGATGTCAACCGGGCAAAATAAATCCCATCGGACAGGTTTTGAGCATCCCACTGCACCTGGTAGGTGCCTGCTGCCTGTTGTTCCTTCACCAGGCTGGCCACCCTCCTGCCCAGGTAATCATAAACCACTAGAGTGACCTCACCGCCTGAGGGCAGCTCATAGGCTATCACTGCGGCCCCGGAAAAAGGATTGGGATAGCAGTGTAATGATAACCACTTAACAGCCTGAAAACTTGGAATGCCGGTGGGCACGGAACCACCTGTCGTCGTTCGCAGTATAGAACCATTCCCTCCCACGGCAAAGCCATAACCAGGCCCCGACATTTCCAGGGATTGTAACAAATTCTCATTCCTGGTATTCTGAACTGCCCAGGTCTGGCCACCGTTGGTGGTCTTTAATATGACGGCGACACTCCCCTCCCAGGTGAACCAATAACCGGTCATATAACCTGTATCAGCATCAGTAAAGCTTATTGAGGTGAGATATTCCATGTTACTTGGGTAAATTTCTGTCCAGTTGAGCCCGCCATCCAAAGAATAAACGAGGATCCCATGAGGGCCCGACATAGGGACGGATTCACTACCTGCGGCGTAGATTGAATGCTCATCAGGCATCCATACTGACACCAATCCAACACCGCCCTGCCCCTGGTAAACAGTATCCCAGATCATCCCTCCGTCGAGGGTCCTGAGAATTCTTGAACCACCTGCAGCAGCTCCGGTTTCGCTGCTTAGAAAGTAGACCGAGCGCAGTCCTCCAGCCAGGGAATCCGCCAACAAGGTGGTCCAGTCATTCCCCCCGTTTTCCGTTTTCAATATTCTCCGGCAGTAATAATCCCCTCCGGCCACATACCCAGTGTCAACAACCGGAAAACAAACAGAGTACCAGTTATTAGATGAGTCCGCCATCAGGCTTTCCCAATTCATCCCGCCATCAGTAGTCCTGAGGATGGTCCCGGAGTCCCCTGTGGCATAACCGGTAGTCGCATTGATAAAATCTACCGAATTCAGATTCTGGTTGGTATTTGTCGGCTGAACTGTCCATGTCATCCCTGAATCAGCGGAAAAGCAGATTGTCCCGTTCACTCCGGAAACATAAACATGGTCTGCATCCGGACAAGCGACATCGATGAAATTGGTAAAAATCCCAGAGCCGGCCTGGATCCAGTTTACTCCGCCATCGGTGGTTTTCAGCAGCGTCCCTGCCTGACCGGTAATAAAGGCTGTGTTTTCATCGGTGGCAAAGACAGAAAACAGTGTCTTGTCAGTACCAGAATTTTGCAGGGTGTAATGATCTCCTCCATCAGTAATTTTATAGACCACTCCATAATCTCCTACGGCATAACCTGTCGAATCCGTGGAAAAATGTACCGATCTTATCCAGTCTGATAAAGTGGTGGAAATGGTATTCCAGTTTACACCGGCATTGTTGGTTTTAAAGATACTGCCGACATCCCCAAACACATCATATCCGGCAGCATAACCTATCGTAGCTGAAGGAAAGTAGACCGAATTGATATTTACGCTGTTCGGCATGGCACATTCTATCCAGGTCAGGCCGGCGTCAACCGTCCTGTATAAGCCGGGAAAGTTCCAGACGACACAGTCTCCTCCCACAAAACCGTGGTCGGCATCGATAAAAAATACTGAATGTAAATAATTTAGCATATATTCCACTATAGACCAGGATAACCCGGCATTGGTGGATTTAAGGATTTCACCTTCATTGACAATATAACCTGTGTCGGGTGTCGGGAAATGAACGGAGGTCATGCAATACCCCGAGCTCGGATTATTCCCTGTCCAGGTCTGGCCTCCATCGACCGTGCGCCGGTGGTGATTAAAAGCACCGACTGCGAAACCATGCTCCGTATCTGTAAAATACACAGACCGTAGGCTCCATAAAAGATTACCATCCTGCATGGTCCAGTGCTCCCCGGCGTCGGTAGTCTTCAGGATGGTTCCGGCTCCGCCCACGAGATACCCTGTATCAGGGCTGGGAAAAAACACGGAAAACAAATTGTTCGCTGAAGGTTTGGGATTCATCAATTCCCATCCCTGGCCTGAAACCGTGCTCATCGACAGGCTGAACATGGCTGAAAGAAAAAATAGATTTTTCATCGGTTTACCCTCCATTTTTGATGTGGTGTTAACCTAAAGTTTGAAGAAACGAACAAACCATCAACATTTCTGACAGGTGTTGAAATAACCCGGGGGATCGTGGCCTCAGACATAAACAGAAGATAAGGCAGTAAGGAGAAGCCTGATACCGTATGCTACTTTACAGGTCAGCTGAGGCAATCGTAAAGATACAACATAAATCCGTCAGAGTCAAGCACCTGGCAATAAAATTGGATGCCACAGAACAGCAAAAATCAATACCGGGTCAGGATATGAATAACAAACCCTGCCCTCATTCATGCTGATTATAACCAGTTGATATGCAACATAGGACCGAGGCAGTACTTTAAACGGTCCAACGACACCAGGCGCTTATCTGATCAGTAATAATTTTCTGGAAACATGTACCGTACTGCCTATCATTCTGATCGTATAATAACCAGATTCCAGACCTGTAAGATCAAGGACCTCATGAAAGGATCCCGCAGGCAACTGGTTCAAATTAAAATACTTAACAGTCGAGCCCTCCGCATTCTGAATATTGATCTTCAACACATCTGGCTTTTCCAACCGGCCTTCGATGACGATAAAGTCTTTTACCGGGTTCGGAAAAAGCTGGATCATGTCAGTCTCTTCAACCTGTGTCTCACCGGCAAAAATACAGGCAGACATTACCTCCTGGGGATCGTTGCAGCCAGCCTGGTTGTCGTGAATGGTCACGGTCCCGTTCGGACTCCCCAAGTAGTCGCAGATGCTCTGCACCTCACAGGTGGTGAGGCTGTAGTTCATGTCAATATAGAGGTTATCGATGCTGGACTCAGCAATGTTCCCAAGACCCTCCAGGCTCGGAAGGGATGAGTTTTGTTCGATCACGAGGTTACCTCCTATGGTCTGAAGAGAATCTAGCGCCTGGATGTTAACCAGAAAGTGATTACCGCCTATTGCCAGCATCCCGCCAACGGTTTGCAGCTGATTCAGCCCGTTGAGGCTGGTCAGGGAAGGATTACCCGTCCAGGTAGAGGTAAACGGGTTAGTGGTGCCTATATGAATGCTGCCACCCATAAAGTTCAGTTGATTCAGTCCCTGAAGACTGGTCAGGCAGGGGTTAGACACTACGGTGAGGCCACCTTCGATGCGTTGCAGCGCATGTAATCCTTCAAGATTCTGAAGCGTATCGCAGTTGGTAATAAAAAAATCATCCCCGATATCGGACAAGCCGGTCAATCCGATCAGGTCGGGCAAATTGCGGTCATATTCGATCATGAGGTCCCCTCCGATATAACCCAGCATCTGAAGACCATCCAGGCTGTTGAGTGTATCGTTGTACCGGATATAAAGCGCCCCTCTGATGAGTTTCAAACCATCCAGTCCGCTCATGGAACCCAGCAGAGGATTGCCCAGGATCGTGGATGGAAATACGGAATACCCGATGATCAGATCACCTCCTATGGAATCCAGCGACTGAAGACCATCCAAAGATGATAACAGATCGTTGCCCCCGATGGCAAGGTCTCCAGCTATGTAATGTATGGGACTGAGCCCCTGTAAACTGCTGATCGGGGTCCCCGAACCTCCTATCCTCACAAAACCTCCAATTTCTGTACATCCTGGATAGTTAATGGCGAAACTGTCGATCTGTCCCTGGGTGGTGAAATCAATTCCCTGTAAAAGACAGGGCTGGGAATAAACCGCACCTGAGATCGACAAAAAGACGAAAAGGATGATCTTTTTCATGTCCAAAAATTCTGTTTTCAAACCACTTTTTCACCACTAAGGTACTGATCTGCTGCCTAAATTCAAAATCCCCGGGCAAATTCGAACAAGCTATTTACCTTTGCTATACGCATCATGTTTCTTTTATCTATCGAGCTCAACAGAAATATTATGAATAGAAAACTTATCATCATCCTGTTTATCAGTCTTTTGCCTTTCGTACCATCGTTGGCTCAAAACAGTAAAGAGATCACATTAAAAGATATCTGGGCTTCCAGGAACTTTTTTCCTCAACGACCAACCGATCTCCTGTCACTTAAAGATGGCGAACATTACCTGATCCAGAAAAATGACTCGGTCAATATTTATGAATATCTGACGGGCAAGATGACAGCAACCTTGTTCAGCCTGCAGGATCTGATCAGGAAAGATCAAAAAGATACCCTGGAAATGGAAGATTTCTCCCTGGATAAGGAAGAAACCAAGGCCCTCATCACCACCGAAACAGAGCTGATCTACAGAAGATCTTCAAAATCAAACTACTACATTTTAGATCTTCAGAACAAGAAGGTGGAGGAGCTTTCTCCCAATGGCAAACAAAGCCATGCTGATTTTTCTCCTGATGCTTCCAAAGTCGCCTTTCTTCGTGATAATAATTTGTTCATTAAACATCTGGGTAGCGCTGCAGAAGAACAGATCACCCATGACGGAGTCCAGAATCAGATCATCAATGGCAGTTGTGACTGGGTGTACGAAGAGGAGTTTGAGTTCTCCAAAGCGTTTTTCTGGTCTCCGGATAGTCGCAGGATTGCCTTCTACCGTTTTGATGAGAGTATGGTAAAGGAGTTTTCGATGATGATGTGGGGTGATCTGTATCCCACCACCCATGACTATAAGTACCCCAAAGCCGGGGAAGCCAATTCAAAGATCCAGATCCTTGTTTACGACCAGGAAACCAAGAAGACCGTACAGATGGATATCGGCCAGGATACCGATATCTATGTACCCCGTATCAAATGGACCCAGAACCCTTCGGTACTGGCTATTTACAGGATGAACCGCCTGCAAAACAAGCTGGAGATCCTTCTGGCCGATGTAAAGACAGGGAAAACCAAGGTCCTTTATACCGAGACCAATCCCAGCTATATTGAGATCAACGACAACCTCACTTTTACCGAAGACCAGAAGTGTTTCTTCCTTACCAGTGAAAAAGACGGTTATCAACACATCTATCTCTACACTATGGACGGCAGGCTGATCCGCCAGATCACCCACGGTAACTGGGAAGTGGCTGAGATAAAAGGCTATGACCAGGCCAAGAGGGTCATTTATTTTACCACGACCGAGAGTGGTCCCCTGAACCGGGACCTGTGTTCCATTAACCTGGACGGCACAAGGCAAAAAAAACTGGTGAAAACAAAAGGCTGGAACAACGCTGATTTTAGTTCTACCTTTCATTACATTGTTCATTCTTTTTCTGATGCCAACCATCCGCCAGTGTATACGGTACGTGATTTCTCAGGGAAGGAACTTCGCATCCTGGAAGACAATGCTGCACTCGAAAAAAGGGTGGAGGAATATCATTTCAGCAAAGTCGAATTCTTTACCATAAAGCTGGATGATGGCACTGAGTTGAATGCATACATGATCAAACCGGCCGATTTTGATCCCTCGAAAAAGTACCCGGTTTTGATGAATGTTTACGGCGGCCCAGGGTCTCAGACGGTACAAAACCGTTTCGGGTACTTCGATTTCATCTGGTACCAGATGCTGGCGCAAAAAGGATATATCTCTGTTTCTGTCGATAACAGGGGGACCGGAAGCCGGGGAGAAAAATTTAAAAAGTGTACTTATCTGCAGATGGGCAAGCTGGAGACCGAAGATCAGATCGCTGCTGCCAGGTACCTGGCCGGACTCCCTTATGTGAATAAAGAAAGGATAGGCATCTGGGGGTGGAGTTTCGGGGGTTACCTTACCGCCTTGTGTATGACAAAAGGGGCCGATGTTTTCAAAACAGGCATCGCCGTTGCACCCGTTGTCAACTGGAGATATTATGATAACATCTACACTGAGAGATTTTTACGAACACCTCAGGAAAATCCATCAGGGTACGACGACAATTCCCCGATAAATTTCGCTAAGGAGCTCAAAGGCAACTTGTTCCTTATTCATGGCACCGGTGATGACAATGTCCATTTACAGAATTCCATGGAGTTCTCCAATGCTTTGATAAAGGCCAACAAACAGTTCAGGGAGTTTTTCTATCCCAACCGCAACCATTCCATTTACGGCGGCAACACCCGCATGCATCTGTACCAGATGATGACTGATTATCTCCTGGAGAAACTTTAGTCCATCTCTCGATTCTTTGACAGAATCAATCCCGTATCCCGTATCCCGTATCCCGTATCCCGTATCCCGCTTCCCGCCACAAAA
Organism: uncultured Bacteroidales bacterium; assembly: GCA_964605655.1. Taxonomy (GTDB): domain Bacteria; phylum Bacteroidota; class Bacteroidia; order Bacteroidales; family CAIXZF01; genus JAKLIX01. The sequence continues at coordinate 71,901 of CAZSDK010000011.1, forward strand.
TATTGCCTTATTTCAATATTCCATATATCTTTGCATAAAACAATTTAAATATGCTGAATTATCAAACCATAAAGACTGAAAATCAGGATGGTATATGCATACTTACCCTGAACCGGCCGGAGGCACTCAATGCCTTAAACTTGTTGGTTTATGAAGAAATCAATAATGCACTCGACGAGATTGAATCAGACCAATCGATTGGTGCCCTGGTGATTACGGGTGAAGGAAAGGCTTTTGTCGCCGGAGCTGATATCGCTGAAATGTCGGGTATGACTCCTGACCAGGCTTACGACTTTTCCAAGACCGGACAGGACACTTTCGACAGGCTTGAATCCATGGATATTCCTGTAATCGCTGCTGTCAACGGTTTCGCTCTCGGTGGAGGATGTGAGCTGGCCATGGCCTGCGACTTCAGGATCGCCAGTCAGAAGGCGAAATTCGGTCAGCCGGAAATGAATCTCGGCCTCATCCCTGGTTATGCCGGCACCCAGCGTCTGTCGAGGCTTACCGGCCTCGGAAATGCACTGTATCTCATCCTGACTGCCGAAATGATCAATGCCGAGGAAGCCTTGAGGATCGGACTGGTGCAGAAGCTCACCGAACCAGAGACCCTCATGGAAACGACCTTGCATCTGGCGAAAAAGATAGCTTCCAATGGTTCCAGCGCTGCCGTCAGGGCAAAACGAACGATCAGACAGGGCATTGACATGGACTTCTCCATGGCCTGTGACATTGAAGCACAGGAATTCTCGGAACTGTTCGGCGAAGAACAAACCCAGGAAGGAATGACCGCGTTCCTGGAGAAAAGAAAACCCGACTGGTAATCCGGACAAAAACACTTCTGTCAGGTGAACTACATGTTGTCTAAGTTGTTACCATAATTAAATATCATAAACATTCAATCATGACGTACGAAGAACGACTTCAAAATGTCAGTGTCTTGGGAGCTGCCGGAAAGATGGGCAGCGGAATCCTTCTGCTGACCTCTCTCGAAATGGCCGACCTGAGTCTCAAACCCGAGTTCAAAGAAAAGACCTTTGTCCTCAATGCTATTGATGTGTCACACCAGGCCTTGGCAGGCTTGCTGAAATACATGCAAACACAGGTCTTCAAAGCTGCCGAGAAAAAGATGGTTCAACTAAGGCATTTTTATGCCGATCGTCAGGACCTGATCGAGAACGCGCAGATCGTTGATGAATACGTAAAGCATGTGCTCAGCCTGGTCAGGCCTTCCGTCAGGCTTGAGGCTACCTATGATTCCTCCCTGATCTTCGAAGCCATTAAAGAAGATCCGGAACTCAAAGCAAAAGTTTTATCACAAATTGATCAAAATAACCCTCTCAAACCGTGGTATTTCACCAATACCTCTTCCATCCCCATCAGTGAGGTTGACCAGAGTTCAGGCCTGGGAGGCCGCATCATCGGTTTTCATTTCTACAACCCGCCTGCTGTTCAAAAACTGGTGGAAGTCATCAAAGGGAAAAATACCCTGCCGGAATTGGAATCGTTTGCACTCAAGTATGCGAAGACCATGAGAAAAACAGTGGTCCCTTCTTATGATATTGCAGGTTTTATCGGGAATGGGCACTTTATGAGAGACCTTCTTTATGGAATGAAGATGGCTGAGAGGCTTTCCAGGGACGTTCCGCTGCATGAAGCGGTCTACATGGTGAACAAAGTCACTCAGGACCTGCTGGTTCGACCGATGGGAATTTTCCAGCTCATTGATTACGTGGGGCTGGATGTATGCCAGTATATCTTAAGTGTAATGAACGCCAGGATAGAGGGAGAAGATCTCCATTCTCCCCTGCTGGATGAATATCTTAAAAGAGGGGTGAAAGGCGGTCAGTATGCCGACGGCAGTCAGAAAAACGGTATCCTGCAATATGATAAAGGCAAGGTGACCGGTGTCTACTGTCTGGTAAGAGACCGGTATGCCCCTGCTCAGGACTTCTTTGATAGAAACGATGCCAGACTGGGTGATCTTCCTTCAGGAACCCCGGCATGGAAATCTGCCGTCAGGGTGGCTGATAAAGACCAGTTTTTCGGTAATTACTTTAATACCTTGAGAAGTACCGATACCATGGGAGCAAAACTCGCCCTGGAATATGCAGATGAATCTGCTCGTATCGCCAACAAACTGGTGACCGATGGTGTGGCTTATAAGGTTGAAGATGTCAACACCGTTCTGCTGACAGGATTTTTCCATGCCTACGGACCTGTTAATTCCTACTGATAACCAAAGTATTTCTTTGTTTGAAAACATTTTAAGAAAAGAAAATGAAGTCATTGAGAAAAAAAGTATATCTGGTAGCCGGTTATAACACGGTTTCCATGGGCACCGGCCGTAAGGAGTTCAACCCCAAGAAAGAACGTCCCGGGCTGGAGCAATATATCAGGGAAGCCGGTCAGGCTACCTTGCAGAAGATTGGTGGTGCCGCCAATGTTGACGAATGTGTCATCGGAAATTTTATCGCTTCAAGGTTCAACGGACAGGCCAATATGGCGGCATTCTTCCCATTTATTGATGAGGGTCTGCGTTATAAACCCGCTACCAGGGTGGAAGGAGCCTGTGCCACGGGCAGCCTTGCTGTTTTAGCCGGGATAAAAAGTGTGCTGGCTGAGTCAGCCGATGTGGTACTGGTGATTGGTGTGGAAGTGCAAAATACGGTAAAAGCCATCTATGGTGCCGATTATCTCGCAGCCGCCGGTTGGGCCAAAGACCGCAAAAACGGCCATGCCTACTTTTTCCCCGGACAGTTCAGCGACCGGGCCGGTGCCTACTTTGATAAATATGGCAGAGATAAAACCCGCCAGGCTTTTGCCCGCTGGTTCAGAAATGCCGTGGAAAATGCAAGGCTCTGCCCCACCGCCCAGGAATATCACAACAATGCTCCCGATCTCGAAAAACTGGCCATGACAGAACCTAACGGGAAAGCCTTTGTTGATTTCCTCAACGTGTTTGACTGTTCAAAAGTGAGCGACGGGGCTTCTGCCATCGCGGTGGTTTCAGAGGAAGGACTGAAAAAGGCTGGCATTCCCCTGTCGGAAGCAGTGGAAGTTGTGTCCTGGGGCCATGCTGAGGAAGATATTACCAAACCTCCCGTCGACAAAACAGCACTCACCACGTTTAAGGTGGCCGTGGAACAAGCATTGAATATGGCCGGTGTTTCCATTGACAAGGTAGCAACGGCTGAAGTACACGACTGTTTCACCATTGCCGGTGTTATGGCGGTTGAAGCACTGGGACTTGCTAAACCTGGGGAAGGGCCGGACTATATTCTTGCCGGCAAAACGGCCAGAGATGGCGAGTTCCCTATCAATACCACGGGCGGACTCATTGGCTGGGGACATCCTACCGGAGGCACCGGCGTCCACATGACCGTTACATTGTGGGAGCAACTAACCGGTAAAGCCGGTGATAACCAGATCAAAATACCGGCAAATAAACCCTATGGAATCTCTGTGAATATGGGCGGTGATGATAAGACGTTGGTTGCGTTCCTGTTAAAGAGGTCATAGTCCATGGACTATGGTCATAAAATAAGGTATCTCATGAACCCCATCTCTGCACTTTTCGACATTCAATTACCCATCATCCAGGGTGGTATGATATGGTGCAGCGGTTGGAAACTGGCTTCTGCCGTTTCCAATGCCGGCGGTCTTGGTCTTATCGGCGCCGGAAGCATGTACCCGGAAACTCTGGAAGAACACATCGTCAAATGCAGAGAAGCGACCGACAAACCATTCGGAGTCAATATACCCCTGATTTACCCCGATGTTGGGAATATTCTCAAGATCCTGGTCCGTCAAAAAGTGAAAATAGTATTCACTTCAGCCGGCAATCCTACAAAATATACCACCTTTCTTAAAGATAACGGAATGAAGGTGGCCCACGTTGTTGCCAATACCAGGTCAGCCAGGAAATGTGAGGAAGCAGGAGTGGATGCCATCGTTGCCGAAGGTTTTGAGGCGGGTGGACATAACGGAAAGGAAGAGACGACCACCCTGGTGCTGTTACCGATGATCAAATCGGTGACCACCCTTCCGGTCATTGCCGCCGGTGGCATTGCAAGCGGCCGGGCTATCCTGGCTGCCATGGCACTGGGGGCGGATGGCGTCCAGATCGGTTCCCTGTTCGCCTCCTCCAGAGAATCTTCAGCACATGACCTTTTTAAACGGAAAATCATTGAGGCTGGCGAAGGAGATACCATGCTGATGCTGAAAAAATTAATCCCTGTCAGACTGCTCCGGAACCCTTTTTCAGATCAGGTGCAACATCTTGAATCACAAGGAGCCACGGCAGAACAACTGAGTGAGCTTCTTGGAAGGGCAAGAGCAAAGAAGGGAATGTTCGAAGGGGACCTGGTGGAAGGAGAACTGGAGATTGGTCAGGTGGCTGCCACCATCAAGGAAGTCAGATCGATCGATGAAATCATGAGGGATCTGATGGAGGAGTTTAATAGAGCAAAACAGGAGTTGAATACGAAGGCGGGATAAAGGGATGCGGGATAAACGGGATAATTCATTTGGAATGTCACTCCACCCCCGAGTGAGGGGGGCCGGGGGGGTAATTATCGGGATGCGGGATGACGGGATCATGGTAATAGCTGTTACTGAAAGAAGTAATTGTTTATTATTTTGGAATCTTACATACATTAATCTTAATATTCAACATCATGGAATTTAATTTCACCGAAGAACAAATTATGATTCAGCAGGCTGCCAGGGACTATGCCCAGAGGGAGCTCATCAAAGACGTCCTGGAACGGGATGCTAAAGCCGAATTCCCTGCTCATCATGTGAAAGCATTGGCTGAGCTCGGCTTTTTGGGTATGCTGGTCGACGTTAAATACGATGGTGGTGGCATGGATACCATATCTTATGTACTTGCCATGGAAGAAATATCAAAAATAGATTCTTCTGTTTCAGTAATCATGTCGGTGAATAACTCCCTGGTTTGTTATGGTATAGAGACCTATGGTTCTGAGGAGCAAAAAGAAAAGTGGCTTAGACCACTGGCCAGGGGAGAAAAGATCGGGGCTTTCCTGCTTTCAGAGCCAGAGGCAGGTTCCGACGCTACCTCTCAAAGAACTACCGCCGTGGATGTGGGTGATCACTATGTCCTGAACGGCACTAAAAACTGGATTACCAATGCCAACTCTGCATCAACATATCTGGTTATGGCTCAGACACATCCTGAAAAAGGTCATAAAGGAATAAACGTCCTCATCGTCGATCGCCATTCCCCTGGCATCAGTCTTGGACCACATGAGGATAAAATGGGAATGAGAAGTTCTGACACTCATTCAGTGATGTTTACGGATGTCGTGGTCCCCAAAGAGAACCGTATCGGGGAAGATGGCTTTGGTTTTAAATTTGCCATGAAGACCCTGGAGGGTGGACGTATCGGCATCGCGGCACAAGCCTTGGGGATCGCTCAGGGTGCCTACGAGAGGGCCGTGCAGTATGCAAAAGAAAGAAAAGCCTTTGGCACACAGATCATTAACCATCAGAGCGTTGGTTTCAAGCTGGCTGAAATGCATACCCGCATCGAGGCAGCTCGGTACTTCTGCATCAAAGCTGCCTGGTTAAAGGACCAGCATCTCCCCTATGGAACAGAAAGTGCCATGGCAAAATACTGGGCAGCAGAAACAGCGATGTACGTTACTACAGAAGCAGTCCAGATACACGGCGGATATGGCTATGTACGTGAATATCACGTCGAACGTCTGATGCGTGAAGCCAAACTAACCCAGATCTACGAGGGAACCAGCGAAATCCAGAAGATCATTATCTCCAGGGCGATCATGGCCGATTAATTTGTTTTCTAACCTATTATTTTGAAGAAGTTGCAGGAACAGGAGGGATATAAACCAAAGAATCACGTCCGCATCGTTACCGCTGCATCTCTGTTCGATGGTCACGATGCAGCCATCAATATCATGCGAAGGATATTGCAGTCAACGGGAGTTGAGGTCATTCACCTCGGACATGACCGGTCGGTCAGAGAAATCGTTGATTGTGCCATACAGGAAGATGCCCAGGCTATTGCCATTACTTCCTACCAGGGAGGTCACATGGAATTCTTCAAGTACATGTATGACCTGCTGCATGAGAACCACTGCGGACATATAAAAATTTTCGGTGGCGGAGGTGGTGTGATCCTTCCGCAGGAAGTGGAGGAATTGCACGCCTATGGCATCACCCGTATTTATTCACCCGATAACGGACGAGAACTGGGACTCCAGGGCATGATCAACGAGGTAGTGCATCTTTCCGATTTTCCGACCGTTACCCCTGACCGCTTCAAACCCGACAAGCAACTGACAACCAGCGAACTGGCAAAATTTATCACGCTCTTTGAAAATTTTCCGGAAGAAGCAGGACAATGGCTTTCTGAAATTCCTGCTAACCATGACAAGAACATACCTGTTTTAGGGATCACCGGAACTGGAGGTTCCGGAAAGTCCTCGCTGGTGGATGAAATAGTGAGACGATACCTGGATGATTTTAAGGATAACACCCTGGCAATCATCTCAGTGGACCCGACAAAGAGGAAAACCGGGGGTGCGCTGCTCGGTGACAGGATAAGGATGAACGCTATCAACGACACCCGGGTGTATATGCGGTCGCTGGCTACCCGGCAATCGCACCATTCGCTGTCAAAACATGTCAAAGATGCCACTCAAATTCTGAAAAAGGCAGGATTTGACCTGATCCTTATCGAATCCTCGGGTATCGGGCAGTCGGACTCTGAGATCGTGGACCACTGCGACCTCTCGCTTTATGTGATGACACCCGAATATGGAGCAGCCAGCCAATTGGAAAAGATTGATATGCTTGACTTTGCCAACCTGGTGGCCATCAACAAATTTGATAAGACAGGAGCCCTGGATGCACTGAGGGACGTAAAAAAACAATACCAGCGCAACCATAAATTATTTGATCACGACCTGGATGCCATGCCTGTGTTCGGAACCGTGGCCTCCCAGTTCAACGACCCCGGAGTCAACATCCTTTACAGGGCACTCATCACCAAAATTGCGGAGATCGGCGGTACAAGGTTCCATTCACACTATCAGACCGGCGAAGAACCCAAAGAAAAGATCTATATCATTCCACCTGCCAAAACGAGATATCTGGCTGAGATAGCAGGAGAGGTCAGAAACTACAACCAGAAAGTCGTCGAACAATCGGAAATTGCACAGAAACTCTTCGGGATAAAAAAGACCATTGAGACCATAAAAAATTTTCCCAAACCGAAAGGATCATACCATACTTCGGTACAGGTGAGTGATCCGGGAAGCATCCCACAGCTGGAACGCCTGTATGAAGAAACAAATCTGCTTTTATATCCTGAAAACCAGGAAATTATCCGTAAATGGGATGATAAAGTCAAGGCTTACAAAGAAGAAGTTTTCACCTATAAGGTGAGAAACAAGGAAATCTGCATAGAGACCCACACCGAGTCTTTGTCCCATCTAAAGATTCCCAAAATAGCCCTGCCCTCCTTCACTGCCTGGGGAGACATCCTGCGTTGGAACCTAAAGGAAAATGTTCCGGGTGAATTTCCCTATGCCGCCGGCGTGTTCCCCTTTAAAAGGGAAGCGGAGGACCCGACCCGTATGTTTGCCGGTGAAGGCGGACCGGAAAGGACCAATAAAAGGTTTCATTACCTTTCAAGGGGAATGCCCGCCATCAGGCTTTCCACTGCCTTCGACAGTGTCACCCTTTATGGACATGATCCGGATATCCGGCCGGATATCTATGGTAAAATTGGTAACTCGGGAGTTTCCATCGCCTGCCTCGACGATGCAAAGAAACTGTATTCAGGCATCGACCTGCTCGATCCTAAAACCTCGGTGTCCATGACCATCAACGGCCCGGCGCCTGCCATGGTGGGGTATTTTATGAATACCGCCATCGACCAGCAGTGTGAAAAATATATTGTAGCAAATGGCCTGACCGAATGGGCGGAAAAGAAAATTGAGGAGATATACCGAAAAAAAGGAGTCGTTCGACCATCCTACCAGGGCGATCTTCCCGAAGGGAATAACGGACTTGGTTTGATACTCCTCGGTATCACCGGTGATCAGCTTCTGGAACGCGAAGTTTATGAAAGGATAAAACGTGACACCCTAAGCCAGGTAAGAGGCACGGTGCAGGCAGATATTCTGAAAGAAGACCAGGCCCAGAACACCTGTATTTTTTCTACTGATTTTGCCCTTAAACTGATGGGCGACATTCAGCAGTATTTTATCGATCAGAAAGTCCGTAACTTCTATTCAGTCAGCATCTCAGGATATCACATCGCAGAAGCCGGTGCTAATCCCATCACCCAGCTGGCTTTCACCCTTGCCAACGGCTTTACTTACGTAGAATATTATGTATCAAGGGGGATGGATGTCGACGACTTCGCCCCCAACCTGTCCTTTTTCTTCTCCAACGGCATCGACCCGGAGTATTCCGTTATGGGAAGAGTGGCCAGGCTGATCTGGGCAAAGGCCATGAAATATCGTTATCATGCCAACGCCCGTTCACAGATGCTTAAATATCACATCCAGACCTCAGGCCGGTCGCTTCATGCCCAGGAAATTGATTTTAACGATATCCGTACCACACTCCAGGCCCTTTACGCCATATATGATAACTGTAACTCCCTTCATACCAATGCCTATGATGAGGCGATCACCACTCCTACCGAGGAATCAGTAAGAAGGGCCATGGCCATTCAGCTCATCATCAACCATGAGCTGGGCCTGGCAAAGAACCAGAACCCGCTTCAGGGATCCTTTATCATTGAAGAACTTACCGACCTGGTGGAAGAGGCCGTGCTCTCGGAGTTTGAGAGAATATCAGACAGAGGCGGGGTGCTCGGAGCCATGGAGACCATGTACCAGCGAGGCAGGATCCAGGAAGAGTCCCTGTACTATGAGACGCTGAAACATACCGGGAAATTGCCGATCATGGGAGTCAACACCTTCTTGTCCAGCAAGGGGTCTCAGACTGTTATCCCCCAGGAAGTCATCAGGGCAACGCCCACCGAGAAAGAATATCAGATCGAAATGCTCAGGCGACTTCATCAAATGTGGGAGAAAGAATCCTCCGGAAGGATTCGTGAATTGAAACACACCGCCCTGCAAAACAATAATATCTTTGAAAGCCTGATGGAAGCCACCAAATGCTGTTCCATCGGACAAATTACCTATGCCTTGTTTGAAGTCGGCGGTCAGTACAGAAGGAACATGTAACAAAAGCATAAAATCACCCTTACATAAATCCAACCCATGAACACGTTCAATATCCTGATAGTAAATCCTAAAGACCGTCTTACACAAGTGGCCGTTTACGACAACCACAAATTGCTTTACCTGATCAACCGAAAACATCCGGGTGAAGATCTTGCCTCGTTTCGTGAACTCGTCGACCAGGTGGACTATAGAAAAGAAATTATTATAAATGAGCTGAAAAACAATGACTTCGATCTCAGCCAAATAAAAATTGTCATTTCAAGGGGAGGTTTGATCCGTCCGGTTCCGTCGGGGGTCTTTGAGGTCAATGAGGAGATGAAGAAAGACCTGGTCAACAGTCCGGTGGGTGAAGATGTCATCAACCTGGGAGGATTGCTGGCTGATGCCATAGCCAAAGAAATCCCCGGAGCAGTGGCATTGGTTGCCGACCCGACAGTAGTTGATGAAATGGAGGAGATAGCCAGGATCACAGGTTATCCTGATGTGAAGAGAAAATCGATTTTCCATGCCTTAAGCCAGAAAGCAGTTGCCAAGCAGCATGCAGAGATGAATTCATTAAAATATGAAGATCTGAATCTCATTGTAGCCCATATTGGGAATGGGACCACCGTAGGAGCCCATAAAAAGGGCAGAGTGGTTGATGTGAACCAGGGTTTTGACGGCGATGGCCCCTTTTCTTCTATCCGTAGTGGCAGCCTGCCCATGGGGGCAGTGGTGAGTATGTGCTTTGATCAGAAAATGACCAAAGAACAGGTCCATTGCCTGATCACCCATTGCGGCGGGCTGAATGCACACCTGGGTACGACGAACATCAATGAAATCGAAAAGCGAATCGACACCAACGACGAAAAGGCTTTACTTATCATGCAGGCCATGGCTTACCAGATATCCAAATATATCGGGGAAATGTTTGCCGTGCTTTGCGGAGATGTCAATGCCATACTGATCACTGGTGACCAGGCACATAGTACTTTCCTCGTTCACGAGATCCTTCACCGGGTTGAAAAGATGGCTCCTGTGTATATCTACCCTGGCGACAATGATGTACAGGCCATGGCAGCCAATGCCAACAGAATCTTAAAGGGTGAGATGGAGATCAAGCAGTATCAGCCCTAACCTATTCAGGATAAGCATCAACCCTTCTATTCATTGCATTTATGGATCTTTTTGTAATTAATACCGGTAACCTGAAGCTGGACGGGGGTGCCATGTTTGGCATCATACCCAAGATATTATGGAATAAAGTCTATCCTTCCGATGAAGAAAATCGCATCAATCTTTCAATGAGATGCCTCCTCATCGTGGAGAAAGAAAAGAAAATCCTGATCGATACAGGCATTGGTGACAAACACCAGGAGAAGTTCACCCAGATGTATCAGCTCAATGGCACCAACAGCCTTGAAAAATCCCTGGCAGCTGCAGGATTTTCTCCTGCCGATATTACGGACGTCATTAACACCCATCTGCATTTCGACCATTGCGGGGGGAATACAAAACTGGACCCATCCTCTCAGAACCTGACACCCACCTTCCCTCATGCGCATTACTGGGTCAGCAAAAGACAGTGGGAAAGTGCCAATGATCCCAACCGGAGAGAGAAGCCTTCTTTCCTTAAAAACAACTTTTCTCCGGTCGAAGCTGCAGGACAACTGAGGTTCCTCGAAGAAGATACTTTTAAAAACTACGGTATTAAGATCCGATTTTCTGACGGACATACCACTGGCCAATCCATCCCTGTGATCCGTTATAAAGGGAAAAAACTGGTGTACTGCGGTGACCTGATCCCAACCAGCGCACACGTTCCCTTACCATACATCATGGGTTATGATATTCATCCCCTGCTCATCCTTGATGAGAAGTTTGACCTTCTGAAAGAGGCAGCCGACATGAGTTACATCCTCTATTTTGAACACGATCTCAATATTGAATGCTGTTCTGTGGAGATCACTGAAAGAGGATTTAAGGTATCAAAGGTATTCCAGCTTTCTGAAGTACTCTAAGCCTTCATTTCTTTACCTTCCGACGTAACATTTTTCAATTTTTTGAATAAAATAAGGTATTATTAGGTAACTTTGCGGCCAAATTTTGTGTCTATCTACTACTTAGGTGCGAAATTTGGCGTATTAAATTGATTAACAAAGATTTAATTACCGCAAAGAATCTAATCATACTCAAATTGACTATAAACCAACATATTAGAAATTATTCATTTTCAGTTTATTAATAAGACCAACAGGTCACTTGATGGGAACCAACCGTCAGGATGACCTGTTGACTGATTTAAATCAATAACACATGAAAAAACACATTTACCTGCTGCTTACAACCACCCTGGTGTTGATTGCCGTCATGTTCACCGGCACCGCTGTTCGGGCAACCCAGATTCAGGAAATTTCAGGAGTTGTGACGGATGTTAGCTGCTATTTAGAAAATGATGGAGCCATTGACATTACGGTTACCGGGGGAATCGCTCCTTATAACTATTACTGGAGCGATGGCAGTTCCCAGGAAGACAGGGTTAATATCCTGGCAGGAATTTATACGGTGACCGTACATGATGCAGATGGACATTATGCCTCGAATTCCTTTCAGGTGAACCAACCTAGTCCTATTTACCTTGAGGTCACGGTTCTACCTCCCACCTGCTATGGAGCCAACAATGGAGGAATAGATCTCACTGTATTTGGGGGAACCGCTCCTTATACATTTTTATGGTCCAATGGCAGCACCGACGAAGACCCGCAAAACCTGGTTTCCGGCATCTACCAATTTGAAATTACCGACGTTAATGGATGTAATCTTATCGGAGATATTGAAGTGCCAGGACCAGAATTCTCCTTCGATCTTACACTCAATCCAACTGATGTACTGTGTTTTGGATCCAACACAGGAAGCATCAGCCTGAATATGTCAGGTGGTACTGCTCCCTACTCTTTCCTTTGGAGTGACGGAGTTACCGAGCAAAACAGGACTGATCTTTATGCAGGATTCTATTACGTTACCGTAACCGACGCCACGAACAGCTGTACTGCCGGATCGGTCATTATCAACCAGCCTGACCCCCTCGATTTATTCTCCCTCCAGGAAAATGTAACCTGTGCCGGAGAACAGACGGGAATGTTAGATATTACTGTCACTGGTGGTACCCCGGGATATAACTATTTCTGGACAAACGGACTGAATACCGAGGATTTAATTAATATCGGAATCGGATACTATTCAGTGATCGTGGTTGATGCCAACGGATGCCAGATCACAGGCGGACCATTTACCATAACAGCACCTCCTTCTCTCAATGTTTCCTACGACCAAACGGAAGTAAGCTGCTATGGCGGTAACGACGGGACCATTTCCGTCTCCGTGACCGGAGGCATCCCTCCATATACCTATAGCTGGAGTAATGGCGATACCACAGAAAACATTGCTGATCTCACAGCCGGGACTTACAACCTTACCATTACCGACTCATTGGGTTGCACTTCCAACCAGTTTTTCCTGCTTACCGAACCCGAAGCTATTGTTTCAAATGGCATGGTTGATCAGGTAAGCTGCTATGGAGAACATGATGGAATGATTCTACTCTATACCACAGGAGGCAATCCTCCCTACACATATTTATGGAGCAATGGTGCTACTGTCCCTAACCTTTATTATGTCGGTCAAGGAACCTATACTGTGACCATCACCGACTCCGACAACTGCAGCGCCGTGGAAAGTTTTGTGGTTACTCAGCCTCAATTCATGTGGGCCGGCGGAGTGGTTCATCATATACATTGCCCCGGTGGAAGCGACGGAGAAATCCTTGTATCCGTCTTTGGCGGAACACCTCCTTACTCCTTCCTCTGGAATGATGGATTCACGGGTCCTATCAGACTCAACATGGCAGCCGGACATTATACCATCACTGCCACCGATGTTCAGGGTTGTTACACCTCAACCTATTTTGATGTGATCGAACCGGAACCATTTATTTATCATCCTGTAATCAATAACGTAAGCTGTTTTGGTGGTAACGATGGAAGTATTGACATCAACCTCACCGGAGGGACCGCTGGCTATAGCTATGCATGGAATACAGGGGCTACAACCCCAGGTATCAGTGGCCTTACCATAGGAGCTTATTCTGTTACCATCACTGATTCCAGAAGTTGTACCAGTGACACTACCATTAACATCACTCAGCCTGAACTCTTGACTCTCGGCGGAACCACAGCCCCATCCAGATGCCCTGGCCAGAACCTGGGATTCATCTACCCTGAAGTCCAAGGTGGAACCACACCTTATTCTTATCTGTGGAACGACGGCAGCACTGCCGCTACCAGGGATTCCGTGTTCGCAGGAACCTATACCCTTACCGTCACCGATGCAGAGGGATGTGATGAAACCATGAGCTATACGGTGACTGAACCACCAGCATTTGGGTTCAATGAAGCCATTGTTCATATCAGTTGTAACGGATTATCTGATGGTTCCATCAACACCAATTTTGAAGGTGGAACACCTCCTTACACCTTTTTATGGTCAACTGGATCAACAGATACTTTTCTGCTTGACATCCCTTCAGGGTTTTATACGCTTACCGTGTCGGATCATGCCGGTTGTGATATCTCCAACACTTTTGAGGTCACTCAACCCGATGTACTTGATGCTTTACTTGATGTGACTGACGTGAGTTGCTTTGATGGCACCGATGGTGCTATTAACCTGGTACCCAGCGGTGGAACATTGCCCTATACTTTTCTTTGGAATACCGGTGCCACCACCGAGGACCTGGATGGTCTGGAGGCAGGTAATTACCAGGTGACCATCACCGACGACCATGGATGTTTCTTTAAAACTGAGGCTACCATCAGTGAGCCTTCTCAACTTGTCTCCGGTGGTGATCAAACTGATAATATCTGTTATAGTGCAGCTGAAGGAACCATCACCCTGACCGTATCAGGAGGAGTACCCGCTTATTCATTCGATTGGAGTGATGGTAATGATAACCAGGATCGTACCGGACTTCTGGCAGGCGATTACTCAGTGACGGTCACAGATCAGAATGGCTGCACCAACCTAGTCGATTTTACCATCACAGAACCGACTGCTGTTGTAGTCACCCCTTCCATTAGTCATGTTAATTGTTTTGGCGAAAATAACGGCAGCATCACAACCCTTACTGCCGGAGGCACGCCGGAATACGAATATTTATGGAACAATGGAGAGATTACCTCCGACATCAGCAACCTGATCGCAGGGACCTATGAACTCACAGTGACTGACGGGAACTTATGCCAAACGGTCTTTTCTTTCGATGTCAATGAACCGGATCTTCTTCAGGCTAACGGTACCGTCACAAACATCACCTGTTTCAATGATAATGACGGCATAATCTCGCTTGATCCTCTGGGAGGCACTTCTCCTTATTCTTTTTTATGGAATACCGGTGAAACAGACGCAGAGATCACAGACCTGGAACCAGGGGTTTATTCGGTCACTGTAACCGATGATCATTCATGTACCGACGTGGTCTCCTATGAGGTCACCCAGCCGGGTCTTCTGACCATCGATGCTACGGTGGTGCCCATCAGTTGTTATTCTGCCCATAATGGCTCTATCTCTCTTATTATAAGCGGAGGCACACCTGACTATTCTTTCGAGTGGTCCACAGGCTCCGGCCAGCAAGACCTGAGTGGTCTGGAACCGGGAACCTACAGTGTCACCGTCACGGATTCGCACAACTGCACTGCAACTGCCACCTACGATATTCTTGAACCTTCCGAAATCATCAGCCTTGTTGCCACTCCTCAAAACGTGAGTTGTAATGGAGAAAACGACGGAATCATCAATCTGTATGTGAGCGGCGGAACTCCCGATTATTCTTATGCATGGAGCCATGGCTCCACCGATCAAAACCCTTCAGGACTGGCAGCTGGGATGTATACTGTCACTGTAACTGACAATGCGCTCCTTTGTTCCACTCTGGATGTTGAGATCACTCAACCTGATATACTCACTGGCGAAGGAGTAATCACCGATGCCTTGTGTGCAGGCTCTGCTGATGGTACCATTACCCTGACTGTGACCGGTGGAACAGAATTATATTCCTACACATGGTCCAACGGAGCAACATCTAAGGATGTAGATGGCCTGACAGCCGGACCTTATTCAGTGACCATCACTGATGCCCACAATTGTACTAATGTCCTTTCCTTTTCAGTAGGTCAGCCAGAAGAATTATCAGCCGTTGAGGACATTACTCATATTTCTTGTAATGCGATTGCCGATGGAAAAATCGAACTTACCACCACGGGTGGAACTCCGGGATACACCTGGAATTGGAACACCGGTGATACCGATGAGGATCTTGACGGTCTGCTGCCTGGCACCTATTCAGTGACCATAACCGATACACATAACTGCAGCTTTACGGCAAACTACGAAGTCACTCAGCCAGATGTTCTGTATTTGAGCCTGGATGAACTGAACCCTGTGCTTTGCCATGGTGGGAACAATGGCTCTATCTACCTCACTACAAACGGTGGAACGGCACCCTATACTTATTTGTGGAATGATGGTAATACCGACGAAGACAGAACAGAATTAATTGCCGGGACTTACTTTGTGACCGTAACAGATGCCCATGAGTGTATTGACGTGAAAGAATTTTTGATGACTGAAACCAATGTTTTATCCATCAACGGAGAAATCCTCAATATTAAATGTAACGGAGCATTGACGGGGCAGATAAACGTGACAACCACTGGTGGTTCAGAACCATATACTTACTTATGGAATGACGGAATGACCGGGGAAACACGTCAGCAACTGGCAGCAGGTATTTATCAGGTGACAGCCACCGATAACGTTGGTTGTACGGAGACAGCCACTTTTGAAGTCACACAACCTCAACTTATCACTATCACTGAGGTAATAACGGCTGTAAGCTGCTACCATGATCATGATGGCTCTATCACCACTGAGGTTACAGGCGGTATCGAACCTTATAACTACTACTGGTCCGACGGCAGCAGCGAGCCAAATCTGGAAATGATTCTAGCCGGAACCTATACCTTAACCGTAAGCGACTTAGCGGAATGCCAGATTGTGGAGACCTACGAAGTGACTGAACCTTTGCCTGTCACTGGTAATGTGAGCCCCTCAGATCAGGTCCTCATTTGCAGTGGTAACGAAATTGTCCCCATTACTTTTGTCGCAGATTACTATCCGGAGTCTTCAGTAAGCATCGAATGGACCCGGGATCATGTTGCTGATGTGACAGGAATATCCGCTTCAGGAACAGGTCCTGTAACTGGCAGCCTGGTCAATACCACCTTTGCTGATGTGACGGTCACCATTACCATGACCGTGACGGTTAATGGATGCCCGGCAGGTGTACATACAGCCTATGTACATATTGCACCTGCATTGGATATCGTGTTTACACACGGGCCTATCGAATGTTATGGAGATCAGGTTCTGGTGAATGTTCAGGCTATTGGTGGTATACCACCTTATACAGGCCAACAGAGCCTCTATCTTGGTGCAGGGACCTATTATTTCACCGTTCATGATTATTGGGGATGTTCCGTGACCCGTTTCCTGACACTGACCTCTCCCCCCGATCTCAATATTGGTGGTATGATTAATCCCGCCTTCTGTTCGAACCAGCCAAACGGTGCTATTATGACTTCGGTAACAGGAGGTGTCGGCCCCTATACTTACCTCTGGTCAGACGGAAGTACCAACGTGAACAGGGTCAACGTTGTATCAGGAATGTATACTGTTACAGTAACCGACGCCAACGAGTGTGCCAAAACACATACCTATAACTTAGGGTCCTATTTTGTTGCCCCTCAGGCATTCCTCAATGCCTCTCCTGTCGGTTGCTATGGACAGCCAAATCCTCTTTACATCAACCTTACAGGCACCCCTCCATGGAATATTGTGTACACCGATGGGACCAACTCCTACCCCGTAACTGGGATCAATACGATGAATTATGTGGTTTATCATACGATCAATCAACCCACTACTTTCCAGCTGGTATCAGTTACTGACATTCATTGCAGTGGAAACATCAACAGCATGCCTGTTACCATAACACCGGTAACACCTCCGACAGCCTCCATGGTGGTTCCTCAGCCCATCTGTAAAGGAGAAACCTCGAATATAACGGTCAACTTCACCGGTACTGCCCCCTGGGACTTCACCTGGAATGATGGCAGCAATCACACTGTGACCAATATCATGTCATCTCCCTACACGATTACCTCGTCACCTACTGTTAATAAACAGTACTCCATTGTCAGTATGAACGATGCCTTCTGTAATGCCTCCAGTGTAGGCAACCCGGTGACGCAAGTAGTGTACCCGCTGCCCACGGCAGTGCTTTCTGTGAGTCCTTCATCATCTACTATTTGTAGTGGAGTCGCTGTACCTCTCAATGTGCACTTTACCGGTATGGCTCCCTGGGAAATTACCTACACCGATGGCACCAATCAGTATACCGTATCCAATATTTATAATGGCTACTATACGCTAATTGTGAATCCCACAGTGACTTGTGCGTACAGCCTGGTTTCTGTGAACGACCTTCGTTGTGAGGGAACAGTGAGCGGGGTAGCCAATATTCTGGTCCATCCCAGGCCGACTGCCAATTGGGGAGGTTCTGATTCTGCCTGTAATGGTTCAAATGTGGTATTGAACATCAACCTCACGGGTACGGCACCCTGGCAGCTGATCTGGAACGACGGTGCCAACCATCCTGTTCAAAGCGTCCTCTACAATCCTTATACCGTTTCCTCCCAGATCATTAACGATAAGACCTTTGTCGTGACTTACCTTCAGGATGCATTCTGCCAGGCAATGACACAGCAACAGCTGGGAGCACCTAAGATCGTCACCAGCCATGATTTGCCAACAGCCACCTTGACGGGTCCTTCATCGACCTGTTACGGTGTGGGTGGAGATCTGGAAATACAGCTCACAGGATCGGCTCCATGGACGGTTGTTTGGTACGAAGGATTACAATCACATACCATAAATAATATTATAAGCTCCCCCTACCTGATCCATATTGATCCGAATAACACAACCAGCTACTTTATTTCGGCAGTCTCCGACGCACTTTGCCTTGGCACGGTGCAGGGAACTCCTCTTACGGTTACTGTCAATGTTTCCCCGGTCTTCCAGTTGATCGGCCTGGCCGATACCAACCAGGTTTGTTCTGCACAGGATTTTACCTTCCAAGTTGATATCCTGGACGGGGTACCACCCTTCCATCTTAACTATCTTGACTTCAACAATGATACGGTGACCATCGAGAACATCACTGACATGATGGACCTACATATTACTCCTCCCAATATTTCCGGTAAGTACAACTACCAGATTTTATCGATCGGAAGTGGCAACGGTTGCGAAATTTACTTGTACCAGAACTTTGTCATACATGTGATCCCCGCACCTGTCATCGACGCAGGGCCTGATATGACCATTACACTGGGGAATTCTGCCGTATTGAACGGCTCTATTAACGGGGGTATCCCACCCTATACTATCTTATGGCAGCCTGCCGATTACCTAGACGATCCGACCAGTCTCAACCCTACCTGCACACCCCTTGAGGATATCCTTTATACCCTTTATGTTAGTGATAGCATCGGTTGCCAGATATCTGACCAGGTATTCATCACCATTGATATGAGCAGGAACATTTTCGGGTATGTTACTTACGATAATACTGCCTCCACTCCGATGACCAATGTAAGAATTGAGGTTCGGACAGCCCAGAATGTGGCGGTAGATACTGCCTACACAGACACACAGGGGCACTATACGTTTACTGATCTGCCCACTGGTTCATTCATACTCAAAGGATTCACCGACAAGCCTTTTGGAGGAGTGAACTCGACAGATGCACTGCTCATCCTGAAACACTTTGTTCAGATGCAGCTGCTGACAGGACATAAATTACCTGCTTCTGATGTGGATGGCACCAACTACATCAATGCCATTGATGCATTGTATGTTTCCAAACGTTTTACGGGTCAGCTTTCATCATTTATCACCGGAGACTGGTACTTCTCCCCGCAGAGCTTTACCATCCCGACCAACGTGGCCCAGTTTGACATCAAATCACTGGTGTACGGTGATGCTAACGGTTCCTACAATCCTCCCGCAAAACTCAACCCGGGTGTGACTCTTACCGGTTTTTCGGAAATCAACGCAGATGCTCATGGTGATGCTGTTATCCCCGTTTCCGTCGACCGTCCCTTGGAACTTGGAGCCATCTCCCTTGTCCTGGGCTACCCTGAAGAATCATTCACGGTCACCGGGGTCAGCCTGGCCAATGGAATGCCACTCACCTATACAGCTGAAGACGGGAACCTTCGTATCTCCTGGTACGACGTGAATCCTTTAAGAATGGGTGCTTTTGATCCGATGATCCTTATCAATGTCCACCTTCTTGGAACCCTTCCTGAAGACCTCCTCTTCAGCCTGAGACAGGAAAGTGAACTGGCTGATCCCGCAGCTGAGGTAATAACAGAAGCCGGACTTCTAATCCCGAAACTGGTGAAGAACACTCCTTCCTCTGCTGAGTTGTACGTGAATTATCCCAACCCTTTCAACAGCCAGACCCAGATTTCATATTTCCTTCCCCAGGAAGGCCAGGTGAGACTTTCGGTGATGGATGCACTGGGTAAAGAGATGTCAGTCGTCCTTCGTGAAACCCAGTCAGCCGGTACTC
The DNA here is from genome assembly GCA_964605655.1 of uncultured Bacteroidales bacterium. Taxonomy (GTDB): domain Bacteria; phylum Bacteroidota; class Bacteroidia; order Bacteroidales; family CAIXZF01; genus JAKLIX01. The sequence goes on from CAZSDK010000011.1 coordinate 91,890, forward strand.
ATACCCTCGTGTTTGATGCTTCTGACCTCCCGTCAGGTGTTTACATGTATAAACTACAATACACCCATGGACAACAGGAAGTACAGCTGATCAGGAAGATGACCGTAATCAAATAGGCGGATCAATCCGTGATTTGCAGAAAGAGGGTGACTCAACGGGCCACCCTTTTTCTTTTTAAATTTTGAAGTATTTTTTTATCTTTTCAGGTTTGCAATTTATTTTTTCTTACCTTTGCACCCCTGAATTCAACAAGAAAGAGTAACATTTATGATCATTGTTCCGGTAAAGGAAGGCGAAAACATCGACAGAGCCTTAAAAAAACTGAAAAGGAAATTTGAGAAGACCGGCGTGGTAAAAGAACTGCGTGAGCGTCAAAAGTTTACCAAACCTTCTGTAAAGAGAAGGGATGAAGTTTTAAAGGCTGTCTACATCCAACAGCTTCATCAACAATCGGATAACAGCTGATTATTGATCTCTTAATTACCCCTCCTTGATAAAAATAATTCCAGAGACTTGATTTTTCTGGAATTTATTCTTACTTTTATTCCTGGATTTGCTACTATTGTCTCTTCATGCTCCAAGAAAAAGCTGTATCCTTCATACAGTATATTACTTACGAAAAAAGGTATTCTCTTCACACGGTGCAGGCGTATACCAAAGACCTGGAGCAGTTTAACGATTTTCTTGACACCATGTATCCGGACCTCCACCTGCTGGAGGTGGATCATACCATGATCCGTTCCTGGTTGGTCGCTTTGATGAACCAGCCCATAACAGCGCGGAGTATTCAGCGTAAAATGACAACCCTGAAGAGTTTTTTTCGGTTCCTTCTGAAACAAGGGCTTTTGGATGTCAACCCCATGAACCGGGTTGTAGCCCCAAAGGTGTCTAAACGCCTGCCCGAGTTTATTGAGGAGGAGTCCATGGATATCATTTGGCAGAACTTTGAAGATACCGATAACTACCTGGTATTCAGAGATCAGCTCATCATGGAGGTCTTTTATGCCACGGGCATGAGACGAGCAGAACTGATCCTTTTAAAAGAATCGGATATTAATTTTGGAAATTCGACGTTAAAGGTTTTAGGTAAAAGAAATAAGGAACGGCTCATCCCCTTTGGTGGCCATCTGGCCCTGTTACTTAAGAAATTCTTAAAGGTCAAACAAAGCCATTTCCAGGATGTTGAAGGAACAGAAGACCGTTTGTTTTTAAGCAAAAAAGGTAAGATTTTGAACCCAAGGGAATTATACAGGATAGTGAACGAGTTATTGGAAAAATATGCGAAGTCGGAAAAAAAGAGCCCTCATGTGCTGAGGCATACCTTCGCCACCCATATGTTAAACAAGGGTGCCGATCTGAATGCCATCAAGGAGATACTGGGCCATGCCAGCCTGGCGGCGACCCAGATTTACACCCATAATACCATTGAGAAGTTGAAAAGAATATATGAACAAGCCCATCCCAGGGCATAAACAAAGGAGGTTCTATGAAAATAAACATCAATGCTGTTCATTTCAGGACAGATAAAAAGTTGGATGATTACATCAGCGACAAAGTGACTAAGCTTCACCAGTATTTTGAAGGTGTAATCGGGAGTGAGGTAACCTTACGTTTAGACAGTAATGATAAAGTCAAAGACAAGATTGTGGAGATCAGGGTGATGATTCCTGGGAATGACCTTTATGCTAAAAAGGAGAGCAAGTCGTTTGAGGAAGCCACCACACAGGCTGTGGAGGCACTGAAGAAGCAATTGACCAAATACAAAGATAAAATCAGGGGTATCTGAGCAATATTTTTTGGTATTTTTTTGTTTGTAAGAGATTTCTTTCTATTTTTGCAGTCCTTTTTCGTAAAGGACTGCTTTTTTTATATGCCGATGTAGCTCAGCTGGCCAGAGCAGCTGATTTGTAATCAGCTGGTCGGCGGTTCGAATCCGTCCATCGGCTCAGTTCTTTGAAAAAAATAACGGGGAGATACCAGAGCGGTCAAATGGGGCAGACTGTAAATCTGTTGGCGAAGCCTTCGGAGGTTCGAATCCTCCTCTCCCCACACGCGGAAATAGCTCATTTGGTAGAGCGACAGCCTTCCAAGCTGTAGGTGGCGGGTTCGAGCCCCGTTTTCCGCTCGGAACGTACACTTACAGCCCACACACACACCAACATGCCGATGTAGCTCAGAGGTAGAGCACTTCCTTGGTAAGGAAGGGGTCACGAGTTCAAATCTCGTCATTGGCTCCAAATAAATCAACATAGAACTCATTTTGTATTAAATTTTATAATTAAGGTAATATGGCAAAAGAAAAATTCGTTCGTAGCAAACCCCACGTTAACGTAGGAACGATCGGTCACATCGACCACGGCAAAACCACCCTGACGGCCGCCATTACTCTGGTACTGGCTGACAAGGGCTTATCAGAATTCAGGACTTTCGACTCCATTGACAATGCACCGGAAGAAAAAGAAAGAGGTATTACGATCAATACCGCTCACATCGAGTATCAGACCGAAAACAGGCATTATGCACACGTCGACTGTCCTGGTCACGCCGACTATATTAAAAATATGGTCACCGGTGCTGCCCAGATGGACGGTGCTATCCTCGTGGTTGCTGCCACTGATGGTCCCATGCCCCAGACCCGTGAACATATCCTTCTGGCACGCCAGGTAGGTGTTCCCAAACTGGTGGTTTTCATGAATAAAGTCGACCTGGTGGATGACGAAGAACTCCTCGACCTGGTGGAAATGGAAATCCGTGAGCTCCTTACCTTCTACGGTTTTGACGGAGACAGTGCACCTATTATCCGCGGCTCTGCTTTGGGCGGACTGAACAAAGAACCCAAATGGGTTGAAAAAATCATGGAACTGATGGCCGCAGTGGATACCTACATCCCCTTACCCACCCGTGACGTTGATAAAGACTTCCTCATGCCAGTGGAAGACGTATTCTCTATCACCGGCCGTGGTACCGTTGCCACCGGAAGGATTGAAACCGGTGTCATCAACTCGGGTGACCCTGTCGAAATCATCGGGATGGGTGCTGAGAAACTCAAATCAGTGGTGACAGGAGTCGAAATGTTCCGTAAGATCCTCGACCGCGGAGAAGCTGGTGACAACAGTGGCTTGCTGCTCAGAGGTATTGACAAGGATGAGATCCGTCGTGGTATGGTCATTGCCAAGCCGGGTTCCATTAAACCTCACAGACATTTCAAAGCCAAGGTGTATATCCTTAAGAAAGAAGAAGGCGGAAGACATACTCCGTTCCACAACAGGTACCGTCCTCAGTTCTACTTCAGGACCACCGACGTTACAGGTGAGATCGTACTGCCCGAAGGCATTGAAATGATTATGCCCGGTGATAACCTCACCATTGAAGTAAAATTGATCAGCGAAATCGCCATGAACATGAACCTCAGGTTCGCTATCCGCGAAGGTGGCAGAACCGTAGGTGCCGGTCAGGTAACAGAAATCCTCGATTAACATACCCTCAGGTAATAATATAAAGTGAGTTCACAAAGGTGTCCCAGCAATGGGATACCTTTGTTATCTAATGAAAAATACAAAAAGAAACACCGAACGGGTGTAGCTCAACTGGTAGAGTGGCGGTCTCCAAAACCGTAGGCTGTGGGTTCGATTCCTACCACCCGTGCAAATATTAGGTTATATGTCAGCATTTCAAAGTGTTAAAACGTATGTCAGGGAGAGTTATGATGAACTCATGCATAAGGTTTCCTGGCCTTCCTGGAATGAATTGCAAAGCAGTGCTATCGTAGTGTCCATTGCTTCCCTTATTATCGCGATCATCGTGTATCTGATGGACATTAGCTTCTCCACACTCCTGAAACAGTTTTATACGCTGTTTTAATTCAAACCGGAATAATCTAATATTAATTGTTTGATTCCACCTACTCAGGGATCACCAACGTATGAGCGAACAGGATAATAAAAAATGGTACGTGATCCGAGCGATCAGCGGCAATGAAAAGAAGGTAAAACAATACCTTGAAAATGAAATTGCCAGGCTGAACCTGAAGGATTATATTTCGCAGATACTGATTCCGACTGAGAAAGTGTACCAGATCAGGAATGGCAAGAAAGTGAGCAAGGAAAGGAACTTCTTTCCCGGATATGTGCTGATAGAAGCCATCCTGACCGGTGAGATCCCCCATATTATCAAGAACATTCCGGGCGTGCTTGGATTTCTTGGTACCAAAGGAGAACCTCACCCCCTGCGACCCGCTGAAGTGAACCGTATCCTGGGAAAAGTGGACGAACTTGCTGAACGAGGTGAAGAGATGACCGTGCCGTTTATTATCGGTGAGACAGTCACCGTGATTGACGGACCCTTTAACAGCTTTAGCGGTGTGATCGAAGAGATCAATGAAGAGAAAAAGAAGCTGAAAGTGATGGTTAAGATCTTCGGAAGGAAAACCCCGCTGGAACTTGGTTTCATGCAGGTTTCCAAAGAGTAGCAAGCGGATGTCAGACAAGAAAATGATCACCTAACTAAAACATCATCTTTACAATGGCAAAAGAAGTTGCTGGATTGATCAAATTACAGATCAAAGGTGGTGCAGCCAATCCTTCACCTCCCGTTGGCCCCGCATTGGGTGCTAAAGGGGTGAACATCATGGAGTTCTGTAAACAGTTCAATGCTCGTACCCAGGACAATGCTGGAAAGCTGATTCCTGTGATCATCACTGTTTATCGAGACAAGACTTTTGACTTTATCATTAAAAGTCCTCCCGTTGCTGTTCAGTTGATGGAAGCTGCCAAATTACAAAAAGGATCTCCTGAACCTAACCGAAACAAGGTGGGAACCGTTACCTGGGAACAGGTACAGGCTATAGCAGAAGTGAAAATGAATGACCTTAACTGCTTTACCCTGGAATCAGCCATGAGCATGGTTGCCGGAACCGCCAGAAGTATGGGTATTAACGTATCAGGAACCCCACCCATCTCCGGCGATTGATAAACCCCTGCAATATTGCAAGTGATTTATTAATCCTTTAAAACCCAACACCTTAAAACTATAAGGAAATGGCAAAACTAACGAAGAAAAGAAAAGAAGTTTTGGCAAAATATGATAAGAACCAAACTTTTGGTTTACCTGAGGCAGTGAAGATCGTGAAACTGATCACCACTGCCAAGTTCGATTCTTCCGTCGACATCGACGTAAGATTGGGCGTTGACCCCAGGAAAGCCAACCAGATGGTCAGAGGCACCGTGACTTTACCTCACGGAACCGGAAAAACCATCAGGGTGCTCGTTCTTTGTACCCCCGATAAGGAGGATGAAGCCAAAACTGCCGGAGCAGACTATGTTGGGCTCGATGATTACATCCAAAAAATCAAGGACGGTTGGACAGACGTGGACGTGGTCATTACCACACCCAATGTGATGCCCAAAGTCGGTGCCTTAGGTAAGATATTGGGTCCCAGAGGCCTGATGCCGAACCCAAAAACCGGCACCGTGACCATGGAGGTCGGTAAGGCCGTACAGGATGTAAAAGCTGGTAAAATCGATTTCAAAGTGGACAAGTATGGCATCGTTCATACTTCTGTAGCCAAGGTATCTTTCGATGATCAGAAGATCGTGGAAAATGCCCGGGAAGTACTGCAAACCATCATGAAACTGAAGCCATCAGCCGCTAAAGGTACTTATATCAAGAGCATCTTTATGTCGAGTACCATGAGCCCTGGGGTTCGTGTGGAACAAAAATCTATCGTGTTTTAATTGACTCCTTGAAAAAGGCAAACGGCAAATACGGTTATGAGAAAAGAAGAAAAAGACCAGTTCATTGAAACCTTGACAGAACAGCTCAATCAGGCGAACTATCTGTATATCACGGATATTTCTGACCTGAATGTGGACATTACCAATAAATTGCGCCGTCTCTGTTTCAAAAGGTCAGTGCAACTGCAGGTGGTTAAAAACACCCTGCTGCGAAAAGCCATGGAAAAGGCCGACAAGAATTTTGAAGACCTCTATGGCGTACTGAAAGGCTCTACTTCGATTATGATTGCAGATGCCGGAAATCTACCTGCCAAACTGATTAAGGAATTTCGCAAAACCAGCGGAAAACCTTTGCTCAAAGGGGCCTATATTGAAGAAATGACCTATATCGGCGATAATCAGCTCGATAACCTGATGAATATCAAATCGAAAAATGAACTCATCGCTGATTTGGTGTTCTTACTTCAATCCCCGGCCAGAAATGTTATCTCGGCCCTCCAGTCTGGCGGACAAAAGATCTCCGGTGTTCTCAAGACATTATCTGAAAAACCAGAGTAACAATTTAATTATCAGAATTTTAATAACAAAACAATAAAACTGAAAAACATGGCAGACTTAAAAACTTTAGCAGAAACCCTGGTTAACCTCACTGTAAAGGAAGTTAACGAACTTGCTAAAATTCTTAAAGATGAGTATGGAATCGAACCCGCAGCTGCAGCTCCTGCAGTGATGGTCGCCAGCGCAGGCGCAGGCGATGGTGCCGCTGCTGTTGTTGAGGAAAAAACTCAGTTTGATGTATTCCTGAAGTCAGCCGGCCAGGCAAAACTGGCCGTGGTTAAACTGGTAAAAGAACTTACCAGCCTCGGACTGAAGGAAGCCAAAGAGCTGGTTGACGCCGCTCCCAAAGCTATCAAAGAAGGTGTGACTAAAGACGAAGCCAATGCTTTGAAAAATCAACTTGAAGAAGCCGGAGCTGAGGTTGAAATTAAATAAGTCGATTTCTACCTTATCCCGATAAGTTATAGACTTCTGTTCTCGAACAGAGGTCTATAGCTTATTTCGTTTTTAAGATAAACACCCCTTCTGTTTATTAACATGTTCATTTACGCATCTTAAAAACTTTAGCTTTGAATAATCCCGAAAGAATCAATTTTTCCAGGACAAAAATCCAGACCACCTACCCTGACTTCCTGGATGTCCAGATCAAGTCTTTCCAGGACTTTTTCCAGCTGGAAACCAATCCTGAAGACCGGGTCAACGAAGGTCTGTACAAAGTTTTCGCCGAGAACTTTCCGATTATGGATGCCCGGAGCAACTTTGTCCTTGAGTTTAAAGACTACTTTATCGATCCTCCCAGATATTCCATCGAAGAGTGTATTGAAAGAGGTCTTACTTACAGCGTTCCGCTGAAAGCTAAACTCAAACTTTTTTGCACCGACCCTGAACACGAAGATTTTGAGACCATCATTCAGGATGTCTACCTGGGGATGATCCCCTATATGACACCCAAAGGCACCTTTATCATCAATGGTGCGGAAAGAGTGGTCGTTTCCCAGCTTCATCGTTCACCCGGAGTGTTCTTTGGCACCAGCAGGCATGCCAACGGCAGCCAGTTGTATTCCGCCAGGATCATCCCCTTCAAAGGATCCTGGATGGAATTCACCACAGACATCAACCATGTGATGTATGCATACATCGACAGGAAAAAGAAATTACCCGTCACTACCCTGCTCAGGGCCATCGGTTTTGAAAGCGATAAAGACATCCTTGATATCTTCAACCTGGCTGAAGAAATTAAAGTGAACAAAACCGCCCTGAAAAAAGTGGTGGGGAGAAAGCTCGCTGCACGTGTGCTCCGGGCATGGATAGAAGACTTCGTTGACGAGGATACGGGTGAAGTGGTCTCGATCGAACGTACTGAGATCATTATCGACCGTGAAACCATCCTCGAAAACAAACATATCGACCTTATCGTCGACTCTGGAGTAAAAAGCATTCTCCTTCATAAAGAAGAAGGCAGTAATCTTGATTATTCCATCATTTTCAATACCTTACAAAAAGACACGGCCAATTCAGAGAAAGAGGCCGTCGAATATATTTACCGTCAGTTAAGAAATGCTGAGCCCCCTGATGAAGAAACCGCCAGAGGGATCATTGAAAAACTTTTCTTTTCTGATAAAAGATATGACCTCGGAGACGTCGGTCGATACAGGATCAACAAAAAGCTGAGCCTCGACATCGATCTGGCCAACAGAGTGCTCACCAAGGAAGATATCATTTCCATCATCAAGTATCTGATCGAACTGGTAAACTCCCAGGCTGAAGTCGATGATATCGATCACCTCAGTAACCGTAGGGTAAGGACGGTCGGAGAACAACTTTATTCCCAGTTTGGCGTTGGTTTGGCCCGTATGGCCAGGACCATCCGCGAAAGGATGAATGTCAGGGACAACGAGGTGTTTACCCCCATGGACCTGATCAATGCCAAGACGCTGTCTTCCGTGATCAACTCTTTCTTTGGGACCAACCAGCTGAGCCAGTTTATGGACCAGACCAACCCCCTGGCAGAGCTGACTAACAAAAGAAGGGTTTCCGCACTCGGACCCGGAGGTCTTTCACGGGAAAGAGCCGGCTTTGAGGTTCGTGACGTCCATTACACCCACTATGGGCGTTTGTGTACCATCGAAACCCCGGAAGGGCCGAACATTGGTCTGATCTCCTCCCTGTGTGTCTATGCAAAGATCAACAAGCTGGGATTTATTGAAACCCCGTATAAGAGAGTGGTGAAAGGTAAGGTGATGCTGGATGAGCCTCATGTTTACCTCAGCGCCGAGGAAGAAGAAAAGAAGATCATCGCACAAGCCAGCACCCCTATTAAGGAAGACGGCGACATCGCGCTCGACAGGGTGAAGGTGAGATACCTGGCCGATTATCCCATCGTGGAGAAAGAAGAACTCGACCTGATCGATATCGCTCCCAACCAGATCGCTTCCATCGCAGCCTCCCTCATCCCCTTTCTCGAACACGACGACGCCAACCGGGCCCTGATGGGATCCAATATGATGCGTCAGGCAGTACCCCTGCTGAATCTTGAAGTACCCCTGGTGGGAACCGGCATCGAAAGACAGGTGGCGCAAGACAGCCGTGTCCTGATCAATGCCGAAGGACACGGTGTGGTGCAATATGTAGACTCAAACGAGATTCATATCAAGTATCACCGCTCTGAGGAGGAAAAACTGGTCAGTTTTGATGAAGACCTCAAAGTCCACCAGCTCACCAAGTTCATGAGGACCAATCAGAACACCTGTGTCAACCTGAGGCCTATCGTGAAAAAGGGAGAAGTGGTCAACAAAGGACAGGTACTGGTGGAAGGTTATGCTACCAAGCACGGAGAACTTGCCCTGGGCCGTAACCTGATGGTCGCCTTCATGCCCTGGAAAGGGTACAACTTTGAGGATGCCATCGTTATTTCCGAGCGTATTGTCAGGGAAGATATTTTTACCTCCGTCCATATTGAGGAGTTTGTCATGGAAGTGCGCGATACCAAAAGAGGTATAGAAGAGCTCACCAATGACATTCCCAACGTAAGTGCTGAAGCCACCAAAGACCTCGATGAAAACGGTCTGATCCGCATCGGTGCCGAAGTGAATGAAGGAGATATCCTGATCGGAAAGATCACTCCCAAAGGAGAAAGCGATCCCACCCCGGAAGAAAAGCTGCTTCGTGCCATCTTCGGCGATAAAGCCGGCGATGTGAAAGACGCCTCTCTCAAAGCGCCCCCTTCCATGAAAGGTGTGGTGGTGGATAAGAAACTCTTCTCCAGGGTCATCAAAGACCGTAAGACCAAAACCAAGGAGAAAGATGTACTCAAGAAAATCGAAGACGATTTCGATAAAGATTCTGATAAGCTGAAAAACAAGCTGGTGGACAAACTGATGACCATTCTTGGCTCTCATGTCTCCCAGGGTGTCACCAATAACTTCAAGGAGACCATTATCTCCAAGAAGAGCAAGTTCACACCAAAACAGCTGATGTCCATTGACTACCTGACCATTAATCCCAATAAGTGGACTTCTGACAAGGACGTTAATATCCTGGTAAGTACACTCATCAACAACTATGTCATCAAGTACAAGGAACATCTCGGCGTCTTCAACCGCGTGAAGTTTGTTACCATGGTCGGTGATGAACTTCCCAACGGTATTGTTCAGATGGCCAAGGTTTATGTTGCCAAGAAGCGGAAGCTGAAACTGGGTGACAAGATGGCTGGTCGTCACGGTAACAAAGGTATTGTTGCCAAGATTGTCCGTGATGAGGACATGCCCTTCCTTGAGGACGGGACCCCTGTGGACGTGGTGTTGAACCCCCTGGGTGTGCCTTCCCGTATGAACCTCGGGCAGATTTATGAGACTGTGCTCGGCTGGGCTGCCCACAAACTTGGACTGCGTTTTGCCACCCCAATTTTCGACGGAGCCAGCCTCGACCAGATCAATGAACTGATGCGAAAAGCCGGACTGCCTGAAAACGGTGTGACCTATCTTTACGATGGCCTTACCGGAGAAAAATTCTATCAGCCTGCTACTGTTGGATTTATCTACATGATGAAACTTCACCATCTGGTTGACGATAAGATGCACGCCCGTTCCATTGGCCCGTATTCACTCATTACTCAACAGCCTCTTGGTGGTAAGGCTCAATTTGGAGGACAGCGTTTTGGTGAGATGGAAGTATGGGCACTGGAAGCTTTCGGTGCCGCCAACATCCTCCAGGAAATCCTTACCGTGAAATCCGACGATGTGATTGGCCGTGCCAAAGCTTATGAAGCTATTGTCAAAGGAGAAAACATGCCTATTCCCGGCATACCTGAATCATTCAATGTTTTGGTTCATGAGCTTAGAGGTCTGGGACTGAATGTGACCTTTGAACGTTAGCCTCTAATTATCAATATTTTGTATTAATCAAGAACATCATATATGGCTTTCCGAAAAGAAACAAACATTCCATCCGGATTCTCTGGGATCACTGTCAGTCTGGCATCACCGGAAAACATTCTGGAAATGTCCAGCGGGGAGGTCCTCAAACCGGAGACGATCAACTACAGAACATACAAGCCCGAAAGAGACGGACTGTTCTGTGAAAGGATTTTTGGACCGGTAAAAGACTGGGAATGCCACTGCGGTAAATATAAACGGATCAGATATAAAGGCATTGTATGTGACCGTTGCGGGGTTGAGGTGACTGAAAAGAAAGTGAGAAGGGAAAGAATGGGACATATACAGCTGGTGGTTCCTGTTGCCCATATCTGGTTTTTCCGTTCTGTGCCCAATAAGATTGGCAACCTTCTAGGCCTACCTTCCAAAAAACTTGAATCCATCATTTATTATGAACGGTATGTGGTTATCCAGCCCGGCGTGAAGGAGAAAGACGGTGTCAAATACCTTGATTTCCTTACGGAAGAAGAGTACTTTGACATCATTGACACTCTTCCGAAAGAGAACCAGTACCTCGATGACGCTGATCCCAACAAGTTCATTGCCAGGATGGGTGCTGAAGCCCTGGTTGATCTTCTGGCAAGACTCGATCTCGACGACATGTCGTACAAGCTTCGTGATGTTGCCAATACTGAATCTTCACAGCAAAGAAAACTGGAAGCTCTGAAAAGGCTCCAGGTTTTCGAGGCATTCAGGGACGCAAACAATCATATCGAGAACAAACCTGAATGGATGATCGTGAAGGTCGTACCTGTGATACCGCCTGAGCTGAGACCTTTGGTGCCTCTCGATGGAGGCCGGTTCGCCACTTCCGACCTCAACGACCTTTACCGAAGGGTCATCATCCGTAATAACAGGCTGAAACGGCTTATTGAAATCAAGGCCCCGGATGTGATCATGAGGAATGAGAAAAGGATGCTTCAGGAGGCCGTGGATTCACTTTTCGACAACTCAAGAAAAGCAAATTCCGTGAAGACGGAATCTAACAGGGCCCTGAAATCACTGAGCGACAGTCTTAAAGGAAAACAAGGCCGCTTCCGTCAAAACCTTCTCGGAAAAAGGGTTGACTACTCAGGCCGTTCGGTTATCGTCGTAGGTCCCGAACTGAGACTCAACGAATGCGGACTGCCTAAAGAAATGGCGTCAGAACTATTCAAGCCATTCATTATCAGAAAATTATTAGAAAGAGGTATCGTTAAAACCGTGAAATCGGCTAAGAAGATCGTCGACAGGAAAGACCCCGTCGTTTGGGATATCCTTGAAAATATTCTTAAAGGACACCCTGTTCTTCTTAACCGTGCCCCTACGCTTCACCGCCTAGGTATTCAGGCTTTCCAGCCTAAACTCATCGAAGGTAAGGCCATACAGCTGCACCCGTTGGTTTGTACGGCATTTAACGCCGACTTCGACGGTGACCAGATGGCCGTTCACGTGCCTCTGGGTCATGCTGCTGTTCTGGAAGCACAGATGCTCATGCTTGCTTCTCACAACATCCTTAACCCAGCTAACGGGGCTCCCATTATGGTGCCTTCCCAGGACATGGTGCTTGGCTTATATTACATGACCAAAGCCCGTAAAAGCGAACCGGAAAAACCCATCAAAGGGGAAGGACTCGTTTTTTATGGACCAGAAGAAGTCATCATTGCCTATAATGAAGGAAAAGCTGACCTCCATGCTCTTATAAAAGTTAAATATCCACTGCAGGAAAACGGTGAAACCGTGTATCGCATGATTGAATCCACCGTTGGCAGGGTACTATTCAATTCCGTTGTCCCAAGGGAATTTGGTTTCATCAACCAGCTACTCACCAAGAAAGCCCTCAGGGATATCATCGGTGAGATCTTTAAAAAGACCGGTACCGCGAAAACTGCAAAGTTCCTCGATGACATTAAGGATCTCGGTTTCAGGATGGCTTTCCGAGGAGGACTATCATTCAACCTCAACAATGTGATCATCCCCAGGGTGAAGGAAGAGATTATTTCCAAGACCTATGCAGATGTTGAGGAAATCTGGAACAATTACAACAATGGTGTTATCTCTCCAAATGAAAGGTATAACAAGGTGATTGATGCATGGACCCATGCCAATACCCAGCTTACCAATGCCTTGATGAAGACCCTTTCCACCAACGATCAGGGATTTAACCCGGTATATATGATGATCGACTCCGGTGCGAGGGGATCCAAAGAACAGATCCGTCAGCTTTCCGGAATGAGAGGTCTGATGCAGAAACCACAGAAATCAGGTGCTACAGGTGGAGAGATCATTGAAAACCCAATCCTCTCGAACTTTAAGGAGGGGCTTTCGGTCCTTGAGTACTTCATCTCAACTCACGGTGCCCGTAAAGGTCTTGCCGATACCGCTCTGAAGACGGCTGACGCCGGTTATCTGACCCGTCGTTTGGTCGATGTGGCCCAGGATGTGATCATTTCTGAAGTTGACTGTGGTACGCTCCGCGGTTTGACCATCACAGCTCTGAAAAAAAATGAAGAGGTTGTAGAAACCTTGTATGACCGCATTCTTGGAAGGGTAACCCTTCATGATATTTACCATCCTGAGACTGCTGAACTCATTGTGGCTGCAGGAGAAGAGATCACCGAGGAAGTTGGCAAACGCATCCAGGACTCACCTATTGAATCGGTGGAGATCCGTTCAGTGCTCACCTGTGAATCTAAAAAGGGTGTCTGCTCCAATTGTTATGGCAGAAACCTGGCTACCGGGAAGATGATCCAGAAAGGTGAGGCTGTGGGCGTAATCGCTGCCCAGTCGATCGGAGAACCGGGAACCCAGCTTACCCTGCGTACTTTCCACGTCGGAGGTACGGCATCCAACATCCAGATTCAAAAAAGGATCGAAGCAAAATACGACGGTATCGTTGAGATCGAAGAGTTGAAATCGGTTGAATTTCAAGATGATAAGGAAAAATACCAAATCGTTCTTGGACGTTCAGCTGAAATGAGGATCTTTGCCCATCAAACACGTATCGTATTGGCTTCCAGTATGATCCCGTACGGAGCCAAACTTCATATCAACAATGGTTCCGAGGTTAAAAAAGGCGATCTTATCTGCGAATGGGACCCTTACAATGCACTCATCCTCTCCGAAGTGAACGGTTCGGTATTGTACGAGAATATTATTGAAGGGGTGACTGTTAAAGTTGAGAGAGATCCCGAAATAGGTGTTGAGAACTTTATTGTAACGGAAACCCGTCAGAAAGCCAAGACCCCTGCCATCTTCATCATGGGCAATGTCGATGAGCCCCTAAGGGTATATGACCTTCCTGTCGGATCGCACCTCATCGTTAATAATAATGCGCCCATCAAAGCGGGCGAACCCCTTGCAAAGATACCCAGGGCTCTCGGTAAAACCGGTGACATCACGGGAGGTCTCCCCAGGGTTACCGAGTTATTCGAAGCCAGAAACCCTTCCGATCCTGCCAAAGTTTCCGAAATCGACGGAGAAGTGTCCATTTCCAAGAAACTCAAAAGGGGCAACAGGGAGGTAGTGGTCACATCGAGATCAGGTGAAGAAAAAAGATACCTCATCCCTGTATCCAAACAGATCCTGGTGCAGGACGCTGACTTCGTAAAGGCAGGGACTCCCCTTTCAGAGGGTGCCGTGGCTCCGACTGATATCCTTGCCATCAAAGGTCCGATGAAAGTTCAGGAGTATATCGTGAATGAAATTCAGGAAGTCTACCGTTTACAGGGGGTAAAGATCAATGACAAACATTTTGAGACCATCGTCAGACAGATGATGCGTAAAGTCGAGATTGAAGACCCCGGCGACACCAAATTTCTTGAAGGCGAATTGATCAATATCCTTGATTTCCAAGATGAGAATGACAATATCTTTGGGAAAAAGGTCGTTACCGACGCCGGTGATTCAGCCACCTTCAAGGCAGGGCAGATCATCAGTGCCAGGAAGCTCAGGGATGAAAACTCACAATTGAAAAGAAAGGACAAAAAGCTGGTCGAAGCCAGAGACGCACAGCCTGCCACGGCTCGTCAGGAGCTCCAGGGGATCACCAGGGCTTCACTGCAGACCAAAAGCTGGCTTTCGGCTGCCTCTTTCCAGGAAACTACCAAGGTGCTTACTTCTGCATCTGTTTCGGCAAAATCAGACGGATTGCTCGGACTGAAAGAAAACGTGCTGGTCGGACACCTGATCCCTGCCGGTACCGGCTTGCGGGAATATGACAACATCATTGTTGGTTCAAGGGAAGAATATGAGACCTTGCTGGCATCCAAAAAAGATTACTCAGAAGTTGAATAAGAAATTCATTGCATGATGGCAGATCAAAAAATTGAAAACCAATTAAATATCGAACTCTCAGAAGAAGTGGCTGAAGGCCTGTATTCCAACCTGGCCGTTATCACCCATTCCCAGTCGGAGTTCATTGTTGATTTTATTAAGCTCATGCCCGGGATTCCCAAGGCTAAGGTGAAATCCCGCATTATTCTCACCCCTCAACATGCCAAAAGGCTGATGAGGGCTCTCCAGGATAATATCTCCAAGTTTGAGGCCATGCATGGCCCCATTAAAGAAGGAGAATTTGAAGGGATGCCGCCATTTGCCCTTGGCGGACCTCCAGCGCAAGCTTGATACTTAATACAGTAGCATACATTCTATCAGAATTCCAAGGTCCTCAGCACGGCTTCGTAGATGCGGTTGTCGTCGGGAAGGATGGCCTTCTCCAGAATCCGGTTAAATCCTACCGGTGTAAAGGTAGCTCCTACCCTGCTGACCGGTGCATCGAGATATGTAAAGGCTTCCTCCGTAATGATGGCTGCCAGCTCGGCACCAAACCCTCCAAACACCTTGTCTTCATGAACTACGAGCGCCCTGTTGGTCTTTCTGACCGAATTCAGGATCATTTCTTTGTCCAAAGGGATGAGGCTTCGAACATCAATTACTTCCACGCTTAACCCTTTTTCCAGGTACACCTTTTCCGCAACCTTCAGACTCATGGGCGTAGTGTTACCATAGGTGATGATGGTCAAATCCTTTCCCTCCCGGCGTATCCTTCCTTTTCCGAAAGGCACTTCAAAACCTTCAGGGACCATGGCTTCTGCAGCGGGGTCATTGTAGAGGGCCTTGGGTTCCAAAAAGACTGTGGGACCCTTGGACCTGAGAGCGGTACGTAGCAAGCCTGCTGCATCATCGGCAAAAGAAGGATAAACAACCCTGACTCCCGGGAAAGTGGTGAGAACTCCTTCAATGTTCTGTGAATGGTACAATCCGCCCCCAATATAACCGCCTGAAGCCAGGCGTATTAATACATTCGGAGAAAACTGCCCGTTCGACCTCCAGTATTCATGAGTCATTTCCACGAACTGCTCCATAGCCGGCCAGAAATAGTCAGCAAACTCAGCACCTTCGATCACCACACGAATCTTTTGATTAAAACGGCTGAAACCGTTGGCCGTACCTACGATATAATCTTCAGCAATGGGAGCATTGAACACCCTTGCGTGACCAAACTCCTGCTGCATCCCTTTGGTGACATTGAAAACCCCTCCTTTATCCTTGCTGGCTACATCCTGTCCCCAGAGAAAAGTGTCAGGATTGTGCCTGAATTCCTCTTTCAGCGTCTCATTCAAAGCCTGGATCAGTTTAAGTTTTTTCCCTTCTCCTGAAGGAAGACCTTCGGGAAATTGATCCGAAACATAGGCTTGAGGGAGGAGAAACTGCTCAATGGTGGCAGGATCAGGATCCGGTGCTGCCAATGCTTTCTTATGTGCAGCTGAAACCACTTTCTTCATGAGTTCGTCCGCTTCCGCCAGTTCATTCTCAGTAAATCGTTTCGAATGGATCAGCTGTTTTCTGAAACGGTGCAGCGGATCGGCTGCTTTGGTGCAGATCAGCTCTTCTTCCGACCGGTAGAGTTCATGCTTATCGGAGTTGGAGTGGGAATGGATACGAACACAGCTTGCATGGACGATGGCAGGTTCTTCTTCTGTAAGCACATGGTTCTTCGCTTCCAGCATCGTCTGCATCGACTGAAAGACATTCTTTCCGTCACAGTGAAAGATCCTGAGGTTACGGAAACCGCTGAAATTATCTGCCGCATAGCGATTTGCAGTCTGTTCCTTCTTAGAAACAGAAATACCGTACCGGTTATCCTGAAACACGAAGATGACTGGCAGTCTCTCAGTGGTGGCCCCGTTAATAGCCTCATAAACATATCCTTCTGATGTCGAGGATTCCCCCTGGGAACTGATGGCGACACCCGAGGAGCCATAATATTTCATGGCCCTGGCCACTCCTACCGCATGCAGAGTATGATTTCCCGTGGCTGAAGAAACATTGTGGATATGCCACTCCGGTTTGGCAAAATGATTGGACATGTGTCTCCCGCCACTCGCAACGTCGGTGGCCTTGGATATTCCGTTTAAAATGATTTCCTCTGCCGTAAGCCCAGCAGAAAGTGCAGTCAGCATATCACGGTAGTAAGGAAAAAGATGGTCATTCTCTTTATTAAAAACCTGTCCTATTGCCAGTTGAATACCGTCATGGCCGGCATAGGGTGCATGATAGGACCACCCCAGGGCCTGTTTGAGGTAGTTGGGTGCCCGTTCATCGAGCTGACGGCCTAAGCTCATCAGTTCGTACCATTTAAGAAGTATTTCTTTTTCGGTTTGATAAAGGTCAGGTTTACCGGATAAGGACGGCATTTTTGCACTTGTTTCATTCATGGTCCGACTGTATTTTCCTTGCTCACTCCTTCACCGGAGCGAACATAACCACTCTTAAAACAACCTATTGCCTGATAAGTTCGATCTCCCCGTTAAGGCTTAATTTAATGATGGAGGAAGGACGGCTGGGCGTGCTGGTCTTGCTTTGCCAGTTCACCACATAGTCAGCCGACACCAGAAGATCGGTGGTGATCATTCCAAATGATTTGGGAGAAGGTTCTCCGCTAAAATTGGCAGAGGTGGAAACAATGGGCTTGTTAAATCTACGGATCAGTTCCATGCAAAAGTCATCCCTTACGATGCGAATCCCCACACTGCCATCATTTGCCAACACACCAGGAGCCAGGTTGATCCCGCCGGGATAGATAATGGTCAGAGGTGTCTCCACCTGGTCCAGAAGGTCCCAGGCAATGTATGGGACCTCTTTTACGTACCGCTGCAACATCCCTTCAGAGTCTACCAGAACGATCAGGCTCTTGTCCGATCTTCTTCCCTTCAGACGGATGATCCTTTCAACTGCCTCGGCCCTTGTGGCATCACATCCAATGCCCCACACCGTATCGGTAGGGTAGATGATGATACCCCCTTCCCCTAAGGTTTTTAAACATTTATTAATATCTTCAATCATAAAATATGATTCAGAATTTGATGAACATCTATTGTCGTTGCACAGCGAAAGTGCCCTTCCGGACAACTTCTCAGACCATGCAGTCCACAGGGACGGCACTTTAGTTTCTCGCCGGTCTCCACTACCATCCCGTTTTTTCCGTAGGGACCGAACCCAAACGAAGGAACGGTGGAGCAAAACACTGCAACGACCGGTGCTTCCATTGCAGAACAAAGGTGCAGGGGCGCCGAATCGTTGACCACATTCATGACGGATCCCTTCATGAGGGCTGCTGATTCCAGAAGACTGAACCTGCCGGCCAGGTTCTTCACATTCGGTTGTTTGGTCTTGCCAATCAGGACCTCCATTAAGGCAGTGTCTGAATGACTTCCCAGAAGGAATATCTGCAATGAAGCGGGAATCCCATCCATCAGCTCTATCCATTTTTCCAGGGGAAACTGTTTGGTGTACCACAAGGAGGCCGGTGCCAGGCAAACGTAGGGAGAGTCCTGCAGTTCCCGTATACGGTCCTTATCCTTTTCAGATGGATATAACCTTATATGGCCTAGTCCTTTGGGTATGTGAAGATCAGGGATCAGACTCAGGTTCCTGTCTGCTTCATGCAATTCAGGATCACCGATAAGATGCGGTATGCGGAGTGAGAAAAACCCTGACCATGGATTTTTATCAAACCCGGTTGTGAAACCAGCACCTGACAAGACAGTGATGAGACCGGAAGTGAAAAACCGCTGCAGATTGATCACCAGGTCATATTTTTGCCTCCTGATAATCCTTATAAGGGTGAGCAAATTTTTGTATTTACTTCTGCTTTTATCCCAGATATGAACCTTCCTGATAAATGGATGAGAGAAGAAGAGTTCCTCATTGCCTTTCTTAACAAGGAAGTCTATGGCATCCGATGAGTCCCTGTCATGGAGTGCTTCAAGAACAGGAGTAGCAAGAATGACATCCCCTATAGAAGCGGTTTGTATGACCAGAATCTGCCTCAATCGTTTGTATTGTTATTCATAAAACCCTGATTAGCAATAACATCGAGAAAGGTCCTGGAAAAATATTCATTGTCCGTCCTGGTATATCTTTTCTGGGTAAATATTTGGGCCAGGGTCTCCAGCTGGTTTTCTTCAAGAAGTGCTTCAGTGAGAGGCAAGGCTTCTTTCTCACTGTATATCTCGTTGATAATTCCTGCCGTATAGTCTTTATAAGTATCGAGATGAACGACACCCTGAAGCGGCAGACGGTCGGTAAGAGCCGGGTCCTCTGCCGGATAACCCATCACGAGGGTAGTGACCGGCACCACACCTTTTGGGAGTTCCAATATATCAATGATCTGAGATGCCATATAGGTGGTCGTACCCAGGTAGCATATTCCCAGTCCATGTTCCTCAGCAGCAACCACAACATTTTGGGAGACAAGCAGCGCATCGATGGCAGCCGTGAAGAATGAGAGAAAGTTATCATATCCCGGTTCAGCCTGCCGCTGCCTGCACCAGGTGTTAAAGCGGTTGAAATCGGCGCAAAAAGTCAGGACCACCGGCGCCTGAAGAACCATATCCTGCTTGAAATGTGAAGCCCACAGCCTTTCCTTCAGGGTTTCATCTTTGGTCACCACTATACTGTACACCTGCATATTACCCGTTGTTGAGGCACGGGTTCCGGCTGTCAGAATCTGTTGCAGGAGGGGCTCTGGAACAGGGTCCGGTTTGTATTTTCGAATCGTTCTGTGACTGAGCAGGTTATGCATGGTTTCCATAGAAATTCTTATTAAGAAGTTACAAAATTAAGGTATTGGACGGTTCTTGTCCTGCTGTATGCCCGAAAAAAATAGGGTTCTATTTCCAAAACACACGTCATGATGCATCTAAAGGAATAAAAGACGGATGAAACTCATTCCTTTACTCCAGATTTCATTGATCAGCCTGATGATCCTCGATCTACCTGTTACCGGACAGGTAGATACCCTGCGCATTGTCTTTTACAATACCGAGAATTTCTATGATCCCTTCAATGATACCCTTACCATGGACGAGGATTATCTTCCGGGGGAAGTCAGAGCCTGGAATTACCAAAGATTCAGGACAAAGACGATCCACATAGCCAGGGCTCTGATAGCAGCCGGACAGTGGCATCCTCCCGACCTCATCGGTCTGTGCGAGGTTGAAAACCGGTTTGTTCTCAAGCAATTGGTGAATACATCACCCCTGCAGTATCTACATTACCGGGTTGTGCATGAAGAATCGCCGGACCCCAGGGGTGTGGATGTTGCCCTCCTGTATCGGGTTGATCGGTTCAGAGTACTGGCTCATGGCATTTTGCGCATCCACAATCCCATTGACAGCAATTTTAGGACCAGAGATATTCTACATGTTGAGGGAACCCTTCCCAATGGGGATACCCTTCACGTTTTGGTAAACCATTGGCCATCCAAGTTTGGAGGCGTGGCTCAAAGCCTCCCGAAACGTATCTTCGTTGCCAGGCGGCTTCGCTCATTCATTGATTCGCTTCAGGAATCCGACCGTCATTCAAAAATTGTCGTTATGGGTGATTTTAACGACACCCCTGACCAGGAATCTGTTACAGAGTTCCTGAAAGCAACAGGAGACCGAGACTCACAGGATTCAGGTACCCTTTTCAACCTGACAGCCTCCATAAAAGGGAACCGGGGCACCCATAAATTCCAGGGTGAATGGTCGGCCATCGACCAGTTCATGATTTCACGGTCGCTGCTCCAAGGGTGTGTGGAGTTAAGTCAGGAGGGGCTGAAGATCGTTGAAGAGGCATTCCTGTTAGAAGATGATGAAAGCTACAGTGGCCGCAAACCTTACCGGACCTACTCCGGTCCGAGGTATATAGGGGGTTACAGTGATCATCTTCCCATCGTGTTCGACCTGATCTGCCAATAGGTTTATATTTTAGCAGGAGTACCGTAAAAATTGACTAAAAGTGAAGATATTTGAAAAAAATAGGACATCATAAGAATATTATTTGTAATTTTGCACTCCTTTTAAAGTATCAAAAAAAGCAACCATGTATTTAACAAGCGAAATCAAGAAGGAATTCTTTAAAGAACACGGAAAATCAGACATTGATACAGGTTCACCCGAAGGCCAGATTGCCCTTTTCACCTTTCGGATCAAGCACCTGACAGAACACCTGAAGAAGAACAAGAAGGACCTCTTCACCCAACGTTCCCTGGTGCGCATGGTAGGTAAGAGAAAAAGGCTCCTGGGTTATCTGAAAGAAAAAGACATCGAAAGATACAGGGAGATCATCAAGAAATTAAATATCAGAAAATAAGTACAATACAAACCATCTTGAAGAAAAGGCAATTTTTTAATTGCCTTTTTTTCATTCAGTAACAACCCTTATACACCTAAAAATGACAAACAACGCAATTCGTAAAGTATTCCAGATGCCTGACGGAACCGAGATTTCAATTGAAACAGGTCGTCTGGCAAGACAAGCAGACGGTTCAGCCGTGGTACGCATTGGCAACACCATGTTGCTGGCCACCGTCGTCACAAAAAAAGAAGCAGCAGAAAATGTTGATTTCCTTCCACTGTCAGTTGATTATCAAGAGAAATATGCAGCATCCGGACGTTTCCCCGGAGGATTTTTCAAAAGAGAAACGCGAGCATCCGAACATGAGATCCTTATCGCCCGTCTCGTTGACCGGGCCATTCGCCCTCTTTTCCCCGAAGATTTCCATGCAGAGATCCAGGTAAACCTGATGTTGATCTCTTCCGACAGGGAGGTGGCTCCCGTAGCCCTGGCATGCCTGGCTGCTTCCTCTGCCATCTCGGTATCCGATATTCCTTTTCATGGTCCCATCTCCGAAGTGAGGGTAGGCCGCATCAACGGAGAGATGATAATCAACCCTCCCCTTACCCGTTCGGAAGAAAGTGACCTAGACATTACCGTTGCTGCTTCAGAAGAAAGCATCGTAATGGTGGAAGGTGAAATGAAAGAGATCGGCGAAAACGACATGGTGGAAGCCCTGAAAGCTGCCCATGAGGCCATCAAGGTGCAGTGTAAAGCACAGGTCGAGCTTGCTGCCATGGTTGAAAAAGCCAGCCCAAAAAGAGTTTATCAGCATGAAGTTCACGATGAAGCACTTCGTGAAACCATGAAAACCAGCTTGTTTGATAAAGCTTACCAGGTTGCCCGGAAGAGCATTGCCAACAAACAGCAACGCAAAGAAGCCTTTGACCAGGTAAAAACCGAATTTCTGGAATCGCTGAGTGAAGAGGACAGAGCATCCAAAGCTGTGCTCGTCGACTGGTATTATCATGACATAGAAAAGGAAGCCGTAAGGGCCATGATCCTTAATGACAGGATCAGGCTTGACGGAAGACAGCTTGATGAGATTCGTCCCATCTGGAGCGAAGTAGACTACCTTCCCGGCACCCATGGTTCTGCCATTTTTACCAGGGGGGAAACCCAATCACTCACTACCTGTACCCTGGGCACCAAACTGGATGAACAGACCATCGACGGTGCCGTCATCGAAGGGAAGAACAGCTTCATGCTCAACTATAACTTCCCCGGATTTTCGACAGGTGAGGTAAAACCCAACAGGGGACCTGCCAGAAGAGAGATCGGTCATGGGAACCTGGCGCTGAGGGCCTTGAAACCTGTCATTCCGACAGGACAGGACAATCCATACACCATCCGGATCGTTTCTGACATCCTCGAATCAAACGGCTCCTCTTCGATGGCTACTGTCTGTGCCGGCACCCTGGCATTGCTGGATGCAGGAGTCAAAATTAAAAAACCGGTTTCTGGGATCGCCATGGGCCTTATTACCGATGAAAAATCGGGAAAATATGCTGTATTGTCCGATATCCTTGGTGATGAAGACCATCTTGGTGACATGGACTTCAAAGTTTGCGGCACGTCGGACGGGATCACTGCCTGTCAGATGGATATCAAGGTTAAGGGACTTTCATATGAAATACTTGTCCAGGCCCTGGAACAAGCCAAGAAAGGAAGGATGCACATCCTTGGAAAGATGATGGAAACCATACAGGAACCGAGGGCTGACTACAAGCCTCATGTTCCCAGGATCATCCAGATCATGATCGAACGCCAGTTTATCGGTGCCGTCATTGGCCCCGGTGGAAAGATCATCCAGGAAATGCAGAGAGCTACTAATTCTACCATCGTCATTGAAGAAGTCGGAGAATATGGTGTCATCGACATCGCTTCCAGCAACCTTGAATCCCTTGAAGAAGTTAAGAAAAGAATCCAAAAGATTGTTGGAAGACCCGAAGTGGGAGAAATTTACAAAGGAATCGTCAAGGGTATCACCACCTATGGTGCCTTTGTCGAGATCTTACCTGACCGTGATGGCCTGCTTCATATCTCTGAGATCGACTGGAAACATATTAAGGATGTGTCTTCCGTATTTAAGGTAGGAGATGAAGTGGATGTCAAACTGATCGACATCGATCAGAACGGGAAGATGAAGCTCTCCAGGAAAGCATTGATGCCTAAACCTGCTGAAAACCAGGAAAACCAGGAAAAGCAGAATTCCTGAAACCAAGTGGTGGGCCTTACGTAGAAACCAACCAGTAAGCAACTAAAACCGCTATATGAGGCAGCTGAAAATTACGAAACAGGTTACCAACAGAGAAACTGCATCACTCGACAAGTATTTGCAGGAGATCGGTAAAGTGGAACTGATCACCGCGGAGGAAGAAGTGATGTTGGCTCAACGTATCAAGACAGGCGACAGGGCTGCCCTGGAGAAACTGACCAAGGCAAACCTCCGTTTTGTGGTTTCTGTTTCCAAGCAATATCAAAACCAGGGTCTCAGTTTACCCGACCTGATCAATGAAGGGAACCTGGGACTGATCAAAGCTGCCCAGCGTTTTGACGAAACCCGGGGTTTCAAGTTCATCTCCTATGCCGTTTGGTGGATCCGTCAATCGATTTTGCAGGCCCTTGCTGAACAATCCAGGATTGTCAGGCTGCCTCTGAACAAAATCGGAGCCATCAACAAGATCAACAAAGCATACGCCAAGCTGGAACAGGAGTTCGAAAGGGAACCCAACGCCGAAGAGATCGCGGGCATGCTTGAGATCAGCGAACAGGAAGTGAAGGAATCACTCAGGAACAGCGGCAGGCATGTCTCTATGGATGCCCCGCTGGTACAGGATGAGGACAACACCATGTATGATGTGTTGCGAAACGATGAAGGCCCCACTCCCGAGAGCGACCTCCTATATGATTCCCTGAGAAAGGAAATTGACAGGGCTATCTCTACCCTGCCACCCCGGGAGGCTGATGTCATCCGGTTTTATTTCGGACTAAACGGGAGTCACCCCATGACCCTGGAGGAGATAGGCGAAAAATTCGACCTTACCCGTGAGCGGGTACGACAGATTAAGGAAAAAGCCATCAGACGGTTAAAACATACCTCACGCAGTAAAATACTGAAGACCTATCTTGGTTAGATTAAAGCGGGCACAGACCCGCTTTTTTTATGCCCGGTCTCTATATTAATAGATTATTTCTTTTACCTTCGCAGGTAATGAAATGACCGTCATTGTTGAACACAAGCCCGAATCCCATGATTGCCCCATCCCTGCTATCAGCTGATTTCTCCAACCTGCGAAAAGATATTGAGATGGTTAATATCAGCGAAGCAGCGTTGTTTCACCTGGACGTGATGGACGGTGTCTTCGTACCGAACATTTCATTCGGCTTCCCGGTCATCGAGAAAATAGCCAAATATGCATCAAAGCCCCTGGATGTCCATCTGATGATTGTCGATCCTGACCGTTATGTCAGCCGCTTCAGGGATGCCGGTGCCTCCTGGATTAGCGTGCACTATGAGGCATGCACCCATCTGCACCGCAGCATACAGCTGCTGAAAACCCTGGAGGTGAAGGCTGGTGTGGCACTCAATCCTCACACCCCTGTACATCTGTTGGAAGATATTCTGAAGGACCTTGATTTTGTCCTCATTATGTCGGTAAATCCCGGTTACGGAGGACAGAAGTTTATCCACAGGTCACTCGACAAGATCCGGAAACTGAAACAGATGATTCAGGAACAGAAGGCCACTACCCTTATAGAAGTGGATGGAGGAGTAGACCTGGAAAACGCACCATTACTTAAACATGCCGGTGCCGATATCCTGGTGGCCGGGAATACTGTTTTTAAGTCGGACGATCCGATTGAAGTAATAAGGAAGCTTCACTTATAAAACCTCATCATTTTCTTTTACATTTGTTCCCCTTACAAAAATAAGAACCATGGAAAACACCATCACCAACTTACATCCCAGGCGGATATGGTACTATTTTAGCGAGATCTGCCGGGTACCCCGTCCTTCAAAGAAAGAAGAGAAGATTATTGAATACCTCAGGCATTTTGGGGAAAAGCATCATCTGGAAACCATCACAGATTCCATAGGCAATGTCCTTATCAGGAAAAAAGCCACTCCGGGAAAAGAAAATATGAAAACCGTCATTTTGCAGAACCACATGGATATGGTATGCGAAAAGAACTCGGATGTGACGTTTGATTTTGATCGTGATGCCATTATTCCCAGGATAGAAGGAGAATGGGTAAAAGCCACGGGCACCACACTGGGATCTGACAATGGTATTGGGATGGCAGCCGCACTGGCTATCCTTGAGAGCAAGGAGATCGTCCACGGCCCCCTGGAATGTCTTTTCACTGTTGATGAAGAGACAGGACTTACCGGAGCATTCGGTTTGGAGCCTGATTTCCTTCAGGGCAGGATACTGCTGAACCTGGACTCAGAGGACGAAGGAGAGATTTTTATCGGTTGTGCCGGGGGGAAAGACACTTCAATTATGCTTCCTGTGAAATGGCAGGTATGTGCAGGTGATGCGGAAGCGTACACCATTGAGGTTTCCGGCTTACAGGGCGGGCACTCAGGCGATGATATTCACAAAGGGCGTGGGAACTCCAACAAAATACTTACCCGACTTATTTACAACCTAAGCAAGGATTATCAGATCCATATAGCTTCTTTTAACGGAGGTAACCTCAGGAATGCCATTGCCAGGGAAGCTTCTGCGTTGTGTGTGTTGCCGGTGTCCCAGGTAAGTTCATTTATAGAAAGACTTGACCTTTTGTCCAAAGAATACTGGAATGAACTCCAGTTCACTGATGCAGGACTTACTATCAAGGCTGTCAAGTCTGCCATGCCCGACAAAGTATTGGATGCTGATTCACAAAACCGGCTGATATGGTCGTTGTACGCATGTCCTCATGGAGTAATAGCCATGTCACCCGTGATTCCAGGACTTGTAGAGACCTCTACCAATCTGGCTGCTGTAAGGACCAGGGAAAAAGATATTTTGATCACCACCAGCCAAAGGAGCAGCATAGAATCTGCCAAACATGATATTGCCGATATGGTTGCCAACACCTTCAGGATGGCAGGGGCTGCTGTGGAGCATGGGGATGGATATCCGGGATGGACGCCCAATCCCACATCCAATATTCTTGATCTTAGCAGGAAAGCCTACGTTAAGCTGTTCCAGACAGAGCCACAGGTGAAGGCGATCCATGCCGGCCTTGAATGCGGTTTGATAGGAGAAAAGTACCCTGGTATAGATATGGTATCCTTTGGGCCCACCATCAAAGGAGCCCACTCTCCTGATGAGCGGATTGATATCAAGACCGTGCAAAAGTTCTGGGACCTGATGCTGGAGGTATTGAGGCATATTCCCTGTGACAAGCCTTGTTTGTAAGACAGGGCCCATCTTTTTTGTCTATATCAGATACCGACAGTGATCCCCATCCTGATGATGGGATTTTCGTAAAGTGACTGTGCCGATTCGTTAATGTTATAGAGGATCATCAGTTCCAGGTTTGCTTTGCCACCCAGGGGTTGGCGATAGCCGCCACCTACATATATATTATTGGCTGTGATCCTGTCCTGGAACAAGGACCCCGTTCCATCAACAAAGACTGCATCATAGTTCAGCACCTCGTATTCAGTGTGGGCAAAGAGATTATCAAGGATATAATACCTACCGAATATTCTTCCACCATAAATGCTGGTAGAAAAGTCAGGGTCAAACCTTTTATCGTTATAATATTGGTATGTGATACCGATTCCGGCGGCCAGGTCGGGAGTGATCCTGTATCCTACAAGAGGAGAAACGTTAATGATAGTTACTGTTCCGAATTGAATTCCCAGGTCACCGCCGAAGAAGATTCTATCAGAAGGAGAGAGCGTCGGCTGGTTTTTGTGTTTGACCTCTGGGTTTATTTGGGAGAAAAGAGTCTTTGGCTGGTAAAGAGAGGCGATAAAAACTGTTAATATCAGTAACCGGATCAGGCGAAAATCAGTAGAAAGGATCATAATAAATAGTGGTTAGGAGGTTCAAAAATACAAAATATTCAGGAGGGGCCATGAATTTTTGGCAGCATAGAGAAGAGATGAAAGAGGTGGTTATCAACCATTTTACAGAGAGGCATACGGACATATTGACAACAGAGCACGAATATTGTTAATATTTTTGATCTTACACCTTGCATTGGATATAATAATAGTATTACATTTGCAGTCCCTTAATTGAGAGCGTTCATTGACAAAAAGAGGGAGAAAAAGTGGTGGTGAAAAAAATTTTTCAAAAAAGTTTGGAGATTAAAAAAACATTACTAATTTTGCACTCCCTTTTCGAGAGAATGACATGAGAAGACGGAAAAAGGGTGGAACACAAAGTTCTTTGAAAGAATTGAAGCAAATATAGCAGCAGCAAATATCCCTGGTATATCCAGAGAGTAATTAAACCTTGAGACATTCAAACTTTTTTATACAATGGAGAGTTTGATCCTGGCTCAGGATGAACGCTAGCGGCAGGCTTAATACATGCAAGTCGAACGGCAGCACGGGTAGCAATATCTGGTGGCGAGTGGCG
Organism: uncultured Bacteroidales bacterium; assembly: GCA_964605655.1. GTDB lineage: Bacteria > Bacteroidota > Bacteroidia > Bacteroidales > CAIXZF01 > JAKLIX01. The sequence continues at coordinate 119,847 of CAZSDK010000011.1, forward strand.
CACGGGTGCGTAACGCGTATGCAACCTACCTTTAACAGGGGAATAGCCCCGAGAAATCGGGATTAATACTCCATAACATCACGAGATGGCATCATATTGTGATCAAAGTTCCGGCGGTTAAGGATGGGCATGCGTGGCATTAGCTAGTTGGTGAGGTAACGGCTCACCAAGGCTACGATGCCTAGGGGTTCTGAGAGGACATTCCCCCACACTGGTACTGAGACACGGACCAGACTCCTACGGGAGGCAGCAGTAAG
>CAZSDK010000012.1:0-119924 GCA_964605655.1 uncultured Bacteroidales bacterium
GATTCGCTAGCTCAGCAGGTAGAGCATCGCCCTTTTAAGGCGGGGGTCCTGGGTTCGAATCCCAGGCGGATCACAAAAACAGAGCGAGAGCTGGTGTCAGTACTTAGAAGTACTGAGGTTAGTTCTCGCTTTTCTTTTTGCCCTAAGTACCTGCCTGACTGCGTCAGCAGGCAGGCTGAAACTAGCTCTGGTACTCACACAATAATAAATTGCGAATTCAGAGTGCAGGATGCAGAATTTATTTTCGAATTTCGATTTTTGAAATCGAACATTTTCTTCAATTTTTTCGTATATTTGCATAAACACCATTGTATTTTAGCATGAGAAGAGATATTATCCAATTGTTTATTGATTGGAAAGAAAAGAAAAGCAGGAAACCATTAATAGTAAGAGGCGCCCGGCAGGTGGGCAAAACATTTGCTATTAAAGAATTTGCTACACACCATTTCGAAAATTCAGTGAGTATAAATCTGGAGGAGTCTCCGGTATTGAGAACCATTTTCTTAAGCAATAATCCATTTCTAATCATCCAGGAACTTTCAGTATTAAAGAAAACAAGAATTGAACCTGGCAAGACCCTCCTTTTTCTGGACGAAATTCAAGTTTGTCCGGAAGCCATTGTATCCTTAAGATACTTTTATGAACAAATGCCTGAGCTACATGTAATTGCAGCCGGTTCACTTCTCGACCATACATTGAATGAATTAAAACTATCTATGCCGGTCGGAAGAGTTGAGTTTTGCTATATGTACCCCATGAGTTTCAGGGAGTTTTTACTTGCTGTATCAGAGGATCAACTGCTTACCTACTTAGATGAATATGCATTTTCAATGGACTATAGTCAGGCTATTCATCTGAAATTACTGGAATACTTACGCTATTACTTTTTTATAGGAGGTATGCCTGAAGCTGTCAAGGTTTTTGTCGATGACAATGACCTGTTGGCCATCGACAGAATCCAGAATAATATTCTCACCTCCCTCCAATATGATTTTGCAAAGTATGGTAGCAGAAATCAGCAAAGTCATCTAGCCGGAGTGATGAAATACGTTGGTCAAAATACCGGCCGCAAAATTAAGTACGTAAATATTGACCGGGAAATACGCTCTGCTAATTTAAAGGAAGCTTTTTACAAGCTGGAAATGAGCAGAATACTAATCCTTGCAAAGCATACAGCCTCGGCCAATATTCCAATTACTACTCACCTGAATTCTGACATATTCAAAGCATATTTTTTAGATATCGGCCTGGCCAATCACCTATGCCATATCCAACTTACAGATCCTGCAAAAATTACGACAATCAATGAAGGTGCCTTGGCTGAACAATTCGTGGCACAGGAGTTATTGGCAATGTCAGACAAATACATAGCTCCTCAGTTGTATTATTGGACTAGGGAGGCAAAAAATGCCAATGCTGAAATTGATTTTCTGTTTCAGCATAATAATACGATTTACCCCTTGGAGGTTAAAGCAGGGAAAAGCGGTACTTTAAAATCCTTGTACGTTTATTTATTTGAAAAGAATCTCAACACAGGGATCCGATTCAATACAGATATGCCCTCTGAAGGTATATTTAAAACGAAAGTCCGATCAGGTAATAAAAGCGATGAAATTACTATTCGCCTGATTTCATTACCATTATATATGATCACACAGTTACCGGGTTTGTTAAAGAGGTAATCTGAAAATCTATATAAACTTCACAAAATCAATAATATTGATCAAATCTTTCAATAAATCGAAGTTAGAACTTTCATCAGTCCCCGTTACAAAAACAAAGCCTGCCTGGCCGTCAGTCAAGATTTGTTTTTGCCCCTAATAACCTTCCTGCTTACCAGTTCCTGATCACCTTCAGGGAGGCTGTCCTCCCGTTTTCAGCCCTCAGATGGATAAAGTACAGGCCGGATTTCAGCTCGGATGCCGGGATATGGACCGCTGATTCTCCTGCTGTGTTCTGATTACAGACCAGCCGTCCCAGTACATCGAAAAGGTTAATGGTCAGGTTACCGGAAAATAATGGTCCCGGAGTAATGATGATCTGATCATCTGTTTGCCTGACGGAAACATTCGCAGGGTCCAGGTTTTCTACCTCATCGCTGAGGAAGAAACAAGGATAACTGTAATGGATGAAGGGTGGCTCATAATTCCAGACATAAAAACAGCGTGTGGCCCCGGGATGGGCTCCGGTCCAGTCGTCCCAGCGTCCCGGAAAGAAAAACCACCTTCCCCCCGTTACCTCCATAACCGGCATCTTGAACGTCCAGTCGGATGAGGAACTGATGACAAGGTTCCTGTAGAATATCTCTGAAGGCCAAAAAGCATCAGAATAATACACAGAATCAACAGTATAGGTGGTCATGCTGTCGGCTTCAGGGGCCAGTCCGTAAATTTCATAAGGATTACGGGTCGTCCAGGAATCTCCGGGATGGGCCCCCAGGTCGAATAGCACATAAAAGGGTCCTCCGAAGGAATAATATACGACGCTTCCTTCCTGGCGCAGGTAAAAATAATCGTCCATTACCATCTCTTCCATGTGATTGACGGTCTGACAACGGTACTTCCTGCAAGGATACCCTGAAACAACAGCATCACTGACGGATTTGATACAGATATTGCCTAAGTCGGTCCCGCCCCATGGGTTAGGTTCTTCATAGTCATGGTACCATTTGTTGTCAGGCCCATCAGGCCAATGTTCGGGAGGGAGAAAGGTAGAGGAATGAAGGCAACTGTTGAAGTTTTGGTTTATAAAGACCGGGATATTGCCGTGGTGGTAACAGATCAGGTAGGTAAAAGGGGTCCCGAGAGGAGGTGGACAAAACAAGAAATCGGAATAGAAGAGTCCTCTTCTAATGCTTCCGATCCCTTCAATCCAGATATCGGCCGTGTCATTACTCCACCAGATGGTGTCAAGACACTCAAACATCCATCTTATCCGGGAAACACCACCCAACATGACCGTATCCCTGCTGAAGCAAAGCTTGTCTAAGAAAGTATCTCCGGGCTGTATGGAGAAATCATATAGAAGGTTGTTATTCAACCAGATATTATTATTGATATCCTCTCTCAAACGGCCAAAACCAGGGAACCATTCTTCGGGATTCTGGTTGCGGGAAATCTGTATGCTGGAGATCTTCCAGCCGGCAGAATCCCAAGGCTGCTCCAGCTTAACCCGGAATCCGGTGTTTTGTCCGCCTTCACCCGTGGCATCGTACCACAATGACCAGACAGAGCTGGTATCAAGAAAACTCTGAGAGTACCCAGCGATTACCGGGATCAATAAACATAGTAATATCCAGGTACCCCGAACCTTAAATAACTTCATAACTTAAATATTAATCATATCAAAATTAAAGAAAATAGAGTTCTGGTTAGGAAATTTGCAGAAGATTTCTTTTTATGATAAACAACTAAAACGGAATCATCATCCCATTTTTTGGTGCTAATACGAAGGGCGTCAGTTCGGCCCGTGGATGCAACCAGTTCTGATGTAACTTTTACATGACTTTTTGATTTTTTTCAATTGTATAACGAAAAATAATTCCGTACATTTACCCTGCTTACTTATGCCAGGGAGGGGGATGTCATGACTTCCCAATGGGAATCATGACCTTAATTTCTTATTAACGAGAGTATAAGTTGGTCAGGAGGCTAACGGGAACATGTTTTTTGTTAAGCCTTCCGGGGGTTTTATTCTTATTTCAGAAAATCCTTAATACCCATCAGTATGAACGCCATCTTTTCTCCCATGAATTTCCGCAATAATTGGGTTGTACAAAGTTGTTACTACATCACCTTGTCCGACCATCATAGTGCAGAAGAGAGCTATGGGCGAAGGATACAATGACATTGTTTTCCCTATCCAGGAAGTGGATTATGTCAGGCAGAAAGTGCAATGGACCATCAAGGTGGCCAAGACCTTTAAAGCAAAAATCCACTTGTACATCCTTGATACCAGCAATGATGAGTTGCAGGCCAAGCTGAAAGTGGTGATCAGGCAGATAGAGCAGATATTCAAATACCATGAGGTTGAATTCGATATTCAACATTCACAAGGTTCTAGAAACTTCACCAATCAGGTCATCAGTTATGCCTCAGGCATCAGGGCCGACCTCATCATGATCATGTCGGACAACGATGTGTTTGACTTCAAAATTTCTCCAGCCGAGGAGAAGATGATCTTCAACACCTCGCAGATTCCGGTACTTTGTGTTAACCCTCGGAGCTCAATCTGTACAGGATCTCCTTCTGATCCTTATCGTCCTGGCTTTCCGGGTGAATGAGCGTCCATTATGACCTGTTATGCGGATCCATGGTGGCATCAAAAAGTTTTCAAATAAATATCAGGTTGGTATGTTACGATTTTGTTGGGCTTTTAAGCTGATACTCCTCTTTATACTCTTATCTGCAGGTCGTTCAGCTTTTGCTCAAAAGGACATCACAGGTACCGTCAAGGATTCGAAAACAAAAGAACCCCTGGCTTTCTGCAGTATAGGCATCAGTGGTACCCGGTACGGCGGTTTATGCAACGTGGAGGGGGAATTCAGGATCACGGTGACCAGGGAGTCTGATACACTGGTGTTCAGTTATCTGGGTTACCAGACTGTGAAGATGACGGCTTCCCAGTTGGCCTTGCACAAGGTCATCTACCTTGAAAGGAAGGAGATATTGCTGAAGGAGTTCGTCGTTCATGCCGACAATGATTTCCTGTGGGATATTCTCTCAAAATGTCGCAAATACCTTCGTCGCAATCATGTGCCACAGGTTTGCAAACTGTATTACGGGCTCGAAAGCCAATCAGGTAATGAGCCTGTAGAGATGCTGGAATGTTATTATAATGCCTGCCTGAATGGTACCACCATCGACAGTTTGTTGCTGAAAAATGGGAGGGTGGCCTTAGCTCAACAGGAGCAGCATTATTTCCTTTCACTGAATACCTCAAAGGCTGTCACGGCCTTGAATATTGCAGAAGGGAACGACCAATGGCCTGCTCTTCCCACAAATCTTTCATCCAGACAGGGAAAAAGGGACTTTCGTCTCTGGCTTGCTTATTCTGACGACGCTATGTATAAGATTAATTTTGAATCCATCGACAGTATTCAAACCCAAAGCAGCGGGACACTATGGATTGACAGCCAGACTTTTGCTCCGCTGAAGACAAAGATATCTCTTCATCATGTCCGTTCTCATCCGTTTATGCCTATGTTTCCCTTCGATAGTATAAAGAACCTTGACCTTGAGGTGAATCAGACTTACCAGTCTGTGGGAGGTTATTCAGTCCCTGAACACCTCGAGTTTTCTTATAAGTTCACATACAAGAGTAACCGGGATACGCTAAGACTGGGGCAGCCCGCTCATCTGGAGCGGGAAGTCACCACCCATGGAATATTGTATTTTTATGATTATGACCAGCCTTTTTTGTTGCCATATTTCACTTACGCACCCGACTTTGATGATTACCGGAAAATCTCCCTGATTCCTTACAACGCAGACTTCTGGAAGAACAACAACGCACTGCTGCTGACGAACCGGCAAAAGGAAGAATTGGGATTCCTGATGCAAAAAGGCCAGCTGGTAAATTATACGGAAGGTAACTATGGAAAGGATTTTCTGAATATCTGCAGGGATAAGGGTTCTGTCTTCGAATATTACTATTGTTTCTGGAAACCGGGCGAGCGTATCATACTGAACAGGAAACTTGAACAAAACAAGGTGTTTCCAATCGAAAAAATAAACCGGATGATTTTAAGTGATCTTTACCGGTTAAAGGTTCAGATTCTTTTGGATATCAATCCAGAAGGGGATCATTTTCAGTCCAGGTCGTACACGGTCTTTGATGCCATGAGCACCTTCTTTCACCTTCCTGAACAACCCTATACAAGTGCTTTCCTGAATATTTATTTTGACTTGTGGGAAATTGAAAGAAGAAAGATGCAGGCAGAATTGGATTCCAGTAATTTCTCCTTGGATCAAATTCGCACCCTGTATCAGGCAGCAGTGCATCGTGCCGGGGAGATAACTGAAAGGTACCTTAAAGAAGTCAAAACCGGAAAGGAAGAGAAAGCTCTGAAAAAATGGAATCGATTAGTAATCAAAGAGATACAAGTCGATCGGATGAAAGAGCAATGAACAGGAAGCTTATCGGACTTTTAATAACCCTCAATGGTTCACGATCCATTTGGAACTGGTAATGACCCTGTCATTACTAATAACCTCCAATTGGTAAACTCCATTTTGTAATTCCTTTGCATCCAGTTTTGTCCATTTTTCATTGGATAAGCGAATCTGTTTAACCAGTTTTCCTGACAGGTCTACGATTCTTAACTCAGTGATTCTTAATCCGGAAATATCTGGTAATCTGATGAGTGTTTCATCAAAGGAAGGATTGGGAAGGATCAGGAGTGACTCTGGGTTGGCATTTTCAATTTCCGGTGCCGATAACACACCATTCCATTTCAGGATCTCATTGTTGCCTGATTCGCCGCCGGCCAGCCATCCGGTTGCAGGATCAAGAAAAGCGACCGTCCCGGTGGAGATGATGGAACTGGCCAGGGTGATCATAGTTGCAAACAGGTCGGGAGTGAAAAATATATCAAGCCCGCTTTGGAATCCTGTTACAACGAACCAGTTGTCGAATCCTGGGACAGAACACATGCCTCCAATGGAATACCCGGAAGGAAAATTCTGGGTATTCCAGGTGATCCCGCCATCATTGGTTACATAGATCTCACTGATCTCTGCATCCATTTTCCAGAAAACACCGGTCAGTTCGTTAGAAAAGCAAAGGTTGAAGTTACCGGAGCCTCCCGGGACTGCTTGTGCCTCTTCCCAGTGAGATCCTTTGTCATTGGACCTGAAGCAACGACCCTTTGTGGTGGAAAACCATACTGAGTTACCAGAGGCGGAGTAGCAACCGTATGATCCTGTTTCACCTGAAAGTGGATCAGGGATGTCGGTAGCAGGTACCCTTTCCCAAGTGTCACCACCATCGTTGGTCCGTTGAATTTCCCAATAGCCTTGTGTCGGATCTCCCATAGCTACGACGGTATCCGCAGAGAAAGCAAAAATCCCGTTTGCAAAACCACCTGCAAACTGGTCGGTGGTGGTGTTGATCCAACTCGCAGCAGCGTCTGTGGTCTTCCAGACCGAGCCTTCACCCAGGTTATTATCAATAAAGAGGTAATAACAGGTGTTTGAATCAACGCTGGAAACAGAACCACAAACTGGTTCTCCTGTCACAGGAACCGTATCGAGGTGCCAGGAACTGCCACCGTTCTCTGTTCTGGCAATAAAGGAGCAGGGATCCCCAAACTCGGAAATGGGTCCGACCCAAACATGCTGCGGATCTGCTGCAGAGATAAAAAAAGTCCAATAGCCTGAACCTGGATAAGTCAGAGGCTGTGGGACAAACTGGGCCATTCCCTGCCATGCCAGGCACAGCAGGAACAAGGTCAAGAATTTCTTTTTCATGGTCGATGTGTTTGAAGTTGAATGCCTTGGAATTCCCATAAAGATATGAAAAAATCCGGGGAAAAGCAATAGGCACTCCATCAAACTGCCATCGGGATGGATACAGCCTTTGAAAACACGACTTCCCAGTCTCTCTAAAGAAGTTTAAAGGGCAGTCGGAGCAACAGATTGAATGGTGGAAATGGTCAGGGTAACTGGAAGGGGATCAGTTTCCGATCTCCTCTATCTCCCCTTTGTCATTGACGAGAACACCCCAGTTGATGGAAACGAGTTTCCCGTCTTTATCAAAAAAGAAGTCTATCAGACCATCTTCATAGGTTACTCTTTTTTCACCCCATTCCTCAACGTCTTCGTCGAGCATCTTGAACCCATGCTGCTGCATAATGGTCTTGATCTCTTTTTCACTAAGATTGAAGGCCCAATGGCCAAAGAGGGTAGATTGCGGATTGTCTACCTCAAAACAGGATATCACTTGTTTTTCAATTCCTTCCAGGAAAACAGTGATCTTTTTGTCCCAGTAATGCAACACGATGGTAGGAAACTCATCGGCATCTTCCAGTTCCTCCATATCTTCAGGATTACCCAGGTACTTGATTAACTGCTCCATGGGTTCGCCAAATTTGACTTCCCCTAGTCCGGATTTGGGTAGAATATCTAACGTTAACTTCTTCATAATCAATAATTTAATACCAAAATTAGCAAATAATTCACCTGATATTAATGAATGCAAGGTAGGCTATTCCATAAGATAAGGCAAGTTTTTTAACTTGATTTAACGAAATGGGGAGTCGGGTTCTTTAGCCATGTGCCGGTAAACCAGCTTATCGACCCAGGAAGGAAAGAGTTTATTGAGGAATACCGTGAGTTTGCCCTGAGCAGTCAGTATCATGAATTTCTTCCTTTTCTCGACCGAACGCAGGAGGAGGCGGGCGACTTTTTCAGCTGTCATCAGTTTGTCTTCATTGATCGGAGACTCTTTCTGGGCGGAGCCATCCTTCGACCGGGCCGTGTTTCTGATATTGGATGCCGTAAAACCAGGGCAGGCAATGAGGACGTGGAGTCCTGTCTTCAGGTTTTCAATCCGGAGTGTTTCGAGGAATCCGTGAATGGCGAATTTGGATGCGGAATAACCTGTCCGGCCTGGCAACCCTTTATAGCCTGCAATGCTGGAGACCCCGGCGACCGTTCCTTTGCTTCGGAGAAGCCATGGCAGGGCAAATTTTGTACAGTAAACGGTTCCCCAGAAATTAACATCCATCAGTTCTTTCAGCACCTTCAGGTCGACCTCGGAAAACAGGGCCCTCATGCTGATCCCTGCATTGTTGATCAGGACGTCAATCCCGCCAAAGACGGAAATGGTCTCTTCAATGAGATGTTGACAGTCCGGTTCTTTGCTGACGTCGGTTCTGATGATCAGGACTTCATTATGTTGCTTTTTGAGTCTTTCGGAAAGGTCTTCCAGAGCAGCCACATTACGGGCTGCCAGTACAAGCCGGGCCCCTTTACCCGATAATTCAAGGGCCAGTGCTTTACCAATCCCCGAACTTGCACCCGTGATAATAACGGTCTTATTGTTCCAGAACATAGAGTATGTCAAGTGGTTTCGTGTATAAAATTCAGTATTTTTTTAACCTGAATCATTTTATTTGAAAACTTTTTTTAATTTTGCACCTCCAAATAAAACAAGTACATCATGGCCAAGAAAAGCAAGGATGTCAGGATTCAAGTGATACTCGAATGCACAGAACATAAATCCACGGGGCTGCCCGGAACATCCAGGTATATCACTACCAAGAATAAAAAGAATACCCCTGAAAGACTGGAGTTGAAAAAATTCAACCCTGTCCTCAAGAAAATGACTGTTCACAGAGAAATTAAATAATAACCATGGCAAAGAAAGTAGTTGCAACCCTGAGAACCACCACCGGTAAGGATTATGCAAAAGTGATCCGGATGATCAGGTCACCCAAAACCGGAGCATACGTGTTTAAGGAGAATATCGTACCAAACGACCAGGTTAAAGACTTTCTGGCAAAGAAATAAGTAAGTTCTTCTTGTGGTGAAAAAAGCTTTTCTTGGACAAGAGAAGCTTTTTTTTTAAATATTTCAGCATGGGATTGTTCTCCATATTTTCAAAAGAAAAGAAAGAAGACCTTGAAAAAGGCCTGGCAAAGACCAAAGAAAGCGTTTTCTCAAGAATCAGCAAGGCCATCCTTGGAAAATCCAAGGTTGATGATGAGGTCCTCGACAACCTGGAAGAAGCTCTGATCACTTCCGATGTCGGCGTTGAGACTACATTACGGATCATTGAGAGGATTGAAAACAGGGTATCAAAAGATAAGTATCTTGGAGCCAGTGAATTAAATACTATACTTAAAGAAGAAATCGCTGCGCTCCTGGCTGAAAATGACCAGCCGCTTCAGGAAGATTTCTCCCTGCCTCCCGGGAACAAACCTTATGTAATTATGGTAGTCGGGGTCAATGGCGTGGGTAAGACCACCACCATCGGAAAACTGGCGTACCAGTTCAAGAAGTCAGGAAAATCGGTTCTGCTCGGAGCCGCCGATACCTTCAGAGCTGCTGCCATCGACCAGTTGAGTGTATGGGCCGACAGGGTGGGGGTTCCTGTGATCACCCAGGAAATGGGTTCAGATCCTGCATCGGTAGCGTATGATACGCTTGTATCGGCCGGCAGCAGGAATGTAGATGTAGTGATTATCGATACCGCCGGCAGGCTGCACAACAAGGTGAACCTGATGAATGAGCTTTCCAAGGTCCGCAGGGTCATGCAGAAAGTCATCCCCGATGCACCTCATGAGGTGCTGCTTGTGTTGGATGCCTCTACCGGCCAGAATGCCTTCGAACAAGCCAAACAGTTCACGGCCGCCACAGAAGTGAATGCCCTTGCCATCACCAAACTGGATGGAACGGCCAAGGGTGGTGTCGTTATCGGAATATCTGATCAGTTCAAGATTCCGGTGAAATATATTGGTATCGGAGAAAAGATGGAACACCTTCAGGTTTTCAACAAGGTGGAATTCGTCGACAGCCTTTTCTAAGTCTTGAAAACCAAATCTTTAAACGCATCTGTTTATCTTCTCTCGCTGGGTTGTGCTAAAAACCTGGTCGATTCAGAAGTATTCCTGGGCAGACTCAGGGCCAACGGGTTTCAGATAGTGGACCCCTCAGGGGAACCCTTAAAACAGGCCGACGTTGCGATCATCAATACCTGCGGATTTATTGGTGATGCCAAGGAAGAATCGGTGGAGTCCATCCTCGAACTGGTTGATGCCAAGAAAAAGGGAATCTTCAGCAAGGTAGTGGTCATGGGATGCCTTTCACAGCGGTACCGTGAGGACCTGAAGAAAGAGATACCGGAAGTGGATGGCTTTTTCGGAGTGAATGAACAGAAAGAGATGCTCCGCTTCCTGGCCCCGAATCTGAAAAAGGAAATGACCGGCGAACGCTGGATCACCACTCCGAAACATTATGCTTATCTAAAAATCTCTGAGGGCTGTGACCGGCGATGCTCCTTTTGCGCCATCCCGCTTATCAGGGGAAAACAACGATCCGTCGCCATGGAGGAACTCCTGAGGGAGACGAAGTTCCTGGCAGCTAATGGGACAAAAGAGATCAATATCATCGCCCAGGATACGACTACTTACGGCACAGATATTTACGGTAAAAAGATGTTGCCTGATTTGCTTCATCAACTGAGCGGGATCAGGGACATAGAGTGGTTCCGCCTGCATTATACCTATCCCAACCGTTTCCCTTTGAAAGTCCTGGATATGATGAAGTCGCATCCTAACATCTGCAGGTATCTCGACATCCCACTCCAGCACATTCATACTCCTCTACTGACCTCTATGAAAAGGGGTATCAGTAAAGAGGGCACCCTGAAGCTACTGGACAGCATCCGGCACAAGATTCCGGATATCTGCCTCAGGACCACCCTCATTGTAGGTTATCCGGGAGAATCTGACAGCGCCTTCCGGGAGCTGTACGACTTTGTCCGGCAACAAAGCTTCCACCGGCTGGGGGTCTTTACCTATTCTCCTGAAGAGGACACTATGGCATTTAAGCTGGGTGACCCGGTACCCATGCGCATCAAAGAAGAACGCAAAGAAGCCATCATGCAGCTTCAGATGGATATCTCACAAAAACGGAATCAGGAAAAAGTGGGGAGCAGGCTCAAGGTCATTATTGACCGGGAAGAAAAGGACCATTTCGTAGGTAGAACGGAATTTGATTCCCCGGAGGTTGATAATGAGGTTCTTATTGAAAAACCCGGACGAAAAGAAATGGTCGTGGGGCGTTTTTATGAGGTTGAGATCACGGGAGCGGAGGTTTACGATCTTTCAGCCAGGATACCTGAATAAAAGGAATTCTTGAGTTGAGGACGGCTTGTTCCAGGCTGCCGGTCTTATTTATAAGACTTTGGTTTCTTCAGGGTAAATACCCTGGAAATATTGAAACCGAAATAAATATCCCCTTCATCCCAGCTGCCGGAGGTTTCTGTGATAAAAGCCCTTTCGAATTGTGGCTGGCCGTTGGTGAAGATCAGCTGAAACACATGTCCGCCTGTTTCTACATCAAAGCCAAGAGAGAAACAGGGCTCGTATTCCACACTGCTTGCATTGGGGTCCACCCACCAGTACTCGGCATTGAGGGAGGTACGGTTGGTCAGTTTCATCCTTCCTCCCAGGCCGCAGGCAAAAATGTCATTTTTATCATTAACGGTGGGGACCAGGTTCTTATGGACCAGGGTAGGGGTGATCTGAAGCGACAGGGAATTGCTCATTTTCCGGGCGGCAAGCAGCTGGTGCACGTATGAGTAGCGCGAGGTCTCATAATTCTTACGTTCAGGATACTGCCACTTCAGTGTATTGATGGCCATGGAAGAAAAATAAGAAAGGGAGACCGGCATGGCACCGGTCCCCTTCGTCTGTCTCAGAATTTTAAATTTCAGAAATCCATCTACCGTCTTTTGGTGGGAACTTCTTCCAATTCCCACAGCAAGCCTGTCATTAACTCCATATTCGAATCCCAGCCTGATGGTCGACTGGTCCAGCCCGAAAAGCTCATAGGCTCCCTGGTTCAGTCGCCCAAAACGATGGGATATCAGGAACATCAAAACTCCATTGGCAGGATTTTCAATAGACTGGCCGTTGATCAGCCGGGTAGTCTTAAAAGTTGCCGTCACCAGTTCTGGTTTGTTGTCGTTCTCATCGTTTAACAGATCATTGATATCCTGCGCATTAAGATAGAATGTTCCTGTCAGGATGAAGATGAGAAAGGTGACGGCCCGCTTCATAAGCTGTTAATTATTGATTTTTTCCAGTTGAACGTTTACTGTGACCTCCATACTTTCAGCGATGTTCTTTGCCACGGCTGACGGGATTTTAATTTCATGGTCAGCAGGTTTTACTTTGAATTTTGCCTGGCCGATCAGTTTGTCTCCCTTGACTTCAATGGTGCCTTTGGTGGTGATCTTTTTATCCACATTATGAATATTGAGAGTTCCCTCCACATTCACGTTATAGACACCGGGTTTCGAAAGGTTGATATCTTTTACATTGGTGATCTTTCCCTGGAAACCGGCATTGGGATACTTATCTGATTCCACGTAGTTTTCGTTGAAATGTTCCTGCATCAGGGCTTTTTCAAATTCAAAGGATTTCATGAGCACCTTGAACACAAAATCACCGGTACTGAGGTCAAGAACACTGCGCACTTGCTTGTTATGGGCATCAATATTCTCAATGGGTGTAGAGGAGAAGAAACTGATGCTCCCGTTTTTAGTCATAAACTTTTGAGCATGGGTGCTTAATGAGATAAGCACGATTAAGGCTGATAAAATGATATTTCGTTTCATGTTTGATTGGTTTGAATAGAACAAATAAAGGAATGACTTCCATTTTTGTTCAATCAACCGAAAAATTACTCTTCAATGGATCCCTTTTCCACAATCACATCGGAATCATTGAAACCGGTACACAACCCCTTAAATGTCAATTCCTTCCCTTTAGATAACGTCTTTGCTTTATCTGAAAACTCGGGAAGCAGTGTGATTCTGATCCCTTCTTCACCGAAGTCGCCTTGTCCGAGAACGAATACAGCCACCACAAGTGAATCTGCTTCCTCAACTCGTGTAAGGGCTCCTGAAATATCCAGTACTTTTCCTGTGTACTTTTTATCAGCGGTATCTTTATTCGTCTTGAAATCGTGATACAGCACATCGGCATTCACGGTCAGATCTGCTTTTGCCTCGACATAGTCGGGGAAAGGCTTGTTATAAACGAATTTATAGACAAGATAACCTCCGATCAGACCAAGAATAATAATAATGATGAGAACTTTAAGCCATGTCTTCATAGAATCTGTTTTATGTTAAAAGAAGTCTAATTGTTAGGTTTTCCAATGTCCAGCCACCGTTTGAACTGGTTGATCTTACACTGGCTGAGTTTTGGTCCGTTATAGGGCATGGGTATCCAGGGATTGTAGTGGTTGATGGTCGACCAGATACCAGGTTGAGCATTGGCGGATACCTGGGAATGGTTGGTCAGGGATATACCCCCGCTGGGGTTGGTGCCGCTGTGACATCCCATACAGTAGGTGGTTATCATCGGCATAATGGTACCCGAAAACGTGACATTGATGGAATCGCAGTTGCTACTGTTACAATAGTTATTTAAGGCTCCCTGCATGATCCAGGTATAGATCAGGTTAATTTGCTGCGAACTCAAAGGTGTGTTGGGGGAAGGGGGCATGAAATCATCAGGATCTGTCTCCGTGATCACCTCATAGAGTTTACTGTTCCCAGGGTTAAAAGCATCCACATCACCAGTATTAATGATATTCTGATAATCTGTCAGGATCACCCCCCCTTGTTGTGATGAAATGTCATGGCAGCCACTTTTTGCACAGGTGGAAAGGATGAGTGGTAGTATATCATTCAGGAAATATACGGTATCGGGATCACAATCATTAGTCGTAGTGGTGTCAGGAGGGGTAGGGCTTGTAGTGTCAGGAGTGGCTGTCGGATCGTGTTTACAGGAGGTTATAAATAAGGTGGAGGCCATACCAACCACCAGTAAAAAGAATATCAATACATTAAACGTCCGGAGCATAGTTTCTTTCATGTATTATTGATTAGCATAATTACAAAAGTAGATATTTAACATCAATGATCCGCGGAAAGTCCAGGTCTTTTTTGCCGTGTTCTTTCTAATGACATTTCTTCTTTCCATTTTCTGATCTCTTTTTCATTCCCCGAAAGAAGAACTTCAGGTACGGCCTTCCCCCTGAATACGGCCGGACGGGTGTATACCGGTGGCGAGAGGAGCTGGTCCTGGAAGGAATCTGACAAGGCGGAAGTCTCATCGTTAAGCACTCCGGGTATCAGCCTGATGATGCTGTCGCAGACCACCATTGCAGCCAGTTCCCCTCCTGAAAGCACGTAATCGCCCACGGAGATCTCTCTCGTGATGTAAGTCTCTCTGATCCGTTCATCAATCCCCTTATAATGTCCGCATAGCAGAAGCAGATTGGACTTGGTGGAGAGCTGGTTGGCAATGGGCTGGTCCAACAGTTCACCATCCGGGCTCAGGTAGATGATCTCATCGTAACGGGTCTGAGCTGAGAGATGATCAATGCATAAAGCAATGGGCTCTGCCATCATCACCATTCCGGAGCCTCCTCCGTACGGATAATCATCGACCGTGCGATGCTTGTTGGTGGAAAAATCCCTGATATTCACCAGCCGGATATTCACGATGCCCTTTGAAATGGCTCTCTTAATAATAGAATGATCGAAAGGCCCGGTGAACATTTCGGGAAACAGGGTCAATATATCAATGTTCACCATGTAGTATCAGGGATAATGAAAAAGACGAAATGAAATTTCCTGTTCATCCTTGATGACAGATTTTTTATGGAGCAGCTGGCCGTCGTAAACGTATAATTCCCTATTAATGAGTTGATTGTCAGGGTTGTAGTCTCTCACCTCCAGTAGCAGGTCTTCCTTATTTTTCATGATGACCCTGATTCCCAAAAGATCATCATTGGTATTGTAACTGAATATCTTTTGAATGTGGTTGAGATAGTGATGGAAGATCTTATATCCCTGCAGTTCACCTGATACATTATAAGATGATTCTTTGTAAACATTTCCATCGTCTGTATAGATATACCTGAATTCAGAGAAAACATCAGCATCGGAAGTAACCTTGGTGATCAGCCTGTGAAGGGAATCATACTCGAAAATCGTGTACTGTGTCAGGGTTCCGTTTCTTTTAATGGTCATGGTTTCGAGGCTGTCGAATGGGGTCCTCTCAAAGATTTGTTCCTGAACGAGCTTGTCGTTCTCGTCCTGACCGGTAATTCTTTCCAAAAGAAGGGCTGAATTATAAGTAAAGGTTTCCTTGAGAAAGGAATTTTGAGTGGAATGGTAACTTTTCTGATACAGGAGATGGTTGCTATAGTACTTATAATCAATACATCCGATATACTGACCTCTTTCGAACGCATCCTCCCTGCATATCTTGTCGGGGTGGTTGGGGTCGCATGACAGGGCAGGAGGTACGTCCTTTCTACAGGAGACCAGGGTTAGGGAAATGATAAACAGCCAGGTGATGATCCGCCACATGGATGATGAAATTATGAGGACAAAGATACGGAGTTCTTCTGAGAGTCGTCACCTGAAACGGAGGTCCATATCATCCAGGATCGTTCTGCCTGCCGAACGAGCATTTCATACCCATTCTTAGTCCTGCAACCCTTGATCTCACCCGATCTGAGGAATTCAGTCAGTGGCGGGTTATAGACCAGATCATACAGAAGGTGGTCTGAATGAAGCGAATGAATCAGATGTCCTGGTAAAGGATTCCCAGGATTTCCCTCCTGACCCAAAGGCGTGGCGTTGATGATCAACTCTGTATTCCTGATAAGATCGGAGTGTACATGATCATAGCTGATAAACCCGTCTCCTGTTTGAGTCCTGCTCACCACGAGGAAAGGGATATTCAGGTCTTTCAGTGCCAGGGCCACTGCTTTTGATGCTCCTCCCGAACCTAAAATGAGGGCAGATT
The DNA here is from genome assembly GCA_964605655.1 of uncultured Bacteroidales bacterium. Taxonomy (GTDB): domain Bacteria; phylum Bacteroidota; class Bacteroidia; order Bacteroidales; family CAIXZF01; genus JAKLIX01. Next base: position 16,562 of record CAZSDK010000012.1, read on the forward strand.
TTATATCCCTTGTGAGTAATGGTACCAGTGTTTCATTAAAGGCAGGGACATCGGTGTTATACCCTTGCAGATGAATGCCGTCCTGGTTTCTAAGTATCCGGATCACATTGACAGCGCCAGTTGTTTTTGCCATGGTATCCATTGAATCAAGGAAAGGTATGACAGAAACTTTATAGGGTTTGGTCACATTCAGCCCTGCCAGGCTGGGAGTGTTCAGGACCAATCCGGGCAACAGATCGATAGATTTGATAGGGAATAGTTGATAATCAACCTCTTTGATAGATTCTTTTTCAAATTTTCTTGAGAACCATGCTGGTGACCAGGAATGTTCCAGCGGAAAGCCTATCAGTCCATAGATGATCATGGGCTACTTTCGATGTTCTTCAATAATGGCAAGAAGAGAGGTGTTTTGTTTAAGTTCCGGGAAATAGTCGAACAGGTACTGGTGCTTGGAAAAGTCTTTATCCAGTGCCTGGTGGACCTGTGAATATGCCTCGGCAACATTGCCTTTCATCCACAGGCAGGCAGCCAGATGATAGGGGAGGACGGTATTGTCGGGCAGGTACAACACAGCATCATTGAGAACTCTGATGGCTTCTGCCATCAGGTTGTTGTTGGCATACATCCAGCCTAAGAGCTCATAGATTTCCTCATCATAGGGGTCGATGCTGAGTGCTTTCTCGAGCATTTCTATACCCTGGCTGTGCTCCCCGTATTCATAAAGCAGGTCGGCATAATGGAAGAGATAGGTGGGATTGTTGGGTTCGAGTTCGTTGGCTGTTTTCATGAATTCCAGGGCTTCCTTTCTCTGGTCGAGCAAGTCATAAACATTTCCTGCAGCAAGGAAGGCATCACTGAATTTATCGTCAATCTCAATGGCAGCAAGATAGTTATCCAATGCATCCTGATACGCTTCCAGTTCTTCATAGCATTCGCCGATGTAAAACAGTACCATTGCCTCAGGTTCTTCGTAGTTCAGGGTCTCCCGGTAACATTCAATAGCTTTGGCATAAAGTCCGAGGTTGGCAAATGAATTGGCTTTATTGAAGTAGGCAGAGGAAAAGGTCTCATCAATAGCAATAACAAAATCATAGGCTTCGATGGCCTTTTCAAAGAGACCGTTGGTGTTGCAAAGGACCCCCAGGCAGAACCATGCCGTTCTTGAATAAGGGTCCCGGTCAATGAACTGTTCAAAAAATCGTATCCCTTTGTCCAATTGATGGGTCACCTCATAACAAAATGAGATTTCGTATAAGGCATTTTCGTTGGTGGGGTTTAACTCAATACTGAGTTTCAGATGGTCAAGGGCTTTGTGATAGTTACCAAGGTTCTGGTATTCGAAGGCGATCAGCGAATGGATCTCTTCGGCGTTTTCTGCACGGGGCAGGATCTTTTTAAATACCTCAATCGCTTTCTCAGGCTGTCGTTGCCGGCTGAAGATCCCGGCCCTGGTCAACAGGATATCAAGGTTGGTGGGATCGAGTTTTTCGGCATTCTCAAGAATATTAAGAGCCTCCTCCGTCTTATCGGTATATTCCATCAGCTGGGCCTTTCTGATGAGAAACGCCGGTTGGAGCGGGAATTGGGTAAGCGCAAGGTTAATGGCTGCTTCAGCCTTTCCCGGGTTGTCCCTTTCCAGATAAAAGTCAATGATCTCCTCGAAATCCTCCGAATCAAAGAAATAATGATCCTTCAAGCCTAACATTCCTTCGAAACGTTCAATCAGGTCTCTGATCTCCTGGTCTTCCCACTGATCAAAATCTTCTGTCATGACAGATCAAATAATCTGCAAAAATACATCTTTTCCTGTAAATACTCTTAATCTTCACGGAGTGGGACGATAGTCAGAGCCTGCACAAGCTTCAGTCGGAATCTCCGGGATTAAGAGTCCTGATAACATGATACTGTGATAGAATAATCCCGATTAATCTAATCGTTCATTACGTTCCTTATGAATTAATCGGGATAATCCTTCTATTTTTGTACCAAATACTATTCGATGGCTTTGATCAAATCCATTTCAGGGATACGGGGTACCATAGGAGGCTCAGCTGAAGCAGGACTTACCCCACAGAATATCGTCAGTTATGTGAGTGCTTTTGCCACCCTCATCAGGCAGCAGTGTCCGGATCACCGGGGACCCGTAATCATTGGGAGGGATGCCCGGGTTTCGGGTTTCATGGTCAGGCAAATCGTTACGGGAAGTTTGCTTTCCATGGGCATGGATGTAGTGGATCTGGGCTTGTGTACCACTCCCACTGTGGAAATGGCTGTTATCGGGTTAAATGCGTCAGGAGGTATCATCATTACTGCCAGTCATAACCCTTTTCACTGGAATGCGCTCAAATTTATCAACGACAGGGGCGAGTTCATCTCTGCTGCGGATGGTGAGCTGCTGCTGACTTTAGCTGACAAGGGCGCTTTCTCTTATACAGAAGCAGATAAACTGGGTACTTTGACCCATCATGAGGGAATGTTGGAACACCATATTCAAAAGATCCTGGATTTGCCTCTTGTGGACGAAAAAGCCATTCGCGATGCCCGGTTCACAGTGGCGGTTGATGCGATCAATTCAGTGGGAGGAATCGCGGTCCCGGCGCTGCTCAGGGCTCTTGGCGTGGACGATATCGTCGAGATCAATACTCATCCTGATGGGAAATTTGCCCATAACCCTGAACCACTGCCGGAGAATCTGGAGGAACTTTCCTCTAAGGTAGTCGAAACCAAATCCGCGCTCGGAATTGCAGTAGATCCTGATGTGGACCGTCTTGCCCTGGTGTGCGAAAACGGGTCCATGTTTGGAGAGGAGTTCACCTTGGTGGCCGTAGCCGATTATATTCTAAAACATCGACCCGGCCCGGTGGTTACGAACCTTTCTTCGACAAGGGCTCTCAAGGAGGTCGCCAGGAGCCATGGTCAGGATTTTCATGCCTCTGCAGTGGGGGAAGTGAATGTGGTTACCATGATGAAGGAGACCGGGGCCGTGATCGGTGGTGAAGGGAACGGAGGCATCATTCTTCCCGATTTGCATTATGGGAGGGATGCCCTCGTGGGAATCGCATTATTCTTGTCCCATCTCGCCCTCAGCGGGAAAAAATGCTCCCAGCTCCGTGATACTTATCCTGATTATATCATCTCCAAAAACAGGATCACCTTGTCACCGGAGATGAATGTCGACTGCATTTTACAACAGATGAAGGAGCGTTATTCCCAACACCCGGTCAACGAGGTCGATGGCCTCTGGATAGAATTCGGGAATGAATGGGTGCATCTGAGAAAATCAAATACGGAACCTTTGATAAGGATCTATTCGGAAAGCGATTCGCAGGCTAAGGCCGAGGCCCTTGCCAGGAAAGTCATAGAGGATATGAAAGAGATTATCAAGGAACAATGTAGTTAAGCTGCTATATCATGCCGGAAACCAGGAAGAAGAAGAAAAGCCGGAAAATCAAATACCGGAAGGTCACCTTCAAGCTGACAGACAAACAGAAGAAGCTCATTGAAAAGGTATGCAGGGCAAAGAAAACCACACCGACCCGGTTGATGAAAGCTGCCATCAGGGAGTACCTGTCTCATTATGCCAGGAGTGCCTCAGAGGAAGATTATATCAGCGAGAACCAGCTTCGTCTGTTCGACGATGATCTGTTAGACGATCAGGAAGTGGAAAACCCTTCTGAGTCAGATGTAGCCTGAGCTCCCCTCATCCTTCCACCTTCACTTTTCCCTTGTCCCCTCAGTTTTCCTACTTTCCTTCATACGGTACCCTGCATAGGATGGAACGCCCCAGGGTGATCTCATCGGTGTACTCAAGTTCATTACCAACAGAAACACCGCGGGCAATGGTAGAAAGTATTACGGGCGAACCACTCATTTTTCGGTAGATATAAAAACTGGTGGTGTCCCCCTCCATGGTTGCCGGTAAGGCTATGATAAGTTCCTTTATATCAGGTTGCTGCGACCTGGAAATCAATGATTCTAAGGTGAGATCTTCCGGGCCTATGCCTTCCATCGGGGAGATCACTCCGCCCAGGATATGATACAATCCCCGGTATTGCTGCGTATTCTCTATTGCCATCACATCCCTGACATCCTGCACCACGCATAGGGTGCTGCGGTCCCTTTTGGGATCGGAACATAATTCACAAGTTTCGTTTTCAGAAACATTAAAGCAAACACTGCAGTACCTGACCTCTTTTCTCATCCTGATCAGTGAGTTACCTAGTTTGTCAACCTCTTCTTCTCTTTCCTTCAGGAGATGCAAGACCAGTCGAACGGCTGTCTTCCTCCCGATGCCGGGTAGTTTACTCAGTTCATTGACAGCGGATTCAAGAAGTTTTGAGGGATAGGTATTCACAATGGCCGGTTTTTATAATTTTGGAGGATAAATTTAGTTATTCTTTTGCACTTCACTTTCTGTCCCTGGGCATGTTCTCACCTCCTCCGATGAAATCCTTCCAAACACTGTTTATTATTTTATTCTGTATTCCACTTTCGAGTGTTTTTTCACAACCAGCAGGAAATCAGACAGATTCACTGGGCAGAAAACAAGGATACTGGAGAAAGATGGAGAATGGGATGATTAAATATGAAGGCAGTTTCAAAGATGACAAACCTGAGGGGACCTTCAAATACTATTACCCCGATGGTAAGGTCAAAGCCACCAGTACCTTCAGTGGTAAAGGAACCAGAAGCCAGACAGTCACCTATCATCCCAACGGGAAAAAAATGGCAGAAGGAAAGTACTTGGGTAATGATAAAGACAGTCTCTGGACCTATTACGATGAAGAGGAAAAGATGATTTCGCAGGTGACTTACCGTTTGGGCAAAAAACACGGGATTTCACGTACCTTCTATTCCAATGGTAAGGTTGATGAAGAGATCTCCTATGACAATGAGATCAAGGAAGGCGTCTGGATACAGTATTTCTCCAATGGTCAGGTGAAAACATCAGCCACCTACCGGAAAGGAATGTTGGAAGGGGATGCCAGGTTTTACCATGATAATGGCATGGTCATGGCCTGGGGCAAATATGTTCATTCTCTGAAACATGGTGTCTGGATATACTACGACAGCAAGGCTAAAATTCTGAAGAAAGAGACCTACCATAATGGAACAAAGATCAAGGATGAGTACATCGATAAGCAGCTGGAACAGGAGATGAAGGTCTTAGATACCATTAAATAATTCGGGCAGCGCTTCAAGAGAGTCAACCACCGTACATCCGCTTTCTTCCAGCCTATCGTGTGACTGATGTCCGGCTGCAACCAGAACACACTGACAACCCAGAGTTTCCGCCACCTCATGGTCATGTAAGGTGTCCCCAACAATCAGGGTTTGTTCGGGAGAGACCCTGAGTTTGTGAATAATTTTATCTGCCAGGTAAGTTTTTCCATGTGCATAATGGTCATCAGTACCCATGATGACGGAAAAAAAGGAGTCTATTCCTTTCGATTTCACTGATATTTCGAGGTTTTCATTCTCCATGGCTGAGAGAATGGCCTGGTCGATGCCCCGGTCTTTAAAATGATTTAGTGCGGGAAGCACATCATGAAAAAGAGAGGCAGCCTGCAGGCGGGCAAGGTAATCATGGATGAACTCCATGGCCACATCGTCGTAAGGCTCTTTAACGAAGTCAAATCCAATCATTTCATAATATCTGATCACGGGAAAAGTGAATAGTTTCCGGTATTTTTCCAGGTCCATCAGTGGCAATGCCCTCTTTTTAAGAAGCACATTGATAGAATCGACACAGATGTCCATGTCATTCAGAAGGGTGCCGTTCCAATCCCAGATGATGGTTTTGATGCCTTGCATCTACCGCATGTCGTTGATTTCAGCTCCTGGGAAGTCAGATGCCTTAAAGATGAACTCGGCATCATTGATTTTCAGGTTGGTCTGAAACTTATTAATGGTATAAGAATAAACACTGCCGTTCTTATCGTACACTCCGAAGGTGACGATCTGCAGGCTGGCTTTGTCGATCTCAATACGAACTTTAAAGAACGACTTGCCTTTGAGAGGGATCAGGTCGATGACATGCAGTTTCTTTCCCTGACGGTTGGTTTCATTGATGTATTTAGGACGGAAGTTGGTGAGATAGGATCCGCTGAAGATCTTATTGGGTGTCACGGCATCCTCATTGTCTTCCACGGAGTTGATCTGGACTTCGTTGGCGCTTTTGATAAAGGTCCAGACGGTGTTCTTGTTAAAGATGACCGTTTGTCCGGCAACATTGAGCCGGTAGTTTTCTCCCTTGATTAGAACGGTGCCTGAATAGGAATCATTCACTTTATTCTTTTTATTTTCAAGTTTATAGGTGAAGTCTGCCTTGATGGTTTCATAGGTTTTTGATTTTTTGATCATCTCTTTCAGGATCTGGTCAGCTTTGCTGTCGTTGGCTTGTGCTGAGCTCAGAAAAGGCAAAAAGAACAAAGGAAGTAGCAGGAGTTTTTTCATGGTTCGTTACATTTAGGCACCCTCTCTCAATAATTGTTCCAAAACGTAAGGGTCTTTTATTTTAACGTCTCTGGCTTTGGAACCATCGGGAGGGCCCACGATACCGGCTGATTCCAGTTGGTCCATGATGCGGCCTGCCCGGTTATATCCCAGTTTTAACTTCCGCTGTAACAGGGAGGTGGACCCTTGTTGGTGCGTCACCACCAGGCGTGCAGCATCCTCAAACATCTCATCTCTCTGGGTAGGGTCAGCATCTCTGCCGCCTTCATCGCTTTCTTCAAAATATTCCGGAAGGAAATAAGTATGGGGATACCCTCTCTGTGATCCTACAAAGGAACAGATATTTTCTATCTCCCCGGTGTCGATGAAGGCGCATTGGAGCCTCAGGAACTCACTGCCGACTGAAAGCAACATGTCTCCTCTTCCGATGAGCTGGTCAGCTCCTCCCGTATCGAGGATGGTACGGGAATCGATTTTTGAGATAACTCGGAAAGCAGCACGGGCCGGGAAGTTGGCTTTTATCGTTCCGGTGATGATGTTTACCGATGGTCGTTGGGTGGCTATGATGAGATGCATGCCGATGGCCCTGGCTAGCTGGGCCAGCCTGGTCAGGGGTGTCTCTATCTCCTTGCCGGCGGTCATGATAAGGTCGGCAAACTCATCGACCACCAGAATAATATATGGTAAGAAACGGTGTCCCTTTTCCGGATTCAGTTTCCTGCTGATGAACTTGGTGTTGTATTCCTTGATATTCCTTACCTGGGCATCCTTTAACAGGTTGTACCGGTTATCCATCTCGATGAGCATGGAATTCAGAACCCTCACCACCTTACGAGTGTCGGTGATGATGGCTTCGTCGAAATCAGGCAGCGTGGCCAGGTAATGGTTTTCAATTTTTGAGAACAAGGATAGCTCCACCTTTTTCGGATCAACCATCACGAACTTGATCTCAGCAGGGTGCTTTTTGTACAATAAGGAAGTGATGATCGCATTGAGCCCCACTGACTTACCCTGACCGGTGGCTCCTGCCATGAGCAGGTGGGGCATTTTTGTCAGGTCGACCACGTAAGTCTCATTGGATATCGTCTTTCCAAGGGCAACAGGCAGTTCGAATTTGCTGCTCTGAAACCGGTCGGAAGTCAGCACCGACCGCATTGAAACAATCTCCGGCTTTTGATTGGGGACCTCAATGCCAATGGTCCCTTTGCCGGGAATGGGAGCAATGATGCGGATTCCGTATGCCGACAGGCTCAGGGCAATGTCATCTTCCAGGTTTTTGATCCTGGAAATTCGGATTCCTGCTGCAGGAACGATCTCGTAAAGGGTTACCGTTGGTCCGATGGTGGCGGTGAACTTGTCGATCTCTATCGCATAGTTCTTCAGCGTCTGGATGATCCTGTTTTTGTTCTCATCCAGTTCTTCCTTGTTAACCGTGGTAGTACCGCTGCCATAGTTCATCAACAGGTCGATGGGAGGGAACTGGTATTGCGACAGGTCCAGGGTAGGGTCATACGGGGTGTCGAGATCGCCATGATAGGGGAGGGCTTCCTCCTCTTCCTCCGATTCAGAAGTTTCAGAGGCCGGATCAACCACGGTGAGTTCAATTTCCTGGTGAACAGGTTTTTCTAATTCCTCCGTCACCTGTATCACATCCTTTTCTGGTTCTTCCTGGTCCTCTTTCAGATCAAATTCCACCACCCGGGTAGTCTCTGTTACAGTCTCTACTACAGGAGTGTCAAATGATTCAGGCGGCTGGTGGTGCTGCATGGGGTCAGAAGGTACCGCGGTTTCGGTTGCAGGCTTTCTTTTGAGGTTGATGTTAAAAGAGAGGACCACCGAAATCAAGACAAGAAAACCGAGAATCAATCCGGTGCCTATTTTTCCAGCCACACTTTCCAGCATCTCTGTTGTAAGAGCTCCAAAGAAACCGCCACCCGGAAAGCTGGTATATCCTGAAAATAAACCGAGTGCGTACCCCAGACAGGCGGAGATCAACAGGGTGAAAACCACCGACAAATAGGTCAGACGACCGATCCGGAACCTGATCCCGGGAGAAACCATCTTTAATCCACCGCAGAACATGATCAACAAAAGCAGGAAAGACCCCAGTCCAAACCATTTCTTCACCATGGTGAAAGAAAAATAGGCTCCCATCTTGCCCATCCAGTTGTGAACGATGAGCTCTTCATTCAGAAGACTCTTGATGAGGCTGTTCTCCCTGTTGTAAAAGACATCGTCAACCCTCCATGCCCCTGATATATAGGAGACAAATGATAACAGAAGGAACAATGCGAACAACATGAGGAAGATGCCACTCAGTATCCTGGCCTGGTGCCAGCGTTTCTTCGATTTCTCAGCGGAAGAAGACTTTTTCTTCTTCTCTGTTTTCGAAACGTTGGGTTCTTTCGGTGATGATTTCTTTTTCAGGGGATCAATTTGGGTACAAAAGTAGCGATAAGCTGTTCTTCTTCAAGAGCAGAGAAAACGAAGATATCTACGGAGATATGAACAGAGTACTGCTTACCGGATGATCCTGAACATTTTATTCCAACGGAGACGGTCGAAGAAATTATCATTCTTACCCATTGATAACCAAACAAATACAGCATTGCCCACGATATGATCGGAGGGAACGAAACCCCAGAAACGGCTGTCGGCTGAATTATGGCGGTTGTCACCCATCATCCAGTAGTAATCCTGTTTAAAGGTATAAGACTTGGTTTCTTTCCCATTGATAAAGATCTTGCCGTCCTCGATCTTCAGCGTGTTGTATTCATAGGTATCAATGATCTTTTTGTACAGGGCGATATTATCCATCGACAGCGGCACGGTTGTACCTGCCTTGGGAATGACCAGCGGACCAAAATTATCTTCATTCCAATGGAAATGGGCAGTATCATGAGGGAAGATCACGGGATTAATTTCTCCTGCAGGTCTGTTTCTGACTTCAATTCTTTTTACATTGGCCCAGGTCTTCATGGTTTGTACTTTTTCCAGGGAAAGAGGGAAGACATAGACGCCGGTTTCCATCTGTCCACCCTCTGTAATATCAAGTTTTTCAAGGGCTTTCGGGTTAAGCGCAGACCCATCGGTGTAAAGGTCGTAGTTGAATTGCATGTTTTTCGGGTTATCTGCCGGCTTTCCGTTGACAAATACCTGCCGGTCGATGATCTTGATCTCATCCCCCGGGATGGCAATACATCTTTTAATGTAGTTCTCCCTTTTATCGGGAGGGCGGGAAGTCACATGATAGTTTTTCCATACGGCCTCACGCCCCATCCCAACCACGTACTGGTCGCCGAAATAGTTACTGAGCTCCGTTTCGGCGTCTCTGACGATCTGGTAATAATCTTCGTTCTGCCTTTCGAGCACGACGGTATCACCACTGGGGTAGTTGAAAACCACCACGTCGTTGTTCTTTATCGTCTTAATGCCAGGGAAGCGGTAGAAGGGCAGCCTGATCCACTCCAGGTAGGACTTGGTGTATTTGGTGAGCGGAAGGGTATGATGGGCAAAGGGAAAGGCAATGGGCGTCTGTGGTATTTTTGGACCATAGGTGATCTTGCTCACAAAAAGAAAGTCTCCCACCAGCAACGACTTTTCCATGGAGGAGGTTGGGATGGTGTAAGCTTCAATGAGGAAGGTCCGGATAATGGTCGCAGCGATCACGGCAAAGATGATGGCATCGACCCACTCCCTGGATACTGATTTCTTTATGGGTTTCTGTTTGTCAGGATGCACATAGACAGCCTTGGGTGACCAGCCCAGGTAAGGAAGGTAGAAGAACGGGAAGATCACTCCAAGTGCCTGATCACCCAGCCCGTGCTTGTTGAAACATTTCAGTATTTCAACGATCATCAGTAAGATGACAAAAACATTGATGAAGGGGGTGAGCAGAAAGATAAACCACCAAACTGGCTTTTTAATGATTTTAAGCCAGATCCAGAAGTTGTAAAAAGGGATTAGGATCATCCACCCTTTTTTACCTGCTTTTTCAAATATCCGGTAAAGACCTGCCAGGGTCAGGACAAAGAACAGCAGGGTGAAAATGAGGTACAGGTTCATATAAGGGGATCTTAAATTTTGGTAAAGGGAGATTACAGGGAAAGGAGGTCGTTCATGGTAAAGATACCTTTTTTTCCGAAAAGGAACTCTGCAGCCATTACAGCGCCGAAGGCAAATCCTCTGCGGCTTTTTGCAGTGTGTTGGATCATGATGGAATCAATGGCAGATTCATAAGTAACGATATGAGTGCCTGTAACATTTTCCTGCCGCACTGATTTTATTTCAATTTCATTGTTTTTGGAAGGGCTCTGTGCCCATTTTTCCTTTCTTTCCATAAACCGGATCATGTCGTTTGCCAGGGCAATGGCTGTCCCGCTGGGAGCATCAATTTTATGGATGTGATGAACCTCTTCAATATTCACCTCATATTCATGATAGGGATTCATCAGCTGGGCCAGCCTCCGGTTGATCTCAAAAAAGATATTGACACTGATGCTGAAATTCGAAGCGTAGAAAAGCGCATGGCCTCCAAAGGCACATTTCCTGGTGACCTCTTCAAGCTGGTCATGCCATCCGGTGGTGCCGCAAACAATTGGTACATTGGCATTAAAACACCTCTCGATGTTATTGACGGCATGAGCCGGTTCCGTGAATTCAATGGCTACATCCACATGGGGAAGAAGGTGCCCGTTGGTATCCCAGTCTTGTTCAGAGTCGAGGATAAGGACTATTTTATGGCCTTTTTCTTCAGTCACCTTTTCGATTTCTTTTCCCATTTTGCCGTACCCGATGAGAGCAATATTAAGTGGTAACATGTTCAGGAGTCGTTAATGTTAATGCGTCAGTGAAGGTTCATGGTAACCCTGATCCCTGGTTTTACCGGACCCTGGATGGGCAGTATATCTGGTTGTATTTGTATGCTGAGGTCATTACTTACATCATAATCAAAAAGATAAGCATCGACAGCGGCATCGGTAACATTCAGCAGATACCAGAACGAGGTAAGGATGATGCTCAGGTCGCGGTTGCGCCTGTAGTAGTTCCTTCCGTCAAGAAGGGATGTCTCGCTGTATTTGTCAACGTATTCGTTATAATTGCCGGGGTCGGTGTTGCTTCCGGTTTTGTATTGATAGGCTTTGTTGAATTTGATGTATTCTTTGTTATTACTGTTGATGAAGTAGTAAAAGGTCCCAAAACCGGCATAAACAACAGGGATCTTCCAGTATTTGTGGTTGTATGCCTGGCCCATTCCGGGCAATATGGCTGAATAAAGAGCCGCCTTGTTGGCGGAATGAGGTTTGCGGGTTTGGGAATAGGAAGGGCCGACCGTAACAGTTGTCAGGAGTATGGTGAAGAGAATTAGTATTGGTTTTGACAGGTTCAATCTGAGAAACTTAGGTCTCTGAAAGGAGATTGAAAATGGTTTGCAACTGACTGTCATCCTGAAAGGGCAACTGGATTTTTCCTTTCCCCTTCTGATCGATGGTTATGGAGATTTTACCTCCCAGTTTCTTTTCCAGATGTTTCTTCTGATTCATTAACTGATCCGGAAGGGACCGCCGGGGATGAACCTGGGGTTTGGGTTTGTTCAGGTCCTGTACCACTCTTTCGACATCTCTGACCGAGAGTTGCTTATGTATGATGTTCCTGAAGATGGTGAGTTGGGTCTCGTTATCCTCCAGGTTGATGAGCGCACGAGCATGCCCCATGGTGATCAGATCGTCTCTCAGGGCGATCTGTATTTCCGGAGGGAGCCTCAGCAACCTCATGTAGTTGGTGACGGTGCTTCGGTTCTTGCCAACCTTCTCGGCAATAGTTTCCTGTGAATATTCAAGCTCTTCAGCCAGGCGCTGGAAACTAATGGCCACTTCGATGCAGTTGAGATCCTTTCGCTGCAGGTTCTCCACCAGGGCAAGCTCCAGCATCTGGGTGTCATCAGCGGTCCTGATGAAGGCAGGCAAAGAAGGGATCCCTGCCATGAGGGCAGCCCTGAGCCTTCTTTCTCCGGAGATAAGCTGGTACCTGTCGTCACCGGTCTTCCTCACCGTAATGGGTTGAATAATGCCCTGTGCTTTGATGGAATCGGAAAGTTCCTGGAGGGCCTGGGCTTCAAAATCGGTGCGGGGCTGGTAAGGGTTGGAGTCGATCTCCGAGAGTGGAATATTCCCAACCGACCAACCACTGGTCTTGTCCCCGAGACTACCCATAGTGATCGATGAATCCCCTGCACCCTCCAAAAGTGCACTGAGTCCTCTTCCCAAACCTGTCTTTTTCTTAGCGTTCATCATCCGTGATCAGTTGTTTAGCCTCCAGGGGCATTTTGGTCATTTCGTTCTTTTGAAGGATCTCCCTGGCAAGGTTCAGATAATTGGTGGCGCCTTTGCTCTGGATGTCGTGCATGATGATCGTTTCTCCGTAACTCGGTGCCTCTCCCAGTTTGACGTTGCGATATATGATGGTGTCAAAGACCAGGTCCTCAAAATGAAGCCTGACATCCTCCACCACCTGTTTGGCCAGCCTTAGCCGGTGATCGAACATGGTCAGAAGGATGCCTTCCACCTGAAGGTCATTGTTTAGATGCGACTGAACAATACGAATGGTGTTAAGGAGCTTTCCCAGTCCTTCCAGTGCGAAATACTCGCATTGTACCGGAATGATCACCGAATCGGCGGCTGAAAGGGCATTAACCGTAACCAAACCCAGGGAAGGGGAACAGTCGATCAGAATAAAGTCATACTGGTCTTTAACCTTCTGTATCACCTTGCGCATCAACTTCTCGCGGTTAGGAAGATGGATAATCTCGATCTCTGCACCAACAAGGTCGATGTGGGCCGGTAGGATGGAAAGGTTGGGTGTGTTGGTCTGCATGATGATGCGTGATGGATCCACATCATCGATGATACATTCGTAGATACTCGATTTGATGCTTTTCGGATCCAGACCCAGCCCCGATGTGGCATTGGCCTGTGGATCGGCATCGATCAGCAGGGTTTTATATTCAAGAACAGCTAACCCTGCACCCAGGTTGATCGTGGTGGTGGTTTTCCCAACACCGCCCTTCTGGTTAGCTATTGCAATTACTTTTCCCATAAATGGTTTCCAAGAAGTATTGTAGTAATGGATTTATTGTGTATGGTATTGATAATCAACTATTTCCATATAAAATGGTCCCTTTATGTGATATGGAAATGCTGTACAGCGAAACAAAGACCAGGCGAACTCAGATATTACTTCTCTAATTCGTGGTCAAAATCATCAAAATCAACATCAGAATGATTCTCGCTGATGGAAAGTTCGTCTTCAGTCGGAGCAGGTATCTTTCCGGTCTCAATAAATTCAATCACGCCATTGAGCCCGTGTGAAAACTTTTGAAAATCTTCTTTATACAGGAAGATCTTGTGCTTTTCATAAAAGAACTTACCCTGGTCGTTGTTGAACCTCCTCTTGCTTTCCGTGATGGTAAGATAATACTCATCACTGCGTGTTGCTTTCACATCGAAAAAATAAGTCCTTTTTCCAGCCCTAACTGCCTTTGAAAAAATCTCCTCTTTTCTTCCGTTGTTTTCGAAATCTTCCATCTTTCGTATGCCTATTTGATTTCACTCTTTGATACGCAAAAATAGAAATTTATCAAAACCGGAATGTGTTTTTGAAAAAAAATTAAACTGACTGTGATTCAGTTAATTATGATTACTTTCAGGAATGAAGGAAAAACCCTATTTTTGCAACCCGGATCTAAACCGTTCATTGAAACAGAACATGCTCAACAGGAGGCACTTCAGAATAAAAACACTTCAGGCTATTTATGCCTATATCCTCTCTGAGAACGATCAGCTGTTATCAGGTGAAAAATTGCTGATCAGCAGCATTGATAAGCTGCATGAGCTTTATATCCACCAGTTGTCGCTGCTGGTGGAGATCACCGAATATGCCCGGCAAAAACAGGAAGAAGCAAAACTGAAGTATTTCCCTACGGAAGAGGACCTGAATCCCAACACCCGGTTTGTTAATAATATTTTCATTCATGCAGTCTCTGAATGTGCTGATTATCAGAAGTATTATGGCAAATACGCCGTCAATTGGACCCTTCATCCTGAAATGATCAAAAAGCTGTTTCTGGAGATAAAGGAAAGTGATGCGTATCATACCTATATGACCGTCGATGATCTGAGCCGGGAAGCAGAGGTTGATTTCGTGGAAAAGGTTGTCCGTAACGTGATCTCTTGCAGCGAGATGTTGTTCGACTATTTTGAGGATAAGAACCTCTTTTGGGCAGGCGATTTTGATTTGTCGGTCGAGTTGCTGCTTAAGACCCTGAAGCAATTTTCTGAGAACCATTTTACGATGCCATTTCTGCCCTCGCTTCTGAAGGAGGATACTCTCAGCCAGAGAGAGGATATGGATTACATGAAACGCCTGTTTACCAAAACGATCATCCATGCAGCTGAATACGATATCATGATCAAGGAACAACTGGAGAATTGGGAGTTGGAAAGGATGGCCCTGATGGACAACCTGCTTATTAAAATGGCTATATGTGAATTGACAGAGTTCCCGTCTATTCCAGTAAAAGTCACTTTAAACGAGTATATAGAATTATCTAAAAGTTACAGTACCCCTAAAAGCAATCACTTTATCAATGGGATTCTCGACAAACTGCTGGTCCGGCTCAAAGAGGAGAAGAAGTTGCAGAAAAGGGGCAGGGGTTTGATGGAATAAAACACTAAACCATGACACATCATTCAAAGTTTTCTATTTTGCTGTGGTACATCCTCCCGGTTGTGATGCTGGTTTCCTGTGGACAAGGCAAACATAAAGACAATGAACTTCTGCCGGGTGATATTGTTGAGAATCCTGCATCAGCTTCCGATCCCACCGCTAAAGGTTCTCTTCCTGTCATGAAGTTTGATACAGATGAACATGATTTTGGAAGGCTTGTCCAGGGTGAGAAAGTGTCGTACGGGTTCAAATTCAAGAACACAGGAGGGTCTGATCTCATCATTGCAGGAGTGTCGAGCAGTTGTGGCTGTACGGTGACGGAATATCCCAAAAATGCGATTAAAGCCGGTGAAGAATCTGTCATCCAGGTGACCTTTAACAGCGAAGGGAAAAAGGGGTTTCAGCATAAGTCGGTGACGGTCATGGCTAATACCCAGCCCAATACAAAAGTCTTAAAGATTTCCTGCGAGGTCAGGGTGCCTCCGGAAGATGAGTAATCGGAATAATCACTAAAAATTAATAAATATGTCAAATCAATTATTGTACATCCTCTTGTTAGGCCAGCCAGCCAAAGAATCAGGTAACGCCAATCCATTAATGTCATTCTTACCGTTGATCCTGATCATCGTAGTCTTTTACTTTTTCTTTATCCGGCCTCAGGTGAAGAAAACCAAAGAAGCACGGAAATTCAGGGAAAATCTGAAGAAAGGCGATAAAATCGTGACGATAGGAGGAATCCACGGGAAGATTACCGAAGTTCAGGATACTACCTTCACCATCGAAATTGCCAATGAGGTATGGGTCAGAATTGAGAAATCAGCCGTTGCTCAGCCAGGTTCAGGCGAACAGATCGAAAAGAAAGGCTGATCAGACCCGATACTCATAAGGAAAATGTTTAAGGTCGGACTGACCGGGACCATTGGCAGTGGGAAAACCCTGGTTACACAGGTGTTCTCTGTCTTGGGGATTCCTGTTTATCAGGCTGATATCCAGGCAAAAAGAATCCTGGACCAACCGGTGGTCACGGAATTGGTGGTGAAAAAGTTTGGCTCCCATCTTAAGGATGAACAGGGGAAGATCATTCGCAGTGTGTTGGCTTCCAGTATTTTTGCTGATGAGGAGAAGAGGTTGTGGCTTAATGCCCAAATCCATCCCCTGGTCAGAGCTGATTTTGAATGCTGGACCAGTCTTCAGCATCACGCACCCTATGTCATTCAGGAAGCTGCCATTCTTTTAGAAACGGGCTTCGATGTGTTTTTCGACAGGATAGTAGTGGTTACAGCCCCGGAAGATCTCAGGATTAGGAGAGTTCAGCAAAGGGACGGGCTTACTGAGAACCAGGTAAGGGAACGGATGAATAGCCAGTGGACGGATGAAGAAAAGCAGTCCCGTGCCGATTTTATCATTTTCAATGATGAGCAACAGATGCTGATCACGCAGATTCTTAAGGTACATAACAGTATTTTACAATTAATCTGAAATCATGGAAGAACAGGAAACATTAGGCATTGGATCGAGAGTGCGGCACCCGGAATTTGGGAGCGGAGTCGTCATTCAGGTAAGAAGTGATGTGTATGAGGTCACCTTTATCGATCATGGAATGAAGCAGATCAGCCGTTCCTTCAAGGGACTGGAGGTCATTGAACTCGTTGATGAAGACACAGACCTGGTCAGTTACGACAAAGTGGAAAGAACCTTTCTGCGTTTGATACGGACCCTGACAGACATACAGGAGACGGCCCAGATACATAAAAAATGGGCAGGAGGCAGACTGATCATGGAACCAGGAGATAAGGCGCTTGCCGGCAAGGATATGCCCATCGATGCTTTATTTCACAAGATCATCATGATCAGGGACCGCCTGCGTACTCTGGAACAAAGAGTGAACGCCAGCGAACTTACCGAGGAGGATAAGATCAATATTCAGCAGTATATCACCCGCATCTATGGAAGTCTCACTTCCTTCAACATTCTTTTTGCTGATAAGAAGGATTATTTTGTAGGAGAAAAGTCAACTTAATATTGAAATATAAACTATTATGATTTTTAATCTGGATATGATCAGGAAGGTCTATGGTGACATGCCTTCCAGGGTATATAAGGCCCGTAAAGCATTGGGCAGGCCATTGACCCTCAGCGAGAAAGTGCTTTACGCTCATCTTTCAGAGGAAGAAAACTTGCAGGATTATAAAAGAGGGACCGACTACGTGAATTTTGCCCCCGACAGGGTCGCCATGCAAGATGCTACCGCCCAGATGGCCCTGCTGCAGTTTATGATCGCTGGCAAAAAACGGACCGCCGTCCCTTCGACCATCCATTGTGATCACCTGATCATGGCGGAAACTGCGGCCAAAGAGGACCTTTCCAAGGCCAGAGACCAGAACCAGGAGGTGTATCATTTCCTTGAATCGGTAGCAAATAAATATGGTATAGGATTCTGGAAACCGGGAGCAGGGATTATCCATCAGGTCGTCCTTGAAAACTACGCCTTCCCGGGCGGTATGATGATAGGGACGGATTCACACACCGTGAATGCCGGTGGATTGGGCATGGTGGCCATCGGTGTCGGTGGTGCAGATGCCGTCGATGTGATGGCCGGTATGCCCTGGGAATTAAAAATGCCCAGACTGATAGGGGTCAGACTTACCGGGAAACTTTCCGGATGGACTTCTCCGAAGGATATCATCCTGAAAGTGGCTGGAATTCTTACTGTTAAAGGAGGAACAGGTTGTATTGTTGAGTATTTTGGAGAGGGGGCCGACAGCCTTTCAGCCACGGGCAAAGGTACCATCTGTAATATGGGCGCTGAAATAGGGGCCACTACCTCAATATTCGGTTATGACGAACGTATGAAGGTGTATCTTGAATCGACAGCTCGCTCGGAAGTGGCCATGATGGCCGATAAGATAAAAGATCACCTGAGAGCGGATGCAGAAGTCTATCTTCATCCTGAGAAATATTACGATCAACTCATAGAGATTGATCTATCCACTTTGGAACCTCATATCAACGGACCTTTCACCCCGGATGCAGCGATTCCCGTGTCAGAATTCGGAAAGAAAGCCTTGGAAATGGACTACCCGATGAAGATGGAAGTGGGCCTGATCGGCTCCTGCACCAACTCTTCCTACGAAGATCTTACCCGGGCTGCTTCCGTGGCCCGCCAGGCAAAGCAGAAGAACCTGAAGGTCAGGGCCGAATTGCTGATCACACCTGGATCTGAAATGGTCAGATATACCGCCCAAAGAGATGGCATCCTCGACGATTTTGCTGCCATTGGTGGAAAAGTGATGGCCAACGCTTGCGGACCCTGCATAGGACAGTGGAACAGGTCGATCGACGAGCCCGGGAGGAAAAACTCCATCATCAACTCTTTCAACAGGAATTTTGCCAAGCGGAATGATGGAAACCCCAACACCCACAGTTTTGTCGCTTCCCCTGAAATAGTGATTGCCATGGTACTGGCCGGCAAACTTGATTTTAACCCATTGACTGATCCACTGATGAACCAGGACGGACAACTCGTCACTCTGGATCCGCCAGCTGGTGAGGAACTGCCGGTCAGAGGGTTCGAGGTCAGGGATCCCGGATACATGGAGCCCGCTTCGGATGCTTCAGGCATCGAGATCAAAGTGGATCCTGAGTCCAAACGTTTACAGCTGCTGAAACCTTTCGAACCATGGGATCACAAGGATTTTTATTCTTTGAAACTCTTGATTAAAGCCAAAGGTAAGTGTACCACCGACCATATTTCAATGGCGGGGCCCTGGCTCAGGTACAGGGGTCATCTCGACAATATTTCCGATAATATGCTGATAGGAGCCGTCAATGCCTTTAATGACCAGGTGAACCAGGTTAAAAATGTGATGGGCAACATTTATGAGGCAGTGCCTGCATTGGCCAGAAAATATCAGAAGGCCGGGTTCTCCATGATTGTGGTGGGTGATGAGAACTATGGGGAAGGTTCCTCGAGGGAACATGCAGCCATGGAACCACGCCACCTCGGTGTGAAAGTGGTCCTGGTGAAGTCATTCGCCCGCATTCATGAGACCAACCTCAAGAAACAGGGGATGTTGGCGCTGACTTTTGCCGATAAGTCAGACTATGACCGGATCAGAGAAGACGATGTGATGGATATCCTCGGATTGACGGCCTTTGAGCCAGGCAAACCCCTTCAGCTTTTACTGCACCATGCAGACGGCACCAGCGAAAGTTTCCAGGTCAATCATTCCTACAGTCAGGTCCAGATTGAGTGGTTTAAAGCGGGAAGTGCACTCAACCTCATACGTTCAACAGAAAAGTAATCATCTGGTTATCATGAAAACATCATCATTAAAACGGACTGCAGCATACCTGATACTGGGTTTATTCATCACTACCTCCTGCAGTGAGATGTGTGTTGAAGGAGAGGGTGAAATAACATCAGAGAGCCGGAACCTTCCTGCCTTTCACTCCATAAAACTCAGGATACCCGGCAGGGTGGAGATCGCTGAGAATACGGGAAATACCATTAAGGTGGAGGCTCAGCCCAACCTGCTCCCCATGATAAAAATGGAGGTATCTGACGGAGTCCTGGTCATTTCTTCCAAACAGTGCATTGGCAGAAATAAGGGAATACATCTGCAACTCACCGCTCCCGAATTCGAACGCCTGGTCGTCGATGGAAGTGGGTCCATCACTGCCATGAACACCCTGAACAGCCAACACCTTGAACTGGCCATCAATGGGTCCGGTGAATTGAATCTGACCTCAAACTGTGAATCCCTGTACGCGGGGATCAAAGGTTCAGGTGAAATAAAAATCAATGGTTCCTCACAAAGCCAGATCATCCGCATCGATGGTTCAGGTAAGTACCTCGGCAGGGATTTTCCGTCAGTGAGTACTGAGACTACCATTAACGGATCCGGCGAGATGGACCTGTTTACGATCGAGAAAATGAAGGTGACAATCAATGGTTCCGGAGATATTCGTTACAAAGGGAATCCTAAATTGGACTCCAGAATCAATGGATCGGGTTCGGTGACTAAAATGGAATAGAACGGTCAGACTCCCCCCAAAAAAACGAAGGTGTCCCAAGAGGTCGCCTTCGTTTTTGTTATAGGTTAATGCCCTCAGGCCGGGCGGGCCCCGTAGCCGCAACGCGACTGCTTTTTATGCTCCTCGTCTCGCCTTCGGCAAGACTCCCCCTCACATACGTTCGGGCCGCATAAAAAAAAAGGTCGCTTATGCGGCTACTGATATTGTTTTTAGTGCAACATTGGTTATTAGTTTTTTATTTTCGCCAGGTTGTGAGCTGTTGCAAGCAATCCAGTCTCTATTTCCACCTTATTTAATCCATTGAGCATAAATCGTTTAAAATTTTTATTGTGCTTGATTGCCCCAAAACAGCTTCGACATCAGCGGGGCGTTTTTTCCTATGCTGTATACCCAACTCGCTTAATAATCTCTCCCAGGCTTGTTGTTGGTATTCTCGAAGATTGTGGTTGACCTCGATTATTCTATTTCCTTCCCGCTTATGGCATTGACCTCGTAAAGTAACAACATTGTTTGACCATGGTTGTATTCTTGAAGATTTTTCTTGCCTCAACAGTATAAGTAATATTTATCTAAAAAACAGATAGTTAGTACATTATATCAACTATCAGGTATTAACGTTTTTACCCATTTCATTAACAAGTAGTTTAATATCATGTATTTAAATGCCCTTAGGGTTCGCAGGCGGGGTACCCACTTGGCGAAGATCCCGTCCCGATGGCCATCGGGATGCCAGCAGGAGAAGTGAAGACCGGTACCCCTTTAAAATGAAACACCAAAGGAATCATCTGAACGGCTTTGCTGGCATAGGGATCGAGCCTTAAGTGGGTCGCCGAGAACCCAGGGCCGCCCTTTTCCCTGCCTGCCGAAAGCTGTCAGGCAGGTTTCGAGCCTTTCTTTTAGGCGCGCAAAAGAAAGGCTCAATCTAAAATTAAAAGAGGCTGCCTCACTTTTGAGACAGCCTCTTTTATTAACCGGAATTTTTCTAATTCACCACTATCTTTTCGATGCGGATGATCTGTCCGGAAGAAGCTTTCAGATAATATAATCCTTTCGGTTGGTTGCTCAGGTCGATGTCTTTCATGAACACATCCCCATCAGGCCTGATGAACTCACTCATTACCTTTTGCCCGATATTGTTAAAGAGATCAAGCTGGAAGCTCTCCGTCACGTTGTTAATGACAAGCTTCACAACACCGGTGGTAGGATTCGGCTGTACTCCCATAGACAATACATTTCCGTATAGATTCATGTTGAGGATGGGGTCGATGAGTATCGAGTCTTTAGCGCTGGCAGTACAACCTTCAGAGGTAGTATAAGTGTAAGTGATGATTCTCCAACCATTGGGAGCAGAAGGACCGAACATTCCAGTGCCAGAATTGACTCCCATTCCGGAATAAGTTCCTCCTAAAGGCATACCACCGGAAAGAGCAAAAGTAGGATAGTAAGGACTTACCGTATCATAAGGGCCTGCATTGTTGTAAGTTACCACCGGGGTAGGATTCACCGTGATGTTGTTGGTGGCTGAAGCACTGCAACCGGATGAACTGTAAGTGTAGGTCACAATAAATGTACCGGGGCCGGAGATGTCGGTATAAAATACGCCGTTGCTTACGCCGGTACCACTATAAGTTCCGCCCACAGGAGTACCACCGGTCAGCGGCAGGGTATCACCCGTACAGAGGTCAGGCAGGTTGGCCAGTCCGACGATAGGAACGAGAACGATGGTGATGGTTTTGGTAATGATAGATCCATTACCGCAAGCATTTACCCCTTTAACGGTAATCGTGGCAACACCGGTAAAACCGGGATCCCAGTTGACGGTCGCAGTAAGTCCGTTGGCAGTGATTGTTCCAGCATTTGAGGGGATGATCGACCAAATGTAGGAAGTAGCGTTATTGGCACCTAAAGTAGAGTACTGCGTCGAGGTTACACCCTGACAAATGGTACTAAGGCCCTGAATAGGAGTGGGAGGACCAGGGAAGGAGTTGATCGTCACGGAACCAGAGACCAGGGTGGAGGGAAGAACCGTATTATTGATGGATTTGAAGTAATTATCTCCTGCCGTGGTGCTGAATTCAAAAGGAGTCGTTCCGGGCATGGTGTTAAATTTCAGTTCCACAATGGTGGGGCTGCCTAAACTGATGGGGTTGGCAAAGTTTCCCTGAATGGTGATGGCATTAGTGGCATTGGTTACGGTAACGAGGCCTGCAAGCTGAGAATTCATGTTCTGGTAACCGGTATACAACAGGGTGTTGCCAGTGGTATGGATTACCAGTTTGAACTTTCCTACATCAGTGAAATTGTTGGCATTGATGGGAATAACGAGAGGTGCCTGGCACTGGGTGAGGGTTGGAAGGGTCACTTCAATGGGGGTTCCGTTGATCACAGCGAGTTCCACTTCATAAGAATGCTGAATGCCGCACTGTCCATCCACGTTACAACGGTAAAAACTGCCATCCATCAATAATGTGGTGTTGCTGATGGTGAGGGTATTGGTGGTGACCCCGCTGTAAGTAGCATCATCAACAAGATCGGTCCAGGTATTGGGTGCCGTCTTCATCTGCCATTGGTAGCCTGTGGTATTGGTAGCCGTAAGACTGAAAACAGCGTTGGTGCCGACAAAGGCAGTCTGGTTGGTAGGCATGGTCGTAATGACAGGCCCTGGCAGTGAAACTGAACCATTGACCCATACTGCGGGCAGTTCATTGAAAAGGATATCAGTGTAAGCGCAGGCACCAGGGTTGATCAGATCATAAGTCAGATTGGTGGAATTGGCAATATGGTAGAACGCGATATCAAACAGCTTTCCTGTTCCAAGATTGGAGGGTACCATAGCGAACCATGCCATGGCAAACTGGCCGTTGGTCCCAAAGGCCGTAAATACTCCGGATGTCAGGTCTGGGTGTACATTGGCGACTGTATCATAAATGAGTGCGGTGGTATCATAGAAAATGATCATGTTAGCAGAAGCCACATTGTAAAAGTTAGTCACATCGACCGGGATAAGGATGGTATTCAGAGGATCCGGGCAAGCCACGCTGTTGCCCACCGTAGTGACGATATCGGTCGTGGAGGGTGTAACGGTCAATGTGGCAGCATTGGAAGTGGCAGTAAGGCTACAAACTGCTTCCATAGCCTCACAACGGTAAAGGTTGCCATTGAAAGTGAAAGGAGCAGAAACGATGGTAAGGGTCGATGTGGTGGCACCGGAATAATTACCACCGTCAACAATCAAGTTCCAGGAAAGGCCGTTGTCGGTGCTCTCATACCATGAGTAAGAGGAAGCCGACGGTGCATTGGCAGTAAAAGTGGCGTTGTTATTGGTCATGGTGCTTGTGTTGTTCGGATGCTGGTTGAATACCGGAGCAGTGGATGCCTGGTCAATGGCACCGTTCACATAGGTGGTGGCAAGTGGCTGACCAAGCGCGGTGTAAATAGCTGAGGTCGCTTGTGTCCATGTCAGGTCAGCGTTGCCTCCTATGTAATTGAAGCCCATCTCCAGCAGTAAACCTGTACCAACGTTGGCAGGCATTACAAAGCTCCAATCCAGCGTAATACTTGATGAAGTCGAGATGGTTGAAACTGGGACAGCAGACAAAGCCGGGTTAACATTCTGAATTCCCACAAAAACTACTTCAGCAGGATTAAAAGTCATGTTTAAACTAAAACTGCCCACGTCATTGAAGTCAGTTACATTTACCGGTATAGTCACCCAGTTATCAGCAGGACAATTAGTAACGGTACCAGCCTGAACAATAATATTGGAGGTCAAACTGTTAACAGTAAGGGTAGCAGCATCAGAATTGACAGCCTGGTTACAAACTGTTTCGCCGGCGATACAACGGAACTGGTAGTTGTTCATCGCGAGGGCTGCACCGGTAATATTGAGTGTCGAAGTAGTTGTTCCCGAATAATAACCACCCTCGGCAAGGTTATTCCAATTGGTGCCGTTGTTTGAGACCTGCCAAAGGTAAGTGGTAGCATTGTCGGCTGTTACAGAGAAAGAGGTGTTGTCTCCGTCATTGACAGCCACGCTGGCTGGTTGTGAGGTGAAAAGGGGAGTAGGAGCAGCAGGCGAAATACTGCCGTTATTCCAGGTGGAAGGGATGGGGTTGCTAATGTCTGAAAACTGGCAGTTGTCAGGTAGACTAAGGTCCCAGACAAGATTGCAACTGCCACCAAGATAGGTAAAGTTCAAAGTGTACAAGGCCGTTCCATTGGCGATAACAGCCGATGATAAACCAAACCAGGCGCCGCTGACATTCCCTGCCGGGTTAAAGATGGTGGTCATTCCACCGCTGAGGGCAGGATTGGAAGTGTAACTGGTATACTGAAGCACACTGTTATCGATTTGAAGAATGAAATTAAGGGCGTTAATGCCGTAGGAAGCAGTTCCGTCGACCATGATGGGAATACTGATCGTGGTTCCCGGACAGGCAGTAATGGTCGGAATGGATACCGTAATTTGCCCATTCACATTCTGGCCAAGCCAAAATACTGCTAACAAGGTCAAAGCCAGGTGGGTAATTTTCGCTTTCATAAATTTTGTTTATTGGTTATTAAATTATTAAAAAGAATTTTCAATTTTGAACCTGCAAATTTAAGAGTATATTTGATATTTTCCTAATATTTGAATCATTCTTGACTATTTATTATACCGTTGATATTTAATGATTTACCCGGGAAACCGACGTGTTTTGGTGTATTGATAAGACACTGGGGTAAATGGCAGGGTTGTCCTTCGTTTGAGGACATTCACTACGGTTCAGGCAGCAGGGAAGTTTATTACGTGTGAATGAGATACTTTTAAGATAATATTGAACTGACTAAATTTTTATTAGATCATGATTCGTGTTTGGGTAACCGGTTCTAAAGGACAGTTGGGGAGTGAGATCAGGTGTATGGCTCCACAATACCCTGGTTATGAGTTTATTTTTACCGATCTGGAAGACTTGGACCTTAGGGATTCCGAGGCTGTGAAACGTTTCTACCAGAAAGAACAGCCCCGCGTAATAGTAAATGCTGCGGCCTATACCGCCGTGGACCAGGCTGAAACAGAAACGGAACAGGCATCTTTGCTGAATGCGGAACTGCCGGGTCTCCTTGCTTTCCTCACCGCTAATTCGGAGAACTTATTGATTCACCTGTCGACCGATTATGTTTTCGACGGTAAAGACTATGTGCCTTATAAAGAAGCTGACACGCCAAATCCTCAATCGTTTTACGGTAAATCGAAGCTCGACGGGGAAAATGCTGTCCTCTTTCAGTCGGATCGAAGTGTAATTATCAGAACATCATGGCTTTATAGTTCATTTGGCAAGAACTTTGTCAAAAGCATCCTTCAGAAAGCTAAGGATACGGGTTCTTTACAGGTCGTCTATGACCAGGTGGGTTCCCCGACCTACGCAAGGGATCTGGCGAACGCCATTCTCATACTCATACCCCGCTTTCTTGGTATCCATGATCATCAGGTTTTTCATTATGCCAACGAAGGAGTGGCAAGCTGGTTTGATTTTGCCGTTGCCATCGTAGAGTTTGCAGGTATCCAATGCGTTCCCCATCCCATTGAAACCGGTCAGTATCCTTACATTGCGCCACGTCCGCCCTATTCGGTCCTCAATACATCGAAAATCCGTACTCTGGGATTGGAAATTCCGTATTGGCGTGATAGTCTTGCCGACTGTGTCAGACAAATACTTCAAAACAAGTTGTAACTTTGCTGCGGGTGCGCCCATTTTAACATTCATCACATCATTCTAACCATGGAAGAGCGTATTTTAGCCAGGGCCAGGGTTTGGCTCGAGGAACCCTTTGATACCGAAACCAGGGACCAGGTGAGGTTTCTGATTGAGAAGGATCCGGAGGAACTCACAGAAGCATTCTACCGTGACCTGGAATTTGGCACAGGCGGACTCAGAGGAATCATGGGTGTGGGGACCAACAGGATGAACCAATATACAGTGGGCGTGGCTACCCAGGGTCTTGCCAACTATCTGAAAACCTGCTTCCCTGGTGAGAAGATCAAAATGGCCATCGCTCATGATTCTCGCAATAACAGCAGCTTCTTTGCCAGGGTGGCAGCCAATGTCCTGTCTTCAAACGGTTTTTTAGTGTTTCTTTTTAATAACCTCAGGCCAACCCCCGAACTCTCCTTCTCTATCAGGCACCTTGGTTGTCATTCAGGTATTGTCATCACTGCCTCCCATAACCCGAAAGAATACAACGGATATAAAGTGTACTGGAATGACGGGGCCCAGCTGGTGTCTCCACATGACACTAATGTCATTGGTGAAGCAGCCAAAATACAGGGAATTCAATCAGTCGACTTTACAGGCAACCCGGCCCTGGTCCAGGTGATTGGAAAAGAAGTGGATGAGGCATATATCAGAGCGTTGACCTCTCTTTCTCTTTCTTCTGAAAATGTAAAGGCACATCACGGGAAACTCCGTATCGTATATTCCGCCCTTCATGGTACTGGCTGCAAACTGGTCCCCGAAAGTCTTAAGGCCTTTGGATTTAATAACCTGGTGACCGTTGGTCCGCAAATGGTGCCGGATGGGAACTTCCCCACCGTCAAATCACCCAATCCTGAAGAAAAAGAGGCCATGTCCATGGCTCTCGGGCTGGCATCAGATGTGCATGCTGACCTGATCCTCGCCACCGATCCGGATGCCGACAGGGTGGGAGTGGGCGTAAAGAAAAGTAGGGGAGAGTATATTCTTCTTAACGGGAACCAGACCGCAACCCTGCTTATCTTCTACCTGCTCACCATGTGGAAAGAGAAAGGAAAACTAGATGGCAGGCAGTTCATCTCAAAAACCATTGTTACTTCCGATCTCCTCAACAAAATAGCACAGGATTTTAATGTCCCTGTCTATGAGGTACTTACGGGCTTCAAATACATTGCAGAGGTCATCCGTGACCTTGAAGGAAAAATGACCTTTATCGGGGGTGGAGAAGAAAGTTACGGATACCTGGTCGGTGACCGGGTCAGGGATAAAGATGCCGTGATATCCTGTTGCATGATCGCTGAAACCGCCTCCTGGGCAGCTTCTCAGGGGATGACCCTCTATGAGCTGCTGTTGAGTATTTACCGAAAATATGGTTTCTATAAGGAGACCCTTGTCTCGGTGACGAAAAAAGGGAAGAGTGGTATTGAGGAGATTCAGACCATGATGGAGCATTTCAGAAATGACCCGCCATTAGCGGTCAATAATATAAAGGTGGTTTGCATCAAAGATTATCTGAAAGGTACCTCCACAGACCTGGTCCAAAACACCCGTCAGACAATCGGTCTGCCTTCCAGCAATGTCATTCAGTTATATCTCGAGGATGGCAGCAGGATCACCGCAAGGCCTTCCGGGACCGAACCGAAAATCAAATTTTACTTCGGAGTGGTCGATCAACTGGATTCCGGGTCGGACTTTGATGGGGCAGACCGGAGACTTCAGGATCGTATCGACCGGATTATCAGTGAATTGAAATTGAATTAAAAGCCGACCTACGCATATTTTTATTATGGCGCTCTTGCATTCCTTTGAAAAATCAGGCAATTTTCTCTTCAGATACAGGAGTTATCTGCCCTTATTTCTCTTCTTACCAGCCATACCGGTAGTATGGTTCACCCCGGTCTTCAGTTATCCGCAGTGGGTGAGGTTATCCATCACTTTTCTGTCTGTTGCACTCAGCCTGCTTGGTTTTCTGATAAGGGCCTGGGCCATCGGCACGACACCAAAAGGCACATCAGGACGTAATACCGACAAACAGCTTGCTGAGTCACTGAATCATCTAGGAATTTATTCTATGGTGAGGCATCCGCTCTACCTCGGAAATTATTTTATGTGGATAGGAATAGTGGTGTTCACTGGGAATCCGTGGTTTGTGATCCTTGTTTCACTGGCATTCTGGCTTTACTATGAAAGGATCATGTTTGCCGAAGAAAGGTTCCTGGAAAGGCAATTTGGAGAGAGCTATCTCTCCTGGGCCAGCCAGGTGCCAGCCTTTATACCCCGTTTTTCGCTATATCAGCATTCAGATATAAGGTTTTCATTGGTTTCAGTGCTAAGGAGGGAATATTCCGGAGTATTGGCCACCGTCACTTGTTTCTTTATGATCGATATGGTTCGCTCCTTCCTGTTTTCGGGTTCTTTCCAATATTACCGTATCTCCGCCTGGGCCTTTTTATTCACATTGGTTATCACATTAGCTGTCAGAACGCTGAAACACCATTCATCCCTGCTTTCTGAAGAAGGACGCTCCTGATCTGATGAAACATTCCCGGATTGTCATCACCACCATTGCCGTTCTGGCCATGTTCTTCTGGGGCATGTCTTTTGTCTGGTCGAAAATCGTATTTCGCTATTACTCTCCGCTGACCACCATCCTGGTGAGATTGGTGCTGTCTTCGCTGCTCTTGTGGCTGATCAGGTGGATCTTCATCAGGAATGAAAAAATCATCGCTAAGGATATTTTATTGTTCCTGCTTTCCTCCTTTTTCTCGCCTTTCTGCTACTTTATCGGGGAAAGTTACGGGCTTGCAAAGGTATCATCCACCATCGCTTCTGTCATCGTGGCCACCATACCCGTCGTGACGCCTTTTGTAGCTTACCTGACACTCAGGGAGCATTTGAGCAGAATGAACTTTGCGGGTGTGGTCATATCGTTTATTGGGGTATTGATCATGCTGCTTAAAAAGGACTTATCCTTCAGTGCTTCGCTGAGTGGAGTGGGATTGCTCTTCTTTGCGGTGATTTCAGCAATAGGATACGCTGTGATTATCAAGACCTTAGCACAGAAATATCATCCCATTACAGTAGTCACCGTCCAGAACAGTATCGGGGCTTTATATTTCCTTCCATGGTTTCTTTACTTTGACTGGTCACACTTTATAACAGTGAGGCCAAATCAGGAATTGATAACCTCGTTGATAGCACTGGTGGTCTTTGCATCCAGCATGGCTTTTATCTTGTTTACCGCTGCTGTCAAGTCGATGGGTGTCGCCCGTGCCAACATTTATACCAACCTCATCCCTGTGTTCACGGTCATTTTCTCCTATTGGATGCTCTCCGAGTCCGTCACCTTGGGAAAAATATCGGGTATGGCGGTTGTAATATTTGGTGTTGTACTTGCCCAGTGGGACCGCTTAAAGAATTCTCAGTAATTTTGGAGGATAAAGTTTTATCTATGAAAATTATGGTTCTTGGGGCCGGTCTTGTCGGAAGGCCCATGGCTATGGATCTTGCCGCTCATCCCGGATTTCAGGTAACTGTTGCTGATCAGGACGATCAGGCCTTGGCTTCCCTGGCATCATTTGATCATATTCAGGTAAGCAAGGAAGATCTTTCCGACCCTGGCAGGGTGAGGTCGTTGGTAGCCGATGCAGACCTGGTGCTGGATGCGGTACCTGGTTACCTGGGATTTCAGACATTCCGGACGGTGATTGAAGCAGGCAAGAACATCGTCGATATAGCCTTCTTCCCCGAAGATCCATTTGAGCTGGACGCTTTAGCCAGGGAAAAAGGCGTGACTGCCGTGATGGACATGGGGGTAGCCCCGGGGATGAGCAACCTTCTGGCCTCATTTGCAGCAAAGCAGATGGATGAGGTTGACAGGGTGGCCATTTATGTGGGGGGACTACCCTGCGAAAGGACATGGCCTTATGAATACAAGGCTGTGTTTTCTCCTGTGGATGTGCTGGAAGAATACACCAGGCCGGCAAGGTTCATCCGCAATGGGCAGATAATGACCATGCCTGCCCTTTCTGAGCCGGAATTCATTGATTTCCCGGGTTTGGGGACACTGGAAGCCGTGAATACGGATGGCTTGAGATCCCTGCTATACACGATCAAAGCGCCTGAAGTGGTCGAGAAGACCCTTCGGTATCCCGGGCACTACGATTTGATCAGAAAACTGATCCATACCGGGTTCCTGAGCCAGGAAATGATGGAGGTTGCAGGCAGCAGGATAAGGCCCATCGATCTTACATCCAGGTTGTTGTTTCAAAGCTGGAAATTGAAAAAAGGGGAACGGGACCTTACAGTCATGAAGATTATGGTATCAGGCGGAAAGGATGGGAAAAAGATGAAAATAAGCTATGACCTGCTTGATTATCATGATGCCTCAAGTAACGTTCATTCTATGGCACGAACGACCGGTTATACGGCCACCTCGGTCGTCAGGTTGATAGCGGCAGGAAAATTCAATCGCAAAGGAGTCATTGTACCTGAATATCTGAGCGATGATGAATCATTGGTGAATCAGCTTTTAAGAGACCTGGCCGATAGGGGAGTCGTCTACCATAAAAGTATCTGGCTGGAATAAACTGTTCCCGTGCAATTTTTTTCCCTGGCTTAACTGTTCTGTATTACGCAGTCACAGTCAAAAAGCGATTTCATGCCGGTGATGGATTCCTTCGAATCCTTCTCAAATTGATCCTTGTCTTCTGAACAGGTCGTGGGATTTCCTTGCCAGTGTCGAATAACTCAACTTTGATCCCAGCATGCAGGAGGAGGGTGCAACCTTTTTACCATTTGTAAAGTACAACGTTTACAATTCCCAAAATTGTTTTTTACTTTTGTAAACTGATGGAAATTCACAAACGTAAACACCATAGAGGAACGGTATTTCACAAATGTAAACAATAGCAACGATATACAATTGTAAACAAAAAAATAACACAATTATGATCGACAGAATCTCACTGATCCTTAAAGCAAAGAATATCAACGCATCACAGTTTGCTGATGAGATCGGGGTACAAAGGTCCAGTATCTCACATGTATTATCTGGAAGGAATAAGCCAAGCCTGGAGTTTGTCCAGAAGATACTGAAGCGTTACCCGGAGCTGAATCCTGACTGGGTCTTGTTCGGTAAAGGCCCGATGAATATGGAGTATAATCTTTTCAGCGAAACCCAGGAAGTATTGCCTCTGAAGGAAGAAACCTTCGCCAGGGCGGTAAAGAAGCAGGAAACTCTGATGCGACCTGAGCCTGAAGAAATAAAGCCGGCAGAAACGATGAAAACCATGGCAGAGACGGCACAGGAAAAGGAAGAATTGCTCCCCCTGAAGGAGATCCCGGCCACCGTTCCCGTAACGGATACAACCAAAGAGAAGACGGTGGAAACGCCATCTTTAAATACTCAGGAAACCAGACTTTTCGATAAACCGGAGGAGAAAAAGGTGCAGAAAATCATTATGTTTTTCGAAAACAAGACTTTCAGGGAATATTCTCCTGAATAATCCATTGTTTACATTTGTAAATTAAACGAGATGGAGGATCGTCTTCCGGAAAGTTTACCTGTGTTAACAGATTTTCTCAAATTGATTAAAGAAAAAACTGCCTTCAATCACGGCATTCTCATCACTGTCAGAACCATGAACGGCATTGTATTGGATACTGGTACCGAAGCGATTCCTGATGGTTCCGGGAGATGCTTGCTCAGGGTTGGTGGAGCCGATAAGTTTCCTGAAAGATTCAACAGCATTTTCTTTTTCCAGTATCGCTGCCACTATGGGGCCCGATGACATGAAGGTAACCAGATCACGGAAAAATGGCCTTTCTTTATGAACCTGATAAAAAGTTTCTGCTTGTCCGGTGGTCAGATGTATCATTTTAATGGCAATGACACTAAAACCTCCTTCAATGATCTGATCCAAAATCTTGCCCATGGAACCCTGTTTCATGGCATCGGGTTTGATCATGGTCAGTGTGTACTTTCCTTGCATAGATTTCAATTTTTACGTACTAAACCATTGGGAGAGGCAAAGGTTCAATTCTTCAGGGCGAAAATTTGCAGATACCGGACTTGTTTTCCTCATTATCCGCGAGGGAACGACTTATGGAAGGGTTGAGATTGCTTCAGGTATTTACTTTATTTTTGCCAAAAATTATTACATTGATATTCGACGACTCTACTTCTATTGAAAAGCTGCTTACACCAGGGATAAAAGTTGTAATCACGGCTCATTCCAACCCGGATGGAGATGCTATTGGTTCGTCCCTGGCACTGATGAGCTTTTTAGAAAGCAGGGGAGCGGAAGTGTCGATAATGATCCCCAATGATTATCCTTCCTTTCTCGCCTGGATGCCGGGAATCCATAAGATCATCAACTACAAAAAGGAGCAACAGAGGGTATTTGAAGGGCTCAGGAAGGCCGATCTCGTCTTTAGCGTGGATTATAACAGCCCTAAACGTTTGGAACGGATGCAGCCAGCTTTTGATGCGAGCAATGCAGTCAAGGTCCTTATCGATCATCACCCGCAACCCGAAAAATCTTCCTATTCATTTTTAATATCCCGGACCGATGTTTCTTCTACTTCAGAACTGGTCTACCATTTTATAACCCGTTTGGGTGGAGAGGAAGCCCTGACCTTTGACATGGCAGAATGCCTTTTTGTCGGGATTGCGACCGATACTGGGTCCTTTTCGTATTCCTGCTCTTATGAAGAGACCTTCCTGGTCGTGGCTAAACTTCTCAGGCTACGCATTGATCCTGAGAAGATTCACCGGCTGGTTTATGATACTTACTCCGAAAGCCGGATGCGGTTGCTTGGATATTGTCTGTCAGAAAAAATGAAAGTCATGCCTGAATTCAGCACGGCTTACATCTCCCTGTCCAAAGAGGAGTTGAACCGTTATAAATTTCAGGTGGGCGACACTGAAGGAGTGGTGAATTATGCCCTTTCTGTAAAGGGAGTATGCCTTGCCGTGCTTTTTACCGAAAAAGATAACCATGTACGCATTTCTTTAAGGTCAAAAGGACAATTTTCTGTAAATGATTTCGTTAGAAAACACTTTGAAGGAGGCGGCCATCGAAACGCAGCGGGTGGTAATTCCTACCTCTCGTTACCCGATACTTTAAAGAAATTCGAGAGTCTCCTTCCTGACTATCAGCATGAAATAAAGAACAGCTTCGTGGAATGATGTATTTCGCACGCCTCCGGTTTTCAATATTAAAGTTTTTATTTATATTACTAATAATAAGTTCTTGTCAATCAGACAAGAATAAGGTTTCACATCAAGCTGATCCTCGTTCCCTCCAGGAAGCCATGGTACGTACCAATCAATCTATGGTCCGCATGGAAGATGAACGGATCAGGGCATATATATCAAGGTACGGATGGCCCATGAAAAAAACAGGCACCGGATTGTATTACCTCTTATATAGTAAGGGTCATGGCAGGCTCCCGGAGACCGGTGACAGGGTCACTCTTGAATATTCTGTTAAGTTATTGACAGGTAATGAGTTGTATAACTCTCAGACGGATGGTACGCTTAAGGCAGTTTTAGGGAAAGGCCAGATTATCAGTGGTCTTGAAGAAGGGATTTTTTTAATGCGGGTAGGGGACAAAGCAAAATTTATAATACCTTCGCACCTCGCTTACGGCTTGCTGGGTGACCAGAAGAGAATACCGCAGAAAGCCACGCTGCTCTATGATGTGTCCCTGGTGTCACTTCAAAAGTAATCACTTAAATTATTAGATATTTTATGATGAAAAAGCATTGGATACAATCAGGCATGGTATTGATCATCCCTCTCGTTCTGTGGGGATGTTTCGGGACTGGCTATAAGAAGACCGATTCAGGCCTTGAGTATAAAATTCACAAAAACAACAAGGACGGAATGTCGGCTTCCGTTGGTGACATGCTGACGGTAGTCCTTGTGTACAAGAACAATAAGGACTCTGTGCTTCTCGACAGCAGGAAGAACTCTGCGCCATTTCGTATGCCGCTTTTCAAACCAACCTACCCAGGTGATATCTACGAAGGGCTTTCCATGCTGAAGACAGGCGACAGCGCTACCTTCCTGATCCTGGCTGATTCGTTTTACATGCGCACGCTTCAGTTGAAAGAGTTGCCTATGGGTATGGTTTCTGGTTCCAAACTGAAGTTTGACGTTAAACTGGTCAGTATCCAGAAAAAGGCAGATTATGACAAAGAACAGAAGGCCAGGATGGAACAGCAGATGAAGATGATGGAGGAAATGAAGGCTAAGGAAATGAAAGACCTGCAACAATACATCACCGATAATAAGATAAAAGCCAAGCTCATGGCCAGCGGACTGTACTATATGGAAACGAAGCGTGGGACAGGACCGGTAGCTGTATCCGGTGATAAGGTGACCGTTAAATATAAAGGCATGTTATTGGATGGTACGGTGTTTGATGACTCCGAAAAACACGGCCAACCCTTTGAATTTACGCTGGGCAGGGGAGAAGTCATTCGCGGATGGGATGAAGGAATTGCTTTGATGAGAAAAGGCGGAAAAGCTAAGTTGATCATCCCTTCCAAGCTTGCTTACGATTTTCAGGGACAGGGAAAAATACCTCCTTTTACGACCCTGATGTTTGAAGTGGAGTTGCAGAAAGTGGATCATCCTCAACCAGGAACAGGCATTAACCCGGGTGCAGCCATGGACCAGAACCCGGTCGTTAAACCCGGAGAAAAGGCCAAACCCCAACCCAATCCGGCGCAGAAAAATACAAATGAAGCCAAGTAAGAATAATTAATTATTTAATAATCAAAATTTAACAAGTATTTCTGATGAATAAAAAAGTGATTTCCCTTCTGGTTCTGGCCTGGTGCTTTAGTATCACCTTTGCCCAGAATTTCTCTGATTCCCAGAAAGATCCTACCGGTCTTAAGTACAAATTCATTGTTAAAAATGATAAGGGTGCACAACCTAAGATCGGTGATATGGTCACGGTAGTCGCCTATTATAAAACCCTGCATTCAGGTTCTTTGGATACTCAAAGTCCCAAGGACACTATCTTTTTTGACAGCAGGAAAAGCCCTACGCCCTATGTTTTTCCGCTTATGGAATCCACTTATCCCGGAGATATCTATCAGGGACTAAGGATGATGAGAGTGGGAGACAGTGCCAATTTCATCATTAGTGCCGATTCTTTATTCTTGTCCACTTTCAGGGTTAAAAAACTTCCTGCCTATGTCAAACCAGGATCTTTTGTTGGTTTTTTTGTGAAAATGACCAAGATTCAACCCAAAGAGGAGTTTCAGAAAGAGATGCAGGCCAAGTTCGAGGCAGAATCAAAAATGACAGCCAAGCAGTCTGCAATTGATGATTCCATCCTCGCCGCCTATGTGAAGAAAAACAACTATAATGTGAAACCAGGCAAGTCTGGATTGTATTATATCGAGACCAAAGAAGGCACAGGTCCACTGCCTGAGACGGGTAAAACAATGAAAGTTCAGTATACTGGAAAATTGTTGGACGGGACGGTATTCGATTCCTCCGTGGGCCGTGCTGAACCTTTCAGCTTCCCCCTTGGTAAAAACAGGGTGATCCGGGGTTGGGATGAAGGAATTGCCAAAATGAAAAAAGGTGGCAAAGCCATCCTTCTGATTCCTTCAAGACTGGGTTACGGTGGTGGCAGTATGGGTAAGATCCCTGCCAATTCAATTCTCATTTTTGAGGTGGAATTAATTGACATTCAGTAATATTCTTATTAGGGAAGGATGACAAAAATTGCTGTAACCCGGTCAGGGTTATCGTTACTGGGCTTAGGGATTCTGTTGACAGGTATGAGCCCTTGTGCCGGGTATTCACAGAATATAGGCAGTGACCCCTTGAGATTCCAGTTGCTGACTTCTGTTCCCAATGCCCCCAAACCATTGGCCGGTGATGTGGTGGAACTGGCCATGATGTACAAGAATTCCAGGGATTCTGTCCTCTTCGACAACCGGAAAGGAGAGTACAACTTCACCTATGTGATGACCAAGCCGGTTTACAGGTATGATTTCAACGTGGCACTGGGCAAGTTGGGCGTT
The DNA here is from genome assembly GCA_964605655.1 of uncultured Bacteroidales bacterium. Classification (GTDB taxonomy): domain Bacteria; phylum Bacteroidota; class Bacteroidia; order Bacteroidales; family CAIXZF01; genus JAKLIX01. The sequence goes on from CAZSDK010000012.1 coordinate 52,568, forward strand.
GGTGATAGTGCCAGTTTTGTGATGAATGCGGATTCATTTTACCTGAAGACCATTGCCATGGATAAGCTGCCGCCTTATGTTAAAAAGGGGAGTAATCTCACTTTCTTTGTTAAAATGAAATCGATGACGCCGCACCAGGAATATCTTAAAAAGCAATTTACTGAGAATCAGGAGTACCTGAATAAGATGGAAGGCCTCAGAAAATTGGAGAAAGATTCTCTCAGTATCTTCCTGGATGTTAAAAAGATAAAGGTACAACCGACTTCCACAGGACTGTATTTTATCCCTGATGGGGAAGGAAACGGACCTTCACCCACCAGCGGCAAGACAGCAGTGATCCATTACCAGGCTTCATTTCTCAATGGAAAAACATTCGATGATACACATGTACAGGATATGCCTTTGGAGATTGTCATTGGGAAACATATGACTTTAAAAGGGCTTGAAGAAGGGGTCTGCCTGATGAAGAAGGGCGGGAAAGCCAGGCTGATCATTCCTTCCTACCTCGGGTTTGGAGAGAATGCGGCAGGTTCTGTTCCCCCTTTTACGACTCTGGTTTACGACGTGGAATTGATCGATGTGAAGTAAACATCTTTTCATTGCAACCCCTGCACACTGCATGAGGTATACTCTTTTATTTAATTAATAAATAGGCAATTACATTACTTCACTTAAAGTCAAAGTTGAATGGTTTTTCTTTGATTTTTTTCGGAATGATCATCCAGGGATCTTGAAGTGAAGGGAGTATCAATCCTCGGCATGATGCTCTGTATGACCCTCTTCCTCGTATGAACCACTGTCACTCCTGGCAGGAGTCGCATCCTCAGCGTCCGGCAGGAAATCCTCCTCAGCATCAACACCCTTCTTGTCTTTTTTTATCTTGACCTTTACCAGGTAGTCCACCTCCTCCGTCACGACCAGAATGGCATAAAAGTGCATGTCTTTGGGTCCCTGGACTTTAAAAACATGATTGATCCAACCATCCGGATATTGCTTTTCAACCTGGCTCATGACTCCGGGTGGCAAATTATCGAAGCTGATGACTAGCTTTTTCTTAGACATGAATATTGAAATGCTTATAAGGTTCTACGTATTGGGAATGTTCATTCACAAACCTACATGAATTTTTGAAGAAAACAATAATTATTGAAAAAAAAATGAAATCAGCCTTGTGTCCTTGATTTTAGGCCGGGAAGTCTGATCTTTGCAAGTCCTCATTCAATATGAAAATACTATCCATTCCCAGGGCCTTGATAATAATCTCTGCAGGAATTCTTATAAACTGCACTGGTCCAGACTCTTCAAGGGTCATGGAGAAAGTTAAAAAAGAACCTTACAATCCCATTGCCTTCAAGTTCAAACAGGAAGCTCTGACCGACACCCTCGACAACTACTTCAGAGGACTTCATGACAGGGGGGCTTTCAACGGCAGTGTTCTTATTGCCAGGGGGGATCACATCATTTATGAGAGCTTTTTAGGTTGGGCCGATCGTTCCGCCAGCATACCCATTGATAGCAGTACCTCATTTCAACTGGCCTCGGTCTCGAAGCAGTTTACAGCCGTAGCCATCCTGATGCTCAAGGAAATGGGATTGCTAAAGCTCGACGACCGGGTCGAAAAATACTATCCCTCGTTTCCATATAAAGGAATTACTATCAGGATGTTACTTCAACACCGCTCGGGATTGCCCAACTATATCTATTTCTGTGATCCTTATTTTCTGGGGAGGACTGAACCCATTTCCAACCAGTTTGTCATCCATCTGATGTCAAAACTCAAACCACCGGCGTATTATCCTCCCGACTACAAATACAATTACAGTAACACAGGTTATATGATCCTTGCTGCCATTGTCGAGAAGGTCACCGGGATGCCATTTGCCTCCTTCATGAGGGAAGAGGTATTCAAACCATTGGGCATGAGCCGCAGTTATGTGATCACCGATACCCAGCGTCCACAGGGGTCGCTTGCCAAAGGATATCGTTTTGGTTTCAAGGAGGCAGGGGTCACCTATCTCGACGGGGTGGTGGGCGACAAGGGTGTTTATGCCTCTGCCAGGGACCTGTTACGTTGGGACAGAGCACTATACACCGGCTATCTTCTAAAACCGGAAGTCCTGGCCGAAGCCTTTATTCCTCATCCTTCCGACAGGGACAAGAATAAAAAATATGGTTTCGGATGGCGGATAGAGTACCTGGGCGAGGGCACAAAAGTTCTTTACCACTCCGGGTGGTGGGAAGGATTTCAGGCCTACCTGGCAAGAATCCCGGGTGATACGACCACTATTATAGTGCTTAAGAATGTTAAAAATGGGGGCATCGAACGCAAAGCCATCCTTTCGAAACTATATCCCCGGGCTTTTACCGCTGAGGGTGAAGAGAAAAGCCTCCCGGGTCAGGATAACGAAGAAAATGATGTCAATAACTGAGGGATCACTCCGCTCTGGTGAATACTTGTACAGTCCTGTTGGTATTGTACACTGACAGAAAGTGGCCATCCTCCTCTTCCCGGTATTGTGTAAAATATTCCTGTCCTTCGTCCAGCCTGCCGTGTCCCCCGAAAATGATCGCATCTGAATGGAGCACCAGGCGGTATTTCCCAGGCTGACAGACCCGGAAGCGGTAATCCGGAATGGAGGCAGAGGGATGAAAGTTGAAGATAAAGATCAGTCCGCCTTTTTCAAAGACCATGGTCTTATTTGTCTCGTCCATATTCAGCTGCGTGGCATACCCTTCACGGAGCAGACCTGATCCTTTGGCGAGCCGAATCATACTTTTATCGAAGGCCAGCAGGAACTTGTACCTGAGCATTGGATGATCTGCCAGAGACCACTGTCGCCGGGCATAATAGAGGCTCCAGTTATTCCCTTCCCTTGGGAAATCAATCCATTCAGGATGCCCAAACTCATTACCCATGAAGGTGAGCCATGCCTGCCCGCCCAGGGCCAGGGTAAAAAGGCGGATCATCTTGTGCAGGGCAAGGCCCCTGTCGATGACCAGGTTATTGTCATCCACGCTCATGTGATCGTACATATCCTTGTCCATGAGCCTGAAAGCAATGGTCTTATCGCCCACCAGGGCCTGGTCGTGCGACTCACAATAAGCCACAGTCTTCACATAAGGAAGCCTGTCGTTGAGCACCTGCCACATCTCATGGATGTTCCAGTCTTCGTCTTTCTGGTCCTGCAGCAGCCTGATCCAATAATCAGGTATCCCCATTCCCAGCCGGTAGTCGAAACCCAGTCCGCCTCCTTCCACGGGATATGTTAGTCCGGGCATACCGGTGACATCCTCGGCGATGGTCACTGCATTCTTTTTCAGGCTGTGAACCAGGGTGTTGGCCAGCTGAAGGTAGGTGATGGCGTCCCATTCAACGCCTTCGTTGAAATACTGGTTGCGATCGAGGATAGGGGTGTTGCCGTGGTGAAAATACATCATCGATCCCACACCGTCGAAGCGAAACCCGTCAAAATGAAACTCATCTAACCAATACCGGATGTTGGACAGCAGGAACCTCAGCACCTCCGTCTTACCATAATCGAACAGCATGGAATCCCACTGTGGGTGCAGTCCTCGCTCTCCTGCAAGGAAATACTGATGGTCGCTGCCGTCGAACTCATTCAGTCCTTCCAGGACATTTTTTACCGTATGGGAGTGGACCAGGTCCATGATGACAGTGATCCCCATCTGATGTGCCGTAAGTACCAGGTTTTTCAGGTCTTCCGGGGTGCCGAAACGGGAGGAAGGGGCGAAGAAGTTAGAAACATGATATCCAAAAGAACCATAATAGGGGTGTTCCATCACGGCCATCAACTGTACGGCATTATAACCCAGTTCTTTAATACGCGGCAACACCTCTCTGGTGAAATCCTGATAGGTAGAAATCACCTCTTTCTCAGACGACATACCCACATGGCACTCATAAATCAGGAGCGGTTCTGCCGGGGAGAAGGGAGAGCGGTCGTTTTTCCAGTCGAAAGAGCCTGGCAGCCATACCTGTCCCGTGAAATTCTTGCTTTCCGGGTCCTGGACCACCCGTCTGATGTAGGCAGGTATCCTTTCCCTCATATTTTGTTCAGTAACGACGAGGACTTTGACCAGGCTTCCGTGCTTGAAAGTCTTCTGGTAATCCTTTTTGGGAAGGAATATCTCCCAAACACCGAATTCATTTCTTTTCATCGGGTGGGTGAACCTTCTCCAACCGTTAAAATCACCGAAAAAGTAAAGTTCCCGAGCTTCCGGGGCCCATTCCCGGTAATGCCATCCTTTGAGCCCGGCATCGTAGTTGATCCCGAAATATTCATGTCCGAGGGCAAAATGCTCCAGGTCACCGAAATCCCATGCGATCTCACTGAGCCGGTAGCGGTATCTTTTCAACCTGTCGGCGATATCATTCCGGCAGGGTTCCAGCCAGGGGTCCATTTGTTCGAGAGGGATCACTTTCTTCTTCATGTTTTTTGCCTCAGTCATGCAAAGATAACTTTTCGGCTGACAGGCAGCACGGGGATTTGTTCCTTTGAGCCCGAGTTTTGGTAAAAGAGAAAAGTTTGTTATTTTTGCCGCCCGAAATGGCGTGGTAGCTCAGATGGTTAGAGCGTCGGATTCATAACCCGGAGGTCACGAGTTCAACTCTCGTCCACGCTACAATGACGAAGAGGCAGGTTCACCGGAGCCTGCCTTAATTTTTTCTTGAAGGAACCTTCCTGTGTAACTGCCGGGTTGAAGGACCAGTTTCTCAGGAAGTCCCTGAAATACAATATTCCCGCCTTCATCGCCCCCTTCGGGTCCCAGATCAATGATCCAGTCGGCACACTTGATCACTTCCATATTATGTTCCACCACCACCAGCGAATGGCCTTTGTCGAGCAAGGCATCGAAGGCCTTCATCAGCTTGCTGATGTCGTGGAAATGTAAGCCTGTGGTGGGCTCGTCGAAAAGAAACAGGGTAGGCTTCTCGCTGCTTCCTTTAGCCAGGAAAAAGGCCAGTTTGATACGTTGTGCCTCGCCGCCGCTCAGGGTGCTCGATGGCTGCCCCATCCTCAGGTAACCCAATCCCACATCCTGTAAAGGTTGCAGCTTCTCTACAATCCTCTTTTCCAGGTTGTTGCCTTTGATCTGAGAAGAAAAGAAGGTGATGGCTTCCTCAATGGTCATTTCCAATATATCGGTGATGCTCCGTTCGTGGTACTTCACGTCGAGTACTTCATCCTTAAACCTATTTCCTCCGCAGGACTCGCATACCAGGGTGATGTCGGCCATGAACTGCATCTCAATCCTCACCTGTCCGTCGCCTTCACATTCTTCGCAACGTCCGCCTTCGATGTTGAAGGAGAAGTATCCCGGCTTATAACCTCTCAGTTTAGAAAGGGGCTGGTCAGAGAACAGGATCCTGATATCGTCGTAGGCTTTCACGTATGTTGCAGGGTTGGAACGGCTTGAGCGGCCAATGGGGTTCTGGTCCACCATCTCTATGTCGGTGATCCGGTTGATGTCTCCGCCGATGCGGTCGAACTTACCGGTCTTTTCTCCATACCCACCATAAATCTTTTTAAGGGCAGGGTAGAGTATCCGTTTCACCAGGGAACTTTTACCTGATCCGCTAACACCGGTCACCAGGCAAAGACAGTTCAGAGGGATCTTCACTTCCAGGTTTTTCAGGTTGTTTTCTTTGGCACCGGTGATATGGATGAACTCTTTCCACTTTCTTCTTTCGGGTGGCGAAGCGATTCGGAGGCTTCCGGAAAGATACCTCGAGGTGAGGCATTGGTTGTCTTCCATCAGTTCAGGGAAACTTCCGGAGAAGGTCAGCTCCCCCCCCTGCATGCCGGCCAGGGGACCCAGGTCGAGGATCGCATCGGCAGCCCTGATGATTTCTTCATCATGTTCCACCACGATGACCGTATTGCCGATGTCTCGCAGTTGGTGAAGCACCTTGATCAGGCGGTGGGTGTCCCTGGGGTGTAGTCCGATACTGGGTTCATCGAGGATATACATGGAACCCACCAGGTTGCTTCCCAGTGAGGTGGCCAGGTTGATCCTTTGGGATTCTCCACCGGAAAGACTGGAAGACAGACGGTTGAGCGTCAGGTAACCCAACCCGACATCACAGAGGTAGGTAAGGCGGTTGGTGATCTCTGTGAGCAGCCGTTTGGCCACCTTCATCTCAAAAGCATCGAGTTCCAGGTTCTTAAAGAAAAGAAGCAGTTCTTCAACAGGCATCAACACCAGCTCGGTAACCGACATTCCCTTCACCTTCACATAATTGGCATCGCTTCTCAGCCTGGTCCCCTTGCATTCAGGGCATATCGTCTTGCCTCTATATCTTGACAGCATGACCCGGTACTGTATCTTATAGGTTTGTTCCTCCACCATTCTGAAAAACTTCGTGAGGCCTGTAAAATAAGCGTTCCCTGACCATAATAGCTCCATTTGTTCCTTACTCAGGTCATAGATCGGTTTATGGATAGGGAAGTCGAATTTGTGGGCATTCAGGACCAATTCTTCCTTGTATTCACTCATCTTTTCACCCTTCCAGCAGGCTATGGCATCTTCATAGATGGACAGGCTCTTGTTGGGGATCACCAGGTCTTCATCGATACCTATGATGCTGCCAAATCCTTCGCAGGTCTTGCAGGCACCATAAGGGTTGTTGAAACTGAAAAGGTTAACGGAAGGCTCCTCAAAGGTCATCTGGTCGGCCTCAAAGCGGTTGGAGAAAGTTCTGAGATGAGTTTCTGTTTCATCTCCATATTGGATGATACAGCTGCCTTCCCCTTCAAAGAAGGCAGTCTGAAGAGAATCCTCTACCCGGGATCTCAGGTCTTCATCCTCTTTCCGTATGACAAAGCGATCGATAAGGATGAGGCAATCCTCACAATTACACTCCACCTCTGTACTCATCAACAGGTCTTCAATTCGTTTCTGTTCACCTTTGACCACCAGCCTTGAGAATCCCTGCTGCATGACGATGTTGAGCTGTTCCTGGAGGCTTCTGCCGTTCTTGATGATCAATGGAGAAAAGACATGTACTCTGCAACCTTCCTCCAGGTCATAGAAAAAGTTGGCCACGGAGGTGACAGTATCTCTTTTAACGAGCTCACCCGAAACGGGTGAAAACGTCTTACCGACACGGGCAAAGAGAAGTTTCAGGTATTCATATATTTCGGTAGAAGTCCCAACGGTGGACCTGGGGTTTCTTGTATTCACCTTTTGTTCGATGGCGATGGCAGGAGACACCCCCTTTATATAGTCGGTTTCGGGCTTGTTCATCCTTCCCAGGAACTGCCGGGCATACGAACTCAGGCTTTCCACGTACCTTCTTTGTCCTTCTGCATAAATGGTGTCGAACGCCAGGGAAGATTTACCGGAACCAGATAAACCGGTGATGACAATGAATTTGTTCCTGGGCAGGGCGACGTCGATGTTCTTCAGGTTGTGGACCCTGGCCCCTTTGATGAGAATATAATCGTGTGGGTCCAGCTTCGTGATATCAAGGATCTTCATGGCTTCCAATCTTGCCTCAAACCTACATGAAATTCATGAATCTTTGGCAAAATACCCGTAAAAAGGAGAAAAAGTTGACAGAGGCATTTATTTTGTTTTATATTTGCAGAGAATTGAAACATCAGCGAAATAAATTCCGTTTAGTTCCGTTGATGAAGTATTAACTCAAAATATAGGAGGACGCTTATCGGATAGATCAATACCCTTTTAACCTTAGTAAAAAGGGAATATGAACCCAAAACTCATTAGTGACCAGGAACTGATCCATGAGTATCTGTCCGGTAACCAGGCAAGCTTAGAGAAGCTGATACGCCGCCACCAGAACCGCATCTATGCTTATATCATTATGGTTGTCAAGGATAAATCCTTGGCCGATGATATTTTTCAGGACACCTTCATCAAGGTGATCAATACCCTTAGATCCGGTACTTATAAAGAGGAAGGGAAATTCCTCCAATGGGCCATGCGCATCGCGCACAACCTCATTATCGACCATTTCAGGAAATCGAAGAGGATTCCTGTCATTGACGTCAGGGATAATGATTTCGATATCTTCAATACCATTCATTATACTGATGATTCTGTGGAAAGGAAGCTCATACAGGATCAGATCCATGATGACATTAAGAAGATGATTGAGTACCTCCCGGAAGAGCAGAAGGAGGTCCTTAAGATGAGGCATTACGAAGAGATGAGCTTCAAGGAGATCGCTGACCAGACTTCCGTCAGCATCAATACAGCCCTTGGAAGGATGCGCTATGCCCTGATCAATCTCAGGAAAATGGCCGCAGAAAACGATATCATTCTTTCCATCTGATCTTTTTTCTTTTTTCATACTTTTCTTTCCGTTTGACCGTTATCCTTGGGATTGTTTCACCTAAACCCAAGCTATGGCAAAGGATTACCCTACACAACATTTTCATTATCAATCTAATAAAGAAAGTAACCACCCAAATGACATGAAAGCCGCAGGGCCCGGAGAACATCTGATACAGTTTCTGATGGGGTACAGTGCCGCTTTATTCATCAAAGCACTTCCCAATGGAAGCGTGGTTAAAATGATGATGAACTGATTCAGAGTATTTTCTGAGAAGGCACTTTGATTTCAGGAGATGAAAGGAATTTTCATACTGAAAGCGAAGTGCTTTTTTTATGGAATCCTTCTTTTACCTGATCTTTGCAAAATATTCCGCAAGTCATCAAGATGAGAATCAAAGAGAGATACCAATACATTCTTTCTTACTTTCAGGAGCATCAGCCTTTCGTTACGACAGAGTTGGTGTACACGACACCCTATGAGTTGCTGGTGGCTACCATTTTATCAGCCCAGTGCACCGACAAACGGGTGAATATGATCAGTCCGGCTTTTTTCGTTCGTTTTCCGGATGCGGAATCCCTTGCTTACGCTTCGCAGGATGAGGTTTTTGACCTGATCAGATCTTGTTCCTATCCCAATAATAAAAGCAAGAACCTGATCGGCATGGCAAGGATGCTGACGACGGAGTTCCGGGGCATCGTTCCTTCGGAGGTGGAAGAACTTCAGCGGTTGCCAGGCGTGGGAAGAAAGACGGCCAACGTGATCGCTTCGGTGGTCTTCGATAAACCAGCAATGGCTGTCGATACCCATGTTTTCAGGGTCTCGGCAAGGCTGGGTCTGACCAGAAATGCAAAAACGCCCTACGAAACGGAAAAGCAGCTGGTCAAAAACATCCCTGAGCAGTTGATCCCGCTGGCCCATCACTGGCTAATCCTTCACGGCCGCTATGTTTGCCAGGCAAGGAAGCCTCACTGTGGTGAATGCGGGTTGGCACCCTGGTGTGCCTATTTTCAAACCAGGAAGCCTTTTTGATTGTTTAGATACCAGAAACCAATCTTAAACTATATGACTCATTTGAAACAGGGTGATCCTGCACCCGATTTTACCGCCACCGATCAAAACGGGAATACCGTTTCTCTTAAAGATTTCAGGGGTACCAGGGTGGTCCTTTACTTCTATCCTAAGGACAACACTCCCGGATGCACGGCCGAAGCCTGCAGCTTGCGCGATCACCATGAATCCCTGTTGAATTCAGGATACAGAGTGCTGGGGGTGAGTCCCGACAGTGCCAAGTCCCATCTATCCTTCATTTCAAAGTACCAGCTGCCATTTACTCTTATTGCCGATACCGACAAAGAAGTAGCGAAGGCTTATGGAGTATGGGGACCCAAGAAATTTATGGGAAGGGTTTATGACGGGGTCCATCGTACTACCTTTTTAATCTCTGCCGAAGGCACCATCGAGAAGATCCTCACTGAAGTCAATACAAAGGAGCACGCGGCACAGATCCTCGGCTGATTTTTTTTCTGAAAGTTTTCCACAATGAGGGGTCTTTTGCATCTATAAGGAAAGACATCCGGCATTTTTTATGTTATTTTGTACCTGAAATTATTGAAAAACGGACCTATGAGCAAAGATTCACCTGAACTGAAGGAAAAGCTGAAAGCGTTACAACTGACGCTCGACAAGATCGAAAAGAACTATGGCAAGGGAGCCATCATGAAACTGGGAGATGATGCCATCGAGCAGGTGGAAGTCATTTCAACAGGGTCCATCGGACTGGATGCGGCACTGGGGGTTGGAGGATTGCCCAAGGGCAGGGTGATAGAGATCTTTGGTCCGGAAGCCAGCGGAAAGACCACCCTGGCCATTCATGCCATTGCTGAAGCCCAGAAGATGGGCGGACTTGCAGCGTTTATTGACGCAGAGCATGCTTTTGACCGCACTTATGCGGTAAAACTCGGTGTTGATGTCGAGAACCTGTATATTTCACAACCCGATAACGGAGAACAAGCCCTGGAGATAACCGATAATCTCATCCGGTCGGGAGCCATTGATATCATTGTCATCGACAGCGTTGCTGCTCTGACTCCCAAGAGTGAGATCGATGGTGAAATGGGTGATTCAAAGGTAGGTCTCCAGGCCAGGTTAATGTCACAAGCCCTGCGAAAACTCACTGCCACTATCAGCAAGACCAGGTCCTGTTGCATCTTTATCAACCAGCTCAGGGAAAAGATAGGAGTGATGTTTGGGAATCCGGAGACCACTACCGGTGGTAATGCATTGAAATTCTATTCTTCGGTGAGGCTTGATATCAGAAGGATCAGCCAGATCAAAGACGGAGAAAACGTTGTGGGAGGAAGGGCCAAGGTGAAAGTCCTTAAAAATAAGGTAGCGCCACCTTTCCGGATTGCGGAATTTGATATCATCTTCGGTGAAGGCATCAGCAAGACCGGGGAGATCATCGACCTCGGCACTGAATTCAACATCATCAAGAAAAGCGGCAGCTGGTACAGCTATGGCGATACCAAACTGGGGCAGGGGAGAGATGCCCTGAAACAGTTGCTTCTCGATAACCCTGAGTTGTGTGAAGAACTTGAAGCCAAGGTGAAAGAACATCTTCAGAAAAAATAAAGTATTCATGAGGTTTGGCATTCTCCCTTCGCTGGTACTTTGTTTCTGGGTCTGTTTTATGGCCTCCTGCCAGCATACGGGGAAAGAAGAGAAGGCAGTAGTACAAGACAGTGTTCCGGCTGAGATACAGAAACTCAACGACCAGATCACACAGGATCCGGGTAATGCTGAGTTGTTCTGGAAAAGAGCAACGCTGTTTTTAGAGAAGAAAGTTCCCGACAAGGCCCTTTCCGATATCAATAAGGCTATAGAACTAAAGCCAAACCTGGCCAAGTACTATGTGCTGCTTTCTGATGTTTATCTCACGAAGAACATGGTGAAAAACTGTAAGGAGGCTCTGGAGAAGGCGATATCACTCGACAGCGAATATACAGAGGCCTACCTGAAACTGGCCGAGCTCAGCCTGTATTTCAGGGATTATAGCATGGTCTATAAATACACGGCTGATGCCATTGAGTCGGACGAAAACAGTGCCAAGGCTTATTTTATCAATGGTTTTGCATTGAAAGAGCAAGGGGATACGGTCCATGCCATCAAAGCCTTTCAAAAGGCCTGTGACCTGGACCAGGGATATTATGATGCCTACATTCAGTTAGGGGTGATCTTGTCATTGAAAAAGGACAAGCTGGCCGTTGATTATTTCAACAGTGCATTGAATATCAGGCCTCAAAGCATAGAAGCGTTGTATAACCTGGCTATGTATTACCAGGAGACGGAAGACTTCAACAAGGCCATGGAACTGTACCGTAACATCATCCAGATCGATCCAAAGTACAAGTATGCTTACTTCAACCTGGGTTATATCCACTTGTTTTACCTCCAGGTTTACAGGGAAGGTGTCAAGTACTTTTCACAGGCCCTGGAAGCAGATCCCACTTATGTGGAAGCCTTGTACAACAGGGGGTACTGTTATGAGTTAATGGGTGATGTGCAGAATGCCCGTAACGATTACCAACGTGCGCTCAGCATGAGGACCAACTACCAGCTACCTATTGAAGGGTTGAACCGCCTCGATAAGCTGATGAAGGGCGGAGAAAAACCTTAACATCAAATTCCAGGTTGATCTTTTTTACCTGGGTCCAGACGGTCCCGGAAGAAATCCTCGCTGAACTTTATCGAGTGGCATCCGCCTTTAGAGCCCGGACATCCGTCGCAGGCAGAAGTTCTTTTTTCCCCAGTGAACCAGGGCCTAACTGCAAAAAATACAGCTGTTGTCACTACGATACCGGTTAAAATATCTTGCCACATATCAATGAAGGATGAGTTGCCCGATCTGGTAGATGGAAAAGGATACCAGCCAGGCAAGCAGGGTTGTATAAACTATCGTAAACAGGGCGTACTTCCATTTTCCTGATTCCCTGCGTATGGTCGCGATGACCGCAATACAGGGAAAATAGACCAGGATAAAGAACATAAAGGAGAGTGCTACCAGCGGTGTATAAACCTTTTGCCCGGTCAAAGGCCCCTGGGAATAGCGGTACGTCTTTAACTTTCCTGCCAGGGAATGATGGGTGTCCTGGCTGCCAGGTTCTGCCTGGTGCAGGACTCCCAGGGTTCCTACCACGATCTCTTTTCCGGCAATGCCAGTGAGGATAGCCACGCTCATTTTCCAGTCGAAACCAAGAGGTTTCATCACCGGTTCAATGATCTTGCCGATCTTTCCAATAAAGGAATTTGCCTGGCTCTGTTGTTGAAATTGTTGGGACACTTCTGCGATCCTGAGATCAAGGTCGTTTTTCAGGCTGTCGGGGATGGTTGCTGCATGTCCGGTCACCTGGTGCGAAAGTCGGGCAGATTCTGCTGTCAGAGTTTCCACCTGTTTTTTATACCGATACTCCAGTTCATGGTTCCTTGGGAAATATCCCAGGGCCCAGATGATGATGGAAGCGATGAGGATGACGCCGCCGATTTTTTTGAGGTATTGCTGACCATGGGTCCAGGCGTGGCGAAGCAAACTCCTGATAGTGGGGACCCGGTAGGGTGGAAGCTCCATTACAAACGGCACTTCCGACTTTTTAAAGAGAGTCTTTTTAAAGAGCAGTGCTGAAACAACCGCAAACAGGATGCCGGAAAGATAAATAAGAAATAGTATAGTACCTTGCCAGGCGGTAAAGAAGGCCGAGATAAACAGGATATAGACCGGCAGGCGTGCGCTGCATGACATGAATGGGTTGATCAGCATGGTGAGCAGCCTGTCTCTTTTGGACTCGATGATCCTGGTCGACATGATGGCTGGTACATTACAACCGAAACCCATGATCAGGGGGATAAACGACTTCCCGTGCAGTCCTATCTTATGCATGACCTTGTCCATGATGAAAACGCCGCGGGCCAGGTAGCCGGTGTCTTCCATCAGGGAGATAAAGAGGAACAACAGGAGGATGTTAGGCAGAAAGACGATCACTCCGCCAACACCTCCCAGGATGCCTTGCAGGATAAGGTCTTTGAAGGGGCCCGGTCCCATGTGGTTGCTGATCACGTTGGAGAGCAAGCCAACACCGGTTTCAATCCACTGTTTGGGATAATCGCCCAGTTTAAAAGTGATGTAGAAGGTGAGCCACATGAAAAAGATAAACACCGGGATACCCCAGAACTTGTGAGTGAAGAACCCGTCGATGATCTCGCTTTTTTTCACTTTCACTTCCTGAGCAGGTTTTAGGGTCTCTTTGAGTGCCCCGCCAATGAAACCGTACTTGGCGTCGGTGATCAGCGATTCGGTGTCCTGCTGGTAGTCCTCTTCAATCAGATGGATCTGGTCGAGGGCGGTGGCGATGATTTGAAGATGGTTGCTGCAAGGCTGGATCCGGGCCGAGGCATCCGGGTCCTTTTCAACCAGTTTCAATGCCAGGAAGCGGGAGGAGACCAGGTCGGTGAGGAAGTAGTTATCAGGGATTTTTATCTTTTGCTGTATGGTTTCCACGGCATTTTCGAGGGCGTGACCATAATGAATATGAATATGCCTGACTGTTGGCTCCTTGTCTTCGTAAACCTCTATTACTTTATGCAGCAGTTGGTCGATACCTTTACTTTTAGTGCTAATGGTCGGGACCACAGGTATGCCAAGCAGTTTTCCCAGGCTTTCGTGATCAAGGACGGCACCGCTCTGCTGCAGTTCATCGAACATATTCAGGGCAATGACCACTTTAACATCCATGTCGATGAGCTGGGAAGTCAGGTAGAGATTTCTCTCCAGGTTGGACCCGTCAATAACGTTGATGACCAGGTCAGGATTCTGGCTCAGGATGTAGTTTCTGACAAAGAGTTCTTCAGGAGAATAGGCTGAAAGTGAATAGGTACCGGGAAGATCGATAAGGTAAAGGGTATAACCATCGAACTTGATTCTTGCTTTTTTGGCACTTACGGTCACTCCCGAATAGTTACCCACCCTTTCCCTGCTGCCGGATGCCACGTTGAAGAGGGTAGTCTTCCCTGAGTTGGGATTACCTACCAGGGCGATATGGATGGTTTTTTCTTTTTCCTGTGCGGATTGACGAAGCAGGGGGCCATCGATGATGACTTCCGGTTCCTGGTCGGTCCTGAGATAGTCCCTGGCTTCAGATTCAGTGAGTACTTCTATGAGTCTCGCCTCAGAATTACGAAGAGAAACATTGTAACCCAGTATGTTATATTCGATAGGGTCTTTAAAAGGGGCTTTTTTTACGACCCTGACCTCTTTCCCGGGAATGAAGCCCATCTCCAGTATCCTTTTGCGAAAAGCACCTCTCCCAAGAACTTTCGTAATGATTGCTTTATCGCCTTCCGATACATCGAAAAGTGTCACTTAATTTAGATTAAATAAATAAAACACAAAATTATTCAATTCTGTTCAGTTGGTACCAGGAAAGGTGAAAATTATTCCTGATCCAAGAGGAAGATAATAGTGGCCAATCCGCCAATTCCCAGTTGCATTTCTCTCTGGTTGACGTTCTCGAAGATATCGAGGGCGCTATGATGATAATCGAAATAATTCTGAGAGAAGTTGCTCATGCTTCCCTGGGGCACTCCCAGTTCTTTGAGGAAAGAAATATCCACACCACCGCCTCCTTTCTGAAAAGTGAAGAGCCCATAAGGAGCCAGTATCCCTGATACAGAAGTGATCTTTGTGAATAATAATGAATCCCCTGTCATGGAAAAACCTGTAGGTGTTGATCCTCCGGCATCCAGTTCTATGGCGATCAGGTGTTTTTGATTGGTCTCTTTTGACCAGGCTGCGTATCTTTTCCCTCCGGATTGGTCCATTTCTTCGTCCATGAAGAGTACACAGCGGAGTGTGTAATTTGGTCTATAACCAATTGATTTCAGCGTTTTTATGGCTTGTATGCTCTGGACACAGCCTATTCCATCGTCGTGAGCCCCTTCACCCAGGTCCCAGGAATCAAGATGTCCGCCTGCCAGGATGACCGATTCAGGGTATTTATTTCCACGGACTTCCCCGATCACATTGAATGAATGAATGCTATCCCCGGTAGAGCAAAAACTGTATATTGAAACCCTGGCGTGAGGGTCCTTCCTGATCCAATCGCTGAGCAGATCTGCATCTTCAGTGGCAATAGCAAGGGCAGGGATCTTAGGAGCGAGAAAATCGTACCTCATAATACCGGTATGCGGGAAAGTGTTTTTTGCAAGCGTAAGTGACCTGGTCAGAGCACCCACCGCACCATATTTGGCTGCTTCCCTGGCACCATAGACCCTCTGGTCTGTGGCCTTTCCATAGGCTTGTCCCGTTTTGGGGTACCGTGGGTCCATCGGACGGTTGAAGAAGACAATCTTACCTGTGATCTTTTCTTTACCAAGGAGGGCCAGTTGGGATAAAGAGTCCACTTCAATAACCTCTGCCTTAAGACCTTTGGCAGGAGTGGCCACGCTTCCTCCAAGAGAACAAAGATGCAATTCTTTTTTACCCAGCGTCCTTGAACGTACGCTGCCTTTTTCGGCTTTCCCCCTTTGCCAGTTCCTTACCGTGGTAGGTTGCAACCACACGGTATCGAACCCCGACTCCTCCATCCATTTTTTTGTCAGTTCTACGGTTTCCTGAGCCTGAGCCGATCCTATCAGGCGGTGACCTATGTTTTTGCACATGAAATGCAACCATTCATATCCCTCAGATTGGGTCAGGGCCTGGTCATAGATTTTCCTGACCATCTTTTCTTTGTCCTGCTGAGCATGGAGTATACAGGGCAGCAGGAGGATTAAAAGGACTAAAGGTCTATTAATCAAGATTCTGTTCCGATTCAGTTTCATCCTCTGGTTTCAATTTTTCAGAATACAACAATTGGTGCAGCTGGGGCATGGATTCCAGCAGACGTGGTCCCCAGTGCGATTGAAAGAGTTGGTGGCACTGGCTGACCGAAGCCTGCTGAGCGGTATAGGTCCTTTGCTGATAAAGCATGATGAAATCTTTCAGGTCCTGGTAGATATCTGCATAATTCTCCGATAAACTGTATCTCTCACCTTCTTCACTGAAAGCATCATTGAAGAAATGGGCCTGGTAACGATCTTCTTTACCAAGCATATTTACCAATGACTGAAAGATATTCTCCCATTCTTCTTCTGTTACGAACCGCTCGGTGATGAAATCATCAGGTATCTGAACATCCGGCATCAGTGATCCCTTCAGATAAAGAAGCGGGCTGATCTTATGCAGGTAATCAATGGCTTCCGGCTTAGGATACTGATGCACCTTTTCAAGGAAGAGGCAAAACTCATTAGCTACGGTAAGGATATCGAGCACTTTCCTGGCATACAAGGCGTTGTCTTCAGAGTATTCAGTCATTTAATTAATTTACAATGTGTTAATGTCTTCATTCCATAATTTACCTGTTAAGTAGGATGATGGATCTTCGAACGATGGCATCGGCATCCAGCTCATATTTCATCATGAGTTCGGAAGGATTGCCTGATTCTCCGAAGGTATCTCTGGTACCGATTATTTCCATCGGTACCGGACAATGTTGAGTTACGATTTCTGCAACGGCACTGCCCAGCCCACCGTAAGTCTGGTGTTCTTCCGCCGTAAGGATGCGCTTGGTTTCTCCGGCTGCTTTAATGATGAGCTCAGCATCCAGTGGTTTGATGGTGTGAATATTGATCACTCTGGCCTGGATCCCTGATTCTTTAAGCTGCCTGGCGGCCTGTAGAGCTTCCCAGGTGAGGTGTCCCGTGGCAATAATGGTCAGATCATCTCCTGGTATCATCAATTGGCCTTTGCCGATAGTCAGGTCCTGGTGCGGATCAGAGAAATCAGGAACCGCCTCTCTTCCGAAACGGATATAAACGGGTCCTGAAAGCTCTTTTACGGCGGCCAGGGTCAACAACCTGGCCTGAGTGGCATCGCAGGGGGAGAGAACTTTCATATAGGGCAGGACCCTCATGGTGGCGATATCTTCGAGGGCCTGGTGAGTGGCTCCGTCCGGGCCTACTGAGATCCCGGCGTGTGCGCCGCCGATGATGACGGGAAGGTTGTTGTAGCAAATAGAGACCCTGATCTGGTCGGTGGCTCTCTGAGCCGCAAAAACACCATAAGTGGAGAAAACCGGAATCTTACCTTCCAGGGCCAGCCCTGCCGCAACTGCTGCCGCATTCTGTTCGGCAATGCCCAGAGAAATAAAACGACCTGGAAACGTATCACGGAAAAGATTCAAACCCACGGAAGTCGTAATATCAGAACCCAGGACCACCAGAACAGGGAACAGGTGTCCAGCCTGCAGAATGCCTTCACCAAAACCGGTCTTGGTGGGGATGTGATCTCTGCAAATAAAGGTTTTGTATTCAGACATCACTGCTCCTTTCCTTCCTTTTCATGTGACAATTGCTGCAGGAAATTGTCGAGTTCATCCCGTGAGGGAGCCTTCCCATGCCAGCGGTAATCCCCTTCTATGCTTTTAACGCCTTTTCCCATGGTGGTATGGGCTATCACCACGGAAGGTCCTGAACCGTTCTGCGAGATTGTTCTGAAAACAGAGTCCAATTCACTCATATCGTGTCCATTGCAGCTGTATACCTGCCATCCGAAGGCCTTCCACTTTTCTTCAAGGGGCTCCAGTTCCATTACACCGGAAGTTGGGCCGTCGATCTGGCAATGATTCCTGTCGATGATGGCTACCAGTTTTGACAAATGGTGGTGGGCAGCACTCATGGCTGCTTCCCAGACCGATCCTTCCTGAAGTTCACCATCACCCAGAATACAAAATACCCTCCAATCTTTATGGTCCATCTTGCCGGCCAAAGCCATTCCCACTGAAATGGAGAGTCCTTGTCCCAGAGAACCAGAACTCACTTCAATACCGGGAAGTCCGAAGTCTTTGCCAGGATGCCCCTGTAACCTGGAACCTAATTTTCTGAGGGTGACCAGTTCCTCCACAGGGAAATAACCGGCATGGGCTAAGGTGGCATAGAGAAGCGGTGCTATATGGCCGATGGAAAGGATGAGCCTGTCACGTCCTTTCCAGGCCGGATTCGCCGGACGGTGGTTCATCTCATTGAAATACAATAAGGTAAACACATCTGCCATCCCGAGAGAAGCACCCAGGTGACCAGAACCGGCTGCGGTAAGGCTGCGCAATACATCCTGCCTTATTTCAAGCGCTTTTTGTCTCAGAAAAGGGAGATCAGGATTGGCTTTTCTTTCCATCAGACTTACCTGGAATTTGGATTACTATTTCAGATATTGGTCGAGCCAGCCGAAGAACTCTCTCTGCCATAAGATGGCATTTTGAGGTTTAAGAATGAAGTGGGTCTCTTCAGGGAAGAAGAGCAGCTTGCTCGGCACTCCCCGGAGTTGGGCGGCATTAAAGGCCTGAAACCCTTCCGTATAAGGGATCCTGAAGTCTTTCCCGCCTGTAATGATCAAAATAGGGGTGTCCCAGTTTTGAACATACAGATGGGGAGAGTAATTATAACTGACCGGCTTGGGATCCTGCCAATAGGGTCCACCAAGGTCTTTATTGACGAAAAAGTACTCATCGGTGGCACCATACTGGCTTTCAAGGTTATACATCCCGTTATGGGCAATGAAGGCTTTAAAACGTTTCTCATGATGGCCTGCGAGCCAGTATACAGAATATGCGCCATAACTGGCACCCACGGCACCGAGGTGGTCCTTGTCGATATATGGTTCCTTCGACATGGCATCCACGGCCGACAAATAGTCTTTCATGTTTTGCCCGCCATAATCTCCCGAAATCTGGTCGTTCCATTCTTTTCCGAAAGTGGGCAGACCTCTACGGTTAGGGGCAATGACCACATAGCCTTTGGCTGCCATCAACTGGAGGTTCCAGCGGTAGGAAAAGAACTGGCTGACAGCGCTTTGAGGACCTCCCTGGCAGTAAAGCAGGGCGGGATATTTTTTAGATGCATCAAAGCCCGGAGGAAGGATGATCCAGGTGAGCATATCCTTTCCATCCGTTGTCTTGATCCAGCGTTTTTCGACTTTAGCCAGGGTAATCTTGTCAAGAATCTCTTTATTGGTGAAAGAAAGCTGTTTTTCTGATCCCGTGGCTGCATTAATGCCGAAAATTTCAGTGGGCATTGAAATCGACATTTTAGTGCCGATTAATTGATTATTAGTGACATAAAGGCTAGTGTAATCATGGTCTCCATTCGTGATCTGCTTTATTTCACCACTTTGCATATCAAGAACATAGATCTGGTAAGTGGCCTGAATGCCAGAGATAAAATACAGTTTCTTGCTATCATTGCTCCATTGGAAGTTCTTTGAGCTTTGGTCAAAGTTTACGGAATAATCCCTGGTCTCTCCGGTAACAAGATCGCGAATCATGATGCGGTCTTTATCTGATTCAAAACCTGGGGTTTCCATGGATCGCCACACCAGCTTTTTCCCATCCGGTGAAAAGACCGGATCCATGTCATATCCCAGCATCCCTTCGGTAAGGTTGGTGGTCTTCTTTGAAGGCAGATCATAGAGGTAAATATCGCTGTTGGTGCTTAGGGTATATTCTTTTCCTTTGAGCTTTTTGCAAACATAAGCCAGCTGGTTTCCATCAGGGGACCAGGCGATCTGTTCGATGCCTCCGTCTGGTTTCACCGGAGCATCAAAGGGTTCTTTCTCCATCAGGTCAATGGCCTTGCCCATAACACCTTCATCATAAGGAGCGATGAAGATATGGGAACAGGTGTAATCGTACCAGGAGTTCCAATGCCTGTACATCAGGTCATTGATGATCCTGACATCTGTTTTGGGCAGGTCAGGATAGATTTCCTGGGGAGTCGGATCCATTTTTACCTCTTTAAAGAAGGCGATATAGTTCATCTTAGGTGAGTAGAGAAATCCATTAATATCGTCTTCCTTCCCTGAGATGGCCTTTAAAAAGCTCCCATCCGGATCCATCTCCCAGATTTGGGATACTCCATTCTTAGAAGAAAGAAATCCAATTTTTTTCCCGTCAGGTCTCCAGGTACCATTGGATTCGGCGCCGGGGAAATCCGTAAGCTGAACGGGCTTTCCGCCCTGTGAAGGCAGCAAATAGAGGTTGGTGTTGCCTTTATTCTTCTCGGTGTTATAGCGTGTAATACCGTAGAGGACCTCTTTGCCATCGGGACTTAATGACACTTCACCAACCCTTCCCAACTTCCACAATAATTCGGGAGATAGAATACCGAGGGACAGCAGTGAGTCAAGTTTCTGTTTTTCCATATCAGCTTTTTTATTCTCCGGAGCATGGC
Source organism: uncultured Bacteroidales bacterium (assembly GCA_964605655.1). Lineage (GTDB taxonomy): Bacteria > Bacteroidota > Bacteroidia > Bacteroidales > CAIXZF01 > JAKLIX01. The sequence continues at coordinate 73,203 of CAZSDK010000012.1, forward strand.
AACCAAACATCAAAGCCAGGCTCATAACGCAGATGGTGATAATCAGTTTTCTCATTTTATATTCTATTTAATTATTGATGCTTAATTATCTCAAGGATTGAACTATGGTTTCAGCAAATTGTACGGGTGAAAGATCATTTATATTGTAAACCAGGTGATTCTTCATTTGAAAAAAATCGATCACCTTTTCCAGATGGGAATCCCTTACGGTCCAGATTTGAGGTATCTTATTGGTATACAGTATTTTATTTATCGAATCCGACCAGATCAGTCCCCTGGTCTCCAACAATCCTACCTCATCAATCACAAGTATATCAGCAGATTCCAGAATAGCCTGTGAGATGATTTGGGATCCTAAGGCCACGGTATCAGGATGAAAATAAAAAGTACCTCCGTCAATCCAACCGCTTATCTTGCCTCTTTGGCACAAGGGGTAATGTTTTCCACCGCTGATGTCAAGAAGGGAGTAGGAGGTCCTGTTCTGGTCTTCCCAATGACCTACAGAAAGAAATCCCCTTACCTGCAATGGATAGCGTTGAAGTTCAGCCACCGCTTCATGAGTAAAGCCTGTTTTACCCTCGTGTCTGGCACCTGTAATGATATGTATGGTCGGTGGCTTCATGAGGGGGTCATTGTATCATTGCTAAAAACTCCTCTTCATTGATGATCCTGATTCCCAGTTCTGTCGCTTTTTTCAGTTTGGAAGGGCCCATATCATCTCCAGCCAGCAGGAAATCGGTTCTTGATGAAATAGAGGAGGTATTTTTTCCACCATATTTTTCAATGGTCTCCTTCAAGGCTTCTCTTGAGAAGCCTGTGAAAGTGCCGCTTACTACAAAGGATGCCCCTTTAAGCCTATCTTCAGAGAGCTCAGCGGCATTTTTGTCAATGCTGAACTGCAGGCCTGCTGTTTTCAGTCTGTTAAGAAGGTCGAGGTTCCTTTTTTCATGGAAGTACATAGATACACTTTCGGCAATACGGTCGCCTACTTCAGGTACTTCACGCAGTTCCTCGACCGAGGCTTCCATCAGGGCTTCCAGGTTCGGAAAATGACGGGCCAGTTTTTTGGCAACTGTTTCACCTACATACCTGATTCCCAATGCAAAAAGCACTCTTTCAAAAGGGACTTCCCGCGATTTTTTGATTCCTTCGAGTATATTCACGACCGACTTTTCCCTGAAACTGATTTTTTTTTCATTCCCTTCGGGATCGGTGTAAATTTTTTCGAGACCGAAAAGGTCAGAGTAGGAGAGGAAGTAGAGGTCAGCAAGGTCTTTGACCAGTCCGTAGTCAAAGAGAATCTCTATCTTTCCCTCACCTAAGCTGTTAATATCTAATGCTTTACGTGAGATTGCATGTTCAAGTTTCCCTTTGATCTGCGGAGGGCAGGCTTCATAATTGGGGCAATAGTGTTGAGCTTCTTCAGGATTTTTGATCAGGAGGGTGCCGCATTCAGGACAGGTGGCTGGGAAATCAACGGGGACAGAGTCCTGAGGCCGGGTTGAAAGATCCACTCCGACAATTTTAGGGATGATCTCACCGCCTTTCTCGACAAAAACATGGTCACCAACTCTCACATCCAGATTTCTAATGATATCCTGGTTATGGAGGGTAGCCCTCTTCACCATGGTACCAGCGAGAAGCACGGGTTCCATGTTGGCGACAGGAGTCACGGCTCCGGTTCTTCCTACCTGGAAAGTAATAGAGAGCAAGCGGGTTCTGACTCTTTCCGGGCTGAATTTATAGGCAACAGCCCAGCGGGGCACTTTAGCCGTATATCCCAGCCTGTTTTGTTGTTCATAATTGTTCACTTTCACGACAACCCCGTCGATATCGAAAGGCAGTCCGGACTTGTCCGTTTCCCATTCCCTGAGAAACTGCAAAACCTCTTCCATATCCCTGCATTTTGCCAGGTAAGGCGGGACATTGAATCCCCAGTTCCTGGCCACCATCAGGTTGTTGTAATGGTCCTGGAATGGCAGTGCATCTCCCAGAATATAATAGAGGAAACAATCAAGTTTTCTCCTGGCGACTTCAGCGGGGTCCTGCATTTTAAGGCTTCCGGAAGCAGCATTCCGCGGGTTGGCGAAAGGCTCCAGTCCTTCGGAACGTCTTTCGTCGTTCAGTTTGTTAAAGACCCGCCTTGGCATAAAGATCTCGCCCCTGATCTCAAATCGGGATGGAACCGCATTGTCGTAGAGCCGCAAAGGAATAGATGGAATGGTCCTGACATTATTGATCACATCATCTCCGAAAATGCCATCCCCACGGGTCACAGCCTGAACCAGCATACCATTTTCATAGGTCAGTCCGATAGCTACTCCGTCATATTTCAGTTCACATACATAATCCACTGATATCCCGAGTGTTTTCTTAACCCTGTTATCAAAATCCATCAATTCCTCAGTGGAATAGGTATTGGACAATGAAAGCATAGGATACTGATGCCGGACCTGGCGGAATTCTTTGGTGAGGCCACCACCGACCCTCTGGGTAGGACTGTTGGGATCAAAAGATTCAGGGAAAGCATTTTCCAACCTGGCCAGTTCTTCCAGTAGCTGGTCGAAGTCATAATCACTGATGACAGGGGCAGAAAGAATATAATAGCGGTAGTTATGCCCGTCAATTTCTTTCCTGAGTTCAGAGATCCGGGCCAGCGCATTTTCGCGGTCCAAAGGCAGAGAGGTCACTCAATAAAAGTTGTTCAGGGTTTGTTATATTTCATGGCTTCGCCCATATATTTTTTAATCTGTGCGATTCTTTTCGCATCGCTGGGATGTGTACTGAGGAAGTCCAAAGGATTAGGACCGGATTGTTTAGCCATGTCCTGCCAGAAACCTACGGCTCTTTGTGGGTTGTATCCTGCCATGGCCATAAAGATCAGTCCGAGACGGTCAGCCTCATATTCATGTTTGCGGGAATAGGCGAGTGAACCCAGGGTTGAGCCAACCCCGTATGCAGTGAGAAAAATGTTCTGTGTCACCACGGGCTGCTGCTGCAGGGCCAGTTCCAAAGATATTCCTCCCAGCTGTAAAGCCAGCATCTGGCTCATCCTTTCATTACCATGATTGGCAATGGCATGCGCTATCTCATGGCCCATGACCACGGCCAGCCCGGCATCATCCTTGGTGTAAGGCGTGATCCCCGAGTACACGACCACCTTTCCCCCCGGCATGCACCAGGCATTCACCTCTTTACTGTCGACAGCATTAAATTCCCAACGGTACCCTTTTAACATTGAGGCATATCCGTTGTCTTTAAGGTATTTGTCAACCGACTGGCTGATTCTTTGGCCAACGGTCTTCACATTAGATGCCAACGGACTGGAGGGGGACATGGGCGGATGAGATTGAATAAAGCTCTGATAATTAGAGAACCCCATCTCCATTACCATACTTTCAGGAAGCAGGATCAAACGTTTGCGTCCGGTCAGGGGCACCTTGGAACATGAGGTAAGCACAAGTGCCAGGATCAATCCGAGAAAAAAAAACTTCTGTGTTTTCATAAGCCGTCGTATTACTGGTTCGTCAACCAAAAATAATGAATTCCCCGCTCACTGAAGCGGGAGTTTTGTCATTTCATGCGTACTGTAAACGGTAATGACCTGGTTCCTGTTGAGTGGATTTAACGTAAAAAGGACCTGGTCGATGAGGCCGGGGCTGATCACCGTTTCATATTTCATCCCTGGGATCATCGCTTTTAATTTCAAGACCCTGGCCTGCAGGTCCTTTGTGCCGCTCAAGAGCACAACATCGGGAGTATATTTTTCTGGAGATTCAGACCACGCAGTTGTTTCTTTCATTACGGAGCATTCAATAACTTTTACAGTCCCAATCGGCTTGCCCAAATAAAACTGCGGAAGAAGGTAGGGGTTCTCCTCCGGTGAAAAATCAATAAGGACGGTTTTAATATCCTTATAACCAGATAAATAGGTCATAGTCTCCACTCTTGAACGTTTTGAGTAGGCCGTCGACACGGGAATGAGCAGCAACAGGTTGATGATCCAGAAGAAGATCCAGCATGACCGGAGCAATTTGGGATGCGTTTTCCAGAAGGAAGAAACGTTGATAAATTCGTTCCAGCCGATGAGACCCAGCATGATGAAAAACGGGAGAATCGGGAAAATGAATCTTTCCTGTTTATTGGGGAATATGGAATGAAAGACCAAGAATAGGAATGCCGGGAGGAATAGGATCAATTGTTTCCGCCAGTTCCGGAAAAACCCGAAGAAGAGGAAGAAGCTGATCGGGGGGATCAGCATGCCCAGTAAAAGGACCAGATAGGTGTACCAGGGGGTGACAATATAGGAAGTGGCATGAAGAAAATTATATTTTACATATTCACTGAATTCGGCAAAAGGCCTTCCCCAGACCAGATAGTCGACCAGGCCCTGAAAAAGCAGGATTACGGTGAAATAAGAAACCAGCGCAAGAAGAATCCCTTTCCATTGGCGATGGAGCAGCATGACGAGGAAAACTCCCGAGGCAAAGATGAATGTTTGATAACGAACGGAAAAGGCAATTCCCAGCATGATCCCGGCAGCAAGAAAGTTGGGTCCCGGTTTTATATGATTACCGGCCTTAATGATCATCCAGACCGCTAGTACCAGCCAGGGTATTGAGAACACTTCCACCAGGTTCCGCACGGAGAAGAAGGGCAGAAACCACAGCATGGCCAGCAGGAAAGCCACCTGACCTGCTGTTCTTTTTCCTGCAAAGAATTGAGTAATACGGTACGAAGCAGTAATCACGAGCAAGGAAAAAAGGGCATGAATCAACCTGACGATCAGCATCTTTTGCTGGGGATCCAGAATGCCTGCCTTCTGGCAAAAGAAAAATAACATCACATGGAGGCCCGGATAAAAGAAGCTGTGTCCTTTGGGGCCCTCATTCAGTTGGCTAATGGTTCCTGAGAGTATCTGATCTACCCACCTTTGTGCATCCTCAATAATGATGAAATGGTCATCGTGCATCCCATATCCACGGGAAAGCACAGCAGCCACCAAACGGATCAGTAATGCAATCAGGATGCTGATTTCCAATGGTTTCTCTGACCATAACTGCTGGATTTTTTTCATAAAAAACCCTCTCCCAAAAGGAGGGAGAGGGTACAAATGTAATGATTTGTAGAAAGCCGCTGAACTACCGGATGACCACGAGTTTCTGGTGAATGGTCCCGGCAGGGGTGTTCAATTGGATGAAATATATTCCAGGATTGAGATCAGTGGTTTGGTATTCAATGGAATACATCCCGGCCGTTTGTATTTTATCAGGTAATGGAGAGGCCACCATCTTACCGGTCGCATCCAGAATCTTCAATTCCACCCTGGTCGACACGGGCAAAGTATAACTCAGTACCAGGTGATCACTGGCAGGGTTTGGATAAACCAGAAGGGTTGGCTGGCCCTGTTTTTCAATGGATTGAACGGACATAGGCAGACTCACAGGCGGGAATACAATGTAATCGATCCAGGCAGCATCACTTCCGCCAATCTGGTAAACATCTTTGGTATAACTCCATTTGAAGGTGTGTGTGCCTGTAGTAATCGGAAAGACGACCCTGGCCCAGTCCTGCTCACCTGACCATTCTTCAAGTTGGGTATTATCAACATAGAAATGCAGAAAATCGTAATCCTGCTCGGAGGATACTTTCCTATAGAAGGAAATGGAATCTTCTGCGATCACCTCCAGGGTCAGGAACAGATTAGTATTCGAATTGTTTCCGATAGCCCCGGATTTGGCACAATACATACCTTCGTAAGGACTGACGCCTGATACGGTCCAGGGAACGGAACTGTTCTGCCAGGGGAACTGTGTAAGGTTGCCGGTCTCGAAGTCCTCATCAACAATACCGATCGTCCTGTAAAAAGTTCTCTGGAGCTGGTAATCCCCCGAGGTCACATTGTACTGGAACTCCACCAGTGTTCCGGTAGTGGCAGTGTTGCTTACTGTGATGTTAAAAGCGGCCGTGTTCGTACCACCTGCAATAAAGCCCGGCCAGGTGACCGTGCCTGTGTTGATGGTTATATCGGGACTGGTTGTCGACAGGGTACCCGTGGTTGCTTGGGCATCCGATTGACCAATATTCAGCGTGGGTATCATGATATCCACATTCTCACCCGGATCAAGATTGCCGTTGCCGTTGCCGGTGACTTCTGACTGGTAGATGTTTCCCATGGCAAAGGCCGGGGCGTCCATCAGCATGGTGAATCCGGTCGTCCAGCTACCACCGTTGCTACAGACGATGTTCAGGTCAAAGTTGACCAGCTGCTGGTCAGGGACTGAATCAGAAATTGCGAAGGAGAATGCGTCATTCTGTGTGCCTGTTGTGCCGTTGTTAATGTCACCAAAACTCTGATTATTATCTAATATGGTGATATGAGGATTGGTTGTCGACAAAGAAGCGGTCACATTGTTGGCCACACTGATGCCCAGGTTCTGAAGGGTGATATCAAGGGTGACTGTCTCATCGTAATCAGGCTGTCCGTTGTTATTACCACTCGGATCATGCACCAGATTGGTCACGTAGGAGACATAAGGACCAGTGGCAGGCATGATGGGGATCTGTGCCACGTAAGGGATATAATTGTAACCACTGATCACCAGGGTTATGGTATCGATGACCGTGAGAGGATCGGAGAGCGTAATGATAAAGGTACCTCCGTTGGTAGTTGTAGTCCCTAAAATATTATTATTCAAGCTAATACAAGCAAGAACCCCGTTGATGGGACAATTGACCTGGAATTGGTTCGACCCAAGATAGATGACAGGGTTGTGAGTGGCAGTGATGGTTTGTGGCATGGCGGTCCTGACAACAACGGAAGGATCCCCGAAAAGATTCCAGGTATCTGCCATGCTTTCACCACCTGAGCCGTAAGAATCGATCATTTTCGCACAACCATTCAATGAAAGTCCGCCAAACGTCCTCTTGATGTTATTGGAGTAACTCTCGGTAAGAATGGAGACCATTTCATCTTCTCCTTCCATGGGAGGATCCCATGACTGGTTGATGGTAGACATCAGGGTGGCAATGGCTCCTGTCAGCTGGTCATTCTGTGAAGCTCTCATCCAGGCCTCTGCAAAACAGGTACCATTGGTGAAGTCACCGTTGACACAAGCCACTGACCAGATAAAAGGCAACTTGCCATAATTGGTCAGTGCAGTCACGTTAGTATTTGAGAATCCCGATGAGCTCCAGGAGGTCTGACTACCGTGGCCGCAATATAAAATGAGTGATGCACCATTATTGACGGCAGTTGATATCTGCGCAGGAGTCGGGTCTCCTGAGGGATCCAGTCCACCCTGAGAACCGTCAAAATTCTCAGAGAAGGTATTATAGGTATACGGATCTAATTGGGTCTGAAGGTTTCTGATGTGTTCATAGTCCATCTCGTTATCATCGCCTGGACCCTGGGAGGAAGCGATTCCTATGCAGGTTTCAAACCAGTTGGTGGAAACATCGGGGTTGATTTCATAATACAACACCTTATTAACTTGAACGGTAACCTGTTCGGCTGTGGTTGCCGAGAACCTGCCGATAAACAGGTCAGAGTAATGATCGGTACCGGCTACATAAGTGTACGTATTGTCGGAGGCACCGGCGGTTGCCATATAGCTGGGCACCTGCTGATGATCGCCTACCAGGAGTACATAAGCCAGGTCGTGTTCGTTATAATAGTTGGTAATATATGTTTTGATTCCCTGGGAATTTCCGAGTGTTGCAGCATTGACCACTTCCACCGGTATGCCCTTGGAGATTTTCCAGTTTATTAATGGTTGAATGGCAGCGTTGAAATTATCAGGGCAAATCACCAGCATGCTTCCTTCTTCATCCACCGGTGTGTACTTTGAACTCTTAAAGTTCAAAAACTGATGGGAATAAATGTCCTGGTACTCTTTATGCAGTTGGTGTAAGGCTTTGGTAGCCGTTTTCTCATTCTTGCCAACAGCATTGGCCCTGGTCAATTCGAGGGTCATCTGATAATATACCCTGAGGGTGTGAGTGGCCGGATTATACTGCAATGGGTAAACGATGACGGTCTGTCCCCTGAAATCCCTCATAATGAATGGATCAGGGAGATTTGTCAATGTACTGGGAAAGAATTCATTTCTTTGGTAAACAGGGCCATATTGAAAGGGTACAGATCCCGGATCCTGGTCCCTGCTCAGGTTTCCTTTGGAGGGGGCAATATCAATATTCTGGTAATCAATATATTGACTGGAGATCACTTTGATCTCACTTTGACCCTGGTCAGGAATAATCAGACTGACCGCCAATTTTGGAAGTTCAGGACAACCCTGGCGGAGTAGGGGAGTGGTGCCACCTAGCCTGACTGCCTTAGAAATTCCCTGGCCGGTGTTGACGTCTTCCAGATAAAATCCGTCAATATTTACCGAAAAAGTAGAAGAAACCAGGTTACTGGAGAGAAGGTCCACCTTGGCAGGGCCGGGAGCATTATCGTGAATAGGAGTCCAACTGGCAGAAAACAACTGGCCGCTGATAAGCAAAAGTGAAAGGATAACGAGTTTTTTCATAAATGAAAGTGTTGAAGATTATAATTAACGAACAACCAGTTTCTTAACCAATTGGCTCTTTCCGGTGCTTACCTGTAACAGGTAGATGCCCGAAGCAAGAGATCTGACATCAAGTTTGATGGTATGGGTGCCAGCCGGGAGGTTCTGGGAAGGAATGACCAGTCTGCTGACTTGTCCCAAGGGGTTAAGTAGTTTCACTTCCACTTTCTCATTACCTGCCAAGGTAAGATTCAACTGACATTCCGACTGGGTCGGATTGGGATAGACACTCAGCTGCATTTCGTCCTGGCCCGGTTCAAAGATAGAATTGATAATTCCATCGGTCGGGGGGAACGCTATGAAGTCGACCCAGGCACGATCGCTGCCGTTGGTCTGCGAATAATCCTTGGCATAGATCCATTTAAAAGTGTGAACCCCGGGAGAGACAAGATAAACGGCTCTCAGCCAGCCCTGTTCACCAGACCATTCTCCTTTTTTTACGGCATCGACATAGAACTGCAGGAAATCATAATCTTGTTCGGAAGAGACTTTATAATAAAATGACAAAGAATCTTCATTGAGCACTGTACCGGTAATCAGGAGGTCAGAATGTTGCTGGTTCCCGATAGCACCGGATTTCAGGCAATAGGCTCCTTCATAGGGATTTTCAGTTGTGATCGCCCAGGGAGCTGATCCGTTGGTCACCCAGTAAAACTGGCTGGTGGTGCCTGATTCCCAATCTTCCAGTATCAATCCGACTGCCGGGTTAAAATTCTTAGCGGCATTATAAGCCCCTGAAGCGACCTGGTAACTGAGCGGGATGTAATCACCGACCGTTGCTGAGCTACCTATCACCGCGTTGAAGGTGGCGATGGCAGGACTACCGGGATTCACCGTATTCATGGGGTTGGTTGTGTTGTTCAGAGTGACCAGCGGGGAAGAGGAACTGATACTACCCAGGGTGGACGGGGCAGCAGAATGCCCATCGTTGATTGTAGTAATGAGAAGGTTGACAGTCTCACCCGGGTCGAGACGACCATTGCCGTTACCTCCTGTGGCATCGTCAATGTTCAGGTTCGTGACCACAAAATGAGGGGCGTTAACCGTAAGCTTGAAATCACTGGTCCAGGAGCTACCGGAGTTATCATGCACTGTGATGGTAAACATAGGTTGATGCTGATCGGGAATATCATCGGCGACCTGGAAGGTGAAAGCATTGGTTTGAGTGGAGATAGCTCCGATGGAGATGTTTCCCCAGGTCTGGGAGTTATCGGTGATGGTGATATAAGCATCATTGGATGAAAGTGTGGCATTGACGTTGGTGGCAACAGCCTGTCCCCAATTTTTCAGCGTGACGTTCAAAGAAATAGTCTCGTTAAAATCAATCTGGTTGTTGTTGTTACCCACTACTTCATTTGCCTGGTACTGTTCAAGTAATACATAGGGACCAGTGGGTGAGGCCACCATGACCGAACCAAAGTAGGGTTGCCAGTTTTGACCGGTAATGACAATCTGAGCGTAACCCGGTGTTGTAATAGGATTAAGACTGACGACAGCGACACCTGATGCATCTGCCAGGGCTGCACCATACAAAATGTTGCCTTGTGAAATGGCAACATAGGTATATGGTTCGGCATTGACAGTAAAAGAAGTGGCACCAAGTTGAATGAGCCCATTGAAACTCACAGTCATGGGCGGAGGAACAGATAAATACGGCATCAGTGAAGGATCACCCATCAGGTGATATACCTCCCAATAATAAGTGGTTGAGGAGGGTGTCCCCACTGTAACAGCCATGTTACCTGCATAATTGATCTGTGCCTGAGTCATGTACCAGTCAGGGAAGGTAAGTCCGTTCTCATGGAAATTCAAGTCATAAGCTCCTGGTTGCGCATTGGCTGTCCATACCGGGTTGGCAGAAATATTTCTAACACCCACTCCATAGTAAAAGTCCTCATCCCAGTATGTTACGTTGGACCCGCCGATGTAACCAAGGGCTCCTTTGTTGTTTGCCCTCAAAAGTGCTTCTCCAAAACAAACGGGATCGTCGAATTTATTGGTGAGACAGCAGTTTCCAATCATCAGGGGGTATTTGTGGGTGTTTTGCAGGCCGTCAACATCGGATACGGAAAAGGATGGATCTGCCCAACCACTGGAGCTACCGTGTGCGGTATAGTTGGCAAAGCCGACGCCGTTGCTTACATCCTGGATGATCTGACTGGCAGAAGATCCACTTTGAGGGTAGAGGTAGGTATGGGAAGTAATTCCATGAGCAGCATTAAAATAGTAGGTTGTTCCGTAATTGATTTGTCCATTGGCATGAGTGGGACCGAAGGTACCATCGACACCTGCAATCATCACCACCTGGTCGAGAAAAGAAGGATCAGGCATCAGGTATTTCTCGTACTCAATCGTCTTGTTGATCTGTGGGGCCAGCTGGGCTTCATTCTCTGCTGAGAATCTCCCGATATAGACCTCAGGGAAATCGTCGTTGGTATATTCAGCAAAGTACATATCGGATTTATGTCCTCCGGAAGTACCTGTAAATGAGGGTATTTGTGCGTTGTCACCTACGAGAAGAATAAAACTAGGAGCAGGATCCTCGGCGGTTGCCGACAGGTAAAGACCCTCCAGGTAATTCTTGATGGAATTGGCAGTGGTTCCAACGTTAGGGTCGTTGGTATAAGCCTGGACGACAGTGAATCCTTTTTGCTGCTTCCATTCAACAAAGGGTTGCAAGCTTGTCTGGAAGAGGGGAGAGGATACGATCACATATTTCACGGGATATTTGGTGATGGTATCCTTTGCCTGCTGAGGTAGGGGCTTGTAATTCAGAATCATGTTATTAATCCCTGAGAAATAAGGATTCTCATTCATCTTCTTCATCTGCAGGGTCTTGTTCACATCGGGGTGCTGGAATACGATCCTGACATCGATATCATCGTAAATGCGGACCTTCTTGGTAACAGGATTGTACTGGATCGGAAAGACGTTGAGCCTGGCCAGAGAAATTCCCCTGAAAGTACCGAGTTGATCAACCGTAACGAGATCATTGGGAGAAAAACTATTGTTGGCGTAAGCTTTTTTATTGAATTCAAATGGAGGAAGCTTGGAATCATTCTTTGGTACAGGCTGTTGTAAAGGTAAAATGGAATGTTCCATTCCCAGTTCTGCGAGGGTGTACTCAGTGTAAGTAGTCACTTCCAGGACTATTTTAATTTCGGCACCTTGTGGCACCTCGATCAGCTTGCGATTGACCGGCAGTTTTGGAGAACCAATTCCGGTGGTAAAACTATAACCATCCACACGGAGTTCATTAAACAGGCCCATCTCTGTCTTCACAACGAACTGCTGGAGTTGACCCAGCTTTTCTCTCACCCTCAGACTCTGGTACGTGTTTTCTTTTACACTGCAGATGTTCTTTGACTGGCTTTTCAACTGAATTTCTTCGGCTGAAGCGCTAAAACAAAAGAAATATCCTAACAGGAATAGTAATCCGGTTTTCTTCATGATTGGGAATATTGGGTTAAAACAACTTCAAAAGAATTTACAAAAGTAGGCCAATTCTTACATACGTGTAAATGATCCAAAAAATTTATCAACCACGCATGTCTGATAGGTTTGGCAGTAAGACAGAAAGCAGGTCAATACGTTGCCTGAAAGGTTAAGAAGATAAATAACGCTTTTCAAGAAATCTCTGGGTGATCCGGCTCACAGGAAACAGGGCGGCAACCAGGCCGATGATATTTACTGTAATAAAAACTGCAATGAAGTCGGTCCACTGGATATCGACAGGATAGGCCTGAACCAGGAAGGCGCCGGGGTCACCACCCAGTTTGATCAACCCAAATCGCTGCTGCAGGTAACACAAAAGCCATCCTAAGCAAAGACCGAATATCGCACCGAAAAAAGAGATGAGCCATCCTTCCAGCAAAAAGATCCGTCGTATGGTTTTTTCACTCGCACCAAGACTGAACAGGATGGAAATGTCCTTTCTTTTTTCGAGGATCAGCATGGTGAGGGACCCTATAACATTAAAAGTGGCGATGATGAGAATAAAAGTGAGAATTAAAAAGATAGCCCATTTTTCGGACCGCATGATCTTATATAGCAATTCTTCCTGCTGGTATTTATTTTTGACAAGAAAAGAGGGACCAACCGCTGAAGCGATCTTTCCCTGTATTTCAGAATGCCTGCTGCCAGGGTTCATCCTGATCTCCAGCGAACTGATCTTTTTATCAGATTCCAGAAAATCCTGCATCAGGGTGATAGGGACAAAAACGTACTTCATATCGAATTCCTGTTGAACGGAAAAAATCCCTGATGCTTCTGCTTGTCTCATTTGAAAAGCTTCTGCAGGGTTTGAAAAGTTCACCTTTCCTTTTTTAGGGAGATACAGCTCAACGGAATTTTGAAAATCGTTGATCACCAGGTCTGTCTGGTAGGCGATGCCAAAACCACAAACCACCAGAGGCTTCCCGGATCCCCTCACCGCAAACTGCCCGGTATATAACATGGTATCCAGACCACTCACATTTCCATAATCGGGTCCGACTCCTTTCAGAGTAACAATGATCTGGCGGGAACGGTACTTGAACAGGGCTTTCTCCTCCAAAACGCCAGAAATACTTCTGACCCCTTCGATACTCCTGATCTTCTCCCAGTCAAGCGTAGTGGCATCAAAGGTCTTTCCGTATTTTGCGGTGATCTCTATATCCGGATTGAAGGCATTGAACAAGGAGGATACCAGGGATTCAAAACCGTTGAATACTGACAACACGGTGATCAATGCCATGGTCCCAACCGTGATAGCCAATAAAGAAATGGCAGATATCAGGTTGATGATATTATGAGATTTCCTTGCTAAAAGATATCTCTTCGCAACCAGGAAAGAAAACCTCATGATCGTGTTTATTTGTATGCCTTGACGATAAGGCCTGTTCCGGTGCTGTTAGTTCTCCTCACATCCAGACAGTTCAGGATCAGGCAAAATGGAAATACAACCAGGTAATATAAGGGCAATATAATCAACATCCATTTTGAGATCTGTGTAAGGAGTATGGGATATTTCATCGAAAACCTCCAGGAGATCTTGCCGTATTTGCCATAAGAATAGTCTACCTCTGCCCGGCTAAAACCGGCTTCCTTCAACTTTGCTGTAATATCTTCTTTGTTATATCCATCCCTGACATGCTCTTCAATAAATGAGGATTCTCCATGTTCATGCACATCGCTCCCTCCCTGGTCGGAAGGAGTGGAAATCAAAACCATTCCATTCTTTTTCAGGCAGTTGCAAAAATTATGAAAGACCTTGGTGTCTTCTTCAATATGTTCCATCACGTCGACACAAAGGACCAGGTCGTACGCTTCTTTTTCAGAAAAGGTGGTGAGATCTGCAGTAAAAAAGGAGGCATTCTTCCTGCCCAGTTTGCTGAAAAACTGGTTACAGTCTTCCACCTGTTCTTCCTTAAGATCGAGGCCGCGGAGCTGGATCTGGTGGTTTAAACCGGACAGGTAATAGGAGTACTGCCCGAATCCGAAACCCGCGTCCAGTACCTGGACCGGCGATTTAGGCCGTTCACGGTCCCATTTTCTCAGTTCTTTCCTGATATGCCATGACCTGAGCAACAGCAGATCGAGTATCTTATAAAAGAGCAGCCTGAGCCACAAAGTTTGGTTGAACCATTTACCCAACCGACGTTTTACGGGATCGTATTGCATAATTAGCTGAAGGTTATTGCTTTAAGAGCCGGTCAATGTTCTCTATATAATCAAGAGAATCATCAATATGGAACTCCAGGTTCGGAATGACCCTGAGCTGGGATTTTACATGATGGGCTAATTCGGACCTGATATCTTTGGTATGTGAACGGATAAGCTTAATAAGCGCATCATGATCCTGTACGCCAAAGAGACTCAGGTAGATGCGCGCAAGGGAAAGGTCCTTGGTCACATGAGCCTTGGTAACAGTGATCATTGCTCCGCCATATTTCCTTGATTCCCGCTGAAAGTAACCTGCCAGTTCCTTCTGGACCAGTCGGGCAATTTTTTGCTGCCGGGTTGTTTCCATAATCGGCAAAGATAAGGCTTTTTTGATCGCGGGGAATGATGTCACAACCCGCTGGAATTTCTACTTTTGCAGGATGAAGAGGTACAGGCAGCTGTTATATTTTGTCGGACCATACTGGTTCCTGGCCGTGGTCAATATTGTACTGAATATGATAGCCGTTTTGTTGAGCCTGGTCTCCCTCACCTTGCTGATCCCTTTTCTTCAATTGCTCTTCGATCAGGTTACCCTCGTAAATAACCTGCTGCCATGGTCCTTTTCCCTGAATGCAGTGCAGAACAACTTTTCTTATTACCTGAGCCAGATGATCGTGGAGCAGGGCAAGTTCCAGGCACTTTTATTCATCGCGGTCCTGGTGGTCATCCTGTTTTTTCTCCGGAACCTGTCCAGGTATCTGGCCATGTACCTCATCGCACCTCTCAGGGCCGGTGTTATCAATGATATCAGGAATCAGATGTACGACCATATCCTGATCCTTCCTCTTGCCTATTTCTCGGAACAGAGAAAAGGGGATATCCTCTCACGAATTTCCAACGATGTGACAGAGCTTGAATGGTCGGTCATGAACTCCTTGATGATGCTGTTCAGAGATCCTTTCTCCATTCTTATCTTCCTCACGGCCCTGTTTTTTATCAGCCCTTTGCTCACCGTCATCACCCTGCTGCTCTTACCTGTTTCTGGCTTGCTGATCAGTTACATCGGCAAGGTCCTTAACAGGTATTCCCTGAAGGGACAGCAGAAGCTGGGCATCCTGGTCTCTGCCATCGAAGAGTCGATTCACGGGATCAAGATCATCAAAGCCTTCAATGCCTTTGGAAAGATGAAGCAGGCGTTTCATGAGGTGAACCAGGCATATACTCACTTGATGAACAAGGTTTACCGAAGAAGAGAGCTGGCCAACCCACTCACGGAATTCCTTGCCATCATGGTGTTAGTGGCGGTCATCTGGTTCGGGGGCAGAATGGTCCTACTGCAGGCCGGTGGGATGAGCTCCGACGTGTTTCTTTTTTACCTGGCGGTGTTCTCCCAGATCATCCCACCCGGAAAAAACCTGATCACCGCCTATTATTATATTGAGAAAGGTATGGCCTCCCTACACAGGATTCAGGAAGTTCTTGATGCTGAGGAGGTTATTGTTGAGTCCCCGGTGGCCAGGCCTGTCAAGTGCCTCCAAAAGGAGATAGAGTACCGGGGTGTCAGTTTCTCATACCAGGAGGAACCGGTCCTGAAGGGAATTAACCTGCATATTCCCAAAGGCAAGCGACTAGCCGTGGTAGGTCCCTCAGGATCAGGCAAATCGACACTGGTTGACCTGTTGCCAAGGTTCTACGATGTCACCTTCGGAGAGATCCTTTTGGACGGGGTCAATATTAAGGACATAAAAATCGAGGATCTCAGAAGTGTTTTCGGAATGGTGACCCAGGATACCATTCTTTTTAATGACACCGTTCATAATAACATTGCTTTCGGACTCGACAACGTCTCGGAAGAGGCCGTTGAACAGGCTGCCCGCCTGGCCAATGCCCATCATTTTATTCAAAATATGGAACAGGGCTATCAAACCAATATCGGCGATAGGGGAGTTAAACTCTCAGGAGGGGAGAGGCAGAGGTTAAGTCTGGCCAGGGCTATCTTGCGAAATCCCGATGTTCTGATTCTCGATGAAGCGACTTCTTCTCTCGACCCTGAATCGGAAATGCTGATTCAGGAAGCATTGGATCAGCTTCTCAAAGAAAAAACTGCCATTATAGTATCCCATCGTTTGTCCTCTCTCAAAATCGCCGACGAGATTATCGTAATTAAGCAAGGAGAGATCGTTGAAAGAGGTACATATCAGGAATTAAAGCAGTTAGGCCAGGAATTTGCCCGTATTTCTGCATTGGGGTCGTGATCCTTCCAAATTTGCATTGATTTTATTTACATCTTTTGTTGATTTATATCAATGAATGTACAAATTGATGTATCTTTGTACCACAATAATAAGTGCCTGGAAAATGGTAATGCAAAGAACCCGTGAGTGCAAGAGATGCGAAGATTGTGAGATCAGGTCAACACTTTTTAATCAGCTGGGACATGAGGATATGACCATCATGAACCAGAGCCGGTTTGTGGTGAAATATCAGCCAGGAGAACTTCTGTTTAAGCAAGGTTCGTCCTTCACCCATGTAATAATGGTGATAAAAGGCCTGGTGAAGACCTATTTTGAGGGACCGAGCAAAGATCTCATCATCGGGATCAGCAAGCCAGTGGAGCCCCTGATTGCCGCCGGCTTGTTTTCCGATGACCGGCATCACTTCTCATCGAGAGCATTGGTGGAGGTAGAAGCCTGTTATATCCCTTATGATCATTTCAGGGAGGTTTTTCTTCGCAATGGGCATTTTGCCGAGGATGTGCTGAAAGAGACAGGGAACAGGAGCCTTTTCATCTATCAGCGGATGACTAGTTTAACACGAAAGCAGGTACCTGGTCGGGTGGCTGAGGCTATTTTGTATCTTAGCCACCAGGTTTATCATCGTCATGATTTTGATTTGAACCTTTCAAGACAGGAGCTTGCTGATTTCTGCGGGGCCACCAAGGAAAGCACCATCAGGGTCTTAAGAGATTTCAAAGATGAAAATCTGATCAGGGTTGACGGAAACCATTTCGAAATTCTGGATGTGGCGATGTTGCAAAAAATTTCTGAATTAGGCTAATAATAAATACCATGCGTCAATTAATTCTTTTTTTCATGTTGCTTCCATTGGTGGCAACCTTGGTTTCTTGCGACAAGGAGGAAGAAGCCCCTACAAAAACCAAGATGGAAGGCTTATGGGAGGTCACTGCTGCTTATAACAGTCAGGGACAGAATATCTTACCTCAGATATCTGTTCCTGTGGTCGCTTACCATTTGAGCAGCGACAATACGGTAGTATCCACGGCAGCGCCCATGATCATGTATATTGTGTATGGTCAGAATCAGTACACCCAGATTGCCAGTTCCATCGACCAGGTATTTAACTATGCCAGCCTGGATTTTACTGGTGGTGAATTTTTCGTGGGTGGCGGACAGCAGGAGCGGTTCACCCTGGAGATGAAGCTGGAAGGATTGCCCGGCCAGAAGACCCTGACCACCTTGCTGGATCTTTTAGGTATCACGGATGACTGGCTAGATGTGGTGGTGTATCATAAATTCATGAACGTTAGAGTCAGTTTTAATGATGATGATTCCCAGATGACCTGGGAATTTGACAACCAAACATCCGCTGTTTATAACACTAAAGATAATTTTGGAAATTATGTAAGCTGGTACGGATGGCCGGTCAATAATTTTTCGAAGTGCAAATTCATTATGACCAAAAGGAGTACCGACCTTCAGACGATCGTCAATTCACATCGTTAATAATCAATAGATTCGGCCTCAAACTTGGCAACGCTTTTGTCCTATAATTTATATTATGTTAAGTAGAAAGTTGTAAAGTAAGGGGGCCTCTGCCCCCTTCACTATTTTTCTATTTTTCCACTTCTTTCAGTTTAGCTTCGATCACCATCCTCTTATCGTTCATATTGAGGCGTGCATAAATCTGCTTCAGTGCGTACAAAGTGGGAATATCATCCGGTTTCAGTTCCCTTGCCTTTTCCAGGTATGGAATAGCGTTGTTCCACATCGCTTCATATTTTTCCTTTTCCTTAGCATACTCATTGGCCTGGTTTATGGGATCCATGGCATCGGCAGCCTTGAAGATGCTCACTCCATTATTATAGTAAAGGCTTCCCAGGTTATAGATAGCATCAAAATATTTAGGATCCAGTCGAATAGCATTTTTATAGGCGGTTTCAGATTTTTTGAAATCCACTGAATCCAGAAGATCACCCATAACACGGTAAATACTTGGATTCAGTGAGTCCTGTACGATGGCGTCCTCCAGATTCTTCATGGCCTTGGCTTCTTCTTTCATGGCCAGATAAATATTGGTTTCAGTAATCAGGAGGTTAAAGTCTGATTTAAACAGATTTCTGCCATCTGAAACGATCCTTTTAGCCATTTCCAAATCGCCCATTTCTTTATAAATTGTTGCTAATGAAGCATATACCTTAGGTTTCTTGTAGTTAAGAGTTAAAAGTTTAGAGAAATACTTTACAGCCGTGTTGTTGTCGCCTATTGCCTGGGCAATGGTGCCCGTTACGAAGATACAGTTGGTGTCAACAACGCCAATGGACTCGTTGATCTTCATGGAAGTTTCAAAATAAGAGATGGCGCTCATAAAGTCATTCTTGTCCTGCGATTGTTCGCCTGCAAGAGCGAGTACCCTACCCTTGTTAAAATAGATATCTCCCACAGCAGAGAGACGTGCATTCAGTTCTTCCGAGTCTTTCTTTTTGGTGTCCAGGTTGAGCGCTTTTGTGTAAGAATTGTAAGCTTCCTGGAGTGGATCGGAAGAAAGTTTCTGTATTTCAGGATCTTTAGATAAAGCAATAGCATAATAAACATCCCCCCTGTACTTCCATGTTTTGGATACGTTCATGGTGGATTCGAATACACTAGCCTTGTCAATGGCAATTTTTGCCTTCTCTATTTTCCCGTTTCGAAGGTAGTTGTTTGCATTTTGCACCTCTTTATCCTGGGCAGAGGCCATTATGACCAGACCTGCAATCAGAACGAACGGCAGCAAGATCTTTTTCATTGTTTTAATTTTTAATTATGGATTGGTTTACTTCTTTCTTGTATGTAGTCGGAGTGTTCAACATTCCTTTCTCAAAAACTGTGCTAAGTTACACATTCTCATTTAAAAAGCGGGCCAAGGGAAGTGGTAATAAGTCTAATTAACTGGTTATTAATTAGATTCGTTCACGACTCCATCTGCATCTGGAGTAGGTTCGGGGGGGGTACCATCCTCAAGTACTTCGCCGGGATGTTCGATTCCCTCCTCATCCTCCATAGTATCTGCATCCACTTTTGCCACGGCTGCTATCACGTCATCCTTCAGGTTAATAACGCGTACTCCCTGGGTAGCCCTGCCAATGATTCTCAAATCGGAAACCGGCATCCGGATAATGATTCCTGAGCGGTTGATGATCATCAGGTCGTCAATATCGGTCACATTCTGGATCGAGATCAGGTTGCCTGTTTTTGGGGTGATATTGATCGTTTTAACACCTTTACCACCCCTGTTGGTCACACGGTAGTCTTCCAGGGAGCTTCTTTTTCCATAACCGTTTTCTGAAACGACCAAGATGTCATATTTATCATTTTCGAGACAGATCATACCCACTACTTCATCTTCCTTACCTGACAGCCTGATTCCTCTGACACCAGCTGCATTTCTGCCCATGGGCCGGACCGTGTTTTCGGGGAAACGGATGGCTCTGCCAGATTTCACGCCCATGATGATCTCGTTATTACCATCTGTTAACCGGGCTTCCAGCAATTGGTCATTCTCATTGATCTTGATGGCGATGATTCCATTCTGGCGTGGTCTTGAGTAAGCTTCCAGGGTGGTCTTCTTAATCGTCCCTTTCTTGGTACAAAGGATGATGAAGTTGTTTTTCAGGTACTCTTCGTTACTGAGGTCTTTAATGTTAATATAGGCCCTGACCTTGTCTCCCACTTCAATGTTGATCAGGTTCTGAATGGCTCTTCCTTTTGAAGTTTTACTTCCTTCAGGGATCTCAAATACCCTCATCCAGAAGCACTTGCCATTTTCAGTAAAGAACAACATAAAGTTGTGCATGGAAGCAATGAAGAGGTGTTCCAGGAAATCCTCATCTCTGACCTCTGTCCCTTTGGTGCCTCTTCCTCCCCTGCCCTGTCTACGGTAATCCCTCAGGAAGGTCCTTTTGATGTAACCCAGATGGGAGATGGTGACCACCACGGATTCATCTGCGATGGTGTCTTCGATCCTGAAGTCCTGAGCGGAGTATTCGATATCTGTTTTAGGCTCGTCGGCAAATTTCTCGCGTGTTTCCAGCAACTCCTTCTTGATGATCTCCATACGGAGGTTAATGTCAGAAAGGATATTCTTCAGATTTTCAATAAGTTTGATCAACTCTTCATATTCTTCCCTGATTTTGTCTCTTTCAAGGCCCGTGAGACGTTGCAACCTCATGTCGAGGATGGCTTTGGCCTGGATCTCCGAGAGCTGGAATTGTTCCATGAGTCCGTTCCTTGCTTCGTCGGGGGTCCTTGAAGCACGGATGAGTGCGATCACTTCATCGAGGTGGTCCAGGGCGATAAGGAGGCCTTCCAGGATATGGGCCCTTTTTTCGGCCTGATCGAGTTCATATTGGGTTCTGCGGACAACAACATCATGGCGGTGTTCCACGAAATGAACGATCAGGTCCTTGAGGTTCAATATCATGGGCCTTCCTTTCACCAGGGCTACATTATTGACATTAAAGGCCGTTTGCAGGGCGGTATATTGGTAAAGCTTATTCAGGACCACATTGGGAATGGCATCTTTTTTCAGTTCATAAACGATGCGGATGCCGTTACGGTCTGATTCATCCCTGATATCAGAGATCCCTTCCAGTTTTTTTTCATTCACCAGGTCGGCGGTCTTCTTGATCATTTCAGCTTTATTGACCTGATATGGGATGGAGGTGACCACGATATGGTCTCTGTTGCCTTCTATTTCAAACTTGGCTTCACCCCTGATGACGATCCTGCCCCGGCCGGTCTCAAATGCTTCTTTCACCCCGTCATGACCATAAATAACTCCTCCGGTAGGGAAATCAGGACCCTTAATGTATTTCATTAACTCAGGTATCGTAATTTCCTTATTGTCAATGTATGCAATTATCCCATCAATAACTTCGCCCAGGTTATGAGGAGGCATGTTGGTAGCCATTCCCACGGCGATACCGGAGGAACCATTGACCAGGAGGTTGGGTATTTTTGCAGGAAGTACGGTAGGTTCTTCCAGCGAGTCATCGAAGTTGAGCTGGAAATCCACGGTCTCTTTATCGATGTCGGCCAGCATTTCTTCAGCTATTTTTCTGAGGCGGGCTTCGGTATACCTCATGGCGGCTGGACTGTCACCGTCGATGGACCCGAAATTACCCTGACCGTCGATCAGAGGATAGCGTAACGACCAGTCCTGGGCCATGCGGACCATGGCATCATATACGGAAGTATCCCCGTGAGGATGGTATTTTCCCAGCACTTCTCCGACTATTCTCGCTGATTTCTTATACGGACGATTGGAAAACACTCCCAAATCCAGCATTCCGAAGAGCACCCTACGATGAACCGGTTTTAATCCGTCCCTCACATCAGGCAACGCCCTGGAAACGATCACCGACATCGAATAATCGATGTAGGCCGATTTCATCTGGTTTTCTATGTTGACCTGAATAATCTTTTCTCCTTCCGACATATTTAAGACATAAATGCCTCGTAATGAGGCAATTAATAAATCAATATTAGATTACAAAATTACGAAGAAAATACCAGACCACAAAGCATTTCCCGGGTCATTTCTTACTAACAGTAAAATGTTAAAAATTAAGAATTTCAAACTGCAATTTTACCTGGCCCGAACTTACTTTTGAAAGTAATTTTTGGATTGGTTTTTGATCAGAGCAACCTTATATATTTTTTGTTGTTTATTATCTGAGGAAGATTAAGAATTTGACAAATGGAAGCGAAATTTTCAAAGAGGGTCAAAGATGTTTTGACATTCAGCAGGGAAGAAGCCTTACGCCTCGGCAATGATTATATAGGTCTGGAGCACTTGTTCTTAGGGATATTGCGTGTTGGAGAAGGAATGGCCATTCACATGTTATCATCGTTTGGTATTGATCTGCAAGATATTAAGAAGAAGATCGAACAATCCATCATTAAAAATACCCAGCCAAACCGGTCGATTGAGAGCATTCCGCTGGTGAAGCAGGCTGAAAGAGCCTTGAAACTCACCTACCTGGAATCAAAGCTGTTCAACAGCGATATGATTGGTACGGAGCACCTTCTTCTGGCTATTATCAAAGATGAAGATAACATCGTGAGCCAGGTGCTATCCTCTAAGGGTATCACTTATGATGCGCTTAAAGATGAACTGCGTTCCATCCTCAATATGGGCGACGAACCTGAAAGGGATTTGACCCGGGATGAGATGCAGGATAGTCAGGGCGAAGATGAGCCGGAAGAAGAAAAAAGTTACGGGAGCGGGACCAAGAAATCGACGGACCCGAAATCCAAGACGCCTGTCCTTGATAATTTTGGCCGAGACCTTACCCGCCTTGCCGAGGAGAAGAAGCTCGATCCCATCGTGGGCAGGGAAAAAGAGCTGGAACGTATAGCCCAGATCCTGAGCCGCAGGAAAAAGAACAACCCCATCCTCATCGGAGAGCCTGGCGTGGGAAAATCGGCGATAGCAGAAGGACTGGCCATCAAGATCATGGAAAGGAAAGTCTCCAGGGCCTTGTTCAACAAAAGGATCTACACCCTGGACCTGGCTTCTCTCGTTGCAGGGACCAAATACAGGGGACAATTTGAAGAAAGGATGAAGGCCGTTCTGAATGAGCTGGAAAAGAATCATGACATCATCCTGTTCATCGATGAGATCCACACCATTGTGGGAGCAGGTAATGCCTCGGGGTCCCTGGATGCATCGAACATGTTCAAACCGGCTCTTGCCAGGGGCGAGATACAGTGTATCGGTGCCACCACCCTGGATGAGTACCGTCAGTATATCGAAAAGGACGGCGCCCTGGAAAGGAGGTTCCAGAAGATCATGGTGGATCCTACCTCACCGGAGGAGACACTATCTATCTTGCAGAATATCAGGGAGAAATATGAGGATCACCATCTGGTCAACTATACAGAAGACGCCTTAAAAGCTTGCGTAAGCCTTACCACCCGGTATATTTCCGACCGTTATCTTCCCGACAAGGCTATTGATGCCCTCGATGAAGCGGGTTCAAGGGTGCATATCACCCATATTAAGGTCCCTTCAGAGATCATCGACGTGGAAAACCAGATCGAGGAAGCCCGTCAACTGAAAAACAAGGCCATCAACAGCCAGAAGTTTGAAGAGGCAGCCAAATACAGGGATATTGAAAGGAAGCTGCAGCAGGAACTGGAGAAATTCAAGAAGCTGTGGGAAGATGAATCGAAGCTGAACCGTGAGACGGTATCTGAAGAAGATGTTGCCGAGGTAGTAGCCATGATGACAGGCATCCCCGTTCAAAGGATCGCGCAAAATGAAAGCCAGCGGCTCATCAACATGGAATCGGACATGGAAGGCATGGTCATCGGACAAGATGACGCGATCCGAAAAGTGGTGAAAGCGATCCGAAGGAACAGGGCCGGACTGAAAGATCCGAATAAGCCCATCGGCACCTTCATTTTCCTTGGTCCTACAGGCGTTGGCAAGACCCACCTTGCCAAGGTCCTTGCCAGGTATCTCTTCGACACTGAAGATGCCCTGATACGTATTGATATGAGCGAATACATGGAGAAATTCGCCGTATCGAGGTTGGTGGGGGCCCCTCCGGGTTATGTCGGATATGAGGAAGGTGGCCAATTGACTGAGAAAGTCAGAAGGAAACCGTACTCTATCGTTCTGTTGGATGAGATCGAAAAAGCCCATCCCGATGTGTTTCACCTTCTACTTCAACTATTGGACGACGGCGTACTTACCGACAGCTTTGGCCGAAGGGTGGATTTCAAGAACACCATCGTCATCATGACCTCCAACATCGGTTCCAGGCAGCTCAAAGATTTTGGCGATGGTGTAGGCTTTCAGACTACTGCCAAAAAGGCATCCTCTCAGGAACATATCAGGAGCGTTATCGAGAATGCCCTGAAGAAGACCTTCGCTCCCGAGTTTCTGAACCGTATTGACGATGTAGTAATCTTTGAACCCCTTGAAAGAGAGGATATTCATAAGATCATCGATATTGAACTGGCTCATGTGGTTAAAAGGATCCGGCAGCTGGGATATGATCTGGAGCTGACAGAAAAAGCAAAGGACTTCATTCTCGATAAAGGCTGGGACCCGAATTTTGGGGCCCGTCCCCTCAAAAGGGCTATTCAAAAGTATGTGGAAGATGTACTGGCCGAAGAAATCATCAAGCATAGGCCCCAACAGGATGACCGCCTGTTGGTTGATTATGATCCTGATAAGGAAGAGATGACGGTGCAATACTCCAAACCGGAGGAAATTGTGCCGGGTGAAAAGAAATCACAGGGATGAACCCCGGGGTATAATCAGAATTTATACTGATTGTCTTCTATCAGTTTATTGGCTATCCTTCTCCTTGCTTCTTTAACATTGACTCCGGCAACAGAAGAAAGTACATTTGTCACCCCTGCCAGTTTCTCAGCCAAAGACTGTTCTGCAAAAGAATAGATGGCATCCAATGCTGATTTCCTGACGATTTCAGCCGTATCATATATATTTACATTGAGCATGTCTTTATGTAAGGTAACGAAGGTCTCCCCTTTCATTCCTTCCAGTTTCCTGACACGGTAAAGCAAGGATTCCGAGACATAGATTTCCATGATCATATTGGTCAGGTTATTCTGGATCTCCTGTTCCTTTACCAGCTTGTTGTCGAAATTCTTCGAGAATGCCTCAATGAGGATAAGAGCCAGTTTCTTGAAATTGCGAATGTACCGGTACTTTTCATCGTAATAAGACTCGTTGGCGGTCTTGCCATCGGTAATATTCTCAATATCATTAAGATACTGAGAGGCTTTGCCAAACAGTTCAAATTCTCCTTTCTGGGCTTTTTTAATGGCTGTGTCAATCACCAGCAGGCGGTTGATCTCATTGGTGCCTTCGAAGATACGGTTGATCCTGGAGTCGCGGTAACCTCTTTCCACATCCATTTCAGCAGAATACCCCATTCCACCATGAATCTGTACTGCTTCATCAATCACATAATCAAGCACTTCTGATCCGAACACCTTGAGGATGGCAGCTTCTACGGCATAATGGGCGATCCCTTCGGTAGCGGCTCTGCCATATTCGAGTCCTTTTTCCTGGTTTTCATGGATCTGGTCGTCGATGTTCTTGCTTAAACGATAAATGGCTGATTCCAGAGCGAAAGTACGAATGACCTGTTCGGCCAGTTTGTGCTGGATGGAACCGAAGGTGGAGATCAGCACCCCGAACTGTTTTCTTTCGTTGGCATAAGCCACAGAATCGTTGATGGCCTTCTTAGAGGCACCCAAAACATTGGCACCCAGTTTAATACGACCCATGTGCAGGATAGACAATGCAATACGGAATCCTTCACCTCTTTTTCCGATCAGGTTCTCGACCGGGACCTTCACATCATTAAAGAAGATTTGAGCGGTTGATGATCCTTTGATCCCCATTTTCTTTTCATCAGGGTTGACCACCACACCGGGCCATTTTTTCTCCACAATGAAGGCACTGAGGATGCGGTCCTGGTCAATTTTGGCAAAGACGGTCTGCACATCGGCAAATCCCGCGTTGGTGATCCACATCTTCTGACCGTTCAGGATATAATGTTTGCCGTCTTCCGACAATTTGGCATTGGTCTTTCCAGAGTTGGCATCACTTCCTGCTCCTGGCTCGGTAAGACAGTAGGCTCCCAATAGTTCACCGGTGGCGAGTTTGGTCACATATCTCATTCTCTGATCTTCATTCCCGTAATACATGATCGGCAGGGTGCCGATACCACAATGGGCCATGAAGGCGACGGAAAAGGAGTAACCTGCCCCTACCGATTCAGCGGCAAGCATCTGGGTAACAAAATCTTGTCCAAATCCCATGTATTCCTCCGGAAGAGCAATTCCCATCAGTCCCAGTTCACCTGCTTTTTTTAGCACTTCCTTCATCTTTTGGATATCCGGGCTGTCGATCTGAGCCATGTTCGGGTACACTTCGGTGGCCAGGAAGTCCTTGATGGTCTGGGCAATCATCTTCTGTTCCTCGTTAAACTCCTCGGGAATAAAGATTCCGTTGAAATCCACTTCCGTTACCAGGAATTCCCCGCTGGAAAGGTTCTTTTTTTGTTCCATGATTGTATGTTTTTATTTTATAAAGTGATCATTAATGGGATTATTCATGAGTCGTGTCATGGAATTACAAGTTCAGTGCCTGGACCAGCAGCTCCGCAATGTCCAGGTTTTTTGTCCCGGTCTCTTTATTTTTATATTTGAGTCCGTCGGTGATCATCGTCATGCAAAAAGGGCAGGCGGTGGCCACCACATCGGGTTCTGCAGCCAACACTTCCTCAATTCTCTCGATGAAGATCTCTTTGCTTCCCTTTTCGGCTTCCTTGAACATCTGGGCCCCGCCTGCCCCGCAACAGAGTGCAAAGCTCCGGTTTCTGCGTAGTTCTCTGAGATCATTGCTGGTCATTCTGATCAATGCTCTGGGCTCTTCATAAATACCATTGGCTCTCCCGAGGTAGCAGGGATCATGATAGGTGATACGGAGGTTCTCAAGCGGGATGTCTTTTCCTGCGAGCTTTTCGAGGAGCAGGTGGATATAATGAACGACTTCGAAGGTACTGCCGAGGTCGGGGTACTCATTTTTAAAGATGTTGTAGCAATGGGGGCAGGTGGTGAGAATCTTCTTCACACCGTAACGGTTAAAGACCTCAATATTCTGAAGGGCCTGCATTTGGTAGAGCATCTCATTGCCTGCCCTTCTGGCCGGATCACCCGAGCAGGACTCTTCCTTTCCCAGAACGGCAAAGCTGACCCTGAGGTGGACCAGCAGTTTGGTAAAAGCCCTGACCACTTTCTTGTACCGGTCGTCGAAGGCCCCTGCACAACCCACCCAATACAGAAATTCAGGTTGTTCTCCCCTGGCATGCAGATCTGCCATCACAGGAATTGTTATTTCTTCAACCTTCATTGCCGGATAGTTAGTTTTTGTTGATGGTCAGATTATCGCTCCAAAGCAGCCGGTCTTCAGGAGAAAACTGCCATGGAGCGCCATTGTTTTCTATGCAGGAGAACATGGTTTTTATTTCTCCGGGGGCGCTGGCTTCTTCCATCACCAGGTATCTTCTCATCTCCAGGATCAGGTCGGGATGGTTGATGTTCACCGGGCATTCCTGGGCGCATGCATTGCATGTGGTACAGGCCCAGAGTTCTTCTTCGGTCACCAGGTCCCTGAGAAGTGATTTATGATCGTCATATCCCCTGCCCTCTTTGATCATGTGAGGTCCTTTCTCTTTCATCCTGGCTCTAACGTCCATCATGATCTTCCTGGGGGAGAGTTTTTTCCCGGTCAGGTGGGCCGGACATACCGAAGTGCATCTTCCGCACTCGGTGCAGGCAAGTGAATCGAAGTAAGATTTCCATGAGACGTCTTCCACATCTTTGACCCCGAACCTGGCCAAAGGTACGTCCCCTGCATCAGTGTCAACGGTAAGGGAAGGATCCAGCATCCTCTTGATTTCCTGGGTTATATAACTCATGTGTTGCATTTTTCCCAGGGGTTCCGTTCGTGAAAGGAATACATTGGGAACAGACATGAACACATGAAAGTGTTTTGAATACGGGAGGACGTTCGCAAACACGAAGATCAACAGGATATGAGACCACCAGAAGATCTCGTACCAGGTTTGCAGTGTTTGTAAGTGCAAGGAAGAGAACATCGGAGCAAGGAGCCTGCCCACGGGATAAGTAACTGACGGTCTTCCCATGGCAACAATGCTGGCATTCATTCCCAACAGGGTGATCATCAGCACTCCTATCATTAAAAGGGAGATGCTGGCATCCTGATGCGACACCTTTTTCATTTCAGCTCCTTCAAACCGGCTGATGGGGAGAACCCATCTTCTGGCCATAAAGATCAGGATGGCCAGGGTCACCAGCAGGGCGAACACATCACCAGAGGCAGTGATCACTGAATAAAAGCCACCCATGAAGTCCAGGCTTTTCTCTATTCCGGTGAGTCCGTCGATCACCATTTCGATACTTCCGATGAGGATCACACAGAAACCCCAGAATACGAGGGCATGCATCAGCCCGATGAAGGGCCGGCGAAAGATCTTGCTTTGTCCAAAGGCTACTTTCAGGGTGATCTCCCAGCGTTTTGCATAATCCCTGATGGCGGGTTCACGCCTGGTGAACCTGAAGAAAAGGATAAGACGCCTGCTGGTGTAAGCAAACACCAGGAGCGTGATTAACAGGGTAATAGTAAAAATGATCTCCTTATTCATCGTTACCTTGAAGCCGGTACTACTGATGGATAACCATCAGTTTCCTGACCGGCTGTATATGAACTATTTTGCCTTCAGTTCTTTAGCAGCTTCGACCAGTTTGGGAAGTATCTTCTGGGCATCTCCGATGATCCCATACTGTGCGGCCTCAAAAATGGGAGCATCCTTGTCGGAATTGATAGCTACGATAAACTTGGACGAGCTGACACCGGCAAGATGTTGTGTGGCACCTGATATCCCAATGGCAATATAGAGGTTAGGGGCGATGATCTTCCCGGTCTGGCCCGTATGCTCCTCATGAGGTCTCCAGCCTTCATCAGACACCGGTCTGGAACAGGCTGTTGCAGCGCCCAGGCACTCAGCGAGTTCAAGAAGAGGGCCCCAATTATCGCCTGATTTCATGCCACGACCACCCGATACCACGATCTCAGCATCGGTCAGAAGAATCTTCCCGGTCTGTTTCTGGACATCGAGGACGGTGGTTTTTACTATCCCTTCTCCGGCGTTGTAACTGCCCTTCTCAACAACTGCATGCTTATCATTTTCAATTAGTTCAAAGCTGTTCTGTGCCAGGGTGAGCACTTTCACGGGTGACTTGATAGCTACCCTGGCGAAAGCCTTGCCTGAGTATACTTTTTTAGTGACGACAAAGGGGTCGGTACTTAAGGGCAGTTTGCTTACACCTGAGGCAATTCCTGCTTTCATCCTCGCAGAGACTCTGGGGGCCAGGGCTTTCCCGGAGTTGTTGTTGGAGAGAAGGATGATGGCAGCTCCTGACTTCTGAGCTTCAGCAGTAATGGCTGAAGTAAACAGCTGGTTGTCGAGCACCTGGAAGACCTGGTCGGGAATATGAAGGATCTCATCCGCTCCATACCGTCCTAACTTCTGAAGCTCCGGATTTTCGACCGGCCCAAGAACAAGAACTTTACATTTCACCTGTAGCATTTCTGCGAGACGGGCGCCATAGCTCACCAGCTCAAAACTGAGCTTTTTGAATCTTCCATCCCAATTTTCTGCAAATACAAGAACAGACATATCTGATTAATTAATGGTAAAACATTGAAGGATTAGATGATCTTGGCCTCATTCTGAAGAAGATCAATGAGTTGACCAGGATTCTCAGGATCCACATACTTACAGGCCGAACGGGGTTGTGGCATTTCGAAGGCCACGATTTCTGTCAGGGCATCAGCAGCGACAGGTTCCACCACTTTGATCGGTTTTGTTCTCGACATCATGATGCCTCTCATGGAGGGGATACGGGGTTCTTTGGTTATCCCTTTCTGGACGATGGCTACCAGGGGGGCTCCCATCGTAATGTACTCTTTACCACCATCGATCTCTCTGTTAATGAAAATGTTGCCATTTTCAAGCTTCAATTCTGAGACTGCTGAGACCGAAGGGATATCAAGAAATTCGGCCAGCATACCACCCACATTGCTTCCGTTGAAGTCGGCTGATTCGATACCACATAATATCAGGTCGAATTTTTCAGTCATCACTGCCTGGGCTAACTGGTAAGCAACGTAATAGGCGTCACTTCCGGCGGCATTGATCCTGACGGCGTCATCGGCTCCGATGGCAAGGGCTTTCCTGATGGTTGCCTCTGAAGAAGCAGGGCCGACATGGGCTACGGTGACCTGAGTGATCCCGTTGGCGGGTTCGTCTTTCAGTTCCAATGCTCTGGTGAGCGACAATTCATCCCAGGGATTGATGACCCACTGTATGCCTGTTTCATCGATTTTCTGGTTCCCTTCGAGCAGTTTGATCTTGGTCGTGGTGTCGGGAACATTGCTGATACAAACCAGTATCTTCATATCGTCGTTGTTTTTGGTTCAGGATGAGGGGCTTACAGCATTTATCTCATGATAAGATCGCTTTGTGCAGATCCCTGCTCCTGCCGATTCTTGAAAGTACACCTATTTATTAAAATGTCGGCAAAAATAGGAATTTATTCCCGACTGGCCAAAAATGCCGGGTCGATTGAATGGGTTTGTACCTTTGCGGCAAGATCAGTGAACATGAAGAAATCGAAAGAAGGAAAGGATTTCCTGCATCTGCCCCAGTACCCGGGTGGCAAAGAGGCTTATCAGGAATTTATCAGGACAAACCTTAAATATCCCAGGGAGGCCATTGAAAATAAAATTCAGGGAAAGGTTTATGTTTCCTATGAGGTGAGTGATAATGGAGAAGTCCTGAGTGCCCAGGTCACCAAAGGATTGGGTTATGGTTGTGATGAGGAAGCCATCCGCCTGGTGAAGATGATGAAATATGAAAAGGTCAAGAACCGGGGAGTACGGCTCAAATCAACGATAAAGACTGCTATTGATTTCAAACTGAAGGAGGTCAAACAAAGCCTGCAGTTCAACTACGTGGAAAAAAAGAAGCAGATTCATGAGGAAAAGCAGGAAAAGAAAGGCAGCAGTTACAGTTACACCATTAAGTATTAACCAGGTTTAATCGTCGCAATCATCGCACCCCTCAAGGCTTTTGTTATAAACATACATAGCCTTGTAGCTCATACCCATGTTGGAGAATCCTCCGTCGTGAAAAAGGTTTTGCATGGTCACTTTTTTAGTGAGATCGGAGAACAGGGTGATGACATAATCGGCACAGTCCTCTGCAGATGCATTTCCCAGGGGTGACATTCTCTCGGTGAAGTCCATCAGTTTGTCCATGCCTTTCACTCCGGCCCCTGCGGTTGTAAGTGTAGGGGACTGGGAGACGGTGTTAACCCTTATTTTCTTATCTCTTCCATAGATATAACCAAAACTTCTGGCTATCGATTCCAGCATGGCTTTTGCCTCTGCCATGTCATTATAACCGTAAAGGGTACGTTGTGCGGCAATATAGGAAAGCGCCACCACGGATCCCCATTCCCGGATGGCGTCTAATTTCCTTGCAACCTGAAGCATTTTATGGAAAGAAATGGCAGAGATATCAATGGTTTGTTTCAGGTAGTCATAATCCAGGTCATCATATTTTCTTTTCTTTCTGACATTCTGAGACATGCCGATGGAGTGAAGGATGAAATCGATTTTTCCGCCGAAATGGTCCATGCTTACCCGGAACAGGTTTTCCAGGTCGCTGAGGCTGGTGGCATCGGCTGCCACCAGTATGCCGCCTGTTTTTTCTGCAAGCTCATGGGTGGTACCCATCCTGAGGGCCAGAGCCGTATTGGTGAGGGCGATCCGGCCTCCTTCCTCATGGACCTTCTCGGCCACTTTCCATGCGATGGATTGTTCGTTCAGAGCTCCGAAAATGATACCCTGCTTTCCTTTAAGTAGTCCGTAAGCCATAAATTATGATTTGGTATAATAGGTAATAATTTGTTTATCAATTACTTGCACTCGATTTCCCGAGCAGTTCCCTGGCCGTTCCGAGACCGTGATCGGTCACACTGTCGCCGCTGATCATCCTGGCGATCTCCCCTACTCTTTCTTCTGGGGTAAGTACCTTAACCTGGGTAATCGTCTCATTTGTTCCGGAGGTTTTAAAAACAAGGAAATGCTGGCTCCCTTTTCCTGCAATCTGAGGCAGATGGGTGATGACTACCAACTGTTTGCTTTCTGAAAGTTTCAGCAGTATCTGTCCGACTCTTACGGCAGTATCGCCGCTTACCCCCATATCGATCTCATCGAAGATCATGGTGGGAAGGATTTTCTGACCCGAGACCATGGATTTTACTGCCAGCATAATCCTGGAAAGTTCTCCTCCTGAGGCTCCCCTGCCCAACTCTGATGGAGCCGAGCCTTTGTTGGCAGAGAACAGGAAGTGTACCTGGTCCTGCCCTTTTTCACCGGGTTCAGGTAAGGGATCCATCCGGATGGTGAACCGGGCATCCGGCATCCCGAGTTGATGGAGCAGGCTGGTCATCTCTTTTTCAACACCGGGTACGACTTGTCTCCTGGATTGTGAGATATCGCCAGCCATCTCATGAAGGGCTGTCTCCTGCTCTTTCACCTCTTTGCTGAGGGTCTCGATGAGTCCGGCAAGGGATTCCACTTGCTGGAGATGCCGGTCATACTCTTCTTTCAGTTTCATCAAATCCCCGACCGATTGTACCCTGTGTTTTTTCAGGAGTGCATACAGGTGGTCGATTCTCTGTTGGACCCAGTTCAATCTCTCCGGGTCGAGTACGATAGTCTCAGCAGTCTTTTCCAGTTCCTGAACCAGGTCTTTAAGTTCAATATAGACACTGTTCATCCGGGTTTCGGCTTCTTTTAAAGTAGGGTGAAAAGAAGCGAGGTTCCCCAGGTGATGGTTGATCTCGGTATGGAGGGGCATCACGGCCCTGTCGGAATGGTCAAGCAGTTCCAGCACCTTCAGCAAAGTACCTTTGATCTCACCTGCATGCGACAACAATGAGAATTCCTCCTCCAGCAGTTCCAATTCTCCCGGGCTTAGCTGAGCCGTTTCCAACTCATCAAATAAAAACTGGTAATAATCCCTGTCGAGGCTGCTTTGTTTTTCTTGTTCCAGGTATTTATCCAGAGATATTTTACTTTTCTGAAGCTCCAGATACCGGATTTGATAATTATTTAAAAGGGACTGATGACCTGCATACTGGTCCAACACATCGATCTGAAAATGGGTATTCCTGATGAACAAGGTCTCATGCTGGGAATGGATATCGATCAACCTGTCACCCAGATCTTTCATTGTATTCAGGGTTACCGGGGTGTCGTTGATGAAGGCCCTGGATTTTCCCAGTGGGTTAATTTCCCTTCTAAGCAAGGTTTGATCATCATAATCGATGTCATGTTCCTCGAAAAAGGAATCCAGGTTGTACCCTTTGAGAAGAAATTTTCCTTCGACCACACATTTCCCTTTGTGGTCCGATAAAACAGAAGTATCGGCTCTTTGTCCCAGCAACAATCCCAAAGCACCCAGGATGATAGATTTCCCGGCCCCGGTCTCTCCCGTGATCACAGTCATACCGGGTTGAAAACTCAGGTCCATTTTCCTGATCAGGGCATAGTTTTCAATGAAGAGCTGTGTCAGCATACCGAATATCTGTCTGTTTCAAACAAAAGTATAACATTCGACGATCAGAAACGTCCTCATCTTTTCAACAGGGCACAGTAAAAAGCACATTGTGATGAAGATGAGTGTGAAGGAAAAACCTCATAGGGCATCTCCCGGCAGGGTGAGTAAGTATTTCCCGGTGCCAGTCCCCAACTAATTGGACTGAAGTATTTTCTGGTATTTGGAGGAATTGGCCGGGTCAATTTCCTTGAGGGTATTGACGACTTTTGCCTTATCGGTGGCGGAAGCCTGTGAAAATATGTTGACGATCTCATCACCTTTGGCTTCCAGGACCAGTTGGGTCAGAAAGAGGTTGGGCTTTTCCCTGTTGGCTTTTTTCAGCAGTTCGATACTTTCCATGATAGCTGACCGGCCGATTTCCATATTCTCTGTCATCATATCAAGTCCGAGCCGGTGGTATTTATAGAGCGCTTCCCTGATAGGGGCATAAGCAGAGTTGGTGAGGTTCTCCACCAGCCAGTACCTGTTTTTCAGGCTTTCGAAGGCTTTCCAACCTGGTTCAGGAGTGCTCTGGGCCATGTTGACTATGTTCTGGGCGCTTTGATAGAACGGTGTTCCTCCATTCATAGAGTAAGTATCAAAATCAAGTCCCAGGAAAATATTAATATAAAACGCGATCAGTGAGGTGAGGTTGGAGGAGAAGGCATTCTCGGAGTATTCCAGGTTTTGTCCTTGTAAGTACCTGAATTGTATATTCTTATCCTGATAATTCAACACCGGAGAGTTATAGGAAGTCCGGTAGACCGGCCTTCTGAGCTGAATGTTCATAGAGCCCTTGAACTCATCATTGGAAATCCTTTCACTAAGGGTAATGGAAAGGGTACATTCGATTTTCTCCTCATGCCTGAAATTATAGGGAGACCATTTTCTCTGGTTGACGAATTCATACAGGGCGGTCTGCATTTCCTGGTACACCGTGCGGTCGGTTCCCTGCACCTGGGGTGAGGATACCTGGACAGAACAAATAAACTCCTGCCCCCGGGTGGTCATGACAGTTGAAATGAACAAGAAAAATACTATCAGATAACGCATTTCAGCTTTTGGTCTTTTTATGGGTTGACAACAGGTGTACAACAAAATTAACGATTTCCTTCGCGACCTCTTTTTTACTCATTAAAGGTAATTCTTTTCCCTCTTTTTGAGTGATCAGGTTCACTTTATTGGTGTCGACCGAGAACCCGGCTCCTTCGTCCCTGAGGGAATTGAGAACGATGGCATCGAGGTGTTTATTTTTCAGTTTATGGAGGGCGTTGGCAGACTCGTGTTCGGTTTCAAGAGCAAAACCGATAAGAAGTTGTCCATATTTCTTCTTTTTACCCATCTCACCCAGTATATCCATGGTCTTAACCATTTTGATGGTGAGAGTATCCCCTTTCTTTTTAATCTTCTCAGGAGAAAACTTTTCAGGGGTATAGTCGGCAACGGCAGCTGCCATGATCGTGATATCAGTCTTTGGGAAATGGATCATGCATTCCTGGAACATTTGTTCGGCAGAAAGGACCTCTGTTCGGTGAATATCGGGATTGGAGGAAACCAAGGAGGTAGGACCTGAAACCAGCGTAACCTGGGCTCCAGCCTCAGCAAAAGCATCTGCCAGGGCATAGCCCATTTTCCCGCTGGAAAAGTTGCCGACATACCTTACAGGATCAATTTTTTCGTAGGTAGGTCCGGCTGTTACCAGGACTTTCTTGCCACGAAGTCTTGATGTACAGGCATAATGATCATGCAGAAAGGTCACGATGGCTTCCGGTTCGCGAAGTCTGCCTTTGCCGGTCAGCCCGCTGGCCAGGAACCCTTCATCGGGGGCGATGAGGATGTTGCCGCGGCTCACCAGGATGTCGAGGTTTTTCTGAGTGGCAGGATGCTCGTACATGTCAACATCCATGGCCGGAGCAAAGAAAACAGGGCATCGTGCGGCCAGGTAAATGGCGGTGAGCAGGTTATCGACCTGTCCATGAGCCATTTTGGCCATCGTATTGGCGGTCAGCGGGGCCATCAGGATCAGGTCGGCCCAGGTAGCCCAGTCGACATGACTGTACCAGGTCCCTGACTGCTGTTCGAAGGGTGAGGATAAAACCGGTCGTCCGGAGAGGGTCGATAAAGTGAGCGGTGTGATGAAATCCCCGGCAGAAGTAGTCATAACAACCTGAACTTCAGCTCCCTGTTTAATAAGAAGCCTGACCAGAGTACCTGCCTTGTAGGCGGCAATACTCCCGGTAACGCCCAGTATGATCTTTTTGTCCTTCAGCACGGGATCACAGTCCTTCTCCTCAGGATTCCTTGGCAGGATTCCGGAAATAGATCTGGTTGTTCAGGAATTCATGAACAGCGATCAGCGTGGGTTTGGGGAGTTGCTCATAATAGCGGGCTATCTCGATCTGCTCCCTGTTTTCAAAAACCTCTTCAAGGTTATCATTCGTGGTGGCAAACTCGCTGATCTTCTTGTTAAGCTCTTCTTTGATCTCGAGTGAGATGATGTTGGCCCTTTTGGCAAGCACACAGACGGTCTCATAAATATTGCCTGTCTCCTTGTCAAAATCTGCTACATTACGGGTAACAGCCAGGGTATCTGCTTTAACCTTTTTGTAATCCATATCTAAAATTTAGGGTTGCATTTCTTTTTGAATGTTCTTTCTCAGCTGGTCAGCTTCTTTCAGGTAGATGGTCTTGGGGAAAAAAGTGATCAGAGAATTATACGAATCTAATGCTCCCTTAAGCCTTTCCTGTTTTTTTTGGGGAACACTGTTCATGGCATAATTGTAATAGGATTTTAAGGATAAATACAGCACTTCTTCCTTAAATCGGGTATCGGGAAAGTCTTTATAAACATTTTTAAAAGAAGTGATCGCTGCCTGATAGTCTTCCATTTTATAGAAAAGCTTGGCATTTTCATAATCCTTCCTTTCCAGCTTCATCCTCAGTTCATCCATCAGATCGTTGCATTTGGCAATTCTTTCGCTGTTGGGGAACATATTGATGAAAAGCTGAAACTCCTGCAGTGCTTCCTGGGTGCTTGTCTGATCGAGGCTGTATTTCGGTGAGTCGAGAAATTTGGAATAGGCGTTCAGGTACATGCATTCCTCTGCCAGGCTGCTGTTGGGGAAGTTCTTGGCAAAAGACTTGAAATAATAGCTCGACAGGATGAAATCATTCTGCTCGAAATAGCTCCTGGCCGTGTAATACTGTATCATCTCTGCCTTGTCTGTCCCTCTGTAAAACGGTATGATCTGGTCAAACAACTGTAAAGCCTTATCATAGTCTCCCTTGTGGTAGTAATCCACCGCTGCATCAAATTTGGCGGTATTGTCAGATGACTTCACCAGTTTCTGATAACCCGAACAAGCGCTGAAAAGCAGCATTAACAGGCTAATGCAGACGATCACGGATTTTTTTAACATGCGTGCAAAGGTACGAATAAAATGGATTCCTTCGATAATTATTAACTAATTGATAACCAATTTTTTAATCAACGTTCCCTGAGAATGGGTCAGTTTAACCAGGTAAATTCCCGGGGCAAAACGACTCAGATCGGTTGAGAAGGTCTTCACACCATCGTTTTCAGAGGATATCAGTTCGGCGACTTTTCTTCCCTCCGGGCTGAGAAGATCGATGGTGAATTTTCCCTTAAAAGGCTGGTTCCAGGAAAAGTAGGTAGTAGTGTTGCCCGGATTGGGATAGATATTCAGTTCAGGAGTTTCTGCCTGAAAGTCCGGGGCTGTCAAGGCGCTTCCATTGTATTTATAGATTCCACCGGCTGAAGGGCTCAGATAGTTGGTGCCTCCCGCCCATCCCGTAGTAAGGTCGATAAAGGAAACCGTTGAATAAACAGGTGATGGCGTTGCAGGATCCTCCATGACAGCCCAGTTTTCACTCCAGTCGTTGCTAACCATCAGGTGTTCTCCGGCGGCAACCAGTGTGCCTGCAGTACCCGGGACAAAGCAAAGGTCGTAGCATCCGGTAAGGTTGTCGGAAGCGACAAGCTGCCAGTGCAGTCCGCCGTCTTCGGTCAAATACAGTCGGTTGTCGTTGTTCACCGGGTCGGTGTATCCTGCCAGGCCCATGGTGTCGCGGAACATGACCTTGGGGACATTAAATTCCGGGAAGGCGATGGATGACCAGTGGGCCCCTTTGTCGTGAGTGACAAAGATTCTTCCGGTGGTATAACCTCCAAACCACAAGGTATCTCCTTGAACGCAGTAGCTGGAGGCATAGGTCTTCAGATCGTCGCCTGCAACAGGCATCTCGATGGCAGCTATGCTATCCCATTGGTTTCCACCATCATAGGTCGTAAACACTTCAAAGTGATCTGCATGAGGATTGCCGATGCAAAGGCCGGTATCTGCGTCCCAGAAATGAACGATCCTGGGGCCTGTAAAAAAGACGGCCGACGGCTGTGGTGTCCAGTTCTGGCCTCCGTCTGTGGTGTGATAAATGGTT
This sequence comes from uncultured Bacteroidales bacterium, assembly GCA_964605655.1. Lineage (GTDB taxonomy): Bacteria > Bacteroidota > Bacteroidia > Bacteroidales > CAIXZF01 > JAKLIX01. The sequence continues at coordinate 111,399 of CAZSDK010000012.1, forward strand.
CCTCCGGTATCAGCGGGAAGCTGAACACAAGCCCAGGCAACATTCCCGTTCAGTGCCTTGATCATTTGGACCGACCAGCCTGAGGGCAGGGAAAGGTTGCCGGGAATCCAGGTGGAACCCCCGTTCAGTGTCCTGGAATACTGTGTGGAAGGCTGAGAAGGAACCAGGGAATCAGCCATCAGCAGCCATACATGAGAAGGATCTGCGATACTGATCTGGTAAACTTTTCTGGGTTCAGGGTAAGCATGCCATTGGGTCGCCCACTGCCCGGAGACGGTGGTCAACAGTGAGAAGCCTATAAGACAAAAACTCGTAAACGATCGTACCAGCATAGAAAGGTTATAATTTATTTAAATAAAATGGCTGCAAAGATACAATTAATACTTATTAATAAACGGTATTGCGGGATGACGAGATACGGGATGCGGGATGCGGGATACGGGATGCGGGATGCGGGATGCGGGATGTTTCAATACAACCATGGTTGCTGTGTAAGTCGTGAACTCAGTAACGATCATATTCCTCTTATTGTTGTGGAGCAAGATGTGGATTTTCCTATTACCTTTGCCGGAAATTTTTTACAAACCATAAACGACACAAAGTGGACATTTTTGACAAGATCGCACGGAATATGGGCCCCCTGGGCCAGTACTACAAACAGGCTCATGGTTATTTCACTTTTCCAAAGCTGGAGGGTGAGATTAGTAATAGAATGATTTTCAGAGGGAAAGAAAGGCTTGTTTGGAGCCTCAACAACTACCTGGGACTCGCAAACCATCCCGAAGTGAGAAAAGCGGATGCTGAAGCAGCAGCCGTTTATGGAATGGCCTATCCCATGGGTGCCAGGATGATGTCAGGACAAACCAAATACCACGAGCAGCTCGAGGATGAACTGGCCAGTTTTGTGAGCAAAGATGACGCCTTCCTGCTGAATTACGGTTATCAGGGAATGGTATCCATTATCGATACTCTGGTTGACCGCAAGGATGTGATCGTTTATGATTCTGAAGCCCATGCCTGTATCATTGATGGTGTCAGGCTTCATTTCGGTAAAAGGTTCGTGTATCCCCATAACAACATGGAGAACCTTGAGAAAGAGCTGGAAAGGGCCAAGAAGCTCACCGACCAGACAGGAGGCGGTATCCTGGTGATCACGGAAGGCGTTTATGGAATGGCCGGCGACCTGGGTAACCTGACCAAAATTGCCGAGTTAAAAAAGAAATATAATTTCCGCCTGCTGGTAGACGATGCCCATGGATTTGGAACGATGGGCCCTCATGGAGCAGGGACCGACGAAGCCCTGAATGTCCAGAAAGAGGTGGATGTTTACTTCGGTACTTTTGCCAAGGCCATGGCCGGCATCGGTGCATTTGTGGCTGCCGATGAGACGGTAGTGAACTATCTCCGGTACAACATGAGGTCACAAACCTTTGCCAAATCTCTTCCCATGCCTATGGTCATGGGTGCCCTGAAACGTCTCGACATGATCCGTACCCAGCCGGAATTAAGGGAAAGACTCTGGGTCATCGCAAGGGCTCTGCAGAAAGGTTTCCGTGAAAAAGGATTCAACCTCGGTCACACCGAATCCCCGGTGACTCCGGTCTTCCTGAAAGGCGGTGTTCCCGAAGCCACCAACCTTACTTACGATCTGAGGGAAAACTATGACGTTTTCTGCTCCATCGTCACCTACCCTGTCGTACCGAAGGATGTCATCATGCTGAGAATCATCCCTACAGCCATTCATACCCTCGAGGATGTGGAGTACACCATTCATGCCTTCACTCAGGTAAAAGACAAACTGGATTCGGGTTATTATGCCGGAAAAGAAATGGTGGACATGAGCAAGAAATAGGCTACTTCACCAGAAGCTTTTTCATTTCACTCCCTCCCCTTTCGGTCCGGACCTTCAGGAAATAGATGCCGGAAGGCAGTCCCGAGACATCATATTGACATCTTTCCCTTGGCGTTTTGCCAAAATCTTCTATCCAAAGCCTGTCGCCCAGGGTGTTATATAATTCAACGCCATAGATCCTGCTTTGGCCGACATAGTTGATGTATAACAGATCGTTGCAAGGGTTGGGATAAACAGTATAACCCTCGTTTTCGATAGCATCGATACCAGAAGAAATGGACACCAACTGGACATCCTGCACCAAAGTATAATAATGAGCCACCGCCAGGTTGCTGATCGTCTTGGGGTAATACCCCGGACAACTGAAGGTAAGATTGTAATTTCCCTGGTATAACAGACGGTGGTAATTTCCGACCGGCAAGGCTGAATACACATGGGAACTGTCGAAATCATGACCCTGGATAAAGACTTTAGCTCTCAGGGGTGCACCGGTAATGGAATCGGTCACGATACCCCTGATGCCATAAAGGCATTGCTCCATAAAAAGGAAGAATGAATGGTTGAGATAGGTCCAGTAGGTTGGAAGGTTCGCACCTGAGGGTTTTTTAGTGTTGGAAACCTCTATGGTTTCCTCCCGGCATTTGTGGAACCAGTTCATATAGTCCTGCCGCCCTCCGTCAATTTCATACCAGGCATAACCGTTGGTGACACCGTTATCGAGGTCGTTCATATACGTAGCCGGAGAATACTCATGAACCGTGTCGGCAAATTCCCTGCTGACGAAGTACCACCATGAATCATCGGCTGTCAGTGTGGCCCAGGTGTCCCAGGGATAGTTCATCACCTCAGCTCCCCCATGAAAATTGCCACCCAACACAAAATGATGCTCATTGGCAAAATTCATGAAATGCACCGTCTCCTGCTGCCAGGCATTCCCATCGGGGTGAGGTCCGGTCTGGGGATCCGGGTAGTTGCGGTTCAGGTCCACCACGTTGGCATTGCCCCGGATAGCCGCATTGACGTTGGTATTCCCTCCATAATAAGTGCCGTCGGGGTTGGCCAACGGACAGATATAGATTTCAATGGAGTTCACCATGTTGGTGATCCTGGGATCGGTGCCGTAATTGCTCAGCAGATAGTCAATGAGCCTGAGCATGTTCACATAGCAGGTCAGCTCATCTCCGTGAATGCTGGAACTGTAAAGGAACTGGGGTTTGTTCATGGCTGAATCCACGTAGCTGCTGATCTTGGCAGCCAGTAGTTTCCGGCCACTGCTCAGGGTGCCGATCTCTATGATCTGGCATATATCGGGATGACTGGTACTGAACTGGTACATCATATTCTCATAAGCCGTATAAGACGGATAAAAATCCCATGCCAGCGGTAGTTTGGTGTTTACCTGATCCACGGTCTCATCCTTGAATTCAGAAGAAGGAGGAGGCAGGACGGTATAAGGAATCCCGAGTTTAAGAAACTCCCGGAACTGTTTCTTGTTGCTGTAGGCCCAGACTTCCCCACCCTTTACCTGGTCGACTGAGATGATCCGGGTCAGCTGGTGCATGGCCTCCCTGTCAGTAAGCTGAAAAGTGAAATATAATTCTGGTTTGTCGCCAAAGACCTTATCCACCAGGGCTTCCGTGTTTTTTGAGAAAGCCGGGAGGTCCTGGGCAACCAAGGTTCGGGGTGCCAAAGACAGGAAAGAAATGATCAGCAGCAAATAGAGTGTCGTCTTCTTCATATAGGAGCGTTAAGGATTCAGTTTTTACTTTTAATGGCTTTAATTGATTATAAATAACCTTTCACGGATCATAGCTGGCATTGACGTCTCCGGTGCATATTCCACTGATAATCATATTATTAACACCAGGTTCTATATTGATTTCCAGAAGATCGAACAGCCAGGTGCCTGCAGGAAAAGTATCTAATAGACCGACAAATCTCTTCATGACCGCCAGCGCATCGGTACTATTGATAAAATTTGTTGCATCCACATCTGCAGCCTTCTCTTTCAGGCCTGTCAGCGTAAGAATCTGGACAAAATGCTGAAGGATGGTCAATGCATCTATTGAATTAATCCCTCCTTCAGGGATGCCGGGGCCGATTTGCAAGTGATAAGCCCCTGTATCAACCCCATAAAATGAAAAGGCCCCCAGGCTGTCAGTCATCGTAATAGCAACTGTATCATCCAGATTATTAATAAGATATATTGCAAAACCTGACAAGGGGGATCCTGTAAGATTATCGTAAATCAGGTTACCCTGAAGGATGCCGTCATCACCCAGGAGTGCTACGTCGAGAAAAGTCGGCGACCCGTCGCTGACAAGAACATTATTCATGGTTCTGGTAAGGTAACCCGGGCTTGAGAAGGTCAGGTCATAAGTACCCGGATACAAATACCTGTAGTAATCCCCGCAGGGAAGAGATGAGGACACCCATGAGTTATTGTTATCATGAGAAGCAATGGTAACGGTGGCCTCCAGAGGAGCCATGGTGACCGAATCTCTTACCAGGCCCCGTACCCCGTTCTGCACCTCTTTCATATAGTTCAATATCGACCGGTACTGGTAGTTCCAATAGGTCGGAAGTGTGGATGAAGAAGGGATTTTGATATTTGATATTTCCAGGGTGACTTCCCTGCAATGGTGATAGTAGTTCATATAATCCTGACGTCCTCCGTTCACCTCATACCAGGCATATCCATTGGTCACCCCGTTGTCAAGGTCGTCAAAGTAGGTCGAGGGAGCGTAGGTATGAATTGTGTCGGCATATTTTCTGCCACTCAGGTACCACCAGTCGTCGTCGGCATGAAGCACCGGCCAGGTATCCCAGGGAAAGTTGAACACCTCTGCCCCGCCATGGAAGTTGGCTGACATATCGATCGAATGTTGTTCTGCAAAGTCCATGAAGGCTACCGTTTCCGGTTGCCAGGCATAGCCATCGGGATGGGGGCCGTCCTGTGGATCGGGATAGTTCCGGTTCAGGTCCACATTATTGGCATTACAGCGGGTGGCTCCCGATACCGTCTGGTTGCCGCCATGATAGGTCCCGTCTGGGTTAGCAAGGGGGTTGATCCATATCTCTGCTCCGTTCAACAGGGAGGTGATGCCGGCATCGCTGCCGTAACTGGTTAACAGATGGTCAATCAGCCTGAGCATCAATACATAACCTGTCAGCTCATTGCCGTGGATGGAAGAAGTGTAGAGAAATTCAGGTTTGCATTCGTCGGTGCTCACATTGCCGGAGATCCTGGCTGCCAGCAGCCTTCTGCCGCTCGGCAGCACTGCGAGGGTATCAATATGACAGAGGGCAGGATATGATGACTGGAACTGCGCCATCAGGGTCTCGTAGGCCGAATAGGTCGGGTAGTTATCCCAGGCAAGAGGCAGGTCGGCCGGGACAGAGTTTAACATTTTCAGGTCTGACAGGTAGGGATGAGGGATCAGCATAAAAGGGATGTTCATTGAAAGGAACTTGCTGAATTCCATCTCATTGGCATAAGCAAAGACCGAATCTTCGGTCACACGATCGATAGAAAGCAGGGATGTCAGCTTTCCGGGAAACAGATCTTTGGGTTTTTTAAAAGCAATGTTGACTTCCCCATACCGGCTCAACTCTGTTTTCCATGAGGTTACGGGTCTCTGCTGAGCAAAAGACTCTCTTCCCAGAAGAAAGGAGAGGATGGCCATGAAAACAAATCGATACGAGAAAGGCACGGGCATCTTACAGTGAAGCCATCAGCGATTTTATCTTTTGATACACCGGATCGCTAACGGGAGCCAGCGGCAGCCGCAACTCCTGCTCACAAAGGCCCAGGCAATGGAGGGCTGCTTTGATGCCTCCGGGACTGCCGTCGGCAAACAAGGCGTTCATCAGGTCCTGCAGCTCATAATGACGGGCTGCAGCGGTTCTGAAGTCACCGGCCAGGGCCAGGCGAACCATCTCCGAGAATGTTGCCGGGGCAGCCTGTGCAGCGACAGAGATCACCCCGATGGCTCCCATGGAGATCATGGGAAGGGTGAGGATGTCATCGCCAGAGATCACCTCGAAATGGGCCGGCTTGTTCTTAATGATTTCCATGATCTGGGGGAAATTCCCCGAGGCTTCCTTGATGGCCACGATGTTCGAAAATTCCCTGGCGATTCTCAGGGTGGTATCGGCCGTCATATTTGAACCCGTCCTTCCGGGAACATTATACAGGATCAGGGGTAAGGGACTTTCTTTGGCAACAGCCTGATAATGAAGATAGATGCCTTGCTGGGTGGGCTTGTTATAATAAGGAGATACCGAAAGGATGGCATCCAAGCCCCTGAAATCGAACTGTTCCATCGACTTCAGGACCTCCCTGGTGTTGTTGCCGCCGATGCCCAGAACGATAGGCAGTTTTCCGGAGATTTTCTCCACCACGAAAGCAAGAATCTGCTTTTTCTCTTCTTTGTCGAGGGTGACAGACTCCCCTGTCGTACCCTGGACGACCAGGTACTCAATGCCTCCGTTGACGAGGAAATTCAAGATCTTTTCGAGAGCGGGATAGTCGACCTTCTGGTGATGATCGAAGGGGGTGATAAGGGCAACCCCGGTGCCGGTAATTCTAGGATTCATTGTTGTTTTGATTGATCATTCGGATGTACTGGAGCATGTTGTCGATAAGTTCCTGCTGAGTGGTGTTCTCATCGGTTTTGATCATCATGTCGAAACAGTCGGCATATTGCTGGTGGTATTTCCCGACTTTAAACGTGGCATTGGAGAGCGCCGAGATGTAATACAGGGGAAAATAATCTTCCAGGCTGATATTCAAAAAGATATCAAAGTTCTCGTTGAAGAAATTCTTAACATATTGGTTGACAGGTTTCCCGAACCAATTCAGGTCTTTAAGGGAGATGATACTGTTGTAGACGCCCTGGGTGAGGTAGGTGGGAAATTTTTTATCGTTGAGAAATCCCAGCGCGATCACAGAGCGTTGTTCGGTTTTCAGTGATTTTAAAAATCTGAATATCAGCTTATAGGTCTCCTCATCGGAGATGGAATACAGCACCCCTATGTTCTTTGCTTTTTCAATGCTGATATTCTGCTGGACACGCCTCATTTCGCTCATTTCCTTACGCAGGTTGCGTTTGGCGATGAAAGTTTTAATGTTGTCAATGACTTCCACGGCGTTTCGGTTTAATGGTTAATATGCACCTTGTGGATCTCACCGATGAACATGCGGTGATAATCTTTTTTGGGGTAATTGGTCTCGATGTGAGGGTCGAGGAACCTGGCAGGAGAAAGATCTTCGTAATAGATTTTGTTGCATTGCAGGATGAGCCTGGCTTCTTCAAATCCGACATCAGCCGGTTCCAGAAGCATGGGAGTAAGGCCGGCCAGCTTTATTTTATCGGTGTTTCTTCCGCTCATGGTTCCACAGACCTGTAAGACATTCCGGTGTTTTTCCTCAAAGAAGCACAGGGTAAAGTTATTGAATTTATCCATGAACTCGAAGGTATAACGGGTTGGCCTGATAAAGATGAAACAGATGGGTTTATGCCACAGGATTCCGAATCCTCCCCAGCTGGCCGTCATGCTGTTGGATTCGTTGTAGGGGCCTGCGGTGATCAACATCCAATCTTGGTCGATGAGGCTGAAAACATTCTCCTGTAGTGAAAAGGGTGATATCTGAGTGAATGCCACGATGGATAAATTTTTAATTTTGAATGCCTGAATGCTAGGGCAAAAATAATCATTTCTCGGTGAGAATAACATTTCTTGGAACGGGTACTTCCCAGGGTGTTCCGGTGATCACCTGCCCTTGTGAGGTATGCCGCTCGGACGATCCCAGGGACCAACGGCTCCGTTCCTCTTTGTGGCTTGAAGATGAAGGACTTAGTATTGTCATTGATACAGGTCCCGACTTTCGTCAGCAGATGCTGAGGGAGAAGGTGATGCATCTCGATGCCGTCCTCCTTACCCATGGCCACAAGGACCACCTGGGCGGTCTCGACGACATTAGGGCCTATAACTTCACCCAGAGAAGGGCCATTGATGTGTATGCCCGGCCGGAAGTACAGAAGTCGATTGAGACCGAGTTTTCTTATGCCTTTGCCAAGAACCGTTATCCCGGAGTTCCCGAGATCAGGCTGCACACGATACGCCATGAGCCTTTTTATGTGGGTCCCCTGGAGGTGGTCCCCATAGAGGTGATGCACTACCATCTTCCCGTGGTGGGGTTCCGGATCAGGGACCTGGTATATATCACCGATGCATCCTACATTCCGCCTGAAGAGATCATGAAGATGAAAGGTGTCAGAGTACTGATTATTAATGCTCTAAGAAAGAAACCTCATTACAGCCATTTTAACCTGGAGGCTGCTCTGCAGGTTATTAACGAGATACAACCTGAGCAGGCTTACCTGACCCACATCAGTCACATGATGGGACTTCACAGTCAGGTGGAACAGGAGCTGCCAGAGTCAGTCCAGCTCGCTTATGACGGATTGAAGGTGGACTTCGGGCAGGTCAGCTCCAACAGAAGTTAACTCAGAGCATCACCTGGCCCTGATATTGAAAGGGTAAAGTTAAGTCTATGTTGATGTTATAAAATCGGTTACTCAATCTGCAGAGGACACTATGAACGACTGCTAACATGAAGTAGTCAAGACTTAATCTGACAGAAGGGGTTAAATTTGAAGTGCAAACAA
>CAZSDK010000013.1:0-114342 GCA_964605655.1 uncultured Bacteroidales bacterium
TCCCCAAATTCTCGGTACTTATACTTTTCAAGGACAGAAAAAGTACTGCAATATGATTTGTGGAGTAATAATATACTAGATACAAAAATTGTGGTCGGAATTTATGATGGATACACCTATGGGGGGAACCCCACCATATTTTCTGCGATCCAGCTCGCGCCTGATGGTAAAATTTATATTCAAAACGGTTATTCACCGTTTATTTCACCCATTGAGTCACCGAGCGAATATGGATGGAATTGTAACCTTATTGAAAGAGGGTTCCAGTTGCCAAAAACCAATGACCATAGCTTGCCAAACTTACCCAACTTTCGTCTCGGACGATGGGAAGGATCAGATTGTGACACCTTGCTTACATGGTTTGGAGTGCAAGAGCAGGAAACTATTCCGAGGATAAAAATACAAGCATTGCCTAATCCTGCATCCTCAGACCTGAGGTTTGAACTCGATGTCATGAACAATAAAAGCGAGATGCAGTTAGTCATCCTGGATATCCTTGGGCATCCAATCGATCAGATTCCCGTGGCACCCTTCCAAGGGCTGATCCGATACAGCGTAAGAGGACTTCCTGATGGTGTGTATTTTGCCTTGTTAAAAGGTAATGGTCACCTTTTAACGAATTGTAAGTTTATTGTTCAACATTGAATGAGTGCCTTAGAATGTCATTTTACAGAGGTATGACATTGATGACCTGCTGTTATAAAAAAAAGCGCCCGAACCCGGACGCTTTTTCATTGACATAAGGAGTCAGCGGACTACCACATGAAGAACCTGGGGTTGTCCACGTATTTTTTGATGTCATCCTCGATCACGCCGATGAGCAGGACGATCCAGTCGACAAAGGTAACGATACCCAAACCACCGCAGGTAAGAATATAACCTACTCCGGTCATCGTCTTGGTACCGAGATAGAACCTGTGAATACCCAGTGAGCCGACAACCCAGCAGAGGATGAAAGCCACAACAGGGCTCTTTTTGCTCTTCAGCATCGGAGGAGCGGTCACAGGGAAGGCAGCAAAATCGCTGAGATCATCGGTCACCTGTAACATCGAGGGTTGTGCCTGTGCAAACAGAGCCTCGATCTGGTTATCATTGACCGTGTACTGACTGACGTTTGCCATAGTGGCGGTTCCGACCAACACCAGCAAACCAAATAATAAGAAAAGTTTTTTCATAAGCTTTGTGATTTATTTGTTTGAGGAGACAAATATAAAAATTCTCTGTCTCGTTAAGACTTCATCCTCATTTTTTTTGCAAACAAATTTACCCTTCTCTTTATAACCAGTATAAATTACCATAAGCCACTGAAACAGAGCCGGGATTATCAGTAATTTTGTATCCGAATTTTTCAAATATGTGCTTAATAACTTGACAAACAGTGTGTTAACTATACTACACCCTCTAATTCAACCAAAAAACATCTTTTTACACTCAAATACCACCAACCATGACTGAACGATTAGAAGACTTTAGCCTGAGTAAGAAAATCAAGAACAAGGGAAACCTTCAGAAAATAGGGATCGTCGGATGCGGCGCCATGGGCCAGGAAATTGCACTGGTGATCAGCCAGGCCGGGCTCGATGTTGTTTTTGTCGACATCAGTGAAAAGAGGATAGAAGAGATCTTCAACCGTATGAACATGTTGCTGGATGAGGTGATCAGCAAATGGGGAATGACCCATAACGAGAAGAAACTCATCCTGTCACGCATCAAAGGATCATCCAATTATGAGGATATCAGCGACTGCAACATCATCATTGAGACCATCAACACCAAAAAGAAGGGCACCAGCCTGGACCTCCGCAAGGAAGTCTTCCAGAATATTGAGAAGGTGGTTCATCCTGACGCCATCATCCTTTCAAATACAGCAACGCTCATGATCTCCGATCTTGCCTCGGTGCTGAAACACCCCGAAAGGGCCATGGGACTGCATTTCATCTCCCCGGTGAGAAAAGTGAAGGTGGTGGAGGTAGTGCGCACCTTCATCACCACCAAGTCGGCCTATGATTGTGTGATGAAGTTCGTGAAGCTCATCGGGAAGACGCCGATCAACGTGGGTGAATCACCGGGAAACATCACCACCCGGGTGATCGTGACCCTGATCAACGAGGCCTGTGAACTCCTTATGGAAGGCATTGCCACCGTGTCGGATATCGACATGGCCTTGCGTGACGGCTACGGCTTGCAGTTCGGTCCGCTGGAAATGGCCGACCGTATTGGCCTCGATAAGATCCTGAAATGGATGGATAACCTCTACGATGAATTCGGTGATCACAAGTACAAACCTTCTCCCCTCATCAAGAGGATGGTCAGGGCCAACCTGGTCGGACGCAGGGTGGGCGAAGGTTTCTACAAATATTCAGCCGGAAAGAAACACACCAAGCCGGGAAGCATCCGCAACCTCGGCCGGGAATAACTCAAGTCTTGCCACGCAAGCACTTACCATTCAAAATTTTACAGATATTAATTTACAACTATACCTACTCATATGAAGATCATCGTTTTGAATTGCGGCAGTTCCTCCATTAAATACCAGCTGTTCGACATGCCATCGAAGGAGGTGCTGGCAAAAGGACTCGTCGACAAGATAGGACTGAAAGGTTCCCTTATTAAGCATTGGCGTTTTGATGGCACTGAAGTGAAACTCGAAGGGGAGATCCTGGACCACCAGACGGGCATCGAATATTTTCTCGGCATCCTGATCAGCGAAAAATATGGTTGTCTGAAAGAAATCAGCGACATCGAGGCTGTCGGCCACCGCGTGGTGCACGCAGGGGAGAAGTTCAAGGGAAGCGTTTCCATTACTCCCGAAGTTGTGGAAGCCCTGGTGGAGTGTATCGACCTGGCACCCTTGCACAACCCGCCCAACCTGGAAGGGATCTATGCCGTCACCAACCTTTTGCCCGGTGTTCCGCAGGTAGGGGTGTTCGACACCGCTTTTCACCAGACCATGGAGGATTATGTGTACCTCTATGGCATCCCTTATTCCCTTTACGACAAGTATAAAATCCGCCGTTACGGATTTCATGGGTCCAGTCATAAATTTGTTTCCCGCCGTGCCTGTGAGGCTTTGGGTGTCGCCTGCAAAGACCTGAAGATCATCACCTGCCACCTCGGGAACGGTGCCTCCATCGCTGCCATCAAGAACGGGAAATCTTTCGACACCTCTATGGGAATGACCCCTATCGAAGGGCTGATCATGGGTACCCGTTGCGGCGACCTTGACGTGGGTGCCTTCATGCATATCCTGAACAAAGAGGAAATCGACCTTTCCACCGGCAATGTGCTGATTAACAAACACTCAGGGGTATTGGGAATTTCAGGAGTCTCTTCTGACATGAGAGATGTGGAGAATGCTGCCGCTTCCGGCGACCACAGGGCAGCCATTGCCTTAAAAATGTACCGTTACCGCGTGAAGAAATACATCGGTGCTTATGCAGCCGCCATGGGCGGAGTAGACCTCGTGATATTCACAGGAGGCATTGGCGAGAACGACTGTGACACCCGGAAAGAAGTCATGGAACACATGGAGTTCCTTGGTGTTGATTTTGATCCGGAAGTAAATGAAGGACTCAGAGGTAAAGAAATGATCCTTACCAAACCAGGTTCAAGGGTGAAAGTAATGGTCGTACCCACCAATGAGGAACTGGTAATCGCGACCGACACTTATGATATTGTGACAGGTAAAGGTGTTGACGAATAGTCGCCGGCTTACTTCCTATAATTCATCCATCAGCTCATCCGGAATGTGCATGTTGTGGTACACATTCTGAATGTCATCGTCATCTTCGAAGGAGTCCACCAGTTTTAGTACTTTCCGGGCAGCATCCAGATCAAGTTTTTCAAGGTTTTTTGGAATCCTCTGCAATTCAGCATTTTCGGGCTGAACTCCCTTCTCTTCCAGCTTTTTCATCATGCTTCCGAAATCTTCCAGGGCAGTGGTGACGGTGAAGAAACCATCTTCCAGCTGAATATCCTCGGCACCGGCATCAATGAGTTCCATTTCAAATTCATCGGGATCGATATTGCCCTGGGGGATGGTGAAGATCCCTTTCCGGTCGAATAAAAAACTCAGCGATCCGTTTGTTCCGAGGTTGCCATTGTATTTATTAAAGATGGAACGGACGTTGGAGACCGTTCGCTGAAGGTTGTCGGTGGTGGCCTCAATAAAGATCGCTATGCCGTGAGGGGCATACCCTTCGTAGGTGGTCTCCGAAAACGAGGCTGCATCCTTATCGGAAGCTTTGCTGATGGCCCTGGTCAGGGTGTCCTTTGGCATGTTCACTCCTTTGGCATTGGCGATTGCCAGCCTCAGACGGGGATTCCCGTCAGGGTCAGGGCCACTTTCTTTGACAGCAACAGAGATTTCTTTCAATATTTTGGAAAACATCTTGGAACGCTTGGCATCCAGAGCGCCTTTTTTCCTCTTGATGGTGGACCATTTATTGTGACCTGACATAACTGAAGTTTATATTACACTTGATTGGATGGCAAAATTAGGAATATTTAATAAAAAAAGTGGCCCGCAAGCAGGCCACCTTTTACAAAACATCAGACAGTGATTATCTTAAAACCCGCCAAGGGTCAGTCCCACGCTGAAAGGATACAACTGAGGTCCCTTGTCGGCCTTGAATAAAGTTGTTGTGGAATAATTGGCCCAGAGGTTCAGGATACCCCAACCGGCACGAACGGTCAGGTCGCATTTGAAAGGATTCAGATAAAAACTGTCCCTCACTTTGTCCTTGTTCCGGCTGCCATCATCATACACCACCTTGGTATGGGAACCGATTTTCACACCAAGGACCGTACCGGCAGCCAGGTGAAAACTATTCAGTTTACTCTTGGCATTGGTCTGATATTCAAGCAATAACGGCAGGTCAAGATAGTTTACCACGAGTTTGCTTTTTTCGTAGTTCTTATCAGGATTGATGTCGTACCCACCCCAGATCACTGAAGTATCGGGGTTCAGCATCACATTATTCTTAAAACGGTAGTTGGCATATTCCAGTCCCAATCCGGTAACAATCCCCAGGTGACGCTTTACGATGGCAAAATCCTGCTGAAGTAGGTTCACTTTCACATTAATGGATTTTTCCATCTTCAGGTCCAGGAATTCATATCTTTCAGGTAACTCCATCTTGTTGTCGAGGTTAAGGAACCCATTGACGCCCAGGTCCAGTCCGTTCCAGTGACCATGGAATTTATCCTTTTTCCCGTGTTTGCCGAAGTGTTTCTGCCCTGTGGTATCGTTCTCATCCGTCACGATCTTCACGCCATCATCATTGATAATGAGCACCCTGGATTCCATCTTCCCATCCTCCTGCTTTTCATTCAGCACCAGTCTCACCCCTTTATCATCGATCACCAGGGGCTCATTGCCACCGGCCTTATTGTCGATAACCACCCCATTCTCATCAATGGTGATCACCCTTGCATTGTCCATTTCTATCTGGGTGCCGCTGGCGGTAGAATCTGATTCATAGTACACTTTGGATACTCCTGACTTTTCAATATTCAATACTTTAGGGTTCTGTTTCAGGTTGATTTTACCAATGCCTGAGGTCTCACCCTTGAGTTCTTCGGTGACGTTCAGCGTAGCCTGTGCTGCCCCGCTTACTTCCACATTGGCTTTCGCAGTCTCCAGCTCGTACGCTTTCAGGTTGGCTGCACCGGATATCTCGGTACGATGGTAACCGGTCTTTCCAGACAGTTTCACCACGGAGGCTCCCGAAATTTCCGTGCTCAGGTTTTTCACATTCAGCTGCAACTCCAGTTTGGAAGCGCCGGTAGCTTCTATTTCCAGCTTATCGGACGAGATCTCGTTCTGACCGATCACGATGGCAGCACCGGTGATCTCCAGCTTTTCAAGCCTGGTACATTGAACATATATCGTTATTTTCTTAATATCCAGTCCCTTACTGCCAAATGAAAGGATTCCACCATCCACCTCGGCCCACACTTTGCCATTCAGGTCATCGGGAGACTCAAATCGCACCTTCTGTTCCTGACCCTGGCTCAGCATGACTTTATATACACTTTCCACTTCGATGCTGTTGAACTGATCCTTTAATGATATCTCGGAAATGTTTTGAGAATACACGGAACCAAAAAGCAGGATGGCGATCAAAAAGCAAGCTGCCTTCACCATCATGTTACGAGTCTTTTTCATATTTCAAGTTTTTATTGGTTTTTAATTTCAAGTAGGACGCTTCATCCCTGCCTGAAGTTACAGCCAGGTTAAAAAAAAGTTAAGATGATTTTAAGTAATTGATAATCAGAAACATGAAATCCAGGGATGGCCGAACGCTATTTCCCGGGTTTCCCTGCGTATTGAATACGGTTTGAGGCCACGGCGTATGCGATGGTGCGGCCGTCCTCATCGACCTCCCGGTCCAGTCTCAGGTTGCTGTTGGTGACATAATTCACTCCCTTGAGCCCTGCTTCGGCCAGCATCCAAAGGGTGTTTTGTCTCTCGATACCTTCGGGGTCATAGATCTCCTCCCCGGTAAACAGGGTCCTTACCTTCCGGGCTGCTTTGGAATACCAGGGTTTGCTATCCAGGACTGCCATATATTCCATGTATTCCCTGCTTTCTCTTTCCTGTAAATAACCAAACAGTTCGATGTTGGCTGTCCTGAAATCCGACAGTTCATCGATGGCCGGCATGGGAGGGTTCACCGGGAGAGAAGGGGCTGGTTGATAAGCCAGGAGGGTCATTTCGGAATATTCCGGGGGAAGAATGCTTGGTTGATAGGGTTTCCCGTAAACAGCGGTTTCTCCTGAAGCGTTCATGTTGGTTTTATGATCACCGGCAGTGCTGCTGTTAACGGCCACGGCCCCTGACCCGGATATAGCCCCGGTCTTATCAGAGGTAGTTTTTTTTGAAGATGGCGCTGGCCCTGCTAAAGGTTGTTGTTTTTCGATGCGGGGAGAGGACTGGGCCATCTCTGCTTTTTTAACAGTAGGTTCCAGGTTGATGAACAAGGTGATCAGGATGGTGATGCTGGCAGCCACTGCAACACCACTATATAACCAGGTACGGTTCAGGTTGCCCAGCACACCAAAAGCACTCCTTTTGAGCGCAGATTTTCCAGGATAAATGATAGTAAGATCCGGTGAGAGCCTTGTCTGAAGAAGGAGGTCCATTTCTTTCTGAAGACCGGGATTAAGACCCAGGAAGATCTTCAGGTCTTCTTCTTCCTCACCTGACAGCAATCCCTCGACGGAGGCAATCATCATCTCCTCATAATTTTCCCCGCCGATACCGGCATGAGGAGCGATGGTCTGTTTCTTCAGACTGTTTTTATCAGGGAATGAGACAGAATCATCAGGGTTCAGGGTCATCATCTCAAATCCTTCCAGAGCCTCTTTTAAGTCGGGATTCATCTCCAGGAACACCATCAGTTCAGCTACCTGGGCCGGGCTGAGGTTGCTCTCGAGATAATCGAGAAGGAAGGCTTCGTAATTTTCCCTGTTGATATTCATGGCTCAGATAACGTGGTCCAGGCTCCCGATATAGTTTTTCAGGAAGGCCCTGGCCCTGAAAATATAAACCTTTACCTGTGATTCGTTGAGGTTGGTCATCTTTCCTATTTCCTCATAAGAATAACCTTCATAATCCCTGAGGAGCAAGACCGACTTCTGGACCGGAGGCATCTGCCTCATCGCTTCATCCAGCACCTCTTTTAAGTCGCTGTACTGGTTGCTGGTGGTCATTTCTTCCCAGGGAGCCTCTTCAAAAGTGGTCAGTTTGCTGTCGCGTCTGAAAGTATCAATAGTGGTATGGTACGCAGCGGTGAACAGGTAGGACTTTGCTTTTTCCGCACTAATGTCATTCACTTTTTCCCACATCTTTGTAAAGGTATCCTGAACGATGTCCTTGGCCTTGTCCACATCCTTAACGGTCTTAAGGACAAAACGATAGACGCCATCCGCATGTTTATCGACACATTCATTGTACTCCCTGACGGTCATTCAGTTTTCTTCAGGTTTTGGGGTAAGACGATCAAACTTTTGTAAAGTTACAACGTGCAGAACAAATTTTCCTTAAAGGTTGTAATTTTATATGCGAAACCAGTTTTGTTCTGATTTTTCTTTCTGGAAATATGTTGAACAAAGGAATCACTAAAACCGTCCCGATTATCCTGTATGCAGGATTTACCCTGATTTTCTTCCTGGTGCATGGACGGATGGTCGCTCAGGAGCTACAGGAGTCGAACGCTCCCGAGTGCATGATCTTCGGCCTGATTTCTTACGACAATCCGGCGCAGACCGGCTTGAACAACCTGACGGTCAGCCTGGTTTATGACGACAGCATTTACCAGACCACTCAGACCGATTTTTGCGGGCAGTTCATATTCTCAGACCTGGAACCCCTGGGATATGAAATGCTCATTGAGAACCCCATTGCCTGGGGAGGGGCCAATGCTTTGGACGCCCATACCATATTAAGACATTTTGTAGGTATGAGTACCTTGTCGGGCCTGAGTCTTAAGGCTGCCGATCCCAGCAATGATCAGGTGGTCAATGCCATGGATGCCCTCCTGGTGGCCAAGCGGTTCGTGATGCTGATCGACAGTTTTCCGGCAGGAGACTGGATTTACGATGTACCTCCCATCAACTTTGATGAAGGGATCCTGATCTTCATTGAGATAAAGGGATTGTGTGTAGGGGATGTGAATGCCTCCTACCTGCCTGAGGAATAGGAAGGAAATGTATTATTCGTTCAGTTTAAGGACTGCCAGGAAGGCTGACTGGGGGACTTCGACGTTGGCGATCTGCCTCATACGTTTCTTCCCTTTCTTCTGTTTTTCGAGCAGTTTCCTTTTCCTGGTGATATCACCTCCGTAACACTTGGCGGTCACATCTTTACGATAGGCTTTGATGGTCTCCCTGGAGATGATCTTGGAGCCAATGCTGGCCTGTATGGCGATATCGTATTGCTGCCTGGGGATGAGGCTGCGCAATTTTTCGCAGATCCGGCGGCCAAAATCGTAGGAATTAGAACGGTGTATCAGGGCTGAGAGGGCATCGACAGGCTCTCCGTTGAGAAGGATGTCGAGTTTCACCAGGTCTGCTTCCTTGTATTCATGAGGATGGTAGTCGAAGGAGGCATACCCCCTGGAAACTGATTTGAGGCGGTCGTAAAAATCGAAGACGATTTCCGCAAGTGGCATCTCAAAAGTCAGCTCCACCCTGTCGGAAGTGAGGTATATCTGGTTACGGATGATGCCCCGCTTGTCGATGCAGAGTTTAAGGACGGGCCCGATATACTCCGATTTGGTGATGATCTGGGAGATGATATAAGGCTCTTCTATCTTCTGGATATAATTTTGCTCCGGAAGTTCAGAGGGATTGTTCACCACGAACGACTCTCCTTTGGTATTGACGACATGATAGGAGACATTCGGTACCGTGGTGATCACCGTCATATCGAATTCCCTTTCCAGTCGTTCCTGGATGATCTCCATGTGTAACATTCCCAGAAAACCGCAACGAAAACCAAACCCCAGGGCAGCCGAAGATTCCGGCTCGTACACCAGGGAGGCATCGTTGAGGTGGAGTTTCTCTATGGCGCTTCTCAACTCTTCAAATTCATCGGTATCCACCGGGTAGATACCGGCATATACCATGGGTTTCACGTCTTCAAAACCTTTGATGGCTTCCCGGTGAGGGCGTTCCACGTGAGTGATGGTGTCTCCCACCTTCACTTCCCTGGCTTCCTTAACCCCTGAAATGATATATCCCACATTACCGGCACTGATGCTGTCGCGGGGTGATTTCTCGAGTTTCAGGACTCCGACTTCTTCTGCAATATACTCTTTGCCGGTGGCAACAAATTTCACCTTATCCCCTTTGGATATCACACCGTTAAATACCCTGAAGTAGGCGATCACACCACGGTATGAATTGAAAACCGAATCAAAGATGAGGGCTTGCAGGGGGGCTTGTGCATCTCCGGTGGGGGAAGGAATGCGATCCACGATGGCATCGAGTATCTTGTCCACTCCGTAACCCGATTTACCGCTGGCATGGATGATCTCGGCGCGCTGGCACCCGGTAAGTTCGACGATCTGGTCGGAGACTTCCTCAGGCATGGCACTGGCAAGATCCATTTTATTGAGAACGGGGATAATGACCAGGTCGTGGTCGAGAGCCAGGTACAGGTTGGAGATGGTCTGAGCTTCAATGCCCTGGGAGGCATCCACTACCAGAAGGGCCCCGTCGCAGGAAGCAATGGAGCGGGACACCTCATAAGAAAAATCCACATGGCCCGGTGTGTCGATCAGGTTCAGCGTATAAATCTCTCCTTCATGCTCGTACTCCATCTGAATGGCATGGGACTTTATAGTAATTCCTCTCTCTCTTTCCAGGTCCATGTCATCCAGTATCTGTGCCTGCATCTGACGGTCAGATATGGTACCGGTAAACTCAAGCAGCCTGTCGGCCAGAGTGCTCTTCCCATGGTCGATATGGGCTATAATACAAAAGTTCCGGATTTTCTTCATAGGCGGCAAAAGTACGAAGATTTCTCAAACGACCAACCCGATGTACTGCCTCAGCTTTATTCCCTTCAAGTTCTTCCCTTCCAGACAACCCTCAACAGGGAAATAATGTCTTAATACTTTAGTCATATACACCGCCATTTTTTTGTTAAATTATAACAAAGAAATGCGCAGCGTGTATGTGAATGCTTATCTTTGTAGGTTAAAATAAAACCACTCATGAATATAAAATCATATTTGATTAAGTTCCAAGGCATTATACTTATTGGGCTGATGGCCATGCCATTGGCTATTGCTGCCCAGACAGCAGAAAAATCTTCCGGCATCAAACCAGACCCACGGCTGTATGAGTGTTTCTCAAAAGAATATGTGGATGGTCTTCAGGGAAATCCGAAGCTCATCGCGTATTATAACTTTTACCTCGATCATTCTTTTTTCATCAGTGAACCGCAAAAGAAACCCTCCCAGGGAACGGATATCTCTCAAGTTGCCTATAAAGAACCGGATGCCGCCGGCAAGGTCCGTTACTTTAATGAAGACATCAGTAAGCTGACCAGCCAAAACCTCAATGTGCTGAAATATGATTTCAAACTTTCGCAGGACAAGTACACCCACTACCTGCTGGGGAACAGCGGCAGGACATTGGTTTTCTATCCAATGAAGGATATCTCGGCCAGGTATCATGAGTACCTAAAATCCCTTAATCTCGAATAAGAAAAATCGTCGTATATGAAAAAAACCATACTTCTCATCACCCTGATATTTACCGTCAGCTTTGGGTTCAGCCAGCAGTACCTGATCAGTAACTATAATGGGCAGACTGTAAATACCTGTTCGGGAAGGGCTTACGACAGTGGTGGAGGCACAGCAGCATACGGGAACAATCAGAACCTGACCATGACCATCTGCTCCAACAACACTTCAACCACTCATATTAAGCTCTATTTCTGGGATTTCGACATTGATCCCACTGATACTTTATATATCTACGACGGAAACAGTACGGCTGCTCCTTTGTTAGGCGCTTATAACAATACCAACTCCCTCTATTTCTTCCCGGTTTACGCCACCGCCAACAACGGCTCGGGATGCCTGACGCTCAAGTTCAAGTCCAATGGTGCCACCACCGGTGCCGGCTGGGATGCTGAGATCAGCTGTATCAAGGCCTGCCAGATCGTACTTTCCGCCATCGACAGTGCAGCCTCCTCTCCCCACCTGGCCGACAGCGGCTACCTCGACATCTGCTTGGGGGATACCATCACCTTCGTTGGCAAAGGTATCTTCCCCCAGAACAATATCATTTACAACCAGAGCAACACCAACTGCACCTTCATCTGGAACTTTGGTGACGGCACCATCGATACCGGCCTGGTCTTGTCGCACCTTTACACTAACTTTATGGGTTATAATGTAAAGCTGACCATCATCGACTCCATGGGATGTCAAAACATGAACGACCTGGGCCTCAGGGTCAGGATCTCCAAAAGCCCTATCAATCATATCGCTTCCCTGCCCGACATCTGTTCCAACACCGACCTGTCCGTCAATGTTGGTCCATCGAGTATCAGCACCATCAATATCAGCACACCATACTTTTACCAGACCGCCAGCCTGGAATACGACAGTGCCACCTTCATTCCTGACGGGGGCGCCATGGGAGGCCAGTGTTATAATACCAACGTGGTCTTCAACTGTTTTAATCCGGGTCAGACCGTAACGGCGGCGACCGATATCGTAGCCGTTAAAGTCAACATGGAGCATTCTTTTATTGGTGACCTTCAGTTTACACTGATTTGCCCGAGCGGGAACCAGACCATCCTAAAAACATATCACATGAACGGGGGGGCTTATATGGGGGTACCTTACGGTGGTGCCAACCATGGCAACTTCGACTGCACCAACCCACCGGCTTGTATGTCCGATCCTGCTCAGAATCCTGCAGGTGAAGGATGGAATTACAGCTGGACCTACATTTCACCACAGTTCGGTATTATGGAGAACTATGTGAACGGTGCCCAGATGGACAGCGGCTCCTACACTCCCGACAATCCCTGGACCAACATGATCGGCTGCCCCCTGAACGGCACCTGGAATCTTCAGATATGCGACTACTGGGGTATCGACAACGGATGGTGCTTCAGCTGGGAACTGCAGCTCGATGCCAGCATTCTTCCCACCAACTGGGGTTATACGGTTCCCATCGACACCATGTTCTGGTCGGGTCCCTACATCATACAGAATACGCCCAACCTGCTCACCATTCACCCGGATACCGGAGGAGTTTTCCCTTATGACTTCTTCATTGCCGACGATTTTGGCTGTACCTGGGATACCACCATCATGGTGAATGTTGTACCAACACCTGAAGTGAATCTCGGCTCAGATACTGCCCAGTGCGAAGGCACCGCCATCACCATCACGGCTCCCACCTATCCCCTTGCAACCTACTACTGGCTGCCCAACGGAGATACCACCCAAACCATCGACATCACCGAAAGCAATGACTATGTGGCCATCATCCAGACCGGCAACGGGAATGTGATGTGCATAGGGCAGGATACCATCAACGTAAGCTTCTCGCCCCGACCACTCATCAACTTCCTTCCCGATACCATGAATGGGTGCCAGCCTGTAAAAATTCACTTCCAGAATGGGTCCCTGCCAACCACGGCCAATTTTGAATGGGACTTTGGCGACGGAGGGACCTCCACTGCCTATGAACCCGACCATACCTACACCTCGGAAGGCTTTTACAGCGTCACCCTGAAGGCGATGACAGGAGCAGGCTGTGAAGATACCTATACAGCATCCAATATCATCCAGGTCTTCCCACAGCCCAAAGCCGCGTTCACTCCGGATCCCATGAACGTGAGTGTGCAGAATCCCACGGTGTCCTTCATCAACCAATCGGTGAATGGGGTGGATCCTCACTGGTATTTTGGCGATGGTGATTCTTCCACCGAACAGAACCCCTTGCATACTTTCCCAACCGTAGGTGTTTATAATGTCTGGCTTTTCTTTGAGAACTCCTTTGGCTGCGCCGACTCAGCTTTGAGAAACGTCAATGTGATCGATGATTCCATTTTTGTTCCCAATGTGATCACTCCCAACGGTTCCCCAGGTAAAAATGACCTCTTTGAGGTATATAACATCGGCGCCTTCCTTACCAACGAGCTTCTGGTTTTCGACCGCTGGGGAAAGAAGGTGTTTGAGAAACTCAATTATAAAAACGACTGGAACGGCGGAGATCTCCCTGACGGGACCTACTTCATCATCCTGCGCGGCCACGGTCTCCTCAGGAACTTTGAATACAAAGGCACGCTCACCATTTTAAGAGAATAGATCTTCGCACCGGACAGGATTCCCGTATTTCATTCAATACCATTGAGAGGGTGGCTCTAAACCGAGACACCCTCTCTTTTTTAGTTTAGTTTTTCCGATCACATTAGTTTTTGCTCAGGCCGCATGGCCTCGTCTTGGCGCCGCAACTGGGAAGCTCCCTCGGTCGCTCGTGTTCCACTCACGACCTCAGTCCGCTCCCCAAGGTTGCTCTGCCAAGACTGGTATAGATTTTAGACATATTACCCATTTTACTAACAAGTGCTTGCTAATCATGTATTTAAATGCCCTTAGGATTCGCAGGCGGGGTACCCACTGGGCGAAGATCCCGTCCCGATGGCCATCGGGATGCAGCAGCAGAAATGATCTCGCCCCTGGCGAGAGAACGGCTTTGCTGGCATAGGGATCGAGCCTCTAGTGGGTCGCCGAGAACCCAGGGCCGCCCTTTTCTTTCGAGCCTCGCTTTTGAGACAGCCTCCTATTTTTTTACCCCGTACATATGCGGATATAATAAAATCTTATCTTTATGAGAACCTTTGACACAATCGATTGTTAGCCTAATACGAATTAAAAAGACTATTATGGGAAAGATCAGACTTGGATTGATGGGATTCGGTGAGATAGGCCGTAATCTCTACAATTATTGCCTGGAGGATGACCAGATCGAGATCGCGGTGATCAGCGAAATCGGCAGGCCCGAGATCCTTCACTATCTGCTGAACGCACAAACAAAAATTAAAGCCACCGTTACCCTGGAAGGGAACTACCTGGTCTCGCACAACGGGAAAGCCAGGTTTGTTCATGGTATAGCCCCCGGTCATGTGCCCTGGGATGCCTTTGGTGTCGACATGATCGTGGATGCCACCGGGAAATATCAGTCACGAAGTGATATGGAAGCCCACCTTCAGGCAGGAGCCAAAAGGGTGATCTTATCATTTCTTCCTAAAGATGAGATCGATAACATCATCATTCTGGGAGTGAATGATGACCGGATGTCGGCCTCCGACCGCATGGTCTCCCCGGGATCGGCCACCACCAATGCCTCTGCCATACTCCTGGATGTCCTCGATAAGAAATTCGGAGTGGATGCAGCGACCTTCACTGCCATTCACGAATACACCTCCGATCAGCCTTTGCGCGATGTTGCGGGTAAAGACTTCAGAAGAAGCCGCTCTGCCGCCCAGAACATCATCCCGAACTCCTCTCCTTCTCCCAGGTGGCTGGGGCAGGTGATTCCGGCACTGGCAGGAAAGATCGAAGGGACCGCCCTGAATGTGCCTGTTCCTTCAGGTACCCTGCTCGATATGAATACTTTTCTTCACCGTTTCGAAGTGACCCTGGACGAAATGCACCAGGCTGTTGCCGAAAGAGCAGCACAAATTCCTCATATCCTGAAAGTTGAACACGACCCTATCGTCTCTTCCGACGTTATTGGTGACCGGCATTCCGTGATCTACGATGTCCAAGCTGCCATGAAATCATCCGTTAAGATCTTTAAAACAATGTCGTGGTATCACAGTGCCGCCAGTATTCCTGCCCGTATCAAAGAACTGATACTGGCCTATCATGAATTAGACAAGAAAGGAGGTGCCCAATGAAAGTTGCCATTAACGGATTTGGCCGTATCGGACGGTCGGTGTTCCGTATCCTCAACAGCAGGGAAGACATCGATGTTGTAGCTATTAACGACCTCTATGATAATGATGTGCTGGCCTACCTGCTGAAATACGATACCGTAATGAAAGGCTTTGGCCAGGATATCCGCCTGGAAGGCGATATGCTGATGACGCCTTATGAAAACGTGAGGATGCTCAGCTGTAAAGAACCGACACAACTGCCCTGGAAAGAACTGGAGGTGGATGTTGTGGTAGAAGCTACCGGAATCTTCCGCAGCAGGGAGAAACTTCAGCCCCACCTGGATGCCGGTGCCAAGAGAGTGATCCTAACGGTCCCGTCAAAAGACGAGATTGATTATACCGTGGTCATGGGGGTGAATGAGGATGGTCTCAAACCCGAACACCGCCTCATCTCCAATGCCAGTTGTACCACCAACTGCCTGGCGCCCATCGCTAAAGTGCTGCACGACAATTTTGGTATCGTGGAAGGACTGATGACGACTACGCATGCCTATACCAACGACCAGCGGCTGGCCGATGTGCCTCACAAAGACTGGCGCAGGGGAAGGGCTGCAGCAGAGAACATCATACCGACTACTACAGGTGCTGCTCGTGCCGTTGGGAAGGTCATACCGGATCTCAAGGGAAAACTCGACGGCACCGCCGCCAGGGTTCCCGTACCCGATGGTTCAGTGGTAGACCTGGTGGTGGAGTTGAGCCGCGACGTGACCCTGGAAGAAGTGCACCAGGCGATAAAAAGAGCTTCCGAATCAGAAAGGATGAAGAGAATTCTCTTCTATGCCGACAAGCCTGTCGTTTCCTCCGATATCGTGGGCAATCCTTACTCCTCTGTCTATGACAGCGAATATACCCGGGTGATCGGCAACCGCATCGTTAAAACCCTGAGCTGGTACGATAATGAATGGGGTTATTCCATGCGTGTGGTCGACTTGATATCGATCCTGAAGAATTTCTGATAACATTATCAGGACCGACGAATTAAAGAAAAGAGGCTTCTCATAATCAGATGTCATGCTGAGCGGAGTCGAAGCATGACATTTGATTATCAATGTTTTGTCATATTGAGCGTAGTCGAAATATAGACAAAACACTAATTATGAGGCTTCCTCCGCTCAGGAATGGCTGTCCTCACCGGCATCCTCCAGGTAAAGCTTCATCATCCTGGCGATATACTTCCCTATCACGTCAAATTCCAGGTTCACCATGGTACCAGGCCTGAAATTATGGAAGTTGGTGACCTCGTAAGTGTATGGGATGATAGCCACACTGAAGAAATTCCTCCCCGAGTCCACCACCGTAAGGCTGACACCGTTCACCGATATAGAACCCTTTTCAACCGTGATATTCCCTATGGAAGGATCATAGTCGAAAGTGTATTTCCAGCTTCCCTGCATGTTTTCCACCTTGCTGCAAATGGCCGTCTGGTCAACATGCCCCTGCACGATGTGACCGTCGAAACGGCCATCCATCTTCATGCTCCTCTCCAGGTTGACCTCTGTCCCTTCCACCCATTTGCCGAGGTTCGACCGGTCCAGGGTCTCCTGAACGGCAGTGACCTGGTACTGCTTCTTTTCTATTTCAACCCTGACCACAGTAAGGCATACCCCATCGTGGCACATGCTCTGGTCAATATGCAATTCGGTGGCAATAGGCGTTTCAAGTGTAAAATGACGGTTCGACTGGTCCTGTTCTATTTTCACCACCCGGGCCATGGCCTCCACAATTCCTGTAAACATAGTTTTTTGAGTTTAAAGATGAGTTATTCTTTTCCCGTAAGAAGATGGATCACACCGCTCAGCCTTCTTTTTGTCACCCCCTCCAGCTTCAATTCATACACGTCACACATATAAAAATACACTCCGTCGCTGCACATGTTACCCGACTGCCTGTCCCGGCCATCCCATAGAATATCAGGGTCGTGGGTCTCAAAAACCAACTGCCCCCAACGGTTGTAGATGAACATATCAATCTTTTCCACTGAATGATAAGGGAAAGGAATGAAGAAGTCATTGGTCTGGTCGGAATTGGGAGTGAATACATTTGGGAGGGTATATACCGGACAAAGGTCGATGTCGAGACAAACCTTGTTAGAGAATGAGCTCTCGTTACCCACTGAATCATAGGCTGTAACAACATAGCAACCTGCCAGTCCGGGCATTCCTTCATGAATAAAACTGGTATCAGTGGCAGGGGTCAGATCTGCGATCAGGGTCAAACTGCCATTGATCAATGGAGAATAATAAATCCTGTAACCCTTCACATCATCGGTACAACTGTGGTTCGGGTTGTTCCAGACGAGGTGGTTGGCGTTAAGATCACAATCGACCGTCACGGTAAGCACCGGGGGGCAGGGAGCCACATTATCGAGCGGCGTGGCGCAGGACTGTTGCGACCAGTTGAATAGGGGACTGGGAAGCTCCGTATCGGAGTATGCTCCCATGGTCTTCACCCTGTAACAGTACTCAAGCCCGTTGACCAGGCCGGAATCGGCATAGGTATTGGTTGTGGTGTAACCAATGGAGTCGAAAAGTCCTGAAACACTATTATAGCGGTAAACGATCGAGGTATCATTATCCCAGGGAACATAAGCTGTCCAGCTCAACAGGTTTCTTTCGTCGGTGGGTTGAATCTTCAGGTAGACAGATGATGCAGGCTGTGTCCTTCCCACCTCGAACCGGTTTCCGGGAGTGTTATTCAGCAGGCCAATGCGGTATCCATATTGGATATCTTTAGTATTCATAAAGTTATCTAAATAGCTGGTATCGGTAAGGCCATCCAGGGAGTCGATAAGCATAAAGGTCCCTGAATAGGGCGAAGCCCTGTAAACAAAGTACTTATAAGGTCCCGGTGTTTGTATGGTATCCAATTCGGCCGGTTTGACCCAGCGGATCTGTGCTGACCCGTTGACGGCATCTGTAGTCTGGATACTGACATTCGTGATGATGGGCAGGTCATGCCTGAGAGTGGCACACACTTCGGGACAGGCTTTACTTTCAGCACCGTCAGGGTAATAGGCTATGACAATATAACAATAGTCGTTCCCATGGATCAGCCCGTTGCCGTTGTCGTCATCCACATAGCTTGTGTCGGCAAGCCCCTGCATCTCTGCAATCATTTGATAGCCGGTATAAGAGGGAACGCCTGTTTCACAAGTATCCGGATGGAACCCGTAATAGCCGGTCCTACGGAAAAGCCTGTACCCAATGGCATTGGTGCAGGTTGACTGGTTCCAGCTCACCTTCATGCTGTTGCCCTGGGTAACTACGGTAAGACCGGGGACAGGTGGTCCAATCACCAGAATATTGACCGTCATCAGGTCGATCAGGTTGACCTGGATAGAGCTGTCCTTGGCCTTGAAATAAACCTGGTAAGGCAACAGCCGAACGTGGTTGCATACGGTTTCCCAGTGAAAATGGGAGGTGACCGTACCATAACCTGAGACCGGTTGGTCAAAATCCGCAGGATGGTCGGTCATCACGATGGGTCCGCCGGTTCCTGACAAACGGATCAGATTTCCGTTCGGATCAGTGGCGGTGACATCAAAGTCGACCATCCCGCCTGCCACCACACAGGTATCCGGGACCGGTACAAATTCAGGCGGCAGGTTGCTGCAGGCTTCAATGATGATCTGCATGTCGCGGGTCACATAGCCTATCCGGTAGCCGTTCCTCCATTCCTCTATCAGGATGGCAATGTTATATTCCCCCTGCATCTTCGGACTGTCCCACAGGAAATCACCGGTGACAGGATTGATAGACAGGGAGGTACCGGCGTTGGAACCCACCGCATTGGGCAGCACGTACCCGAGAATGGGCAAACCGTTGCCTCCGCGGCAGGTGACCAGGCGGTAGGAAAGGCTGTCACCATCCGAGTCATAGGCGCCCGGATTATGAAGGTACGGGATGTTCGTGCATCCGTTATCGATGGGAGGAAGGAGCAACTGTGGCGAGTTATTGGGCACCAGAAAAGGACTGATAATCAGCAGAGATTCGATAAAGAAAGGGATATTGACCGAGTTGGGTATGTTGAGAATGCCGTAGTTCCTGTTCGGATCTTCCACCGACAGCAGGTATTCTCCTACCCCGGCATAGGTGTGCTCCCCGACATATACGTTGCGCCGGATATCATTCCCAAGGTCTTCTTTGATGATTCGCGGCAGGGTGCTGGTGGTGCCATCGCCCCAGAGAATGTCGAGCTCAGGGCGGTCGGCGGGACTGGGTGCAAAAGTGTAGGTGAGAATGGTCACCTCATAGGTCAATCCGCCCTTATACCGGTAGGTAATCTCACCAGCCCTCTGGTGGGTGGCGAAAACCGGACAGGTGGCAATCAGGAGACCGAACAGGAGGGTAAGCCTTCTCATCATTCATTAACAATGTCCAAAAGTAGCAAGAATTCAGGAACCATGTAAGATAACTGTTTCTGCTTCTTTATGTTTTAAAACTTCATCATTTTCTTTCCAACAAAGAATGATTACCAACAAGGCAGATGGACTTCTTAAGATTTTTTAACAAAAAACATCCTGGCCGCGACAGTCTTGAGGTCTGAACGAGGCCTTGATTGCGTATCTTTGTATGTTGGTGTATTAGTGGGCCAATCTTCTATGTACGTTATAGATCAGGAACAGGAGAAGAAGGAAATTCTCCGCAGATACCGTATCCTTCTTTCTGCCTGGAAAGTGAAGTCAGATAAGGACAAGCGTCTCGTTCGCAAGGCATTCTATTTTGCCGTGGAAGCTCACAAAGACATGAGACGTAAATCCGGTGAACCTTACATTTTCCATCCCCTCGAAGTAGCCCTGATCTGCGTGCAGGAAATAGGACTGGGAACCACTTCCATCATCTCGGCCCTTCTTCATGATGTTGTTGAAGACACCCATTATTCATTTACTGACATTGAGAAGATGTTCGGAGAAAGGGTGGCACTCATCATTGACGGGCTGACCAAGGTTTCCTTTTTCGTGAACTCCAGGACGCATTCCCTTCAGGCTGAGAACTTTCTAAAGATCCTGCTGACTCTGTCCAGTGATGTCCGGGTCATCCTCATTAAGCTTGCCGATCGCCTGCACAACATGCGCACCCTGGATTTCCTTGCTCCTGAAAAGCGCCTGAAGATTGCCTCTGAGACCAACTTTTTCTTCGCCCCCCTCGCCCACCGCCTCGGGCTCTTCGCCATCAAGTCGGAGCTGGAAGACCTGGCCCTTAAACAGATGGACCCCGATTTCTACCGCTCCGTTGAATCAAAGACCAAGGAAACGGAAGAAGACCGGCAAAGGTTCTTCAATAAATTCATCTATCCCATCAGGAAGGACCTGCTGGAAGAAGGCATTGTGTGCACCATCCTTCCCAAAACCCATTCTTATTATTCGGTATGGCAGAAAGTGAATGAGAAGGAGGCCAGCCTCGAAGAAATCTTCGACTCCTACGTGGTGAGGATCATTATTGATACCCCGCCCTCGAAAGAAAAAGAAGGAGTCGAGTGCTGGAAGGTCTATTCCATCCTGACCAGGCATTATACCCCTAAAATAGGACTGCTGCGCGACTGGATCTCTGTTCCCAAAGCCAATGGCTACCAGGCACTGCATATCACCGTGATGGGCCATACCGGCAAATGGGTGGAGGTACAGATCTGCACCCGCCGTATGGATGACATTGCCGAAAAAGGTTATGCTGCTTTATACAAATACAAAGAATCCGAATCTCTGCAAAATGTTGTGGATGAGTGGATCAGTAAAGCAAAAGACTTTCTCGACGGGAACCTGGACTCCAGTGCCGAAGAACTGGTGGATGACTTCAAACTCGACCTTTTCAAAGACCAGATCATCGTTTTTACACCAAAAGGCAAGGAGATCAAGTTGCCTCAGGGAGCCACCGTCCTCGACTTTGCCTATAATATTCATTCCGACCTGGGCGACCATTGTATCGGAGGCAAGATCAACCACCGCCTCAGCAAGATCGATGCCCGCCTCAAGAACGGGGACCAGGTGGAGATCCTGAGTTCCTCCAGGCATACCCCTAAAGCAGAATGGCTGAACTTCGTCGTCTCTTCCAAGGCAAAGAGCAGACTCAGGGACTTCCTCAGGATAGAAAGGGAGAACCTCATCGAAAAAGGGAAAACAAAGCTCATCCTCATTTTTGCTGAGACGAAAACGGTCTTCAGTGAGGAACAAATCTCCCGGCTTTTTAAAACATCCTCTCCGGAACAAATCGAGGAACTCTACTATCAAGTTGGTAATCAGACCATCAGCGACGATGAGATCCGCAACCTGGTCAAGGGCAAGGAAAGAGAATCGGTGTTTGACTTCATCCGCCGTCCTTTTATGAAGATCATGGGGAACGGCAACAGCCAGCTGTCGGAACAGGTGTTGGAGAAGATACAGCAGCACCCCGAGTCCCTTCTCCTTCCCGACACCCTGACTGAAGAAAAGACCGTCATTGCCACTTGCTGTCATCCCATCCCCGGCGATGATGTGATCGGTCTGAACCGGCATAAGAACCTGATCGAGATCCACCGCACCAACTGCCCCGAAGCCGTGGAATTCATGTCCAAATCTGGAGAAAAGATCATCAAGGCCAAATGGAAAGTGGGCAAGGAAGTGGGATTCCTTACCGGCATCCGGATCAATACCATCGACCGTAAAGGCATGATCGCCGATATCACCAAAGTCATTTCCGAAGACTTCAACCTGAATATGAGATCCTTCCATATGGAAACCTCCGGAGACATCTCCAAAGGACTCATCATGGTCTATGTGACCGACAGTAAAAACCTCAAGGAACTGGTCGACTCCCTGAAGATGGTACAGGGCATCATGGGTGTAAGCAGGGTCACCCAGGTGGATGAAAAAAATCCGCTCGCCTGACACTGGTCCTTTTCCCTTTTTCCGAAAAATATTATTTTTATTTATTCCAAATATATATAATTTTGTGCTTGTAATAAGCTAATTATATCCTGCCATGAAGGAAATCAATAGTAATTTTGAGACGGTGAAGAAAATATTCACCGAGTATCTTGAAACCCACGGCCACAGGAAAACCCCGGAACGTTATACCATCCTTAAAGAGATCTATTCCACCGACGGACATTTCGATATAGAGACCCTGTATATCCGGATGAAGACCAACAAATACAGGGTAAGCAGGGCGACCCTCTATAATACGATAGAACTCCTGCTTCAGTGCAACCTGGTCACCAAACACCAGTTCGGGAACAACTGTGCCCAATTCGAGAAATCATTCAAATTCAGGCAGCACGATCACTTCATCAACATAGACAATGGAAAGGTGATTGAATTTTGTGATCCCCGTTTGCAGGAGATCCAGGCCGCCGTGGAAGAGCAACTGGGCGTTACCATTGCCTCCCATTCCCTGATCTTTTATGGTCGTTTTAATGAAGAGGCAGCCGCGACCAACGATACCAGTATTTAATCTTAGCAATTTTGTTTTATGAGGAAGGCAGATGTCATTTTGGGTTTACAATGGGGTGATGAAGGAAAAGGAAAAATTGTTGACCGCCTGGCCCCTGATTATGATATCATTGCAAGATTCCAGGGAGGTCCCAATGCAGGCCACACCATTGAAATTGAAGGGAGCAAGTACATCTTGCACCAGGTCCCATCCGGGATCTTTCATCCGGGAATCACCAACCTGGTCGGCAACGGTGTGATCATCGATCCGGTGATCTTTTTCAGAGAGATCGACGGACTTAAAGAAAAAGGACTCCATCCGGAATCACAACTTCTCATCTCCCGCCGGGCACATCTTATCCTCCCCACCCACCGTATGCTCGACCGTTGCTTTGAGCAAATCAAAGAAGACAAAAAAATCGGTTCAACCCTGAAAGGGATAGGCCCTGCCTACACCGACAAGACTGCCCGTCAGGGGCTGCGCACCGGGGAGATCTTTTCCCGTGAATTCAGATCATCATACGAAAATCTCAAACAACAGCATCTGAAGACCATCCGGGCCTTGGGTATCGACGTGGACCAGGTGCTGATCGAGGATCTCGGCTTTGCCGCTTATGAGACCCTTTGGCTGCAGGCTATTGAAAGAATGAAAGACTTGCAATTTGTTGATGGTGAAATATTTATAAACAATGCCCTGGACCAGGGCAGACGAGTCCTTGCCGAAGGGGCACAGGGCACCTTGCTGGACGTTGACTTCGGATCCTATCCCTATGTGACCTCATCCAACACATCCGTCGGAGGCGTCTGTACCGGGCTCGGCATCCCTCCCTCAGGCATCGGTGATGTTTACGGAGTGTTTAAAGCATACTGTACCAGGGTCGGCAACGGCCCCTTCCCAACCGAACTGTTCGACCAGACCGGTCAGTCAATGAGGGAAAAAGGCGGCGAGTATGGATCCACCACAGGAAGACCACGCCGTTGCGGCTGGCTCGACCTTCCCGCCCTGAAATACAGCATCATGATCAACGGCGTCACCAAGCTGGTGATGATGAAGGCCGACGTTCTCAGCCGTTTTGAAGAAGTGAAGGTCTGTACCGGGTACCAGACAGATTCAGGAATCTCCGGAATGCCTGGCTATCAATGTGCAGGAGAGAGTATTACTCCGGTTTATGAGAATATTCAGGGATGGGACCTGGACAACTTCACTCCGGGCCTATTCCAGGACCTGCCGGGTCCGCTGCAACACTATACCAAATTCATCGAAAGACATACGAGTAAAAACATCTCCATATTATCCCTTGGACCGGAAAGAAATCAGACTGTCATCAGGAATTCCTGATTCATCTTCTTTTCTTCCAGGCTTCCTATTATCTTTGCCAAGATCCTGTACATGATTCCTGAAGAAATCTGTACCACTATATTAATTTCAACAAAATCATAGCCTTATGAAGCTCCACGCCTTCCTGATCCTGTTGCTTCTCAGTACCTCTGTTTCTGCACAAAAACAGAAACAAAAGCAGAAACAAGATACCATCCCTCATGCTATTACAGCCTGCATCGAAAAAGAGTACCCTGACGCCAAACTTAAAAGCTGGCAGAAGAGCAATACCGGTTACGAGGCAGCATTGAAGATCGAGGGACAGGATGCCCTTCTCAAGATCAACAATAACGGGGATTGGGTGGAGACCATTATCGAGATGTCCGAAACTGACATGCCAGGCAGAATACCCAACTACCTGGAATCCAATTACCCAGGCAGTAAGATCGTGAGTTCCATTTACAAGGAGACCAAAGACAACGGCGCCTTTTACTTCATCCAGATCAAAAAACCCAAATCCACCATGGATGTGGATGTTGAATTGTTTTTCGATGCCTCAGGCGGGTTCCAGACCAAGACTGAGTTCCACCCCATTGATGAAGCGCTTTCGACCAGTGTTGTTCAGGAGGCAGAACGGAAGGCAAAAAAGGAAAAAGAGGATGCGGAGTACAAGGCTAAAAGAGAAGCCTTGCTCAAGATGGATCGTACCGTGGCCGAGGCAGACCTTCCGGCCAAAATGAAGGAGAACTTCAAAAAGAAATTCCCCAAAGCCGTGATCAGCAAATGGGACACCCTCGATAATATTTATACGGCGTATTTTATTGATAATGAGATGCAATGTACGTCTGATTTTTCTCCTGAGGGGGACTGGCTGGCTACCGTTGAGACTTTACTGCCAGGACCGATTTATCGTCCTGTAGACCAGTACCTTGAAGAGAATTTCCCGGCTTTCAAGATCAAACTGGCCCAGCGGATAACCCGCAGGGACCGTAACAACACCTATTACCTTGAAATCCACGAAAAAGCAAGAAAAGGACAGATACCCCCGGTGACCAAACTGGTATTCGACAAAAACGGCAAGTTCGTGAGCAAGGAAGATCCTCCCGTGGTACTCGCGGCGCCTGAACCAACTCAGGAAGAACCCGTTGTGAGCAAAGAAGAGGATGACCAGTTTGAGTCAAAGCTCACCAGGGAGGATGGTTCTGGAAAAAACAAAGACCAGGACCTGAAAGCCGAGAAAGTGACCGGCAAGGAACTTCCTTCGAAAATCACCAATTATGTAGAGGCCACATATCCTGAATATAAGGTCAAGGAGGCCTTCTTCAGCGAATATGATGACCTGGGGCCTGCCTATAAGGTGATCATCAAGAGAGAAGGGCTGAACCAGCCCAGTTCCGACCTGTATTTCTCTGTGGCCGGTCAACTTTTGAGGGAAGACAATCCTCCGCCAAAGAAAGAAGTGGTCCAACAGGTCACGAAGTCCGTGGTGAAGGAGGAGGAAAAGGTGGAGGAGGAAAAGGTGGAGAAGGAAAAACCGGTACAGGAAGAAGAAGTGACGGAGCAGGAAGAAGGAGAACCCGGTGAAGTGGACGCTGCAGAGATCCCTGCCCTGGTTAAAAAGAACTTCTCCCGCCGCTTTCCCAAGGCCGAAGAAACGGTCTGGAAATCAGATGAGAACAAATATTTTGCAGAGTTCCTGCTCAATGACGTGAACACCACCATCGAATTCTCTGCCGACGGCGTCATTCAGGTGACCAAGACCGAGATGGACCCCAAAAACATTTTCGGTCCGGTCCAGCGTTATCTCGACACAAAATATCCTTCCTATAAGGTCCGTTATGCAGAAAAGGTGGTGAGGAAAGATCGCAAGGATTATTATTATCTGGAGATCTACAGTAAAAAAAGGAATGCCAACCCGCCTGAACTGCAGCTTTATTTCGACAAAAACGGCAAATTGATTGAAAAGTAGCCCCGGGCCATCCAGGATTATTCCATTGTTATCCCGCTGTCCATCAAGATTTTACTGGACATGGATATGGATTTTCATTCTTTCAGGAACTTCACTTTTTGCGCAGTCAAAAGACAAGGTCAACCTGGTCCAGGCCGGGAGCATGGAATTCAGGAAAGAACTGGGCAGAGACCTGCGACGGTTGATCGGGGATGTGGCCTTTGAGCATGACGGAGCCTACCTGTATTGCGACAGCGCTTATTTCTGGGAAGAAGGGAACCGGGTAGACGCCTATGGTCATATTCGTATCAAGGTAAGCGATACCCTGAATATTTATGGAGATCTGCTTCAGTATGACGGAAATACCCGTGTCGCCGACCTGATCGGAAAAGTGAAGATGGTGGACCGGCAAACCACCCTCACCACCGAACGACTGATCTATGACAGGAACTCAGGGATTGCCTCCTACCATACCGGAGCCAATATCACCAACAAGGAGAACCGTCTTACCTCCCGTAACGGTTATTATTACACAGGAAAGAAGCAATTCTTCTTTAAAGAAAAAGTGGAATTAAACAACCCCAGGAACAGGATGAAATGCGACACCCTGATGTACCAGACCCTGTCACGTACCGCCTATTTCAAAGGACCTACACGCATCACGAGTTCCGAGAGTTTTATCTATTGTGAGAACGGATGGTATAACACCAACAGCGACATAGCCCAATTCCAGAAAAATGCCTACCTGATCTCCGACAGGCAGAAACTCAGCGGCGACAGCCTTTACTATGACCGTAACAAAGGCATCGGCAGGGCTTTCCATAACGTTCACCTGATCGACACGGTTCAAAATATCATCATCACGGGCCACCTAGGCGACTACCGGAAAATGGAAGGATATGCCCGTGTGACCGACAGTGTGGTCGGTATCCTGATCGAAAGTCAGGATTCGCTGTTTATCCATGGAGATACCCTGTTTGCCATGCTCGACACCCTGGGCGGAATTCAGCGGATCTATGCCTATCACAAGGTCAAATTCTACCGTAACGATCTGCAGGGTATGTCAGATTCTCTAATCTATAATCTTACGGATTCAACAATATCGTTGTTTAAGAAACCCGTGTTGTGGTCGGACGAGAACCAGCTCACGGCCGACTCCATCAGACTGTGGATCACCGACCGCCAGGCCGATTCCATGTTGCTTTACCAGACTGCATTCATTGTTTCTCTTGCTGACAGCGGAAAATATAACCAGATCAAGGGCAGAAGCATGACCGGGTACTTCAGTGAGGGCAGGCTGCACCGGGTCAAAGTGCTGGGAAACGCCCGTACGATATATTTTGCCAGGGAGGACGACGGGTCGTCGATAGGGATCAACCTGGCCGACGCCAGTGATATGCTCATCACCCTGGAAAACAAGAAGATCAAGAAAATAAAGTATCTTAATAAACCCGGTGCTGTCCTTTATCCCGAAACCAAGGCTCCACCCGATCAGCTGAGCCTGCCCGGGTTCCAGTGGCTGGAACACCGAAGACCTTCCAATCGTACAGAAATCTTCAACTGGTAATTATTTCCCTGCAGGAGGGGTGTACTGATTCTTCTTGGGATTCCTTCCAAACACCGAAAAATGAAGGTAACGGTCAGGATGCAGCCTCATATCCTGGAGCAGGAGTTCCAGTTCCTGCGAAGACTTTGTCAGTTCCTGGTAAAGGCTGTCGTCGTTGATTAAAAGTCCCAGGCTGCCTTGTCCGCTCTCGATTTTCGTCATGACCTCCGCCGTCCTGGTCAGGGTGGTGTTTAACTGCTCGAAAGTGGAACTGAGCTGTATCCGTGCCAGGGTGTCGGTGATGCGGGAGAAGTTCTCCAGCACATTGGATATCTGCTGATTGTTGTTCCTGATGTTGGTGGTGATCGACTCTATGTTGGCGATGATGAGCGACATGCGGTAGCGCTGGCTGGTGACCAGGGTATCGATATTGAATGTGGTGTGCTCCAGGTTTTCTATGGTGGTCTTTATGGAAAGAAAGCTCTTGTCGAGGTTTTCGCGGGTTGTTTCATTAAAAACATACCGGATGATGGTGATGGCAGAGTCGATGGATCCCATGAGGGCTTCTGCCTTAGTCTTCAGAGGGAGCACCTGCCGGTTCACTTCTTCCTGTAAAGTGGCCTGAAGCTGGGAAGACAGGGTGTCACCGGAGCTGGCCATGGTGGTGGAATTCCCTAAGATGAGATCGATAGCTTTGGAACCCATCAGGTCGGAACTATAGATACGGGCAACACTGTTGGAAGGGATGCTGATCGGATTGGTGAGGGCAAACTCCACCACCACCCTGTTCGAGGCGTCGGGATGGAAACGGATGTCCTTGACCAGACCGACTTTCAACCCGTTGATGAACACCGGGCTGGCAACCACAAGCCCTCCGACACCGGGATAGACGCTGTAAAAATGCCGCTCCTTCTTGAAGATATCCTTGCCTTTGAGAAAGTTAAACCCGTAAATAAACAGGGCAAGTGCGGCGATAAACACCAAACCGATCTTTATTTCTCTCGACCCTTTCACAGTCTTTTTTTACAAAGATACGCTAATTTGCCTGACGACGCCTGGCTTCTTCCATACTGATCCTCTCTCCCTTATAAAACGCCACCACGAAGGCGCCTTTGAACCCCTTCTGCTGCATCTCGTTCTGAAGTTTGACGGCTTCCTCCAGGGTACGGCAACGTCCTACCGTGTATTTATAGGATTTCTGATGTTCATAAACGGCCACATCGGGAAGTCCTTTAAACATGGATGAATTTTCAGAGACACGGTAAGGGGAAGTATGGATCTGTACCTTATAAACAACGGCATCCTTCTTGGGCTTCTGACCCACGGGAGGATCGACATTCTCCGGTTTTTGCACTGCGACAGGAGCATTCTCATGAGAAGGGCCCTGCGGTGTTCCTGAACCTGCCGGCTGTTCTGAATGGCGGGGCTTTGTTCCCTTTGGAATATCTGCTATTGGGGAAGTATCACCCTCAATCTCCCTTTTATAATCGCGGAAGGCCTTAAATACTGCCCTGGATACATCCTCCTGTCCCTGATCAGAGATCAGGTAATCTTCATCCTTTGAATTGCTGAGAAAACCTGTCTCAACAAGGATTCCCGGCATGGTCGTCTTATACAGGACCAGGAAACCGGCCTGCTTCACACCCCGGTCGAGCAGGCCGAGTTCATGGTGAAAGTATTTCTGGACCCGTGTGGCCAGGTTGAGGCTTTGATCAAGGTAAACGTTCTGGTAAAGAGAGAAGATGATATTGGCTTCCGAAGAGTTAGGAT
The DNA here is from genome assembly GCA_964605655.1 of uncultured Bacteroidales bacterium. Classification (GTDB taxonomy): domain Bacteria; phylum Bacteroidota; class Bacteroidia; order Bacteroidales; family CAIXZF01; genus JAKLIX01. The sequence goes on from CAZSDK010000013.1 coordinate 29,466, forward strand.
CGAAGCCGTCATATTGCCCGGAAGCCTCCTCCATGAGGATAGAGGCATTTTCCTTCTTGGCCACCTCGAGGTTTTCCTTGCTTTTGTGCAGGCCCATCACCCAGGTCTCTACTCCGTAGGCTGCTGAGCTCTTGGTTCCGTTGCAGTGTATGGAGATGAACAGATCGGCCTTGTTCTCGTTGGCGATCCTGCTCCGGCGGTACAGCTCAACAAACACGTCCGTATTGCGGGTATAGATCACCTCCACATCAGGATAATATTCCTTTATCATCCGTCCGAGGGTTAAAGCTATATCCAGGGCAATGTCCTTCTCCTTCGACCTCTTACCAAGAGTACCCGGATCATGGCCACCATGACCGGCATCAATCACCACTTTCCGTACACTGCCTTTTTTCTGGACCGGATTGACGAAAGAGACCAATAGCAAGGCCGTTAAAACACAGAGAATGAAAGATATTTTATGGAAGCTCCGGATCATAGTATACCTTTATAAACGATACTTACAGAAATTTCGTTTATTTTAATGAATTTTGCAATGCGGAAATGATACGGCTTTTTAACCCTTAAACCGCCGAAATCCCCGCTATTGCTGGTAATCCTTCCAACAAAATTAGTTCAAAAAGAAAGTATTGTTATAAGTTGTCTATCAAATTATTAACAAAACAACTGTTAAGAACCTGGCTTCTGGTGATCCTGTCGAATGGATTTGCCCTCGTTTTGTCTGCACAGGAACCCGTCACCGCTGACAGGAAGGACTCCCTGACTGCCGATACCATCCTGACTCACAAGACGAAACCTAAAAAAGAAAAGCTCGAATCAGAGATCAAATATTCAGCCAGGGACTCCATCCTCTTCGACCTGCCTGAAAAAAAGGTCTACCTGTTTGGGGATGCTGCCATCTTTTACAAGGATATTAAACTGAATGCCAGCTATGTGGAGATTGACTTCAAAGACAATACCGTGCTGGCTTCCGGCCTGCCCGACTCCACCGGCAAGGTCACAGGCACTCCTGAATTTTCAGAAGGAAGTCACACCTTCCGGTCGAAAAAGATGCTGTACAATTTTGATACCCGCAAAGGGATCATTCAAACAGTCATCACCAAAGAAGGGGAAGGGTATATTCACGGTAACGTGATCAAGAAGATGAGTGACTCTGTGATTAACATACGAGCCGGAAAATACACCACCTGCAACCTGGAACATCCTCATTATGAGTTCCGTTTCGACCGGTCGAAGGTGCTTACCGATAACAAAATAGTGACAGGCCCTGCCTACCTGAGTGTGGCCGGTGTTCCCACACCACTTGCTATCCCTTTCGGATTGTTCCCGAATAAGAAAGGTCAGAGAAGCGGAATCATCCTGCCTACCTATGGAGAATCCTCCAGTCGTGGCTTTTATTTCGAGAACTTCGGGTACTACTTCGGCCTGAACCAGTATCTGGATCTGGAGTTAAGAGGAGATATCTACACCTTGGGAAGCTGGGCCACCAAAGCCAGCTCCCGCTACGCCAAACGGTATCACTACACCGGCTTCTTCAATGTCAGCTATGCCAATAACAAGCTGGGTGTCGAAGGTAGTCCCGATTACCAGAACTACAGGGACTTTGCTGTCCGTTGGGTCCATAACCAGAGCGACAAAGCCAGGCCCAACAGCCGTTTCTCTTCGAATGTGAATGTGATGAGCAGCAAGTTCAACAAGTTCAATCCGGTCAACACCAACGCCTACCTGTCGAACACCTTCCAGTCCAGCATCTCCTACCAGACGAACTGGGACCAGAAGTACTTCCTGGTGGCCAGTGTCACTCACAGTCAGAACACCATCGAAAAGACCGTCGCCATGACCCTGCCGGACCTTGCCTTTTCGGTAAACCGTTTCTATCCTTTCAGCCGGAAAAACAGGGTGGGCTCAGCACGATGGTACGAGAAGATCAGCGTCAACTACCAGTCATCTGCACAGAACACCATCAACACCTATGATTCACTGCTTTTTAAACCTGGATCGGCCTCCAAATACAGAAATGGCGTACAGCACTCGGTAGCCGTTTCAAGTCCGCTTAAGATTCTGAAATTCTTTGTGTTGAATAACTCCATTACCTACAAGGAAAGGTGGTATTCCAAGAAGGTTGAGAAAAAGTACTTTCCTGCAACCTACGAACCTTATGGTGACACCATGATCACCGATACCGTACAGGGCTTCTTTGCCACCCACGATTACACGGTCTCTTCCTCACTCAGTACCATTCTTTACGGGCTGGTGCAGTTCCGAAAGGGACCCTTAAAGGGTATCAGGCACGTGCTTACGCCTTCTGTTTCATTTAATTACGCTCCGGGATTCGGAAAATCCAGGTATGGATACTATAAATACTATATGAATGAAGACCTGGAGTCGACCCGGTATTCGGTGTTTGAGGGTGCTCTGTACGGATATCCTGTGGCCGACCCCTCGGGAAGGGTCTCCTTTAACCTGATGAACAACCTTGAGATCAAGGTCAGGTCAAAAAAAGATACGGCAAGCGGTTACCGGAAGATCCCCCTGGTAGAGAACTTCACCCTGTCGACCTCTTACGACCTGGCCCGCGACAGCCTGAACTGGGCTCCCCTGACCATGGCTGGCAGGACCCGTCTGTTCAAAGACATCAATATCACCTACGCAAGCACCTGGGACCCTTACATCCTCGATTCGACGGGAAGCAGGAACCTCAACCGCTTTGAATGGAACGAGAACCACCGCATGGTCCGCCTGAAGAACACCGCCTGGAACTTCAGCCTCAACTGGAATCTCAGGTCCAAGACGAAGAAAGACAACAAGAACAGGCCGGCGACCGATGAAGAAAACGCCGAGGTGTACTCAGGACCCGACTCCTACGTGGATTTCAATATCCCATGGACCTTTAATGTTTCATACTCCTTGAGGCATAATATCAACATCCTCTATCCCTATCTCGTCAGGACCAGGGAACAGTCGACCGTGCAGACATTTGACTTTTACGGCGACATCAACATCACCCCGAAATGGAAGATCGGGGTTCGTTCCGGGTATGATTTTACGGCAAAGACCATCTCCTATACCTCGGTGGATTTTTACCGCGACCTCCACTGCTGGGAGATGCGGTTCAACTGGGTGCCGGTGGGATTCCGCAAAAGCTGGAGTTTTACCATCAACGTCAAGTCGCAGGTACTTCAGGACCTCAAGTTGAACAAGAAAAAAGATTTCCGCGACTATTGATGGGGAAGCACCGCGATACGGCCACAGGCTAAGGTCCTGGTATCCTGATCGATGAACCAGTAATACAATCCCGGGCGCAACTGTTTGGGGATGACGTAACTTTCCTGGTGTTTCATCCTGCGCTGGTGGATCAGTTTCCCGTCCCGGTCAATCAGTCTTAAAGTAAAGATGATTCTGGTATCCTTACTGAACCTGAACTCCACCTTTTCCGGTGTCGTATATTCCGAAATGCTGTCAGGCTGCTCAACAAAGACCTGTTCTGACCTGAAAGTCAGATGCATGATCTTCTCCAGGTCTGCATTGGGCTGAAACTGTTGACTGTATTGGGGGTATTTTTGAGTCCATTCATGTACCCTTATAGCTAGCGTCTTTTCCTGCACTGTCCCGCCACCACCCGGTCTGCCCTTCTCCATGGTGTCATTCATTCCAATGACACGCTCTGTCCGTTCTCTTCTCATCACATTGATATTCATTAAGATAACTGTACCCAACCCTGCTATCACCACCACCACGGCAGCATACTTCAAAGGACGACCCCAGCGGGATCTCCCGGAATCACTGTCAGACCCGTACACCACCGCTCTCTCCTCTGCCAGCGTCCCTCCTCCTGCCCTCCCTTCAGACTCCGCCGCCTGCTCTGTCCTTATGATCTCCGCCGTTTCGAGGCAATTCATCTTACACTGCTCACATTCCTGCACATGCAACAATATATTCTTTGGAAGAGCCTCAAGTCTTTCCGCGGCAAGATGTTCAGCATAAAAGGCAACGCCTTCTTCATTCAGATGCCCGCCGGCATCGAACAAAGACTCCGATGGGTGATGATATTGGTCTTTCATGGGTTGGTCTTGTATGAATAGGTTTTCTCGCCGGTCTTCGGTGTCCGGAGTTGTTCCTCACAGTCGTCCTGGCCCAATAAGTACCTGTCGAGAAGGATGCGAAAGGTCTCCTGGTTGTGGCAGGCATGAGGCGGTTCACCGTTCAGCAGCCGGATGATCTCCATTTCCCTGAGCCAGATGAACTTTCTTAAGGCATCTGCCGAGCCCGACCTGCCTTCCACATGGTTCACCAGCACCGAGAGTCTCTGGTACAGCTGCCTGTCGGGGATGCCGGAATCAGGACGAAGCTGGAGGATGGGATGACAGATGGATTCGGGTACCGTCTTCAGCGCATAAGCCTCGATATCCTTCATGGTGACGGGCACCCGGATCAGGCATTTGAAACAGACCAGCAGCTTGGCCTTCTCATGATGGAACATATTCAGGATCAGTCCTAAACGTTGACATTCCTGACGAATGATCATCCCCTTCAGGTGATCAGGAGAATAAGAAAGGTTGTGATCGTCTTCGTTGAGCATCCTCACACGCTCCTGGTTCTTCCCTTTGCGGATGAATTCCAGGCACAGGTTCCGGATGATCGAAGAAAAATACGTCCGTAAAAGCGAGATCCCACTGTATTGGCTCCTGATTCTGTCGATGCGGTCCAGTAACCTCAGGTTCACCCATTGTACAATCTCCTCCTTCTCGTCTCCTCTGAAGTACCCTGACTTCATAAACACTTGCACAACGACCTGAACGAGCGGCTGGTACTTGACGATCAACTCACCGGGCCGGTCCATCAGCATTCTTACTTCTTCTTTGTTGGTATCCATAACTTTCAAACCAGCGTATCAAGATCACAACCTTTCCCATATAGATGCACCGGACGACTAAAATGGAAAATTTTTGACACATTTTTTTCATTTTTTACCAATTTCTATGACCAAATATTTCAATCTGTTATAAATCAATACCTTTGCTGCCCATCTTTTGAAACGGACCATCAACTGCCTCATCTCCATGGAAAATAATAACAACCGCCTTCCTGCATTCCTTCCCCTGGTCCTGGCAGCGCTGCTGCTGCTGGGGATCTTCATTGGCACCCTCATCCCTCACGGGGCCCACTACAAAAGAAACAACACGGAAGCCAGGGATGCCGACAAGATCAGGGAAGTGATACAGTACATCCAGGACAACTACGTCGATACCGTGAACCCCACACTATTATATGATGCGGCCACCAGCGGACTGCTCGGGTCTCTCGACCCTCACTCCATCTATATCTCTGCCGCGGAGTTCCACGAGGTGACAGACCCTCTGAACGGTAACTTTGAAGGCATCGGGATTCAGTTTCGAATCAGGCAGGACACTTTGGTGGTGATCCGGGTGATCCCCGGCGGCCCCTCAGAGAAAGCCGGGCTGGCTGCCGGCGACCGTATCGTGGGCATCGACGGCAAACCGGTCGCCAAGACCGGCATGACCGACGAAGAGGTGATTAAAAGGCTGAAAGGGCCCAAAGACAGCAAGGTAGGTCTCGATATTTTCAGGAAAAGCGAACACCGGCGGTTTCAAGCCACGGTGACCCGGGGCGTTATTCCTACCTACTCTGTTGACGCATCATTTATTGTTAGGGCATCCTATAGGATGCCCCAACTTAAAGAGCCCCAACTAAAAGAGCCCCAACTAAAAGAGCCCCAACTTTCTGACCGTTTAATTATCGGTTATCTTAAACTCAGCAGGTTTTCCGCCACCACCGTGGAAGAGACAGAGCAGGCCATTAAAGATCTGGAAGACAAAGGGATGACCTCACTCATCCTCGATCTGAGAGACAACAGCGGCGGGTTCCTGGAAGCCGCCATCGCCCTGGCAGAACAGTTCCTTCCTGAAAAAACCAGGATCGTGTACACCCAGGGCCGCAAGAAACCACGCCAGGATTATTTCTCCGGCGGCAAAGGCCTCTTCCTGAAAGGAGACCTGGTGATCCTCATCGATGAAGGTTCCGCCTCTGCCAGCGAGATCCTGGCCGGCGCTGTCCAGGATAACGACCGGGGCACCATCATCGGAAGAAGATCCTATGGGAAAGGACTGGTACAGGAAGAGATTGACTTTAAGGACGGTTCGGCCATTCGGCTCACCGTGGCAAGGTACTACACCCCTACAGGACGTTGCATCCAGAGACCCTATTCAAAGGACAAAGAAGAATATTCCCTGGAGCCTTTTCACCGCTTTTTCAATGGTGAGATGGAACACCCCGACAGCATCCCTTTTGCCGACTCCCTGAAATTCATCACCCCAAAAGGAAAGATCGTGTATGGCGGTGGCGGCATCATGCCCGATATCTATGTAAAGTCGGAAAACAACCCTTCCCGGATTTTTGTCAACAAGCTGATCAACAACGATATCATCTACTGGTACGCCTTCGATTATACCGACCAGCACCGGAAGGAGCTATCCCTGTTTACCACCCCTGAAGCCTTCGACAAGAGTTTCAGGGTGAGCGATGCCATGATGAAACAACTGACGGAGGAAGCCAGGAGAAAGGGAATTACCTTCACCGAAGGTCCTTTCACCGGTTCATCGCTGCTCAGGGATGTGACTAAGTCGATGATAGCCAGGTTCTTATTTGATGACCGGGGTTTTTATCCCATCTACAACCGCACCGACGACATCGTTCAGAAGGCTCTTGAATTTTTATCAGTGTCTGAAAAAAAACGCTGAGATTAAGTATCTTTGATACATCATCCTTTAACCTAACACCCACTGATATGGCATTTGAACTACTTCCGCTTCCGTTTGCATCAGATGCATTGGAGCCTTACATTTCAAGGAACACCCTGGATTTTCACTATGGGAAACACCATCAGGCCTACGTCACCAACCTGAACAAGCTCGTTCCGGGAACACCTTTTGAGAATGCCACGCTGGAAGAGATCATCCTGAAAGCCACCGGAGGCATCTTCAACAACGGGGCACAGGTATGGAACCATACCTTTTACTGGCATTGTCTGAAACCCCAGGGAGGAGGCACCCCTCCGGCCGTCCTGGAACAGCTGCTGGCAAGGGATTTTGGTTCTGTCGACACTTTCCGGGAGCAGTTCACCCAGGCCTCCGTCACCCTCTTCGGATCGGGCTGGGCATGGCTGGTAAAAGACTTCGGAGGAAAACTTTCCATCACACAGGAAAGCAATGCCGGCAATCCCCTGCGCCAGGGACTCACGCCCCTGCTCACCTGCGATGTATGGGAGCATGCCTATTATCTCGACAAACAGAACCGCCGGCCCGACTATGTGGCCGACTTCTGGAAGCTCGTCGACTGGGATGCGGTTGCCAAAAGGTTGTAACAGACATCTTCTTATCCCTCCCCAACCTCTGAATTCTCGAATTCTCGAAATCAGAATTTTGACAACTGACTGCCTCACCAACTCTGCGGTAAAACCATCGCTGATCAAGACTTTGTAAACAACCAAACCACTAATAATCAGCTCTTTTCACCGCTGAGGCGCTGGGACGCAGAGAAATTGATGATTTTTCAGCTGATACACTGGTCTATTGGTAAACTGAAAAACTGCCCACTGTCTTACTGGAGATTTGCCTGTTACTGGACACCTGACCTGCCCTCCCCTTGCCCCTCCCCACCATCATTCTTTCTTCGATCAACAATAGAACGGGGAGGGGAATCATTCAACCGGATGACCCTTTTCTACAGGTAGATAACCTCTACGAGGTAAAAGTTAATAATTGATAATTGATAATTGAAAATTGAAAATTGAATTTTTGGTACACTGATTAACTAGTACACTGATAAACTGTCCACTGCCAACTGCTTTATCCCGTATCCCGCATCCCGACATCCCGATTATGGCACCCACCCAATCTGCCTTTTCATTTTGATTATCAATACCTTAAGTGCCTTAAGTGGTGAATTAAAAAAGACACAACACACTTTTTCGCACGAGTTTTTGTCGCTCATTACATTTTTTCGTACGAACTTTTGTCATTTTCTACACTTTTTCGTACGAACTTTTGTATCTTTGTAAAAAAACATGGAACGTTTCGTACTCACCCAGTTGAAGGCCTGGAAATCATCATCCGGCAGAAAACCACTGATCCTGCATGGAGCCAGGCAGGTCGGAAAAACCTGGCTGATGGAAGAATTCGGTAAAAGGGAGTACCGACAAACGGCATATATCAACTTTGAGACATCCTCTGCCCTGAGAAAAATTTTCGATGATGATTTTAACCTGGACAGGATCATCACAGCCATTCAGATTGAGACAGGATGCAGGGTCAACCCGCAGGATACCTTAATCATTCTTGATGAGATTCAGGAATCCGTTAAAGCGTTGACCTCTCTCAAATATTTCTGTGAGAATGCTCCTCATTATCATATTGTTGCAGCGGGATCACTGCTTGGCATCAACCTTCACGAAGGGACCTCGTTCCCTGTTGGAAAAGTTGAGACCATAAAGCTATATCCACTCAGTTTCAGGGAGTTTCTGAGAGCGACAGGCGAGAACCATCTAAGCGATCTTCTTGCTCAAAATGATTGGCCATTGCTGACTGCCTTCCGGCAAAAGCTGACTGACCTGCTGAGGATGTACTATTTCACCGGTGGTATGCCTGAAGCCGTATCTTCCTATGTGGTGGAACGAGACTTTGAAAAAGTCAGAAAAATACAGAAGGAATTGTTATTTGCCTACGAGAGTGATTTTTCAAAACACGCACCGGTCGAGGCTGTTCCCCGGATCAGGATGGTTTGGAATGCCATTCATTCTCAACTGGCCAAAGAAAACCAGAAGTTTCTGTACGGAGTCCTGAAAAGCGGCGGCCGTGCCAAAGAATTCGAATTGGCCATCGAATGGCTCATCAATGCAGGCTTATTATACAAAGTACACCGGATTACAAAACCTGGTCTTCCCTTGCCCACTTACATCGATCTTTCAGCCTTTAAGCTTTTCTTTCTTGATGTCGGTCTGCTCTCAGCCATGGGCAACCTGGATCCCGGGACCCTCATCAACGGGAGTGCTGTCTTTACTGAGTTTAAGGGAGCCTTGACCGAACAGTTTGTCCTTCAGCAGCTTAAAGGAAGAGGTATGGAGCATATCGCTTACTGGACCCCGGGTACGTCGGAGGCTGAAGTGGACTTCATCATCCAGGACAAAGGCCGGATCATTCCCATAGAAGTGAAGGCAGAAGAGAACCTACGTGCCAAGAGCCTGAAATCCTATGTCCAGCGATATCATCCGCCCATGGCCGTGAGGACCTCCCTTGCAGATTATCGACACCAGGAATGGATGGTCAATATCCCTTTATACGGGATGGAGGATTATGACTTCTGAAAAGGAGAATTATTGCTTCACGAGTTTTTTTACCGCAGAACCCAGACGGTTCGTTATTTTCAAAACATAAACACCAGACGACAGATCCTTAATTTCAATGATTCCGGATTCGGTCAACAACTGATGGCGAAGCAACTTCCCATTCATATTATAAATCTCCAATTCAGCTTGTTCAGATACTTCTATCGAAAAATAATCATGAGCCGGATTCGGAAATATGCTGACAAGGTTGCCAAATATGGGTGCCTCATTAATTCCAATGGCTCCTCCGTTCGTGGTCTTCATAATAGTGCCTCCCGCTCCAACGACATAACCTGTGTTAAAGTCTGGAAAATTAACGGAGCTAAAAGAGTTATCGGTTCCGCTATATTGTCTCACCCAGGTATTTCCCCCATCGGTTGTTTTTAAAATCATACCACATACTCCGACAACATAGACTGTATTTGCATCTGTCATCTCAACCGATGCCAGATTACAGGATGTACCACTCGGAATTGGTATCCAGACATTCCCTCCACTACAAGTCTTCAATATGGTTCCTTCCAATCCGACAGCAAATCCTGTATCGGGACTAATAAAGTCTACAGAGCATAACTCGCGAGAAATACCTGAAAACTGTACATTCCAGTTATTCCCTCCATTAATGGTCTTTAGAACAGTACCATGAGAACCAGTCACATAACCAGTGTTCTCATCAGCAAAACACATAGCATTCAAAGAATTCGTTGTGCCACTTGATCGCGGCGTCCAGGTGTTACCACCATCTATTGATTTCATTATGATACCATCGCTGCCACACACCAACCCATTGTGAACATCATTGAAGCAAACAGCATTCAGGTTTTTATCTGTTCCGCTTGAGATAACCTCCCAAGTGTTACCAGCATCGGTTGTTTTGATTATCGTTCCGTACATACCGACAGCATACCCGGTGTTAATATCAGGAAAGAAAACCGAATAAAGATGGTCAGTGATCACATCGGGCAGTGTGTACCAGTTTAATCCTCCGTTGCTGGTTTTAAGAATTACCCCATTATCCCCAACAGTGTAACCTGTGTTTTGGTTGATAAAGTAAACAGAATGCAACCAATGATTGCTTCCAAGTAACGGCGATGTCCAGGTAATACCTCCGTCATCTGTTTTCAAGATCGTACCATAATCTCCCACGATACAAATTGTACTTTCGTCTATAGCTACGCCAGAAAGTATTGCTTGATCCGCCAGGTTGGTTTGGGTAGTCCAAGAAATACCACCGTCAAAAGTCAGCATTATTTCATAGTAGCCAATAACAACACCGGTATCAGCATTATAGAAAGACACTGTGTTCAATGAACAAGAGTCGCCACTTTCCAAAGAAAACCAAGTATTACCTCCATCTGTTGTTTTTATTATTCTTCCCTGTGCACCGACCACATAGCCCGTGTCTGGCACAGGGAAATCAATACTTTCCCCATATAACCCTGTAAAACCAGGTGATTGTGTTATCCAGCTGCTACCCCCATCGATGGTTTTGAATATTTTACTTAGGGTCAGAATGTAACCTGTATTCGCATCAGTAAAACAAACAGATACAAGTGCGGAAGATGAACCTATATAGAGATTACTCCAATTCAGGCCTCCATCAATAGTTTTTAGAACTCTTGACGGAATACCACCACTGATAATGTACCCTGTCATTGCATCAGTGAAGCAAAGGTCAACCAAACTATAATTAACACCACTGTTTTGTTCCACCCAGGTATTTCCTCCATTGATTGTTGCTAAAACAACTCCACTGTCGCCAACAGCCCAGCCGTGATCTGCATCTGCAAAAAAAACAGATGTCAGATCTTTATGCGTGGAACTATTTTGAGAGGTCCATGTCTCACCTCCATCGACAGACTTTAAAATGGTGCCATTATCACCAACCGAGAAACCCGTTGTTGCATCGAGAAAATAAACGGACGTAAGGTCATTCCCCTGAGGTAAAGGGTTTTGCCAAAACCATTGGGCAACAGCAATTCTTATTATTAAAAAAAATGCAACTGAAATTAATACGGACTTTTTCATCTCAATATATTATCCAAAGTAAAATCAATTCACTATAAACTAATATAAAACAGGTACTTATGTAATCGATACCGTACAAAGATACATATTTTCTTGTCCTATGTCAAGACAAACTATACGGAATTTTGGGCTATAAATATTCACTCTCCAGACCCCGTCACCAAAGGCAAAGCATCTCCGGCGATGCTGATCTCGCAGGGCAGGAAGCCGGCCGGGTCACCATCGAACTCCACTTCGGTCTCCACAAGAGAGGAGACAACCGCAGTGGAACCGTAACACAACGACAACATTCCTTCTTCCCTGATGTTCCCCGTATAGGCCTGCCGCAACATGGAAGGCAGTTGCAACAGCCCGGGCTTCCCCGCGATCAGGAAGTAACACCTCGGATCATCATCGGCCATCCCCCCGGCCACGTGGATCCCGGAAGCAATATACCGGGTTCGCCCTGCTGAAAGGTTGATGATGTCGTTCAGCTCCGTTTTCTTCCCATCCAGGGTAAATTCAAGCCTCCTTGACTTATAGGTAGCCACCGCCCTGACCAGCGACACCAGGGTTCCAACGGTATCACCCAGGTGTTTCCTGACCCTGTTGGCATCCCTGGCCACCCTGGCCCCAAGGCCTATGTTGGCACAACAGGCATAATAGCGGACCTCCACACCGCTTTTATCACCGGAAAGGAAGGCAATACGCATCGTCCTTATCCTTCTTACGTATCCTTCTTTCAACAGCCTGACTGCCGCTTCCGTATCAAGGGGGATGCCGTAACTCTTGCAAAAATCGGGGCTCGTACCGGTGTAGATGACAGCCATCGCCGCCTTTGACAAACAGCCACCCTCCCGGTCATAAAATCCATTCAGCACCGCATTGATCGTCCCGTCTCCACCCACGGCCACAATACTCTGGTATCCTTTCCTATTGGCTTCTGCAGATAAAGCCTTCATTTCCTGGTAGCCCGAAGCGACGGCAAAGTCATAATCCATCCCTTCTTTCTCCAGCATTTGGTGGATCAGACTGAACTTCTTTCCGCTTCTTCCCCCGTGAGACCGGGGATTCATGATCAGGAAGGTCTTCATTTCAGTATATTTCTGATCTCTCCAAACACCTCAAGGGCGCGGGCCAGCGAGCTGTCGCTCATCCCGGCGCCGGCAATCAGCCGCATCCTTCCTTCTTCTTCCCGCACTGAAGGATATACAAAGGGAGTCCCTATCACACCCCTGTCATACATGGCTTTGGCCAGCATCAGCGTGGACCGGGTCCCTCCGGACCGTATCGACACGATGGAGGAGTTCCCCTGGGTAAGATCGTATCCCAGCCGGGTCAGGGACTCCCTGAGTATTCGAGTATGGCGCTCCAGTCGATGGTGAAGTAATTCATAATCAGTGCCCAGAATTTTAATAACCTCAAGCACTGCCCTGAGTGCTGCCGGTATGATGGCCGTGGAATACAGCAGATGCGGCATGGTGTACCGGATGTATTCCATCAGGGAACGTCTCCCTCCTATCATCCCGCCAGAGGAAGCCATTGCCTTGCCCAGGGAAGCCAGGTAAATACCCTGAAAATCCACTATGCCGCAATGGTCAAGGATCCCGCCGCCACGGGAACCCAGCACCCCGATGCCGTGGGAGTCGTCCACCACCGGGATGGCCCCGTACCTTTCACAAAGTTCATGGATCTCCCGGAAAGGCGCGATGCTACCTTCGGTGGAAAACACCGATTCGGTGACCACAAAAATCCGCCCATAATCAACAGATCGCTTCAGGATAGCCTCCAGGTGATCCAGGTCGTTGTTCAGGAAGGGCCTGTATTTGCATCCTGCGGCTTTGATCCCTTCAATAAGGGAGGAATGGGCGCTGCGGTCCACCACGATCAGGTCGGCCGGACGGGCGACCATCTTGAAAATGCCGTTGTTCGCCTGGTAGCAGGAGGGAAGGATCAAGGCCGCCTCCAGGCCTTCAAAAGCCGCCAGGGCTTGCTCCGCCTCCCGGAACAGGTCGCTGTAACCAGCAGCCACCGGGGTCGAACACAGGGATACCCCATACTGCTCCAAGCCTTCCCGGGCAGCCATCATCACTCTTGCGTCCATGGCCAGCCCCAGGTAGTTGTTCGACGCCAGGTTGATGAATTCCCTGCCGTCGACGGGCAGTGGATCGATTAAACCGCCCTGAAGCAGGGGATAATAGGGATTAAAACCCACCTCCCGGGCTGGCTCATCATCGAATTTCAGATGCTCATAAAAATTTTCCCTGTTCATACTCATCCCTCCTTTACAGGGTCTGTGCAGTTCCCAGCCGTTTTTCGAGACTGTCGATGATGTCCTGAACGGTCACCAGGGAACCCAGCTCCTCCGACTGGACCGAGATGTTGAACACATCTTCCAGGTCACATACAACCATCAGTGAATCAAATGAATCCAACCCCAGATCCTCTCTCAGCCTGTCAGAGGGGAGGATCTGCCGCTGGGTCCCTTTGGCCTTCTGTATGCATAAAACCACTTGCTCTGCTACATTCATGGTGATTCTGTTTTTAAGGATTTGCTATAACAACGGGTCGGATGCCGGGTGTCGCACATGACCGCACAAAAGTTGCAGTTGCAGCACGAGGAGCTGTGCTTTCTGTTGTCCCTGAACTTCAACATAAAATCTGGTTCTGCGACAAAAGGCCGGCAGAGACTCACCAGGTCGGCCTTACCCTCTTCCAGGGCTTCCACGATCTCCTCGCCGCTTCTGAAGCCCCCCACGCTGATGACGGGTATCGAAGTCAGGGAGCGGGCCCTGCGGGCATCATCCAGGTTATAGACCGGGGTGAAAGGCCGGTGTCTCGGGAAAAAATAGGTATAAAGCAGGACCCTGGTCATCATTCTGAAAAAGATACTGCCTCTGTTCATGATAGGGTTTTTTTTCAGGATCAGCCTGAAAGGAAAATCCCCCCTGAAGATATTCAAGGGATGGTCCATCGTGCCATAACTGACCTCTATCGCTGTGACTTTCAACGCATCCAGCACCGTTATCAGGGCCTCGAACTCCCTGGAGCCGAAGGAGCCATGACTGGTAGCCCCTGAACTGATCTTGACCAGGACCGGAAAATCTTTACCGCACTTTTCCCTGACGGCATGCACCACCTTTTCCAGGAACAGGGAACCGATACCCGTGTTCTTATCCACCCCGAACTCATCTCTTCTTGTATTGACGGAAGGAAGCAGGAACTGGTGAATGAGGTATCCGTGGGCTGCGTGGACCTCCACCCCGTCGAAACCCGACAACATGGCCCTGCGGGCTGCTTCGGCGTACTCCTCAATCTTTTGGTAAACCTCCTCCGTAGAGAGTGCTTTCGGCTTATCCCAGAAATACAGGGATCTTTTACCCGAGGCACCCCTAATTCCAGATCCGGTGCTCTCAGCCAGGCTCTGGCGCCCGGAATGGGAGATCTGCAGAAAGACCGGGCAATGGTGCCGGTGGACCCTTTCGGTAAGTTTCTGAAAATGCGGGATCTTATCATCATGATCGATTCCTCCCTGGAACGGATGCATCGCCCTCCCTTCCCGGCTGGTGTAGACAAAACCACTGATGATCCCTCCTGCCTCCCCGCTGGCGAGGGCTTCATAATGCTGATACAGTGCTTCCGTAGGAAATCCCTGCTCATCATACATGCCTTCATAGGTAGCCGCCCGCAGCACCCTGTTCTTCAGGGTCACCGTACCCAGCCAGTAGGATTCAAAAGGGTCCATCCGTCAGGCTTTGATATTGGTATGCAGGTTAAACAGGAAACCCACAAAGACGTAAGAGACCAGGAAGAGCATCATCCCCAGGACCGGGTTGAAAAGGGCGATGATCGTGGCCTGGGCACAGGTGCAGGCCCTGAAGTTGGTGACCAGGGAGTAATAGGTCATCTCCCCCTCGGGGTTTTTATAGTACAGATAACCGGTCCATATCTGCAGAAATACCGTCAGAATACCCAGAATGACAAAGGTGCGGTTGAGCCCGATCTCGAAACTCCGGAATCCGTAATAACTGGCCAGAAAAAGGATGGAAGGCAGAAAAGAAGCGATGATGCTGAGATACCTGTTTTTTTCGATGCCATACCTGACGATCAGGGTCTTCTTTCCGGCCAGGGTATCGCCCGCAACATCCTTAAAATAAGTATAATAGGTCATCAGTCCGTTGATGATCGCAATAAAAGCCAGGGCGCTGAACCGGCTCCTGGTGAAATAATGTTCCATCGGACCCGATGCCAGGAACCCAAACAGTCCACAAGAGCTGATCATGATGCCAAAGACGATGTTCCCCCAAACGCCCTTACCCTTGGCATACTCGTACAAGATATTCAGCAGGACCCCTGCGATGAGCGGGATCAGGGCCACGGGTTCCAGGTAGAACCAGGTGATGGCTGTGGAACACAGCATCAGGAACACCGAGAGCATCAGGGCTTTGCCGGGATGAAGCTCCCCGGTGACCATAGGCCTCTGGGGTGCATTGATCCGGTCTTCTTTCATACCCAGGTAATCGTTGATGATCTGGTTGATCCCCCAGGCGAGGAACAGGATCATCAGGATGACCAACATCTTTTCGTTGGACGTCGGCACCTCTATCGTCGGGATAAAGGTCGAAGTCCCCAGTGGCTTGCCCACCGATGAAGCCACCCACTGGTAATAAGAAACTCCTATCCAGCCGGCGATGCCGGTGACGAAGCTGTAGTACAGGCGCATGGACCTTACGTACAGCCGTAAAAACCTGACAGCCGGGAGCGAAGCAATGGATTGTTGATTCATCATAGGATTACATTTTATTCACTTTTGCATAAAAATCGGGGACATCTCCCTTCTCCAGCTTCCCGGTGATCCTTTCAGATAATTCGGGATCCAGCGGCAGGGAGGTCAGCTTTTCCTCCTGGTAGATGCGGGCGATCTCAGAGGCATATTTCTCGCACAGCCAGCAGTCACCCGGAGTATGGAACACCGCTCTCATCTTTCCGTAAATGACCTCAAAAGGTTCCATGGCAATATTGCCGAAGGAAATATTGAGAAACTCGCAAGGCTGCACATCGCCTTTGGCATTGATATAAAAACGGTCGGTCCCGCCTGCCGTACAGCCAAACTGTTCTTTTCCCTCGTCGATGATCATGGCAGCGATGGCAGGGTAATCACGGTAACGGGGCAGGTTGTTGTATACATCGACTTTATGTTTGATCGCCACCAGGTCTTCCGGCGAGAACACGTCTGAACCTGTATGCAGCCATCCTCCGGCGGGCTTGGGCTTGATCAGCTGGATCAAAGCCCCGCCAAAGCCCTTTGCCCTGTCCATGACCCTCTCAAAGGTGCCGTTGAAATAATCATCCCGGGCCAGACAGGAGTTAAAGGTGACACTCAGGCCGGCTTCATGACAGGCCTGGATACCTCCTAAGAGGCTGTTCCAGGCTTCCCCGGAACCCATAAAATCATTGAGTTTCTCCTCGGCATCGGTGTGCAGGGAAAACATGATGCCGATGATATTGCCATTCTTGTTCAGCTCCTTCAGCTTTTCAGCAGTCATGCCGTCGCCTGTGGAATTGATCAGGATCTCGGAACGGGAATCAATGGCATGGCAGAGGGTCTTTAACCGCTCATACACCAGGAAAGGTTCTCCACCTTCAATGTTAAAGAAACCCATACCCTGGTCCTGAAGATACAAGGCGGCCTGTACCATAAGCCCTATCTCTGCGTCCTTCCCTTTGTCGAGCATCTGGTAACAATGCCTGCAGTGAAACCTGCAGGCCGAGGTCACCGACATGAGCACTGTGACGGCAGGCAGCTTGTCGTTGAATTCCATCACCTTACGACATGCCTGGTAATAGGACTTCCCGGGAAAACCCGGCACGTAAAGGTTGATCTTGACACCGTTCGCCGTCTTCACATACTTGTTGTCCTTCATCTTCGAGAGAAAGAAGAGCAACCTTTTTACAAAACGAAAGAATTTTCCCGGACTCAGCTTCCCTGAAAAGAGCACCGGCAAAAAGTGAATCAGGGTGAATACCTTGATTTTCAGATTCATCAGGCTTCTGGAAAATCCAATGTACGTGGCAGGTGTCTTCATAAGTAATGATTTTCTTGATACCAGGCCACCGTTCGCCTTATCCCTTCTGACAGGGGTATTTCTGCCCTGAAACCCAGAAGATCCGAAGCATTCAGGCTTCGGTACCCGATATTGTCGTAAAACATATTGACCCTCCCCCGGGTAAGCAGGGGCGGACTTTTTCTCCTGAAAAGGGTGGCAAACAATTCTATCAGGAACGCCACCGGGTAGATCACTGAATGAGGAATGTGGCGCGGGCTCTTTAATCCGGCTGCCTTACAGAACTCACTGAATATCAAACTCATATTCTCAGGATTCTCGTTTCCGGCGATGATCCTCACCACCCCTTCCGGCCTTCTGGTGAGTGCCAGGAGATAGGCTCTGGCCAGATCCCCGGCATAGATCACGTGAAAGTGGTTCTTTTTGCTTCCCGGCATGAAAGGCATGCCGCTTTTTACGGTCTTGAGGTATTCATAGAACCCCGTGTGAAACTCATGTTCTCCATACACCCATACCGGCTCGATGATGGTCAGGTCCATCCGGTGTTCTTTGGCAAAGGCCATGGCTTCGCGGGTCATCAGGGCCTTGGTATCGCGGTAATGGTTCATGGCGGAAGGGAAAAGGCGGTCGAGGGCATAGGGATAATGGGAGTTGAAGGGACTGTTCTCATCTTTTAGACCGGAATAATTTTCTTCTCCATAGCTGGAAACAGATCCGGTGATGATGACCTGCCTTATGTGATGATGGGTGGCAGCCCTGAGCACGTTGAGGGTTCCCTCCACGTTCACCTGGAAGAATTCATCGTAACTGCCCCAGTCACTGGCCTTTCCTGCCGTATGGATGACGGCATCCATGCCTTCCATTGAGTTACTGAAGCCCCCGGGGTCTGAGATGTCGCCGTGAACCACCTTTACCGGCATTCCTTCCAGGAACGACAGATCACTGCCCGGCCTGGTGAGGCAGGTGATCTGAAAGCCTTGTTCTGCAAGGCAGCGGGTCACATGTCCGCCGATAAAACCCGAGGCTCCCGTGATCCATATTTTTTCCGGCATGCTCATAAGCTCATTCTTTCACTTTTCCCAACAACAATCCAGCTTTGTGCCCCCCGAAACCATAAGAGACGGTGATCGCCTTTTCGATGGATATCTCTGTCTTTTCCTTTACTATGTTAAGATCCTCAAAGGGATTTTCTGCCAGGTTGGGATGAAGAAGCGAGGTCCTGATGCTGAGGGCTGTGGCTGCAGCTTCATAGGCCCCGCTGGCTCCTATCGAATGACCGAGGATGCCTTTGGTGGAATTGACGTATGGCTGGTCGTCTTTGTGCTTAAAAAAACTTTTGATGAGCATGGCCTCGGTCTCGTCGTTCAGGCGGGTGCCGGTACCGTGGGCATTCAGATAGCCTATCTTCTCTTCTTTCAACCAGCCTCCGATGAGCTTTTTCAGCTGGGGTGCTTCCGGGTCCATCTGAACGATATTATGCGCATCGCTGTTACAACGATAGTCAAGGATCTCGGCATAAGGCACCACGCCTCTTGCCAGGGCACGGCCCAGGGTTTCCAGGATCAGCACACAGGCGCCTCCTTCAGAGAACAGGAACCCGCTCCGGTCTTCCGAGAAAGTACTGGGAAGCCCGTCCCGGCTATCTGTCAGGGTACCCAGGCAATCGAAGCCCCTCATGATGGTGCCCGAAGGATCTTCCAGGCACTCCACGCCTCCCGTGATAGCCATGGCTGCCTTTCCTTCCTGCAGGGCCCGGAATGCCTCTCCTATGGCCAAGGTCCCTGAGGCACAGGACGCGTTCACGGTAAAAGAAGGACCCGTGATGCCAAAAAGGATGGAAAGCCAGGCGGCAGGGGCATCCGTCATGGTCATTGGGATCACCAGCCTGTTGAACCTCTTCTCCCATCCCTCCACGGCATGAGCCGCAAAAGCCTCAAAACCAGGCCTCAGCGGACATATCCCCGTACCGAGGATAATGGTACCATCTGCAAAATCAACAGAAGAAAGAGGATCCTGGCTTGCTCCCTCCAAGCCTGCATCTGCCATCGCCAGCCGGGTGGCCAGGTAGGCGGCTAATGACGGCTTCTCCATCATGCTTCCGTACTTCGCGGGAAACAGCTCTCTTAAGGATTCCAGATCCGGAAAAGGAACGAAAAACCTGGACCTGTAATGATATTGCTTCTCAAACTCTGCCGGTATCTCCCTGATGTTTGTCTTCCCTGCAAGAAGTCCTTCCCAGAAATCCTTCACACCGTTCCCAATAGAGGAAACAGGACCTATCCCGGTGATCACCACCCTGTTACCTTTGTGTTTCATAATGAATGTATTGGACCATTTCTTTCAGATAGGTATGGATATCTCTGTAATCCCTGGCATACAAACGGTAATGAGTGAGGTCCAGCGTTTTCCCTTCTTTTTGTAAGAGAAAGGAGGTCGTATTCTCTATCTTCCCGATCCGTTGGAAGGGCAAGCCTCCGGCCTGTGCCGCACTAAGCATATCGCTTTCCTGTCCGGGTGGCACGGTGAACACCAGCTCATATTCTCCGCATTCTCCCAAAATGAGCAGGGTATCAGGCAGATGCATCATACCACAGAGCTCCCTGCCTTCAGGGAGCAAGGGCGGGTCGTGGAGTATAAAACCCAGTTGGTTCACCTCTGCCAGGGTCCTTACCGCCTGGTAAAGCCCGTCGCTGCTGTCGATACATGCCGAGGCGAAGCGGGAGATCACGGCTGCCTCCTTGTCACGGAGCGGTATCCTGAAACGGCTCTCCCGGGTCAGAGCGACCAGGGCTGACTGGTCCGGGAAAAGGGTGGTAGCAGCCTGAAGATTACCACCCCCGGCCATCCCGGTCATGTAGATGAGATCCCCTGCTTCTGCCCCTTTACGGCTGAGGCTGACCTTCGGACGGCCGATGGCGATACCGGTGTATTTCCATGCCTCTCCCATGCCCAGGTCGCCACCGATAAAGGTCAAGTCCAGGGCACCAAGACAATCACGGATACCCTTGGCCAGGTCTTCAATAAAGGCATCGTCCCATTCCGGGGCGACTGTGACCACATGCCCGTAAACCATCGCCTCCCCGCCGGATGCCAGGATGTCGGAAATCGTGGCAGCTGCGACATTCCAGCCCAGGGTGTATGGATGGCTGTCGTCGAAACGGTCTTCGTACGAATATTCATCGGTGGTAAAGAGCCAGGGCACCCCATGGAGGGAGAATGGCTGTGCATCAAAATCAAAGCAGGACTCCGGGCTGAGTTCCGGGTTCCCGATGACCTTCAGAAATTGCCGTATGATCTGTTTTTCTTTGTCCATGGCTTTAAAACCTCAAAGGTACCCTCTGACCCGGCGGGGAAAAAACGGATTCCTGCAGCCTATCCGGTCCGGGTCTCATTTTTTCCTGACTCGCCCCGTGGCAGGCTGCCCGTCCCGGAGTTTATTAATTAAAGATACGCCAATTTACCCCCTTTCTGCAAATCCTGACAAGAATTCCCGCCTCACTGGCAGGAAATGCCATAAAATAGCCGTGGTTCCCCTGCTATCAACTCACCTTTGAGAAACCAGGGGGTTAGGTGTTAAGGAGCAGCATCCCCAGTTCTGCTGGTAGGATATTGTAAAAATTGTGCACTTTTAATGTCGAAAATGCACAAATTTGGTTGTTTTTGTGCAGTACTTCATTTCCAAGGAGCATTTTTCCTGTTTTCGTCACTTTTTCTGAATAATTAATTATCCTATTGATAAACAATCATATACGATGGCAATATTTACATTTTGGGTGCCTCGAACCTAAATTTGCCTCTGATAGAAACAGGAAAAATATTTCCATTTGATTTTCCATTCTGAATATTGTATTGCATCTATATGATAGAAGCTAATCACCTTTTTTTGCTTATTGCCTCCTTCTGGAAGGATTCAAACCACATAGAAGCAATCGATAGCAATAGGATTAATATTATGACACAGAATGAATTAAATGGATTGACCCATACCATAATTGGCGCTTCAATTGAAGTTCATCGTGAACTTGGACCTGGGTTATTGGAAAGTATTTATGAAAAATGTCTTACCCATTTACTAAAGAAAAAGGGACTCAAGGTTGAAGCCCAGCAAAAAATCCCGATTATTTTTCAAGGCTTACAGTTAGACTGCGATCTAAGATATGATTTATTGGTGGAGGATGAAATTATTGTGGAAATAAAGGCTGTAGAAACTATGCTTCCAATTTTTGATGCCCAATTGCTTACGTATCTCAAATTGCTGGATAAAGCCAAAGGAGTACTCATCAATTTTAATTGTGTAAACATCTTTAAAGAAGGTCAAAAGACACTGGTAACAAGAAAGTACGGTGCTCTGCCGAAAGGATACTAATGCACCTCCTATTGTGCCTATGTGGTTGAAAAAAATATTGAGGGTCCCATTGACGAAAACAGGAATTTACCCCCTTTCTGCAAATCCTGACAAGAATTCCCGCCTCACTGGCAGGAAATGCCAAATTAAGGAATGCCACCCCTGTATGAATTTTAAATCTTCATCATGGCGTAAAGGGGAAATACTTGAATATCATCAAATTGAGAGAAATTTTCCAATGAACACCTGACCCCGTACTTAGTATCCTTTTCTTCCATAAACTTCCATAAACTCTGCATTTTACCCCGGGTGCCCGACTTAATTTCAATGGGTATTATTTTATCCGATCGCTGCACTAGATAATCCACTTCTGCCATGCTGCCCCTCTTTTCCCGGTGCCAGTAAAACAACTGGGGTCTCGACCGGGGATCGCAATATTTGATCAGTTCCAGTCCCGCAAACAATTCGGCAAGGTTACCTTTGTTAATCAGGTCAAAGCTCTCAGCCAGCAGATAATCCGAGATTTCCAGACCCAGGATCCTCTGAAAAACACCGTGATCAAACATTAAGACTTTGAATTTTTTATTATCGACTCTTGCTCCCAAAGGAATGCCAACAGCACTGCTGTGCCTGACCTTATAAACAAGACCGGCCATCTCCAGAAGATGCAGGCTGTCTTTAATTTGTTCTAAGCCTGAATGTTCTGAGGCTTTCGAGAGAATGAACTTGCTACCTGATTGTTTGGTCACGGCCTGAAAGACTTCTCGCAGTCTGTATGACGGAACACGCCTTTTATATTTGGCAAAATCTTCTTCAAAGCCATTGATCAAACGATCGAGTATGACCATAACCTGCCGCAGGTCCTTTGTCTGAACGAATGACTGAACCACTTCGGGTAATCCGCCAACGAAAAGAAATTCTTTAAGTGACCGGAGGATTCTATTATGAAAGGCCTCATTGAAAGATTGTTGAGGCTCGTGACCCAGAAGGAGCTTCAGTAGATTTTGTTCCCCTTTTGCCAATAAAAATTCAGAAAAGGACATGGGGTACATATACAGAAACTGGATTCTGCCTACACCGAAAGAGGGTAAATCCTGCAAGGCAAATTCAAGGAGTGATCCGGCAGCGATGACATGCAGATCAGGCTTCTTTTCCTGAAAAAACCTTAAGGAGGAGACAGCCGCCGTACAAGCCTGGATCTCATCGAAAAAAAGGAGCGTTTTGCCGGACCTGACGGGTATATTATAAAAAGCCCCCAGATTTTGACATATCTCATCAACATCCAGGTCACCCTGAAAAAAATGATGGATGGACCGATCTGATTCGAAGTTCACTTCCAGAAAATATTCAAACTTCTTACCGAGTTCCCTTACTGAATACGTTTTTCCCACCTGCCTGGCCCCCCTGAGAAGAAGAACCTTCCGATTCGTTTCAGTGCTCCAATTTTCCAGATGCTGATGAATGCTTCTTTCCATTTTATCTAAAACATTGTAAAAGAGACAATAAAGAATTAATGTATGAATTTATCAAGGCAAATATACATTGAATAATTGAAAATATCAAATCAATTATATAGAAATATTCTGAAAATGTCAGGGCGAACAATCTTAGCCACCCCCTGCCTTCAACTCACCTTTGCGAAACCAGTGGGTTAGGTGTTAAGGAGCATCATCCCCAGCTATGCTGGTGGGATATTGTAAAATTGTGCACTTTTAATGTCGAAAATGCACAAATTTGGTTGTTTTTGTGCAGTACTTGGAACGAAGAAACTTCATCCCACTGATGCGGGTTGTAGTCCCAGTATTAAACCATTCCTGTCAAGATTACTCCACCGTCACGCTCTTTGCAAGGTTGCGGGGCTGGTCGACGTTGCAGCCCCGCATCACTGCGATGTGGTAGGAGAGCAGCTGTAATGGCACGGTAGCCAGCAGGGGCACCAGGGCTTCTTCGGTCTCCGGGATCTCGATCACCTCGTCGGCGATCTGTGCTATGGAGGTGTCCCCTTCCTCCACCAGGGCGATGATTTTTCCGTTTCGGGCCTTCACCTCCTGGATGTTGCTCTGTACCTTCTCGTAGAGCTCCTTGTTGGTGGCGATGACCACCACGGGCATCTCCTTGTCGATGAGGGCGATAGGCCCGTGTTTCATCTCGGCAGCGGGGTAGCCTTCGGCATGGATGTAGGAGATCTCCTTGAGTTTCAGGGCTCCTTCCATGGCTACGGGAAAGTTGTAGCCCCTGCCCAGGTAGAGGAAGTTGGTGGCCTTCTGATACTGGGCGGCTATCTCTTTTATCTTGTTGTTGAGCAGGAGGGTTTTCTCAATTTTGGAAGGGATCTGTTCCAGTTCGAAGAGCATCTGGTGGAAACGGGTGCGGGAGATGGTGCCTTTCCTTTCTCCTATCATCAGGGCCATCATGGTGAGTATGGTCACCTGGGCAGTGAAGGCTTTGGTGGAGGCCACACCGATCTCGGGGCCGGCATGGGTGTAGGTCCCGGCCTGGGAGGCCCTGGCGATGGAGGATCCCACCACGTTACAGATGCCCAGGATGGTGGCTCCCTTGCTCCTGGCGAGCTCTATGGCGGCCAGGGTGTCGGCGGTCTCCCCCGACTGGGAGATGGCGATCACGATGTCGTTCTCATCGAGGATGGGGTTTCGGTAGCGAAACTCGGAGGCATATTCCACCTCCACGTTCACACGGGCCAGGTCTTCCAGCAGGTATTCCCCTACCAGTCCGGCATGCCATGATGTGCCGCAGGCGACGATGATGATGCGCCTGGCATGGATGAGCTTCTGTTCGTAGTCCCTGATGCCCCCCAGGTACACGATGCCCTGGCGGGCGTTCAGTCGACCCCTGAAGCTGTCCTGTATCGATCGTGGCTGCTCAAAGATCTCCTTGAGCATGAAATGGTCGAACCCGCCCTTCTCCAGCTGGGTCAGGTTCAGCTCCAGCTTCTCGATATAAGGGATCTTTTCTATGTTCTTGATGGTACGTATCTTCAGTTCCTGGTCGAGCTCCAGGGTGGCGATCTCTTCGTTGCCCAGGTAGACCACATTCTTGGTGTATTCCACGATGGGTGTGGCGTCGGAGGCCACAAAAAACTCGTTCTTCCCCACCCCAATGACCAGCGGACTGGATTTTCGGGCGGCAATGATCTTTCGGGGTTCCATCTTCGACACCACCACGATGGCGTAAGCCCCTATCACCTGGGTCATGGCGATACGCACGGCCTCCTCCAGTGGCACCTTCAGGTTTTCCTGTATGTCCTCTATGAGGTGGATCAGGACTTCCGTGTCGGTATGGCTTCGGAACTCGTAGCCTCTTCTGATCAGCTCTTCCTTGAGTGTGACGTAGTTTTCGATGATACCGTTGTGGATGATGGCCATGTTACCGCTGGGCGACACATGAGGGTGGGCGTTGATCTCGTTGGGTTCCCCGTGGGTAGCCCAGCGGGTGTGGGCCATCCCGACGCAACCACTTACATCTTTCCCTTTGATATAATCCTCCAGGTCCGACACCTTGCCTTTGGTCTTGTATACCTTGAGCTCACTGTCGACCAGGGCCAGCCCGGCGCTGTCGTACCCCCTGTACTCCAGGCGGTATAAGCCATTGATGAGTATGGGATACGCAGGTCGGTGTCCCAGGTAAGCAACAATACCACACATAGGAGGTGTTATTAAAGGTTAAGGAATGTAAGAATAAATGATCCGGAGCTTCATGGGCCTCGTCGGGCTCTTGGGTCCTGAGAGTAGCACCCTGTTGGCCCTGATGGCGGCACGGGATGCCTTCAGGTAGATCCCGTAATCTTTGTAGTCGGGTTTCAGGATGTTCTGCACATGCTGGGTGAGCCTGAAATAGTACTGGTTGGTGGTCTCATCATAAGCCCCGCCGTAATATACATCTCCCAGGGTACCATAATCAGGCAGGTTGGAAAGGGTTCCGTCACCGTCGATCTTGATGGCCGCCAGGTTTGACGGAGGCGCATATACCGGGTCATCCTCCAATACCGGCAGTATCAGCTTGGCCTCATTGATGGCTATCTTCTTGTTCTTTGCCCAGGATTTCAGTGTGGGGAACTGCAACTTCGTCCTCACGCCTCCGGTGGACTGTAAATACAACACCTGGTCACCCAGAGTGGTATCCCCGAATACGACTTGTCGTCTGAAGGCCGGAGAGGCATACTGGTAGTTCCCGTGATCAAAATGATTGAAACGGGCACAGTCCTCATTCACAATAAGTTCATAGTATAATGAGTCTGCCTCATCGTTATGATAATGAAGCTCGATGCGGGAATACGCTGAGAGGAGATTAAAATAAAGGACACATCCCCCATAGCTCACCGGGGCAGCGGTGACGTATAAGCCTTTGATATAATCCTGGAACTTGTCCAGGTCGGAGAGGTACTCAGCGGGTGCGTTCAGGATTTTATCACCCAGTGCAGGAGTGTTCTCGCTCAGGTTGATACGAAATTGCGGGGCGATGAGGATGGTGTCGTAAGGCACGCTGTCGGTGGGCCGGGGAGCGAAGACATGCTGTCCGTAGAGCACCCCGGTGGTGTTGACCGGAGTACAGGAATAATAGGTGGTGTCGATGTAAAAGTCGTCGGCGGCCTCATAAACCCTGAATGTCTGAAGGGTGGTGGTATCGCCGTAGTAGCTGTTATAGGGAAGCACCAGCACCAGGGAGTCCAGTACCGGGTGGTTCCCAAAGGCCGGGTTGACGCTCGGGAGGCGGATATGGGTGAAAAAACCGGCCGTAACCCTACCAAAGACAGGATCAAAGTACGATCCGGCCATATTGGGCGTAAAATAGTTGGTGATCACCGAGTCGTCTAGCTCGGAATAAGCCACAATGGTAAAGGTATCAGCAACAGTAACACCGAGTTCATCCTGGGCCGGAGTCACTTCCAGACCCACCAGGTCGGGATCTTTCTCGCAGGAGGAAAAGAACAGAAGGAAAACAATGCTGGATAACAGGGAAAGGAGTCTGCCGGGTCTCAAGGATTTCAGGGATAGAGGGTGTTGCATCAATCAGTGGTTACGGCTTCCCTGACCAGGATCTCATCGTAAAAGTCATTAAACACATCGATATATCCACTCTGCTCCTGATACTCCTGATACTCCAGCACCGGTTTATCGATGGTCTGCAGGTAGGCAAGCAGTTCAGGGTGAACGTCGGGATGACCTATAATGACGGCATCGCTGTAGTCGATGGAAGCCTTCATCAGGTTAACGTAATTTCCCTTCTTAAAGTACTTGAGTTCTTTTTCGGTGATCCCTTCATACTTTACCTTGTTCGGAAAATCTTTATGAAAAGGATCTTCAAAATGATCATTATACAACGACAACACGACTTTGGCGTCGGTGAAGATGGGGTTGTCTTTGAAAGACTGTTTCAGATAGACCGGCAGTAAGGCGGAGATCCAGCCGTGACAATGAATGATATCTGGTGACCATCCCAGCTTTTTCACCGTCTCTAACACACCCCTGCTGTAAAAGATGATCCTTTCGTCGTTATCGACGTAGAACTTATTGTTCTTGTCCCAAAAAGTGTATTTCCTTTGGAAATAATCCTCATTATCAATAAAATAGATCTGCATCCGGGCACTCTGGATGGAGGCCACCTTGATGATGAGGGGATGATCCGTATCATCGATGATCAGGTTCATTCCGGAAAGCCGGATCACTTCATGAAGCTGGTTCCTTCTTTCATTGATACATCCATACCTTGGCATGAAGGTACGGATCTCTTTACCCCTTTCCTGTATTCCCTGGGGAAGGTGCCTGCCTATAAGGCCCATGGGGCTGTCTTTAAGGTAGGGAACGATTTCCTGGGTAACAAAAAGGATATTGGCTTTCTTCATATAAACGTCTTAAAAACTGAAAATCAATACTTTAACTGCTTTCCATTTCCTTCTTGGCGGAGGACCCAAATGACGAGTAATACAGGCGCAAAATTTCGTGGTGCAAAGATAAGAAAAAAAGAAATTCGATTATATCAAAGAAAGTCCTTAAAAAATTCAGAATCCTTTGAAATCAAATAAATATATAAGATGAGAAGCCCGTGAAGAAAGGGAAAATCAAGGGATCTCTGGAAAGTGTTTCATCTTAATTTATCTTGACCACTTTCACAGAATGAACTGCGAGACCCGAAGATGACCTGGCCTTGATCTGCAGGTAATATAAGCCGGGAGCCAGCGAGGATTCTTCGAAAAGCCTCTGATGCTCCCCGGCAGGACAAGATTCGTGAAATATTCTTTTTATTCTGATACCCATGGAGTTATAGAGATCGACGGTAAGATCAGCACTTTCAACTAAAGTAAACTTGAAAATGGAGGTGTTCATGAATGGGTCGGGTGATAAGCGAAAAGAGGATACCCCAACTTCTTCGCTGACAATCAGTGGCATAGAGAGTAAAAAGGGATTTGTCTCATGACCCTGCTTATCAATAATCTGGCATTCATCGTCCGGTTCCCAGGAGTCAGGTCCAATGGATCCAGGGAATAAAACCCCATCCATTTTGAAAAGGACCTCATCCTTTTTGACTCTGATCCCGGTTTCATAAACCCATGAGATCCTGAGAAGCCGGTCATGGGTATGAAATACCATCATGCCGGGTAACTCTGTACTTACCGACCGGATGGCGGCGATGTCTCCGGGTAAATGAAGGGAAAGAGAGATCGCGGCAATGTCTCCTTCCTGTCCGGCCAGTAATGGAACGGAAAAATCACCGGACGATCCCGCCGGCGTTACACCCTCCCGGGTGAGGATGATGCCAGGTTCTCGTTTCAGAGTAGGACTGTAACTCCCGTCCACATCACCGTAGCAAAGTGCCTTAAAGTCAATAATCTGTGTCGTGGAACCATCGGAGGTGAAAGGCGGGTCCTCGAAAGCCCAGTTACCGGCAGGGAAGCCGTTGATGAGGCCCACAAAGCGTTTCATCACCACCAGGGCATCGTTGGAGTTGACCCCTCCGGAGTTATTGACATCAGCGGCTTTCAAACGTATACCGCTTAGGAGGTTCATCCCTACAAAATGCCTCTGTATGCGAAGGGCATCGTTGGAATTACCACCGCCCCAGGGTTTGGATGTAAACGCCTGCAGCTGGTAATCACCGGGCATCAGGGTGCCAAACTGGTAATGTCCCTGCGAGTCGGTACCAGTCGTCTGGATCACAGAATCACCGGAAATAACGGAAACCTGGGTGTTGGACATGACCGTATGGAGGAGGTTGGCATAGGTCACCGTTCCCTGCACCAGGGGCTGGGAAAGGACCGTTACCTCCAATGGGACGGACCAGGGGCCGGTCCCGCAGGAGTTCACGCCTCTGATTAATAATTGCCCGCTTGTAGCCTCCCCGGAGAAAGCCAGCCACAGGGTATCATAGGACCACTGGGCCATCACTCCCTGACCAGAATACTCGTATTCAAGAGATTCTATATTCAAATCCTGGGCATCAACCCAATAATATTGTTCCGTGGTTTGCATGACGGTATCAGGACCTTGCACCACCGGTGCCACAGAAGGCCATTCTTTTACAAACACCGTTGCTGAAGCTGCCAACGTCTGAATTCCGTCGGTCACCATCAGATGATAGGTGGTTGTTACTATGGGCTGGTCGGTAGCCATGGCCGACTGGGAGGTGAAACCCGGGGGGTCGGAATACCAGTAATAGGATAGATCTCCCGCTCCTCCTGAAGCCTGGGCCATGAGTTGTACCTCCAGGCCGGGACACAGAGTATCGGGAGTTGCCACGGCACTGGCTGATAACGGGTCCGGATAGGTGTACACCGTGACCTGATCGGGTAAGCTGCTGCAGTTGTTTGCGTCGGATACCACCAGAGAAAAGACCGTGGTATCCCAGATTTCCAGGGTCAGGGGCTGCTGTAACAGAGCGTTTGTCAGCAGGTCAGCAGGAGACCATGAGTAGGAACAATTGCCGGCACCTCCGGAAGCAGAACCGTGAAGCAGTGCCGTTGTTCCGTCCAGGATCAGGGTGTCGGTTCCTGCTAGTGCGACAGGCAAAGGACTGACAGTAATCGTATTAAAGACAGCGTTCATGCAGGTATTCTCATCCACGATCACATAGGCCAGCATGAAGGTGCCGGGACCGGTGATACTGGCATTAAAAAGATCACCCTCCACTCCGGGGCCACTGTAGATCCCGCCTGCCGGGACACCTCCCGAAAGCGGATAGGCCTGGTTGTCCTCACATACAGGTCCCAGATCCTCCTCCCAAAAGACGGTGGGTAAGGGGTACACCGTGATGTCGTTGAAGGCAGTGCTGATGCAACCCTGTTCATCCATGAATGAATAGGAAAGGATGATGCTCCCGGTGCCGGCCAGGGTGGCATTGAAGTTGGTCCCGACAACTCCCGGCCCGCTGTAAGTGCCACCCGGGGGTAACCCTCCTGTGAGGGTGAAGGTGGGTGCGTTGGCACAGATCGTCCCCAGGTCGTTGTACCAAGTAACCAGGGGTAGCTCTGTGACCACCATATTGTGGGTCACTTCACCGACACAACCAAGGCTGTCACTGTACGTATAGGTCAACTCATGTATCCCCGGACCTGCTGTCTCAGGAATGAACCAGGAATCCGTGACTCCCGGCCCGCTGTATGTACCACCTTCCGGCAAGGCTTCTGACAAAAGATATGGCGGACCGTTCTGGCAAAGGGTATCGGTCCCGGCATCCCAGGTCACTTCCGGTAAAGGCGTTACCGTTACCACCTGGTTGATTGTTTGGGAACAACCAAAGATGTTGGTATACTGATAATTTAGAATATGCGTCCCCACTCCTGCCACCGAGGCATTGAAGAACCCGGCTTCCACTCCCGGGCCATTGTATGTTCCACCACCAGGATTTGCTCCATCGAGCCAAAGGGAGGTATTTGTAATACACTGTGACTCGGGAGGTAAAGGCCAGGTCAGATCAGGCAAGGGATACACGATGACTGGTACCTCAGCATGGGTGGAATATCCCAGCGCATCCGTAACGGTGAGACTAATATCAGTCGAAGTGTCGCCGGTGATGGTGACGGAAGCCTGATCGGTCAAACCATTACTCCATAGGTAACCGTAGGGAGGATATCCTCCTGTCACCGATGCCGTTATCAGTATCTCACTGCCCTGACAGACAGAGTCTTCTGCCATCAGACTCAGCATGATCTGAGGTGCCCGGAGCTGGACACTTCCGGGCATCTGGGTGGTACCACAGGGGTTGGTCCCTACGACATAGTAAATTCCGGGAATATCGAAAGTGCCCAGGTCGAGGTCGGTAGCCGTACCGATAACGATCTCACCGACATTGGCCATGCCCCTTTTCACCTGGTACTGAACCCCGTACTCCGATCCATTGAGTCCCAGGTGGACAGTCCCTGGTCCTGAGGAGATAGAGGTCAGTGAATAGTATGCCGGTGGATTACAAGCTTCTCTTTCATACAGCGTCGATGCGGACTCCTCATCCATGGGATGGTTGTATATCCGGATATTATCAAGAACACCGGTGAAAAAATCTGCGGGGACCAGACTTCCTCCCTGCATCACTGCGCGGGCTCCTATCCTGAGCGTATCTGGTGTAAGACAAGGTAGGTCTTCCGAAACCGAATCATCAATCCACTGTCCGTTGATGTAAAGAGTTTCCACGTTTGAAACGGTGTCCCTGGTGTAGGTAAAAAACTGCCATGGATTGAGGTCCAGTGGAGAGGAGGAGAGCAGGTGGTCGCCTTGGCCCGAGCAGTTCTCATATCCTGCTGTTATTGAGCCGGTTTCATGCAACAACACCGCCATGTTATAGGCACCGTCAGGATTTTCGTCTTTTGCTGTCACCGCCTGCCACGAGGAAACCGGATTTGAGGCTTTGATCCATCCTGAAATCGTCCAGGACGCCAACATCAAATGACTGTCGGGGCCGACTTTCACCTGGGAGTTTCCGTTAAAAAGGGCAGCCTGGCCGGGAAGACCGTGCCGGTCGAAGGCAGGGGTCACATTAAAAGGCTGCCCGTGGTGGAAATAACCGGATTCATCGTAGGAGTTGCCACGAAAAGGATAAAAACCAACCAGTCCGGTGTCGAGCATACCCGTATAAAAATCCCATACCGGGCAATGCAGTGTGTTGCCGGAGGTGTTGCCGGGCACTACTTTCCAGAAGTAATGCGTATTGGACTTTAACATGGGAGGCACACATACCGGGTTGGGAGTATATTCCTGAATCAGCTGGAGCGGGGGGTTTACGGTATCCAGAAACACCTGGAAATGTGTTGCATACCCTCCGCCGGACGTCCAGTACAGCGCGGTTTGCAAAGTTGAAGAACCAATGGCCGGGAAGGGGGTAACAGCGGGTAAAGGAGGAGCGATGGTCAGCCTGATATTGGGCCGGTGGTTGTAGTAGGAGCTTGTGGTAAGGGCACATCCGTCACCAAACATTTGTGAGGCCACACGGGTCTTGAAAAGTATGGGATGTCCCATCACAAGGGTGTTGGCACTTCCCGATTCCCGATCGAAACAAAACTCCAGTATGATGCTGGAAGTGGCATCCCAGAGAAAAGGGTTCTGCAGGGTAATATCCTGCCAGCCTGTGGAAGCCAGCACCACTTCTCCCGAGAATAATTCTGTCATCCCGGTCTGAAATCCTGAAAAGCTTACCCCTGAGAAGTTCTTCATGGAAATCTTTACATTTTGAAGGACCTCACCGGGAATAGAGGTGACATCAAGCCCGATCTTTTCGATATAGGCTCCGGCCGGGAAAGAGGTGCTCATAAGCTCACTGGCCGTGAAGAGGACCTGGGTCCTGGCATCGGAAGCCGCCGTTGGGAATGGATACGCTATGGGTGTTGACCCCGAGCCCAGGTAATAGCTTTGCGAATCTGCCCGGATACTGCTTATTATCAGGCAAATAAAAATCAGAAGGTGTATGCCAAGCCTCATATGGATCCAATTGAAAGTGAAATAAAATAAGTGGTATTAAAGTTAAAGCAGGAAGGGTTCTATCCAACCACAACAGCCCTGGCTGTTCTTTTTCTGATGATGAACCAGGTCCCTGCCGTAAGGAAAAGAAAGGCGAGGATGATCAGTCCCCATTGGGTAAGGGTTGGAATAGCCGTCGGTTGTGAGTCAGGCAAACCTATCATCAACATAGGGCCTGCAGCTGCATCATAAACACCCATGTCGACATGCAGGGGTGAAGGGAGTAAAGCAGCATTCACCGGATCTGACCAATTCAGTACGACCGTGGAATCAACCCTGGAGACAATGAGTCCTGCACCTGTCATGGCAGCTTCCAGTTTCTGGGCGACCATGAAAGGAGGGTCTCCCGGATCCAGCTGAATATTCAAAACCAGAGGGCCGATGTTGGCGACCAGTGTGCCGGGAAACCCTAACGCAGTTGCCGGCGGACCAAAGCTAAACTCAAATTCCTGTGGAATAGAAGGTGGTGCCTCAATAATCCAGACCGTTCCGTCAGGTTTGACCGTAGATTGCTCGTGGTCGTCAGATGCCCAGATCCTGCTGATCGGGCTTGTATTAGTTGTACCATGACCCGTTACAATGATACCGTTGGTTCCGTTGGCTGTGACCGCCCAACCGGCAGATTGCATATCGGTCAGTAGGAGTGCCTGGGCTTGCTCCTGGGTCATTCCACCCACATTCAGGCTCTCATCATAGGTGGTCCCGTCTTCCGCTACTGCTTTGATATTCAGCACTGTACCATCAGGTGCCACACCATTCCACACCATCGTATAGCTGCCGGTTTTTGCTGTTACCTGCGTGACCATCAGGTTAATAAATAAAAATACTGCAAGAAGTACACTGATTCGTTTCATGGGAACCTAGAATTTGATGAATAATTTTTAACAAGATCTCTTAAGGCATCTTCTTAACTCATGCTGCAATATACGCAAAAATGCCCGATAAATCAATGTTTACCCCGCCTTTTGACAAACTTTTTGTTCGCAGGGGTTTTAGGTGCTATATTAACGGCAGGAGAAGAATGTGGGTTCCTTGTGTCTTGTGCAACAGAGGCATCAGCCCCCCTCCAGTTCAACAGGTCTTGTTTTCGGAAGGTAACCAGTATCCATATGGCTACCACAAAATAGAGGATAGATCCGGTGGAATGGAAAAATATATCCAGGCAACGATCAACGAGGTACTTTTTATTGCCGCTGAAATTGAAGAGTTCAAGAAAAGGATTGTTCTGACATACATAAACCAACCCCAGCCAGGCTTTGAACATCACAAAGGCAGTCACCAGAATGAACCCGGTTACCAGGGAAATGGTCTTTCTTTTCCAGGGAACAGGGGAAGCCAGTAACAGGGAGAGGAACAGAATCGTTGGAAGATAACCTCTGTAACGGGTATTTACATCGGCTTTGGCAGAGTTCACCTTGCCATCCGGCTGCACCTGGTTCTGGTTCCAGATATTGATGTGGGTGGTGGCAGGTTCTTTTCCCTTCGTGAATCTGACATGCCCGACTGATTGTAACTCACTGAAAAAATAGCTATTGCACTTACGGTAAAAGTTCTCATAGGTCCCATCAAATATATTTAATGGCAGAAAAAGGACTCCATACACCAAAGCTGCTTTCAGGAAGAATAAGGAAACCTTCTTAAGACCTGGCATTCCTCATAGTTTTATTTGACCATCCCAACCACATCAGGAACAGCCCGATGGCGACAAAAATGAATAATACCTGCCAAATTTCCACATGCATCAGTTCAAAGGCTCTGGGATAATAAACACCTGTAAGAAAGAGGCTGACTACCCTGAAAATATTCAATAAAAAAAGAATTAATACTCCGCCGACGAGGCCTGTAAGTTTTTTTTTCCAGGGTGCAGGAAAGGACAGAACCGTAGCTGAAAATAAAGCCATCGCTTCCACGGCATCACAACCCCTGCGAACACTGGTAGAGAAGCAAGACGAAGCTACCCTGTCTCCTATGGCACCGGTGTGTTGTCCTAAAATATTAAGAATGAAACTCGAAATGGAAGCATTGACCGAAGCTATTACCGGCTGTACCTTTTCTGTGGCGAAATCAGACAGCCAGGCCAGGTAAAAAACGAGCATGATCAGGACAAATAAACCCACAAAGAGGACAATGGGCCTAACCTCCTGCCATGTCGACTTTAACCTTGATGCTGGTGGTAATGATCCTTTCCTACGGCCTTTTAAACTTTTCTTCATAAGAATATCTTCCAAGGTTTGAATTCCCACGAAGATACGTTGTCCTCATGAATAAATCAATCCCTGTGAACAGCAAGGCCTTCCTTACCCCTGAATATTCACCTTCAGGAGTGAATAACAGGAGCCAACTTCCTTCTTCTTATCAGATACACGGAACCTATCGTCAGCAGGATCAGACCCAGAATGATCAGTCCCCACTCTGAGAGCGTCGGTATCACATTTATCGGCTGTTGATAGGCAAAAGTGACCGCTTGTGAGCTGTCAGGGTTGACGACTGCTGTGAAATCGTATTGCTCGTTTCCAAATACGGTGGGAAATACGACCACCTGGGTAGCCTCTGGTGACTGGGTTATGGAAGAAACTCCCAGAAACGGGACCTGGTCCTGAATAAACTGTGCAAAAAGGTTGGCCATGTCAAACCCTGATAAGCCCTGAGGCATGGCAAAAGTCGCCGTCATGGCATCCCCTCCCAGTTCGATGGACCCGTCGCCGGCCGAGGTTGCACTTACAAAATTGAAAGTACCTTTTGCGGGAAACTTTTTATTACCCAACTGCCCGTTGCTTGGATCAAGATTGTTATCATTCGTCCACCACCATTCCTGTACATCTGGAACAGAGCCTGAATATCCGAATGTAAGGGTGACACTGCCACCGTTGGGGACGGGATTCCCTGACATGTCGTTGCACAGGTTGATATTATTTGTCCCGCTACCATTGCCGGTAGGGAAGGTCCCCGAAGGCGTCTGGGTCGTTGCGTCATTGTTGGGATTGGGATTGGGGACAACAAAGGTTCCTGCCGGACTCATCTTGATATGAATATCAGTTGCCGGCGAACCCTCGTTATTGTTGAATTTATATTGCTTTGTTCCGTCTCCCAGAGAAAGATAAGGCAACAAGCTTAAGAACAACATGCCCGACAGGGTCTTAAAAAGGTAATTTTTCATGATGATCCCTCCTTTTATTGGTTTGTAAATGATTAACTAACAGATATATATAAATTTTAAGGTCTATGGCTGTTTGATCAGCTTCTTTGTACATTGAAAATGCTCACGATCGCCTTGAACCTCCATGGTATACAGGTACATACCTTCCGGCAGCCATCCCAAATTCATCTTTATCTGGTAGCGACCTCTATCCAGATATTGGTCGGTGAGGATCCTTATTTCTTTTCCCAGTAAATCGGTAATCTTGAGTGTGACATGCGCCGGATTAGCCAGGTTAAACGGTATCTCCGTATATTCATCGAACGGATTCGGAATATTTTGCCCCAAGAATACGATGGGCTGGACCCGTACGAGCCTTGGAGTGGTGAGCAACATATTTTCCAGGATTCTGGCATCCGGGCCGGCAAAGAGGCTTGTAGGGTTAGGGACCCCCAGGGGTAAATCAAACATTTCCTGACTCATATCATCCATGACTCCGGTGATCGTTAATAAGAGATCTCCCGGTTTCAGTTGCAACGGACATAAGCTGTACCAAGCCAGACGCAACTCTTTCTCATCCTGGTTGAACACCAGTACACCCTCTCCTGGCGTTTGGATGTCTTCCACCCTGAATCCTTCTGATGGCATTTCAAAAATGAGCGAGAAAGCTCCGATTTCAGCCTCAGTGCCCATGAACACCGGAATGCTCAACCTTGTCCCTGTCACCTCCATGACCTCCAGAGATGAGATAAAAACCGTCGGTTGAATCTTAGGGGGCATGTACGAACCATTGACATCTCCGTAACACAGAGCATGTATGCCAATATTTTGTGTGAAACCCGGTAGTACTTCAGCTTCAGGAAATTCAAACAACCAGTCACCGGAAGGGAAGTTATCCGATAATCCCACGAATCTCTTTGCAATAAGGAGGGCATCTCCTGAATTGACGCTGCCACTCGCATTAACATCAGCCGCCAGTAACCTGAGACCGGAGAGTGGATCAATGCCCACAAAATGTCTGAGAACATCCAATGCATCCACGGCATTACCTCCGCCCCAGGATTTAGAGGTGGTGGTGTGAAGCTGGTAGATCCCTGGCATCAAACCTGGGAACTGGTAGTAACCTTGATCATCGGTAACCGTCTGCAGGATGGTCACCCCGTTCTCTCTCAATTCAACCAGGCACTCTGCAAGAGATGTCATCAGCGGGTTGTCGTAATTAACATTTCCTTCTATCGTTCCGCTGAGGCCCGAAGGGATGACCTCGATGATCTCCGTGGCGCTTCCCGAACATCCTGTCGATTGATCGGTAAACGTGTAGGTCACAGGCCATAGGCCTGTGCCGACCAGAGCCGGATTGAAAGTATTTCCAATGACACCCGGTCCGTCGAAGCCTCCGCCCGGAGGCGTTCCGATCAGAGGCACAGGCGGACTGTTTTCACAAAGCGACCCGACCGATTCTATACCGACCTGGGGCGGCGGGGACACCACGATGATCTCCGTGGCGCTTCCCGAACATCCTGTCGACTGATCAGAAAATGTGTAGGTCACAGGCCATTGGCCTGTGCCAACTAGGGCTGGATTGAAGGTATTCCCTGTAACACCCGGTCCGTCGAAACCTCCGCCCGGAGGCGTTCCGATCAGAGGCACAGGCGGACTGTTTTCACAAAGCGACCCGACCGATTCTATACCGACCTGGGGCGGCGGGGACACCACGATGATCTCCGTGGCGCTTCCCGAACATCCTGTCGACTGATCAGAAAATGTGTAGGTCACAGGCCATTGGCCTGTGCCGACCAGACCCGGATTGAACGTATTATTTGTAACACCCGGTCCGTCGAAACCTCCACCCGGAGGCGTTCCGATCAGAGGCACAGGCGGACCATCTGTACATTGTGGACCAACAGGCAAGATGGTGACTTGAGGAACAGGGTAAACGATCATTTCCTGTGAAGCGGTTCCAGTAGTACCATCCTGAAAAACATAATTGTAAGTGAGCGTATAGATCCCCGGACCCGTCATTGAGGCATTAAAACTGACCCCGTTCTCGACACCCGGTCCTGAGTAGATTCCTCCAGGTGGAAGCCCACCTGTAAGTAAGTAAGTG
This sequence comes from uncultured Bacteroidales bacterium, assembly GCA_964605655.1. GTDB lineage: Bacteria > Bacteroidota > Bacteroidia > Bacteroidales > CAIXZF01 > JAKLIX01. The sequence goes on from CAZSDK010000013.1 coordinate 67,484, forward strand.
GTGGAGTTTTCACACTGAGGGTCCAGGGGTGTATCCCAGGTGACAAGCTGTTCATTGATCACGGTGATCAGGACTGAACCTGGAGGATTAAAATTATGGCATCCGGTACCATCCATCACCCAGGTGACAGTGTATAAAGTAGTCACCGGAGGTGAAACGGTAATAAACATTGGATTCGCATAGTTATCCGGGAACACCATCGTTTCAACCCCATTCTCAGCCAATCCGAATGAAAAGGGCAACATCCCCTGTTGGAGTTCGACCGATATTACTGCTGACCCTCCCGGAGGGATGGTGTTATCACCGGAAATTAGGGTCATGGGGGGTGGCATTAATTCCACTATCACCTGGCCTAACATCCAGGATAAGCAGGCACCATCGGGACTCATCGCCAAAACTGTGTAAACCCCTGGAAGATAGATATCATTGAAGATGATAGGGTTTCCATCACCTACCATGGTAGAACCTGTAAAGTCTCCATTTCTGAACAGGTTATAGGTCATAAAGGGATCTGAACCGTTGCAGATCACCGGTACCGGAATCATGCCTCCTTCACAAACCATCCCCCCGCCTGACAAGACATACTGGTTAATTTCCTGGACAATGATGGTAGCCGATCCTAAGCCTGGTCCCTGGCACCCGGCTGCATCGAAAAAAATCGGGATGGTATATTGCGTTGTGACCACCGGGTTGACAGTAATGGTGTAAAGTGGTTGATCAATGGAATAAAACACTTCGTTTAATCCGTCATTGAGAAACACGCCCCAGGGCGGAACACCACTCAACTGAATAGTAAGCAATGCATTCTGACCGGGACAGATCACATTGTTGCCACTGATGACCGCGGTACAACCCTCATCCTGTATTATTGCCTTTTCAGTTAAAACTCTTTTTCCTGAGGGATCCGAATAACCTTTAACCGGAATAACACATGCTGCCAATAGAAGAATACTGACTGCCCAGAGTATTTTATTTTGCATGGCCAGGTGGATTTATGGAATAAAGATACGAAAAAAAAATGATGGTTGTCAATACTCTATCTCAGATTAACAACAAGTTAACTCGTCAGGAGACTGATAAGAAAGTGTTATCACTCATAAGAAGCATAAGAAAACTCCGTAATTTATCTACCCTCCAATGAGGAAAACACAAAGAACCTGGTCTTCCCTGCAGGGATATCGAAAGAAAAAGGATATTCTTTTGATTTCTCGGCATTTGTTGTCACAAGCATCAGGCTGTCCGATCCCGCGGCGATGGGAATCCGCGTGTAGGAGATCTCGTATGGAAGGGTCTGCCAGTTCCTGGTGTCGGCCTTTTCTGAGATTGCGTTTATGAGACTGACGGCTGCGCCCAGGTTCTTCATGTCCTGATCGCTGCTGCTTTTCAAGGCTTGTTCCATAGCTTGTTTCACAGCCAGTCGCAACAATGATTGAGACATCTCTCTCAACATCCTGTCATCCAGAGTTTTAAAGGCAATCTGATTGACGTTCTCCACCATTTCCAGAGGATAAGAACTGTTGTCTAAACGAATCTCTGCCTTCTCATAAAAGGGTTTTCTTTCCACATATTTTGGGAAGGCTATTCTAACCATATGCAGGTCAGAAAAAGCAGACTCCTCTTTTGAAGTAAGGGTGGCTGTACTCACTGGAAAGGTGACTCCGGCTTCTTCATCCGCCAGGGTAAAAAATCCGTCCTGTTTCGTGATCTTAGAGAAGTTGAGACTCCATTCCGCCTTTACAGGTCCGAACCCATTGTGCCACAGAAATATAAGTTCTCCCGATTGGGTCGAATCATCCTGATAACTAAACCCAAACTGGGCTTCATAGTTTCTCAGTTCCTCCCTCAGGCCTGTCCTGTATGCCGCTCTAAGCAGGTCTTTTTTCAGTTGCAAAGGGGCATTGACACCAAACTGCGGGGCAAAGACCTGGTCATAAGCTTCGAGGGCATTACGATAGGCAATAAAAGCATTGTTATAATCCCCGCTGGCATCATAGATCAGGCCCATCAACAGGTGGGCGAAGGCATCGCTTGAATAGCGGTTTTTCTTATCTCCATACTTGTCATTGAGCTGTTGGAGCTTAATATTGATCTTCCGGCATTCGACCAAAGCATCTTCATACTGCTGTAGCTTAAGGTAGTTGATGGCTTTAAGATAGTTCACCAGGACCACTTCAAAGTCTTCCGGCTTATAAGGTTTTACCGTGGAATTGGTCATCAGGGCCACAGCCTCCAGTCCCGGGTTTTTCTGCTGGTCCTCCATCATCTGGTCGGCAGTGTTCAGGTCCAGGTTGCTTTTCTCCGGCTGCCCTGTGATCCAGTTTACCCACCCGGAATTCAGCAGATGAAGCATCAGGTTCTTGGGCTGCTTCCCTTTCTTATCTGATTCCAGCCATTTCTGTGCATTCTCAAAATCACCCCTGGTAACATATTCCTGAAACTGAAGTGTTTTCTGGTAATAGGTCATACATGACGGCAAAAGGGTCATGGCCGTCAAACAAGCAATCCCCCAGGAAAGAAGGAACTTTTTTCCGGGTATCATTTTCTGGGAATAAATACCAGCATCAGTTGTTGATCAGCTTCTTGATCTCCTTGTCACCAATCCATACCACCTCATTGGATTCGAGGTTGGTGAGTTCAAGATTGATTTTATAGTACACCACTTTGGACTTGTTGTAGGTGTCGACGATGGAATTGATGCTTCCCTGCATGATGAAGTCAGCCCCCAGTTCCTTGCCCCATTTCTTAGCTGTTTCGGCAGATGAATATTGTTGCTGGTCGGCTCTTTCCTCCCTGAGTGCCTCCCTTTTATCACCGGCTTGTACCAGCCTGACACTGCCGCTGTTGATGAAAGCTTTCTCTATATCCTTCAGAAAAGTCTCAGCGTCGATATGTTCATGAGATTTGTTGGTGACCAGGCCCACCACAACCGTAGGTTTTTTCCCAGCATTGGCCTGTGAAAAGTCTGAGAGCCAGCGTTGGGTCAGCACCTGTTTCGTAAGTTCATCGGCTGCCATGCGGGAGTCGGTATCGTTCCAGCGACCACTGAGGTCGATCTGTTCATTGGTATTCACCCGGGTTACCTGCCGGCCACAGGAGGTCACCACGAAGAACAGGAGGATGAGTCCAAGTTCGCGAAAGGGGATTCTCTTCATTTGGTATGATATTTAAGGTTGATACTTCATTTTTTATCAAAAGCGCCTGATTCCATTACGATTTTCTCAAGATCTTCCTGTTTCACCTCGATGTAAACGGAAGTCACCTGCATCACGGCATTGAGGTTCAGCAGCTCCACCGAAAGATTCCAGAAACCCTGAGTGCCGTAAAAGGCAGCACGGTGTCCCTTCAGGTCATAAGGTGAGACTCCTTTGAATTTTTTATAATCATCGAAACTGGAGAGTGGGGACAAGGTAATCCCAATCATCTTTAATTCTTTAGCTTTCAGAAAGGTAGCTAAATATTCCTCGCCATTCTTCCCGGTTTCGGTGAAAGGATACCCCATGGGTGTCAGGGTCTTCATCCAGGACCCGAACTCCTCAAACGATATGGTAATAGGTTTCAGTTGGGCCTCTGACTGGGAAAGGACAAAGACGACCAACAAGAGTGAAAAGATAACTTTTTTCATGGACAGAAAAATAAATGTAAGGTCTGGGTTGAAAAAGTATCACATTAAGAATCAAACTGTAACTTTACAAAGTAAAAAGTAGTGGTAAAAAGCAAAAAGTAAAAATATGATGAAATTGCAAAAATTATTCCTTTTTATTGTTTTTCTTTCAGGGATCTTCACTCCTGCATGGTCCCAGCCCTGCCTTCCCAACACTAACTCTCTGGATTTCAATGGAATATCCTCAAATGTCAGAATTAATTCTTTGGCAGGATTAGACATAACGACCCAGCTGACCATCGAAGCCTGGATCAATCCCAATCAGTTTGCGGCTTCCACAACCGGAAATTCGATCTTCTGCAAACATTCCTGGGGAAGTTCCATGTACGGCTATGTCCTCAGATGTGGTGGGTCAGGGCAGCTTTCCTTCAATATTGCCGGGGTTTCCGGATCACCGGTAGGCTGGAAGGAAGTGATCAGTCCTGCGGGGGCCTTATTGCTCGACACCTGGCAACATGTAGCCGGTGTATTCGATGGCACCGTCATGAAGATTTACATTAACGGTCAGCCTGCCGGAAGTCTTTCCTTTGCAGGGACTATTGCGGTTTCTTCCGGCATTAAACCCAGGATTGGGGCTCTCGCCGATACGACATGGGGAATGTCAAGATATTTCTCAGGAATGATAGATGAAGTGCGGGTTTGGAACCGTGCTCTGGCGCAGAATGAGATTGTGGCCGGGATGAATGACCACCTGGATCCTTCTCTGCAAACGGGGCTGGTGGGTTACTGGAGACTTAACGATGGCAGCGGCAACCTGGTTGCCGACCTGGGCACGGGAAACAATTCAGGAACTGTGATCAATGCGGTCTGGTCGACGCAGGTACCCTTCAACAGCACCCCTCCTCCTGTTCCTACGGTCACCTATTCAGCCGGGATGCTTCATTCCAGTGCCTCTGACCACAACCAGTGGTATTTCAACGGAACCCTCATTTCAGGGGCGACACAGCAGACTTATACGCCCACCAATTATGGCGACTATTCCGTGGAAGTCACAGACACGGTGACCGGATGTTCTTCTATGTCGGCAAACTTCTATTACAACACCACCGGTATCGCTGATCTCCAGGGCCAAAACATCATGATCCTGGGGAATCCGGTGCACGACTTCCTTACTTTTTCTGTTCCCTTTGAAGAAGCGTTTCAATATGAGGTTCGTTCGCTCACAGGCCAAATCCTTATGGAAGGAATGCTGAACCCTGCCGGTACCGCGGTCATATCCCTTGATCCCCTGCCCCAGGGTGTTTATCTACTCCGCTGTCATAATGATGTCAGATCTTTTTCCGAAAAATTCCTGGTCCAATAAGGATCTTCACAGCAAACTTTTCCGGAAATGCTCGTCTAATAATTGTTCCTTGACAGACAGCTCAAACTCACCATTAAAATCATCCAGCAAATTCAGTCAGCATGAAACACATTCTCCGTTCAGCTTCAGTAATGCTTGTCACTTTTATTTTAACCTGTCAGTTATCGGGCCAGGTGCTCATCAATGAATATTCCTGTTCCAACCTCACCCAGTTTGCCGATAATTTCGGAAAATATGAAGACTGGTTTGAGCTTTATAATGCAGGAACCACCTCGGTGAGCCTGAGTGGATATTACCTGAGTGATGATTCGCTGGAGGTACAGAAGTGGGCTTTCCCTGCCGGCACCTCCATAGCGGCCAACGGCTTCATCAGGATCTGGGCCTCAGGGCGCGACCTGGTGGTATCCAATCATTTTCATACCAGTTTCAAACTGACTCAGACCAAGAATGATCCGGAGTTCATCATCCTGGCTGATCCGAACGGAGTGATCCTGGATTATGTCAAACTCACGAAGAAGACCCATCTGGGTCATTCACGCGGAAGGACACTAAACGGAGCCCCTGCATGGAGCATCTTCACCACGCCCACACCCAATGCCTCCAACAACACCTCGGTACCCTATTCCAATTATGCTGAGAAACCCAATGTCAACATACCCGCCGGGTTTTATTCTTCTGCCCAGTTGATCTACCTGTCAACTACTGAACCCAACTGCAGTATCCATTATACCCTGGACGGCAATGCTCCTACCATTTCATCCGCTACATATACATCACCTATCAATATTCCCACCACCAAAGTACTGAAGGCCATGACTTTCAGTGGCAACAACGAGGTCTTGCCGAGCCTGGAGGAGTTCAATACCTACTTTATCAATGTATCACATACGCTTCCTGTGATCTCCATATCCGGGACTCAGTTGCCGAATCTTGCCAATGGCAGCGGCAACCTGGAACCCAAGGGCTCTTTTGAGTACTTTAACATCAATCATGAAAGGAAAGCCCAAACCTTTGGAGAGTATAACAAGCATGGGCAGGACTCCTGGGGCAACAGCCATAGGAGTATTGATTTTGTTTCAAGGGATGAAATGGCTTATAACCATTCCATAGAGGAGATGATGTTTCACTGGACCGACAGGAAGAATTTCCAGCGCATCATATTAAGGGCAGCAGGGGATGACAACTACCCTGCCGACCACCACTCAGCCAATGAAGGCAGTGCCCACATGAGGGATGCATACATCCACAGTCTGGCTGACATTGGCGGTCTTCACCTGGATGTAAGAAGATCGGAAAAATGTATCATTTACCTGAACGGCCAGTACTGGGGTGTTTATGATATACGGGAAAGAGCAGATGATCATGATTATTGCGATTATTATTACGGACAGGATAAATACCATTTGTATTATATCCTGCTCTGGGGAAGTACCTGGGCTGAATACGGAGGAGCCACTGCCATGACAGCCTGGGATAATTTTTACTCCTGGATCATGTCCCACAACATGGCTGATCAAGCTGACTTCGACTATGTTACTGAGCGTTTTGATTTTGCCAGCCTGGTAGATTATGTGATCGTAAATTCCTTTACCGTTTGTTCTGACTGGCTCAACTGGAATGTGGGCTGGTGGAGAGGAATTGACAGCACTGGCGGGCATTTGAAGTGGGGATATATCCTTTGGGACAACGATGCCACTTTCGGGCATTACATCAATTACACCGGGATCCCTAACACTACACCAACAGCCGATCCTTGTAACCCGGAGCAATTATCGGGATCCTCTGATCCAGAAGGGCATATTGTGCTGCTAAACCATCTCCGGCAAAATGAAGGCTTTGAGAACTATTACAAAACCAGGCAGATTGACCTGTGGAATACTGTCTTCAATTGTGAAAATATGATTTCCCAGCTCGACAGTACGGAGGCAATTATCGACCCAGAAATGGAAGGACAGGCCCAACGGTGGAACGGTACATACGCTGAATGGAAAGATAATGTCAGCCAGTTACGGGACTTCATCAACCAGCGTTGTGTCTATCTGAGCAACGGCTTTATCAACTGTTACAGTCTTACCGGACCTTATAACCTGGTGATAAAGACTGACCCGCCCGGCGCCGGCAAAGTCATGCTCAACAGCCTGGCCCTCGATAGTCTTCCCTGGAGCGGGACCTATTTCGGGAATATCGAAACCCGCCTGAAGGCTTATCCCAACTGGGATTATTCTTTCAGTCACTGGTCGTCAGGTTCACAGACCTTCCTTCCCGCAGCAGGCTCCGACACCGCATCGGTCTTTCTGAGCAGCAGCGACACCATCATAGCCCATTTTACTTATAACACCGGAATAGCGCCCATCACAGCGCCGCAAGGGATACAAGCCAGGCTTTACCCCTCCCTGGTCAATACATACACCCGTCTTGAGTTCAACCTGGGCGAACCTGCCGAGGTCAACATTAGCGTATTGAACTCCCTGGGACAGACGCTGGCGAATATCAATCCTTCGGCCACCTCCTATCCGGCCGGCACACACACCGTGATGGTCGACATGGCCCATTACGACCTGGCACCGGGAATGTACTTTGTGGAACTCCGGGCCGGGACGACTCATCGTACCTTCAAACTCATTTATTCACCCCAGTAGGATACCAAAGAAGATGAGAAACCTATTGCATCGAATGACTGGCCAGGTTCGTTGGCGATCCATTGCAGCATCTCTCATTGTTATATTGCTCTGCCATTCCTGTGAGAAAGAGCCGGGAACGGGAGGGAACGCCTCCATCAAAGGATATGTGCACGTGACTGAGTATGATGCCAACCTGCTGCAGATCCTGGGTGAATATCCAGGGTCTGATGAATGGGTCTACCTTGTTTACGGTGATGACATCAGTTACAGTGATCGTCTGCGGACTGGGCCTGACGGCACTTTCGAGTTCAAATACCTGAGAAAGGGAAAATATTCCCTGTATGTCTATTCAAAGGACACCTGCCTGGCGGGATCTGTTGCTGTGGAGAAGGAAGTTGAGATCACCAGGAACAAACAGACGGTAGATGCCGGCACCTTCAATATTAAGAAATAACCCGATTCCGTGTCTATGGACCTGAGCCTGCTTGAGACCCTGATCACTGATTTCACGACCGTTACATTAAAGGAGATGGATGCAGTGAAACTGATGGACCGCAAGGACACCAAATTCGTGTTTACAGAGAACGAACTCCCGCTCATTTTAGAACGTCTTAAAGAACAGTACCATCTCTTATCCATGGACCATTGTGTCGGAATACCTTATGAAACAGTGTATTACGACACGGATGACTATTTGTTTTTCAGACATCATCATGTTAAAAAGCTGAACCGGTTCAAGGTAAGGTTCAGAAAGTACCTGAACAGCGGGGTGGTGTTTTTCGAGGTCAAGCATAAGACTGGGAACGGTATGACAAAGAAGCAACGGATGCTGAAACATGACGGGGCATTGATCATGAGTGATTCCATCGCCGAGTACTTCAGGTTGCAGACCGGGATGGATGCATCCTGTCTGAAGCCAAGTCTCACCATACACTTCAGCAGGATGACACTGGTCCGTTTCTCACCACCTGAAAGGGTTACCCTTGACTTCAACCTCAGTTACCAAAAAAATGACGAACGTTCTGATCTTCAGGGAATTGTTATTGCAGAAGCCAAACAGGAACGGCATGCTGTCTCTGAATTTGTCAATACCATGAGAACCCTTCATATACGGCGGGGATCCATCAGCAAATATTGCCTGGGCTTGTCGATGATGGTACCCGGACTCAAGAACCACCTCTTTCTCAGAAAAATCAAACGAATAAAAAAGCTGGTATATGATTATTCTTCAAGCTGTGAATGCTGAAAATGCCCAAGCTGCATTTCAACTGTTCGAAAAACTGTCACCCAAATTCTTCATCAGGTTGCTGGTCGACCTGGTATCCGTCATCCTGCTGATCCGTTTGATTTATCTGCCTAACAATAAAAACAAAGAGAAAGTATTCACCTTTCAGATATTCAACCTGATCATCTTTCTGATCACCTTCCTGATGAACAAGGTAGACATGAGTATGGGAGCAGCTTTTGGCCTGTTCGCGGTCTTTACAATGCTTCGTTACCGCACTGAAAACATCACCACCAAAGACATGACCTACATGTTCATCATGATCGCCCTCGGACTGATCAATGCGGTCATGAAAGGGAACTGGGACGAACTGATTATTGTCAACCTGATCGTGATAGCGGCAACCTTCATTCTCGAAAGCAACCTGATCATCAAGAAAGAGACATCCAGGCTCATTTATTATGACAACATGGAACTGATACGACCCGACAGAAGAAAGGAGCTGATGGAAGATCTTGAGCGTAAGACAGGGGTCAAGATCAACCATATCAGTTTCAGACGTATTGATTTCGTGAGGGAAATTGCGCAGATATATATTTATTATAATGAATAGAGGAAAGCGATTCCTGCTGATGCTACTCACGGGTTTATTCCCCCTGTGCGGTGTATATGCCCAGCAGAAGGATGCAGGTCTCTGGGCCAGTGTCACCCTGGAGAAGAAGCTGCGTCCGACCCTGACCTGGAGCCTTTCCGATGAATTCAGGCTCAACGAGAACATCAGTGAATTGGGGACCCATTTCACGGAGACTGGTCTCGACCTCAAAATCCTCAGAGGTCTGAGTGCCGGGGTATATTATCGTTTTATGCAGAAAAGGAGACTTGATGATTCATACAGCAAACGGCACCGGTATTTCTTTGAGATGGATTATAAACGGTCCTTTAATAAACTGTCGCTTACGCTCAGGGAGAGGGTCCAGGACCAATATGCCGATATGTTTTCCAGCCAGGACGGCAAGGTAGGAGAATGGACCTGCCGGACTAAGCTGACAGCCAGGTATAAGTTGCCCGGGAAATTCCAGGTTTTTGGATTTACAGAGGCTTATTATTCGATGAATGATCCGGAGGGCAATGAATTTACTGATATTCGGTTTGCGGCTGGCATGCAGTACACCTTGCACAAGATCCATTCATTCGAAGCCTTTTACCTGGTCAATAAAGAGCTCAACAAAAAGAACCCTCTCACCGAGTACATCATAGGCCTGGGTTACGGATTTTCTCTGTAAACCCTGAATTTCCATAACCTTACAACAGCTTCCCTTTTCTTTGAAAAAACCAAAGAGAAAGGGCTGTACTTATGCATTATTTTATTATCTTTAGGTCGCCAAAATTCTGATCACCCTTAAAGATTTTTATCATGAAGAGATTTCAATTACCCCTTATTACAAGCCTGGTCCTGTCATTCATCTTGTTCGCGGTGATTGCAGGGGCCCAGGAACAGAGCTTCAGGCATGGGATGTTTTTCCATCTTTCTACGGGAGCCAATATATGGGGACCCAATGGGAGCACCACAAGTATCCCGCTCGAAATTGCCCATTACAACCTGCAGCATGACCTGGAGGGTGCTGACTCCGTGAGTCTCAATGAGACCTGGTTCCCGGTCAACTATGATAACGAATGGGCCACCTGGCACACCATTTTTGAAGAAAACTATCCTGAAGGGATCTGCACTTACTGCATGACCAACCCCATTATCGTCGTCAAATCCTGTTTCCCTTCATCCAACATCGATTCATGGGGCATCCCGATCGATACCCTGACTCCTACCATAAAAACGGTGTACAATTACAAGTGGCACTGGCGCCATATTATAGGAGTGATGGCCACTCATCCGGAACATTTCTTCATGATATGGACGAACGCCCCCCAGGTGCAAAGCCAGACCAATCCCAACCAGGCCATGCTGTCAAATAAATTCTGCACATGGGCCAAAGACACCCTCGCCGCCGGCCTTGACCCGGTTTTCGGGGAATTTCCTCCCAATGTGCATGTCTTCGATTTTTTCCATAAGCTCACCCTTCCTTCCGGATATATGAACCCCATCTATGCGGTGAACACCGGCGACAGCCATCCGAATGCTGCCGCAACCCAGCTGGTAGCCCCCCAGTTTGTGGAGGAACTGTTTGATCACTCCCTGGCCTATGAAACCACCTTATCCTTAAAAGATATTACCGGTACCATCACTTATGATAACAGCATCCAAAGCCCTATGGTTAATCTGAAGGTTTATCTTAAAGTCGGATGTTGCACCATTGCTGATTCAACCTTAACCGATAACATGGGATATTACAGTTTTCCAAACCTTCAACCAGGCAACTATACCATTCAACCGGTGAAGACCAATAACTGGGGTGGTGTGAATTCTGATGATGCCATGTTGATCTTAAAACATTTTGTGGGCCTTGTCCAACTGACTGGTTTGAAGCAGACAGCAGGATATATTGACAACAATCACTATATCAACACCAATGATGCCCTGATGGTCGCGAGGAGGTACATAGGCCAGTTAATGAACTTCCCCACCTCAGACTGGGTTTTTGAGACCGGGCAGCTGGTGTTTACCGGGGCCAACGATGTCACCCTTAACCTGAAGACCCTGTGCCGCGGAGATGTGAACGGGTCGTACTTCCCGTAATGGCTGTGGTGTTTACACCCTTCTATTGACCTAAAAAAATCCTTTCTGCCTCATTAACAGAAAGATGCTTTCTGCGATCTGTCCCAATTTCCAGGTTTTGGTATTGTATACCACATCAAAGAGAGAGGTATCTGTTTTGGCTCCATAGAAGTATTCCAGCAGGGCTTTCCTTTCCTTATCGTGCTGGTCGATCATCTCAGATGCTTTTTCAGGGGTCATCTCGTACCTGGAAACGACTTTTTGAATGCGCCATTCCTTGGGAGCCTGCAGATAGATGTTTACGGCATTGGACTTTTCCCTTGTGAATGTGACGCCTCCTCTTCCCACCAGGACCACATAACCATCCTCTATGTATGATTTGATCACCTTCATGATGGTCTTACGGACCTTGGTATCATTTTTATAATATTTGGAAGAAAGTGCAGCAAGCATCTCATCCAGCATTTTTCTCTGCTGGGCCTTAAAGACATATTCTATCTTGTCAGGAGTGACTTCCAACTCTTCGGCAGCCGTTTTGACAATCTCCTTGTTGACGAGCCGCCACCACAGGTTCTGTGGCTTTGGTGTCTGATTCTTTATCAAAACCAACAGTTCATTGGCAATCAGGTTGGCCCCACACCCAAATTCCCTGGATATGGTCACAACAGGCCCATGCCTGTGTTCAACAGGCAGCAGTCCTTTCTGCTGGAGCCTTTCTTCCATGTACTTCCATAATGGGTCTATCATCGTGTTAACCTTTTATTGAAATTGAACGTTTTCCATGGATTTTGTCCCATTTTATCCCGGACCTTAATAACAAAGTTACAAAATCCATGACGAAAATCAAAATGATCTTCACAGTATTTAAGGCCTTCAGGAAAGAAATTCACCGACTCAAACCTGCCGTTTGGTACTTATTCATCCAAAGGATGGTGACAGAACATGTCAATTCGCGGATATTTCATACATTTATGCAGGTCTGAGCGTTGTATATTGGCGATGATAAAAAATTACACTTTACAGTCTCTTGCCATCATTTTCCTCCTCACCTGGTTCTGTTCCTGTTCAACGACACGGACTCTGGGACCGGATGAGCATTTGCTGGTAAAGAACAACATTACCCTTGACGAGCCAAGAGTTGAAGTTTCTGATCTGCAGGCGTTTATACAACAAAAGCCGAATAAAAAAGTACTGGGCATGTTCCGGCTCAAACTCTGGGCTTATCAGAAAGCAAACAAGGGCAAAGAAACACGTCTGAACCGGTCGTTCCGAAAGGCCATGGAGGAATTACCGGTCATTCTTGACACCCAACTGTGCCTTACCTCTGCCAGGCACATGAAGACGTTTCTTAACAACAGCGGTTATTTTCATGCTAACGTCAAGACAGATATAAAATACCGGAGAAAGCTCGCCCAGGTGCATTATCAGGTGACCCTGGGCAGACCATACGTGGTCAGGGACTACAAGCTCAAGGCAGAGGACCCGTCGCTCGACAATCTGATGAAAGCAAACATTGAAGAGGCGCTGGTGCAGGCAGGTCAGGTGTACAGTGCCTATACTCTTGATGATGAAAGAGATCGTATTACCACCCTTTTTAAGAACCGTGGATACTATTATTTCTCAAAGGATTATCTCAGCTACCTGGTCGACAGCACCTTGGGAAACCATCAACTCGATATCACCCTGCTGGCCGTTAACCCGGCACCCAATCCGAAAGACAGCAGCCAGTCATTGAAAGAACTGAAACATGAGAGGTACCAGGTACGGGATATCTTCATTCATACCGATTATGATCCGCTTCTGAATGACAGCATTTTTACCGATACCCTTACGGTCCTTTCAGGCATCCATTCCAGGAGCCATGCACCAAGGAAGTACTTTTTCATCGACCAGCCTCCTCTGACCATCAGGCCCAGCACCATCACACAGAACCTGTTTCTCAACCCTTTGGATTTTTACAACCTGAACGACGTCACTCAGACCTATTCCAGGCTGAATGATCTTCAGTTTTACCGTTTTGTGAACATCGAGTTTTATCCTGCCGCCCTGCCTTCAGACTCCGCGCCTTCGGCCCCCCAGCTCGACTGCAATATTCAGCTGACCAGGAACAAGGTGCAGGCCATCTCTCTGGAGACGGAAGGGACCAACTCGGGGGGTGACTTTGGCGTTGCCGCCAATATTGTGTATGAAAACCGGAACCTCTTTAGAGGTGCAGAACTGCTGAATATCAAGCTGAAAGGAGCCATGGAGATCCAAAAACGTTTTGGTGAGCTCTATGAAGTGGACCGACCCTTTTTCAACACCTTTGAGACCGGTATCCATGCGAGCCTTCTCTTCCCAAAGTTCCTGGTGCCTGTCAACCCCGAGAAATTCTCGAGGTATTTCCGGCCTAAGACCACCATCAACGCGGGAATCAACTACCAGGAAAGGACCAGCTTCAGAAGATATGTCACGGAGATGTCGTTCGGATACGACTGGAAAGAAAGTGCGTTTAAAAGACACATACTCAATCCCATAGAGATCAACTCCGTGCGGATCTTTCCCGATTCAGCCTTCACTGCCTATCTCCAGAGCCTTAACGACAGCCGTTTGACGGATCAGTACACCGATCACCTGATCATGGCGATGCGTTATAGCTTTATCTATAACAACCAGCAGCTCAATAAGAAGGAGAATTTCCTGTATTTTCGTACTGACTTTGAGCCAGCAGGGAACCTGATGTCGGGTTTGAATTCCCTTTTTCATTCGAAAAAGGATGAGAACGGACAGTACTCCCTTTTGAACATCAAATATGCCCAATATCTAAAGCTCAATAATGATTTCAGGTATTACAACCTTCTGGGTGCTACTACCCTGGTATTCAGGGCTGCCCTTGGGCTGGGTTATCCGTATGGGAACTCATCGGCCCTTCCTTTTGACAAGGGGTTTTATTCAGGTGGTGCGAATGGCATGAGGGGATGGGCCATCCGTTCGCTGGGACCCGGCAGCTATAACGATGTGACCAACGCGCTTCAGTATGACCGCATGGGCGACATTCTGGCTGAGTCAAACTTCGAGTACAGGTTCCCGCTGCTAAGCTGGTTAAACGGTGCCTTTTTCGCTGATGCAGGGAACATCTGGTTGTTGAACCCTTCTGCTCAATTTCCCGATGGTGATTTCAAATGGAACTTGTTTTTCAGGCAGATAGCCCTGGACGGAGGTTTTGGTTTCCGTTTCGATTTCAACTTCTTTGTCTTCAGGCTTGACGGTGCCATCCAGCTCAGGAACCCCGCTCTTGTCCAGGAACAACGGTGGGTGAAACCCGGGAAGCTCAATCCATCGGATGTCATGTGGAACTTTGGGATCGGCTATCCCTTCTGAAAACGGGAAATCATGGAGCTGCCATCGTCGAACCAGCGGATGCCGGGAAATTCCAGACGACTTGAACAGTTGTTGCTGGAACATTTTCCCTATGAGCCGACACAAGGTCAGAGGAAGCTGCTGGGGCAACTGGCGGGATTCATGGTACAGTCCTCAGAATACCCTGTGTTTGTTATGAAAGGTTATGCCGGCACGGGAAAGACGACGATAGTGGCGGCCCTGGTCAGGGTACTGCCCCTTCTCGAAAAGAAGACGGTGCTTCTGGCACCCACCGGGAGAGCGGCCAAAGTACTGAGCTCCTATTCAGGGAAAAGGGCTTATACCATTCATAAAAAGATCTACCGTCCTAAGACAAACAGTGACGGGAACATCTATCTCAGCCTGATGCCTAACCTTCACCGCGACACCCTCTTCATCGTGGACGAGGCTTCCATGATCCCTGACGAGCAGGTGTCGGATGACCGGCTGTTTGCCTCCCGGAGAAGTTTACTGGAGGACCTTTTCGACTATGTCTTTGCCAACAAGAACAACAAGCTTCTGCTCCTGGGCGACACTGCCCAGTTGCCGCCGGTAGGTTCTGCATCCAGCCCGGCCCTCGATCCCGCTTACCTGAGATCCCGCTTCAAGGCAGAAGTGGAAAGCTGCGAACTTACCGAGGTGATGCGCCAGGCGGAAGAATCAGGCATCCTGGTCAACGCAACCCTCCTCAGAGAGAAGATCCTTCAGGCAGAGATCAGACCTCCTTTCTTCTCCCTCAGGGAGTTTAAAGACATCCTCCAACTTCCGCCCGGGGAATTGGAAGACCTGCTGAACACCTGCCTGTCAAGAGACCCGGAGAACACCGTGGTCATCACCCGGTCCAACAAAAGGGCCAACCTGTTTAACAACGGCATCAGGAACCGTATCCTCTTCAGGGAAGACGAGATCGCTGCCGGGGATCACCTGATGGTGGTCAAGAACAATTATTACTGGCTGCCTCCCGAGTCGGACACCGGGTTCATCGCCAATGGAGATATCGTGGAGGTACTCAGGATCAGAAAAACCTTTGACATGTATGGCTTTCATTATGCAGAAGCCAGCATCAGGCTCCTCGACTACCCTGAAGAAAAGGACCTGGAGGTCATGCTTCTTCTCGACACCCTCCAGGCAGAGACCCCTTCCCTCTCCCGGCCGGACCAAAACCGCCTGTTCAACGAAATCCTGCTGGATTTCGCTGAAATACCCTCCAAAAGAAGCCGGATAGAAAAGACCAGAAATCATGTCTGCTACAACGCCCTCCAGGTGAAATTCGCCTATGCCCTAACCTGCCATAAAACCCAGGGCGGTCAATGGGAACACGTGATCGTCGACCAGGGTTACCTGACCCAGGAGATGATCGACCTGGAGTACCTGAGATGGCTGTACACCGCCGTGACAAGATCCTATGGAAAGCTCTACCTGCTGAACTTTAAGGAGGAGTTCTTCAACTGATATCCTGATACTTATCTTCCAACTGATTATTTTACTGGAGTGAGTAACTTCTGGGCTCATCTCACGTCCTATTGATGAGTTACAATAAAATATGGAGTCATGTCGACATTGCATCTTTTCTTCAAATCCATTTATGGTGTCCTGAGTCTCAGTGTGGTGGCCATCACCGCCTGGACAGGATTGCTTATAAGTCCGGGAACCGAAAGGACGGCAACCGACACTCAGCAATTGATCCCTTCCAGGGGCCTCACGGCACAGAAAACCATGGATTATCCGTTATTACAGGAAGGAGTCTTGCAGAAAGAACCTGTGGCCACCCCCGTTCCGGCAGTGAACCAGATGAAACATCATTCTTCCGGTTTTACATCCTCTACACTCATGCAGATGAAAGAGACACCCGACTTCTGGGAAAGAGAGGTAAAAAAGTCGGTGGACCTGGAGAACAACCATCCCTGTGAGATGATGCAATCAGACAGGTACTACTGGTATCACTATCTGCAGGAGCAAGAACCCGAGATCGAATAACCTCATGTGTCAGTCACTACCTTGCCAGGGTCATCTCCTTCACCAGGTGACCGGCTCCACAGACCTTATCCATCACAAAGAGGCAATAGCGTATGTCGAGTGAGATATTTCGGCACTGCTCAGGGTCATAGTCGATATCGCTCATCGTACCCTCCCAGCAACGGTCAAAGTTAATTCCAATCAGTTGACCGTCGGCATTAAAGACCGGGCTGCCTGAATTGCCCCCGGTGGTGTGGTTGGTGGCGATAAAGGCTGTGTGCATCTCCCCGTCCTTGTCGGCATAAATACCGTAATCACGGTTCTGATAGAGTGATTTCAGCCTGGGAAACACCACATAATCATAGATGGTGGAATCTTCCTTCTCCAGAATGCCTGATAAAGTTGTAAAATAATGATAATCAACGGCATCACGCGGGCTATATCCCTTGACAAGTCCATAGGCAACCCTCAGGGTAAGATTGGCATCAGGATAGGACCTTTTACCCGGAGAAGCTTGCTCCAGGGCACTCACATAAATCCTCTCCAGACTGTCGACCCTGTCCCTGAACCCCTGTAGCTGTCCCTGCACCGACAGGGAGAACTTCTGGTTCATGCTTTCTGCAAGCTTAAACATAGGATCTTTGAGGATCTTTTTATAATGAGATGGCTTGTAGTTTTCTATGAAACGGTACACTGCCGAGGAGTCAGCAAAAAGTGATTTTTCAAAGAGATTCTGACTGTAAGAGAGATAGTTTCCTGAGAATTTTTTTTGGATCCAGTCAAAGACGTCCGGGAGATACATTTTGTTGGTATTCTCTGCATATTTCTGCAGCAGGTAGGGAGCCAGCTCCTGGTCCACCCTGATACAGTAGTTCTTATAAAACCCCCTGGCTGCTTCATGGAGAGACAGTAGTTCCTTTTCAATCTCTTTTTGACTCGGAGTCTCTATGTTGCTTAAGCTGACTAACTTATAAAACCTTGACATGAACCTGACCAGTTCTATCGACTGCCCTGCCTCCGTGTAACATAGCCAGGCTTTTTCGAGAGGGATCATTTGCCGGTGTACATTTTCAAATTCCGGCAAGAGATTCTGGTATCGTGTTTTCCTGTCAGCTTCTGCCATCACCCAGGAGTTAAAGTCCAGTTCCTGCAGCTTTTTATTTTTAATGGTCTCCAGACGTTTAAGTCCCTTCGACTCCCCGATCCACTTTTTCCAGCCATTGGCTATGGAGGCGGCCTTGGCACTGTATTGCAGCCTGGTCAGGGGGCTCTGATACATATATTTGTCAATGACCTCCAGACGCTTGCCCCTGAGTTCAATGCGTATGGGATTATCGACTGAGGTCACCAGGTCCACGCCCCAGGATGTCATAAACTGCTGGGTACGACCGGGATACCCATAGACGAAGGTAAAATCACCCTCTTTGTAACCTTGTAAGGAGATGGTCAGCGAGCGTGCCGGTTTATAGGGTACGTTGTCCTTGCTATAGGGGGCCGGGTGGTTGTCTTTATCTACATAGATACGAAACACACTGAAATCACCGGTATGCCTGGGCCACATCCAGTTGTCGGTATCACCGCCAAACTTGCCGATGCTGTTGGGAGGAGTGCCCACAAGACGTACGTCTTTGAATACCCGGGTAATAAACAAAAAATACTGATTCCCATAGTTGAAAGACTTGACCCTGGCTTCTTCCCATGACTCCTTCTTCAGGCTTTTGATGATCTCACCGGTATTCTTTTCGATGATGCTGTCTCTCACCGATTCAGACATACCAGGTTGAACTCCCTTCAGCACTTCCTGGGTTACTTCGTCCATCCTGACCAGAAGCTCGACCGTGAGGTTGGGATTGGGAAGCTCTTCCTGGAGGTTCATGGCCCAGAAGCCGTTGCTGAGGTAGTCGTGCTCGAGAGAACTGTGTGCTTGAATGGCACCGTAACCACAGTGGTGGTTGGTGAGGATCAGTCCCTGGTCGGAGACGATCTCGGCCGTGCATCCGCTGCCGAAGAGAAGCACCGCATCTTTGAGGCTGGAGTGGTTGATGGAGTAAATATCTTCAGCCGTCACCCGCATGCCCATCCTCAGCATTTCCTTTTCGTTCAGTTGCTGGAGGAAACAGGGCAGCCACATGCCTTCATCAGCACGTAACACCTTGGAGGTAAGCAGGGTAAGAAATAAAATCCAACCAAAAGTTCTGAAGGCTTTCATAGGGACTTTTTCAATGAATATGGAATCAAAGGTAGAGATATTCCGGCTTACCGGGATTTGATCGCGATGGCCTCGATCTCCAGCAAAGCCCCCATGGGCAGGCGTGCTACCTCATAAGTGGCCCGGGCAGGAGGATTGTCACCGAAAACCCGGCTGTAGATCTGGTTCACCTCTCCAAAATGAGCGATATCATCCAATAAAATGGTTGTTTTCACTACTTCATCAATGGAGTAGCCGGCTGCAGCAAGGATGTTCCCTATGTTTTTCAACACCCGTTCGGTCTGCTCCACGATCCCTCCCTCCACTAGCTTCTGGGTGGCCGGATCCAAGGGTATCTGTCCGGAAATGAACAACATACCATTTGATTCCACAGCCTGGCTATAGGCACCTATCGACTTTGGAGCCTGGTCGGTAAAAATAATTCTCTTCATGATTCAGTGTTTTGAAATGTCTTTTTTAAAATATTGATAATCAAGATAATATAATACTTTAATGATCAGCGAATTCTCCTGTGGCGATTCCCAGGTACGGCTCAGATTCCTGGTAAAATGGTGACTAACTTCTTCTTTCTCACGCAGGATGGCATTCTTCCAGATGAGGTTAAGCCTGCTGCCGGGAGCAAACTCCCACCAGAAGACCAGGTCCACATTCCAGGCACTGAAGTTGAAATCTCCATTGGGTGCATCCAGGACAGGCGCGCTGAGGGTCCCCTCCTCCTCCAGCAGGTAATATTCCTTATAGTCACCTACTGCCCAGTAGTGCCGGAAATAAAGGTTCAGCGAAAGATTGTTCCTGAACATATATCTTCCTGAGAAACTGTTTTCGATTTCCCTGACATCCCTGCTTCCAAAAAATATCTCCTCATCGGTTTGCTTGGTTGAAAAGCCTCTTTCGCTAAGTGTTTGCGAATACCTGGAACTATAGGTAAAGAAAAAATGATCGTTGATCCTGACCAGAGGTTCCAGTCTGGCTGAATAATAATCCCCATTCTCGGGGGCATCAGACCGGTAATAACTGAACCAGCCGTCGAGGGCAAAGGGCTTTCGGTAATCGGAGGAAAAGCCCCACTCAACACCAAAAAACCGGGGTTTGCGATAGTACCTTCCTTCCACTCTGGGTTCGTAATAATCATAAGACTCAGCGACCTCAACGTAGGTATTACACATGAGGGTGAGGTAGTTCATCAGGGTGCCGTATGCGTTCAGGGCAACATCCTGACTGGTGATTTTGTGGGTAGCGTAGTTTTTCTCCAGCTCCGCATTCAGGGCTACCGACAGATCCCTGAGAATACCTTTCGGTTCAAATTGAAGGTAATTCAACTGTACCCCGGAAGAGGTATAATTATTGTATTGGGTCACACCCATGTCATTGGCAGAGAAATGGTTATCCATGACATTGGTGTACACATATCCTTGGTAGTTCCCTTTGACCTTGCCGAAAAACAGGTTGTACATGGATCCATCCACCGGCCTCACAGAATCTTTCATCCCTTCTTCCGTGTAAAAAAGCCTGCTGCTGGCACCTGAAGCCTTCAGCAGCAAGGTGTTGGACTTGTTATAGAGACTGATGCCGCTGCCGGTGA
Source organism: uncultured Bacteroidales bacterium (assembly GCA_964605655.1). Taxonomy (GTDB): domain Bacteria; phylum Bacteroidota; class Bacteroidia; order Bacteroidales; family CAIXZF01; genus JAKLIX01. The sequence continues at coordinate 88,090 of CAZSDK010000013.1, forward strand.
CATTGGCATCTCTGAAACTCTTGCCCCGGATGGTATTGGTGTTGATCAGGTACACTGAGGAGTTGTTTTTCAATGCCTGATCAACCACAACAATATTGTAGTTGGAGCTGGGATCGGTGAGGATCTTCCTCTGATTTCCCATGGAATCTTCAGCAAGGGCGTAGGTGTTGTCAGTCACTGCATTCAGCAAGCCCAGGGCCAACCCGTTCTTGTTACGGCCGGAAAGCTTGAAAGCGTTGAGAAGTTTGGCGGATGGAGGGTTCCTCTTCAGCTTTTCCCCTTCCTTCATCATATTTTCAACCTCACCGTAGAGCTGCGGTATCCTTCCGATCCTCCTGGAATAAAAGAGGTCCCCCTTTTCAAAAAGGTCAACGGCCTCCTTGAAGAAGGGCCTCTGCTCCTCAAAGATGGTCTCAAAGGCCGAGAGGTTCTTGATCTGGTTGTCGGACTGGACCTGGCTGAAATCGGGAAGAAGAGTGAGGTCGAGGGTGTAACTCTGGTCAAGTCCGTATTTCATGTCGACCCCCCCTCCGAAAGAATAAGAGTTGTTGCTTTGTCCGGGGATGTTATAAGGGTAGTTTCTCATGCTGGCAGAAAGGTAAGGGGTCCACGAAAGCCTGATGGAAGGATTCACCTTTTCAATGCCTCTCAATTCACCCCAGTACACCAGGTCATTGGGTACACCCTTGACCTCCAGGGCCCACTGGTCTATCTCTTTATAGCGCCGGACGGACCTGATGACTTCTATCCTCCAGAGTTGTTCATCCTTGACCGGGAAACGGATCATGGAATACGGTATCCGCATTTCCGCCGTCCAACCCTTGTCATCTATATTGACCTCGCTCTCCCAAACCGCATCATAGGTATCGTCGAATTCCCTTGAATCATTTTGCACTCCGGAAGCATGGACCAGGAACTGGTAAGCATCCAGCTGGTTGTTGTAGGTATCGAACTCCACGGCAATATAGTCGGCATTCAGGTGCTCATCATCCCTGTTGCCCAGCTGGCGCAGGATGCTGTCGGGATGAGGATCGTACATCCGGGCCGCCACATAAACCGCATCGTCATCATAGAGGATACGGACCTCCGTCGGGAAGCTTCCCGGAACCCCAAATACGGGTACATACTGCCTGAAATCCACCAGGGGCTGGGCAGTGTTCCACTCCTGTTCCAGGATCTTTCCGTCTATCTTGGGTACACGGGAAGTCCTGACCGCCACCGCCTGCTTCAGGAGAATATCCTGTGAAACCAGTGCCATGGGCAACAGCAGAAAACAAAGAAGGATGAACGGCTTCATTGACTGCAAAGCTACATATTTCGTTTGGTTATTCTGTACCCGCAAATTATTCCTTTCTAAAACCCTTGTCATTCCTGTAAATTTTCTTACATTCGAAGCTGATAACCCAATACCTGTCCCTATGAAAAAACAATTACTGACGATGTTCTTTTGCGGATGGATGACCGCAAACGGATTTGCCCAGTTTACCTACACCCAGATAACCAGCGGACTTACAGAAGTTTATGAAGGCGGCAGCATGCAATATGCCATCGGTGACATCGACCATGACGGTGACCTGGACATCGTTTCTGTAGGAGACCATTCGAGCCCCCTGATCCCTGCGGAGCACGGTATCATGGTCTTTAAAAACAACGGAAGCGGCACCTCCTGGAACAAGGTCATGAACGGTGACTTCGGTTACGGGGGTGTGGCCCTGGGAGATGTGAACAACGACGGTCACATGGATGTCGCTTACGGGGTTCACCATAATTATTCATCCACCGACTTCGGCATCCAGTTGCTGGAGGTCGTCCTCGGCGACGGATCAGGCAGCAACTGGACCCCTTATGACGACAACCTCGGCCAGCAGGGACAGAGCTGGGGCATGGAAGGCTGTGATTTCGGAGACATTAACAACGACGGCCTTCTCGACCTTGGTGCCAATGCTTTTGGTTGCTGCGACGGTGTCTGGATTTATGAAAACAATGGTGACGGGACCTGGACCACCGTGGGGGGTGCCCTGGACCTCAACTCCACCGGACAGTTCAGATTCGGGGACTTCAACCGGGACGGCAAGACCGACTTTGTTGCCAACAACACCTACTACCAGAACCAGGCCTTTCAGATCTGGCAGAACACCGGCAACGGGCAGTTCTCTAGCATGCAGAACGGCATCCCTTTCAGCGACGATTATTTCTATTTCGACATCGGCGACATCAATCACGACGGGGCCCCCGACATCGCCCTGATCTACTGCGGCATCCCTTATGTCTATACCTTCGATGTCTTTAACAACACCTGGGTGAGCATCTCCAACGGTCTGCCAACAACCAGCCAGAATCTATGGAACATTGCTCTCGGGGATATGGACGGCGACGGCAACCTCGACCTGGTGACTGAGAAAAGTTACCTGATCACGATCTACAAAGGCGACGGTGCCGGTAACTGGATGCAGGCCGCCACCCTGCCCATCACCGAGACCATCTGCCGGGATATCAAGCTGGCCGACTTTGACCATAATGGCATGGCCGACATCTCTTATTGGGCAGAGATCAACAATACCGCCTTTTTGAGAGTCTACCTCAACACCTTTGTTTCTCCCGAATCCTGGGTCAGAGCTGTCACCCCCCTGGGTGGAGAATTCTACTGCCACGGATCGGTGCAGTTCATCCGCTGGAACTCCTGTCTCCCTTCAGGGACTGCGGCAACGGTCAACCTGGAACTGTCGACCACCGGTGCTGCAGGACCTTTTGCCCCCATCGCCACCAACCTACCCAATAACGGGACCTACCAGTGGACCGTGCCCGGCGTCTCCTCCGGCGACTGTTTCATACGGTACACCCTGAACGCCGGCGCCAACACCTATATCGACATCAATAACCTTCCTTTCAGCATCGATACCTGCGGTGAATCCTATATCATACCGGGCCCCATCAACGGGAATACTGTGATATGTCCGGGCAGCACCAACACCTACCTGGTGCCCCAGATCCTGAACTGCACCGGATACACCTGGACCCTGCCCTCCGGCTGGAGCGGCTCCTCCGGCACCAACAGCATCACGCTTACCGCCGGGACCCAGGGAGGCATCCTCTCCGTCGTGGCTCACTTCAGCAACGGCAACTCCGCCCCGCTGAGCCTGTATATCAATGTTACCACCGTCGACACCACCCTCACCCAGTCAGGGTGGACACTCACGGCAGTGCAGGATTCCGCCACCTACCAATGGATCGACTGCAGCACCGGAGCTCCCATAAACGGTGCCACCCAACAGAGTTACACCCCTTCACAAAACGGGACCTACGCCGTGATCCTCGACCTCGACGGATGTAAAGACACCTCCTCCTGCAGGACCGTGATCGTGACCGGAGTAGAGGAAGTCTTCGGCAGAGAGGAGATCACCCTCAGCCCCAACCCCGCCAATAATGAGATCCTGATTCTGAGTTCACTCAACATCGATGTCCTGGAACTTTTTCCCGTCACAGGAAACAGGCTGCAACATCTGGAGCCGGGCGCCCGCAAGGTAACCTTGGATATCTCCACGCTTCCTCCGGGCATGTATTTCATCCGCGTAAAAACTGGTAATAAATTAAATTTCAGGCAGTTTATCAAACTCTGACCCGATTAAAGGATCAGTCCTTTCCGAATACTTTATGAGACTCCCGACATTCCTTGTGTTTTTTTTAATTGCCCGGATCTGCCTGGCCACCGGCCAGGTCCCCGACCTGATCATCTATGAGGGAGATACCCTGGCTTTGTACTGCAACCCACTGGAAGACTATTATAACGACTCCACCCGTCCCAGACCCGGGGACTTCATGGTTTCAGGATGCGGGACCGCCTGCTGGAGAGGCTACCAGGCTGTCTGGGAGGTCAGGGATGGAAGACTCTTCCTGACCGGCATCCAGGACTGCTGTGTGACCTTCCCCTTTGAGATCACAGACAGCAGCCTTTACCGCCTGAGACAACTGCACATCCCCGATACCATCATCGCTGCCGTCTCCACCCTGAAAGAAGAGAAATATTTCAACCGGGACCAGCTCCTCGACAGCCTGGAGAGCCGGCTGAGCAAGAAGCCGTTCAGCGACTATGCAGAGACCATACTGACATGCTGCCGCACCCGGAAACACCAGGCACCCCTGGAGGCCTTCTTCAACGGTATGGTGGAGGAAGGCAGGGTGTTTGCCTCCTGGTACAACGGTGACCTGAGAATCCCGCGGGGCAAAAGACTTCAATATGTACACATGGGATACGGATCGGTGTTTGAGAAAGAATTGATGGTAGAGATCCGGAAGGGGATGGTCACTGGTACCTTCCTGTATGACAACACCCCGAAGAAGCAGCCCCGGAAATTTGTGAAGCTCAGCTCCACCACCTTCTCCTTCTTACTTCCCAGGGAGCTGGTACGCACCCGGAAAAAAGAGGTCTACACCAGTTTCGACACCCTGTTCATCAGCAATAAGGACAGCAGCATCATGCTTTTTGCCTTTTCATGTTTTCATCCCAGGGCAGACCAGGACCAGCAGAAAACGTTGGCCTGCAGCAAGGTCGACAGCCTGCTCACTTTGATTGAGGGTGACATGCCCTTCAGCGACAAGGCGGAGGGCAGGTTACGTACCGGAAGGTACTGTTCCATTGACGGTTACGACCCCAACTACCGTATTGGAGTGAGGCTGGCGGCCATCTCCAACATCAACAGCATCCTCATACTCCTGTATACGGAAAAGAACACCGATTCAAAGTCCTATAAAGAAAGAGCAGACACCCTTCTGAACTCGGTGGAACTGATTGAGTTCGGGTTTTAGCGGCAGAGCTGTTTATACCTGATCACTCTTTCCCCTGTTGGGCTTAGCGTCAAGCTACGATCTGCGCTACCAGACGTTGAGCGCAGCAACGCAACGGAGGTACTGCGGCGAGAAATTTACTTAATCACCGCAAATTTGCGGTGATTCATTCGTATCCCCAGACGTTAAGCGTAGCATCCTGCCACGCTCTTGATCAATACCGGCATCTTGCCGAAATCACGAATGAAAACATAGGGAAAATCAAAATTCCAAGTTGAGCGTAGCGTCCTGCCAATGGCGGGACGCTTTAAAAATACAAGCGAAGTAGTTAGAGCCGGATTAAGACTCCTGGAAGAAGAGGAGAACAGGATGCTCGCCCTAAAAGAAGCCATTCATGAAGGCATGGAAAGTGGAATTGCTCTTGATTTCAACCCTGAGACTCACTTAGAAAACCTGAAAACCAAAAAGAAATCGAATGGCTGACTCCGAATTCACTCATAAAGCTGTTGATGACTTAAGACGGAGTTGGAAATATACGACAGAACCTTGGTCAAATGTTGTATTTTTGATCTTTGATTTCAACAGCATACCAATCGTTGCCTAAAATCTTAGCGAATACAGCCTACTTATAGACAAGAAATTATCAACGATATGATAACTAAAGAATTTATATTGAATACGTTAAAATCGAAAGAAGGAGCGATTTCAAAATATGGAATCAGATCTATTGGATTGTTTGGGTCATATGCAAGAGATGAACAATCTGAGAACAGCGATATAGACATATTAGTTGATTTTGAGCCAGATCAAGAGAATTTCGACAACTACATGGCGGTTTACGACATGATTGAGAAACTGTTTAAGAATCAACAGGTTGAGATTGTTACCAAAAATGGATTAAGTCCCTATATCGGACCTAAGATTTTAAATGAGGTGAAGTATGTCTAAAGAACCTATTGAATATCTGAAACATATCCGTGACGAAAGTTCCTTTATTCTTTCAGTAATTACACCTGATAAAACAAAAGATGATTTCTTAGCTGATGAAACCCTTAAACGTGCTGTAATCAGGAGTTTAGAAATTATAGGAGAAGCTACAAAAAAGATTCCGGTTGACTATAAAGTCAAATGGAGTTCAATAAAGTGGAAAGATATGGCTGGTATGAGAGACCGGTTAATCCATGATTATTTAGGGGTTAATTATTCGATAGTCTGGGATGTTGTTAAAAATAAAATACCTGAACTACATGCCCAGATTATTGAAATTATCAAATTAGAATAAAAACCACCGGCAATCGAGCAGACGGCTTCGCCAGCAGCAACCCTGTTGGGCGTTGCGTCAAGCTACCCTCTGGGCCATCAAACGTTCAGCGTAGCATCCTGCTACGCCCTGAAAAGACCGGCATCTTGCCGAAATCACGAATGAAAACATAGGGAAAATCAAAATTCCAAGTTGAGTGTAGTTTCTCGCCATGGCGAGAAACTTTTTAAAAATGCAGGCATCATGCCTCCTTGTGAAAGGATTGTGTATCTTTGGGTTAAGGATACCATCAACCGCCATGATCGACCCGATATACAGTCTTGACCTATACTATCACGACCAGCCTGCTTCGTTTGTCATCAAGACCATGGAAGAGATTCACCAAAGGCAGGGGGGTATCGCTGACCCGCCGCACCGGCACAATTATTACACGGTCATTTGGTCGGTGGGTGCCAGGGGGAGTCATACCATCGACTTCAGGGAATACCCGATAGAACCGGGTCTGTTGTTCTTTGTCAGCCCCCAGCAGATGCACCAGGTGAGAACGCTTTCCGAACCGGAACCTACCGGCTTTGTCATCCTGTTTACCAGCGACTTCCTGGTCAGGAACAGCATCGAGGAATCTTTTATCTCGAACCTCAAGCTTTTCAGGGATGCCGGTGAGACCCCTCCCCTGGCCTTGTCGGAAGAGATGCACCAAAGGCTTATGTACTATGTGAAGGAGATGAACGATGTTTTTCTTGCAGAATCGGCTTTCCGGATGGAACGCATCGGTGCCTTGTTAAAATTGTTCCTGATCGACTGCAACGGACACTGTTCCCTGGATACCACCGACAACACCCAGACCATAGAGGTGGGGCGCTCCATCACCCGGAATTTTAAATCCCTGGTAGAAAAGCATTACCATGAATGGCACCAGGTGAAGGATTATGCAGACTCCCTGAACATCACACCCAGCTACCTCAATGAGGTGATCCGGACGTCGATAGGCCATACAGCCAAGGATTATATCCAGGACCGGCTGATCGTGGAAGCCAAACGTCAGTACCTGTTCACGGGTAAAAGCGTGAAGGAAGTGGGATTTGTCCTCGGGTTTGAAGATCCTTCCCACTTTTCAAAATTTTTCAAGACCAACACCGGTCTCTCCTTACAGGAATTCAAGGATTCTGTCGCCACCGGCTGATCATCCCGCATTTTTACATCTTCTGCCTTTATTTATCCATTTCCGGGGTCAGATAACCGCCCGTACTTTGCACCATCATTTAACCCTTAAAAAATCATGGAAACAACAACAAAAACCAAGTGGGTCATTGACCCTACGCATAGCGAGATCACCTTCAAAGTAAAGCATCTCATGATCACCAATGTAAAAGGCAATTTCAGGGAATTCACCGCCGATATCCAATCGGACGGGGATGCCTGGGACACGGCGGTCATTGATGTCCGCATCAACGCAGCATCGGTCGATACCGGCGTCAGCGACCGCGATGCCCACCTCAGGAGTGCCGACTTTTTCGATGTGGAACATCATCCTGAGATCCGTTTTACGGGACGTTCTTTTGAGAAGCAGGGCGACGACGCTTACGTGCTTCACGGTGACATGAGCATCAGAGGCGTCACCAGGCCCGTCGTGCTGGAGGCAGAATATCACGGAATGATGAAAGATCCCTGGGGCAATTCGAAGGCCGGGTTTACCCTCGAAGGCAAGATCAGCCGCAAGGACTGGGACCTGAACTGGAATGCCGCCCTGGAAGCCGGAGGCGTGCTGGTGAGCGACGATGTACGCATCCTCTGTGAGGTACAACTGTTGAAACAAGCCTGATAAAACAGTCATGGCCACGATGGTATTACATAAGTCAGAAACCCGGGGACATGCGGACCATGGGTGGCTCGACAGCCGTCACACTTTCAGCTTCGCAAACTATTACGATCCGGAACGCATCCATTTTGGTGCCCTTCGGGTATTGAACGATGACACCGTAGAGCCGGGAATGGGATTCGACACCCATCCCCATGACAATATGGAGATCATCTCCATCCCCCTGGAAGGAGACCTGAGACACCGCGACAGCATGGGGAATGAGACCCTGATCCGTCAGGGTGACATACAGGTCATGAGCGCGGGCACCGGGATCTTCCACAGTGAATACAACGCCAATCCTGACCGGCAGGTGAAGTTCCTGCAGATCTGGGTCTTCACCGATAAAAATAACGTCACGCCCCGTTATGATCAGATGACCTTAATTCCTGGTGATCGTCATAACAGGTTTCAACAGATCCTGTCTCCTGATCCCGGTGATGAAGGCGTCTGGATCCACCAGCATGCCTGGTTTCATCTGGGAAGTCTTGATGCAGGAATACAGCTGGAGTACCCGCTGAAAGACAGAAACAACGGTGTGTATGTATTTGTGATCGATGGAAAGGCAGAGGTGAACGATCAGGTTTTGGACCGTCGTGACGGGCTGGGGATCTGGAAGTTGGAGAAGCTGGAGATCAAGGCCCTGGAGCAGGCAGAGGTGCTGGTGATGGAAGTACCTATGAGCATGTGAGTGTGAGTTTCCAATCTGGGATACAGGGCATGCCTCGTAGCCGCAGATTCCACCGACCTCGATCGGGATGCTCTGAACCAGCAATAAAAAAGAGGGTGTCTCAAAACCGAGAAACTCTCTTTTTTTTAGTTAAGTTTTTTCGATCACATTCGTTTTTGCTCAGGCCGCATGGCCTCGTCTTGTCGCCGCAACTGGGAAGCTCCCTCGGTCGCTCGTGTTCCACTCACGACCTCAGTCCGCTCCCCCAGGTTGCTCTGCCAAGACTGGTAGAGATTAAAGACATTTTACACACTTTATTAACAAGTACTTGCTAATCATGTATTTAAATGCCCTTTTCCCTGCCTGCCGAAAGCAGTCAGGCAGGTTTCGAGCCTTACTTTTGGGCCTGTCTGCTGCCAGGCAGGCGCGCAAAAGAAAGGCTCAAGCTAAAATTAAAAGAGGCTGCCTCACTTTTGAGACAGCCCCTTCAATTGGTGGGAGTTACAAGATTCGAACTTGTGACCCCCTGCTTGTAAGGCAGGTGCTCTGAACCAGCTGAGCTAAACTCCCGTTAAGAGGGTGCAAAGGTACTTCTTTTATCGATACTCCCAAATTCTTTTCTGGATTTACGACGCAGAAACGACGCTGGTGAAAAAAAGAAAGGGCAGCCCGGTTTAAAGCCACCCTCTTATTTTCTGTGGGAATTACTGGATTCGAACCAGTGACCTCTTGTGTGTGATACAAGCGCTCTAAACCAGCTGAGCTAAACTCCCGTTCAGAGAACAAAAATACATATTAATCTCTGAACCTGCAAAAACTAAATACTTTTCTTCCGATATGTTTTTTTAGTTCGATTCGATGATCTTAAACAACTCGTCGAGTTTCGGGGTGAGGATGATCTCGGTGCGCCGGTTCTTCGCCCTGGCTTCCTTGGTGTTGGCCCCGTCAACAGGCACATACTCACTCCTTCCGGCAGTTATGACCCTCGAAGGCTTGATGTCTCCCGATGCCAGTATGATCCTGGCCACGGCCGTTGCTCTCATCACGCTCAGGTCCCAGTTGTCTTTGACCTGTCCGCTACCCTTATAAGGCACGTTGTCGGTATGACCTTCCACCATGATGTTGATATCGGGATTGTCGACCAGAACCTTGCCCAGCTTCTTCAGCGCCTCGGTCCCCTGAGGACCCACCTCCCAGCTGGCGGTGGCGAATAATAATGACTCGTCGAGCGACACGTAGATCTTTCCGTTTTTCATATTGATGGTCAGTCCGTTACCTACATAACCTTTCAAGGCATCGCTGACGCTCTTTCTCAGGGCGATGACCACCGAATCCTTGGCCGCCAGCACCTTCTCCAGCTCATTCACCCTCTTTTCCTTCTCCTTCAGCTGCTTGTTCAGGTCATTCAGACTTTTCTCCTTTTCATTAAGTTGTTTAGAAAGCTGTTTCAGCTCATCTTCCTTTTGAAGCTGCAGCTCTTTGTTCTTTTGAACATCCTCCAGCAATTTCCTGATCTCCTTTTCAGTACCTCTTGCAGACTGCTTGGTGGAAAACTCCAGTGCATCGTATTGTGCTCTCAGGTCCTTCAGCTCACCCAGGGTATACCGCAACTGGTTCCCCATGGAGGTGGTGTCGGCAGTGACCTGCTTGAGTTGCTGCACCAGCTTTTTCATCACCTGGTCCATCTCATCATACTGGTCTTTTAACTTCTTATAGTCCTTGTCCAGTTTGTTCTTTTGCTCGGTACACTGGGCCAGGTCGCCATTGGCCTTTTTATACTTCGACAGAGGCACACAGGAAGAGAACAGGCCGGCTGCCAGGAACATCACCAGGACCATGGAAAGAAGACGGTTGTAATTTTTTATCATTCTGTTCATTCGATGGATATTTAAAGATGGGTAATTCAAATCATTAACGCTGGTTTTCATTTCCCGGGGAACTCCGTTTCGAGCAGTACCGGGCAATGGTCGGAGTGCCTGGCCTCAGGCAGGATCACGGACCGGCGCAGGAAAGATTCCATGGGTGAGGTGGCCATGTGGTAGTCGATGCGCCAGCCCAGGTTCTTCTCCCTGGCATTGGCCCTGAAACTCCACCAGGTGTATTGGTGAAGCAGCCCGGGATTCAAATGACGGAAGGTATCGATGAAACCGGAATCGAGGAAACGGGTCACCCAGGCTCTTTCTTCCGGCAGGAAGCCAGAACTGGTGGCATTACGCACCGGATCGTGGATATCGATCGAGGTATGGCAGATATTATAATCCCCTGAAACGATTAAAAGGGGTCTCTCTTTTTTCAACTGATTGATATACGCATGAAAATCCTCCAGCCATTGCATCTTGAAGCCTTGTCTTTCTTCTCCTGTAGTCCCTGAAGGATGATATACGGAGATCACCGACACCTTACCGTAATCGGCCCGTATCACGCGGCCTTCATCATCATAGCGGGCATCACCCATACCATATATTACTTTATCCGGTTGGATTTTGGTCAGGATGCCCACGCCACTATACCCTTTCTTCTTTGCTGAAAACCAGAAACTTCGATATCCTGCTTCCTCAAATTCAAGGAGGGGGATCTGGTCGGGCTGGGCCTTGGTCTCCTGGAAGCACACGATATCCGGATCTGCCGCCCTGATCCATTCACTCAGCCCCTTTCCGAGAGCAGCCCTTATCCCGTTCACATTATAGGTGATCAGCTTTTTTATTCCCATGTCTTTCTTTTTGATAGGAGGCCACAAAGATAATAAAGCTGCTAATAACTACTTTTGTGCGATGGCTATCAATGATATTTTGGACGGCATCCGCCGTTTCCGAAACAAAAGACTCACTAACAAGCAGTTAGTCCTTATCCTGAGTCTTTTTACAGGGACCCTGGCGGGACTGGCTGCGGTTATTTTAAAGAATACCGTCCATTACCTGAGGATCTTTCTCACCGATCATGTACTGACCGGAAGGTTTACTTTCCTGTATCTCATCTTTCCCCTGGTAGGCATGCTGATCACCTACCTTTTAACCCGTTACTGGATCAGGGAGAACATTTCCCACGGCATCAGCCGTATCTTACATTCAATCTCCCAGAAAGGAGGACAGCTAAAGAGACACGACACATACAGTAACCTGGCCGGCAGTGCCATTACGGTAGGTTTCGGAGGCTCTGTCGGGCTGGAAGCACCCATTGTCCTCACCGGTTCTGCCATTGGATCACGTATCGGTCAGTTTTTTCATCTGGAATACAAGTCCATGGTGCTCCTTATCGGATGCGGAGCCGCAGGCGCCATCTCCGGGATCTTCATGGCTCCGATCGCGGGTGTTTTATTTGCCCTGGAGGTCCTCTATCTCGACCTTACCATGGCATCGCTGATCCCCCTGCTTATCTCCTCCGTTTGCAGTGCCACCATCGCCGGTGCCCTCATGGGAAAGAGCATCGTCTTCAGCTTTCAGCTCACTGAAACATACGGTCTCAGCGACCTGCCTTTCTTTATCCTGCTGGGCATCTTTTGTGGACTCCTTTCACTCTATTTCACCAGGGCCAACTTATTCCTGGAAGATTCATTCAGCAGGATAAAAGATGACTGGGCCAGGGTGTTATCGGGCGGGTTACTGCTCAGTGTGCTGGTGTTCCTGATCCCGCCGCTGTTCGGAGAAGGCTATGAATCTCTTCGGTCCATATTGTCGGGCCAGGGCGACCAGTTGTTCAGCCAGAGCCTTTTTGGAGATATCCCACAGCATAGCGGCTTGTTCCTTCTCCTTTTGCTGGGGATGGTCCTGTTCAAGGTGGTGGCCATGTCGGCCACCACGGGCGCCGGGGGTGTGGGGGGTGTTTTTGCTCCGACTCTTTTTATCGGAGGACTTACGGGTTATCTCTTCGCCAAATCGGTGAACTTCAGCGGGCTTTTTCAGCTCTCGGAAAAGAATTTTGCCCTGGTGGGAATGGCCGGTGCCATGGCAGGAGTGATGCATGCCCCGCTCACCGCCATTTTTCTCATAGCCGAACTGACCAGCGGTTATGGTTTGCTCATCCCCCTGATGATCACCGCCGCAATCTCCTTCCTCACTATCAACTACTTCGAACCCCATTCGGTGTACTCCAAGCGTCTTGCCGAAAAAGGACAGATGGTAAGTCGGAACAAGGATAAGAGCATCCTCTCCCAAATGAAGATCGATACCCTCATCGAGACCAACTTCAATACCGTCAACCTCCGCGGCTACCTGGGTGACCTGGTCAAAGAGGTGTCGCGCTCACAAAGAAATGTTTTCCCCGTGATCGACAAGGACAATCTTTTCCAGGGGGTGGTGTTTATCAATGATATCCGTGACATCCTTTTTAAGCCGGAATTGTACGGAAAGGTCCTTATCAAAGATATCATGTATATGCCGGATCCCCTGGTGGAGCTGGGTGAAAGCATGGAGGCGGTGGCTAAAAAGTTCCATGATACCGATAACTACAACCTTCCCGTACTGGACAAGGGCAAATACGTGGGTTTTGTCTCCCGGGCCAACGTTTTTTCGGCTTACCGCGAGATTATGCTGGAAGCATCGGAAGACTGACGCAGCCGTTGCACTTGCGCCGTCACATCCTCCACTGTACTCACCGGCGCAAAGCATTCCTTCCCTGAGCAGAGAAAAAACCGTGTTTCGCTTCCTGAATGTCGGTTCCTGAAAAGAGGGATCTCACTTTCTTCTTCAACGACGGTTATCCATACATCCGGCATCGGTTGCTTACTCAGTAATTTTCTTTGTTCCCCGGCATCAGGACCTGTAATTACCAGGGTGTAAAAGGGAAGCCGGTGTTCAAGAAAGGCTGTTGCCCACATGCCGTGAGCTCCCGGGAAAGCCAGTATCCTTTCTTCCATCAGGGTGATCATCCGACGGGAAGCCTTCAGGTACTCTTCATCCTCAAAAAGATGTCCTGCTCTGTGTAATGCCCTGACCATCATGGCATTAGAACTTGGCATTACATTGTCAAGGACCTCCTTCCGGCGGACCGGCCAGCCCGTACCGGTATCTTTCGTATAAAAGAACAATCCGGTAGAAGAATCTTTGAAACCCCTGAGAACCAATTCACACAGGCCCCTGGCCTTTTCATAATAAGGATAAGGATTACTCCCGGGGTACATCAGCAAGGCCATGATGAGATGGGCATAGTCGTCGAGGAACCCAGGTATTCCTGGCTTTCCTTCCTGCCTGGACCTGTTGAGGGCACCATCCTCACCGATATGTCTTGCAAGAAGTTCATCCAGAGCCCTCTTTCCAAGACGGAGAAAACGGTCCTCCCCGAAGACGTTATATGCCTGGAACAAAGCCTGGACCATCAGTGCATTCCAGGAGGTGAGCACCTTGATATCGAGAAAGGGCCTGATCCGGGATTCCCTGGCTGCCATCAGTTTAATCCTGCCCTGCTCCAGTTCAGGATCTATTTCAGAGGAGGGCAGCGGGTCCCTGACATAAAGGATGTTCCTGCCCTCCTCCCAGTTGCCTTCCCGGGTAATACCAAAATGACTCATCAACATCTCAGCCTGATGACCGAGTATCTCACGGACCTCCGCTTCGGTCCAGGCATAATATCTCCCCTCCACACCTTCAGAATCGGCATCCAGGGCGGAGAAGAAACATCCTCCCGGACCGGTCATCTCCCGCTCCAGAAAATCAACGGTCTCAGATACGACGCGTCGAAATAAGGGATGGGGGGTCACCCGGAAGGCAGTGGCATATAACTGGACTAGCAAGGCATTGTCATACAGCATTTTCTCGAAATGAGGCACCCTCCATTCTTCATCGGTGGAGTAGCGGGCGAATCCGCCACCCAACTGGTCATAGATACCTCCACTGGCCATCTTCACCAGGGTATGTTCAACAAAATCCCAGATTTCCCTTTCCTGTGTATGATGATAATAATCCAGCAGGAACAGCAGGTTCACAGGCAGGGGAAACTTAGGTGCCCCTTTGAAACCACCATTTACCTTGTCAAAGGAAGTCTTCCACTGATAAACAGCCTGGCTGAGGGTCCGGATATCTCCCAGCCTGCTTTGAAAATCGAAAGGGAGCTCCCTTTGCAAGGCCTCCATGACCTGTTCACTATTGTAAACCAGCTCTTTAGGCCTGTTCCGGTAGATTTCGACCACCCGGGCCATGGTATCGAGCCACGACTCTTTCGGGAAATAGGTTCCTCCCCAGAAAGGTTTTCCTCCGGGAAGGGCAAAGACATTCAGGGGCCAACCCCCGGGCCTGCCCATCATCTGCACGGCGTCCATGAACACCTGGTCGAGATCGGGTCTTTCTTCCCGGTCCACTTTGACGGAGATAAAATCACGGTTCATCATCTCTGCCACCATCGTATCGGCGAAAGTCTCCTTTTCCATGACATGGCACCAATGGCAGGATGAATAACCGATGCTGATGATCATGAGCTTGTTTTCCTGGACCGAACGATTCAGGGCTTCTTCGCCCCAGGGGTACCAATCCACCGGGTTATGAGCGTGCTGCAGCAGATACGGACTGGATTCTTTGGAAAGACGGTTCAAGTGGTTTTCCTTTCTGTTGTAAAGAAAGAAAACAAGACACCAGGGGTTTTGTTTGAAAAAGGACCGTCGTTACAGTATCACTACCTTCCTGGTCACCTGGTTCCCCTGCTCATCGCTGAAACGAAGGAAATACAGCCCAGGTTTCAGGGTATTCACATTGATTTTCAGTGTCTTCTGATCAATTTCCGTAGTCAGCGGCTTCATCACCTGTGTCCCACCGGAATGGAACAGTTCCACCTTCAGGGGTCGTCCTGCTCCGGTCAGGGTAATCTCTATGACGTCATGCACAGGATTCTTCACCATGACCATGAAGTGATCTCTGGTGTAATCAGGATACCCTTCAGGCCCCGTGGTGATAAAGTCCATGATGACCGGCAAGTGATCCGAGATGCCATACAAGGCATCGGCTACATTCACCGGTACCGCCAGGTTCTGGGGAGGTGAATTCACCGACTGGTTGAAGTGCATGCTGTCCTGCCCAAGTGCATGGTAAGTGGAAGACAAGCCCAGCAGGCCGTCTGATCCGTCGAGCAAGGATTTCGACTCAAGAATAAAATCAAAACGGTCATCCAGTCCGCCTCCTGCGGCACAACCGTTGGAGTTGAGATGTGTCGACTGGGTATGGATACCGGAGAAAAGGCTGTTGCTATTCCAATCACCAGGCAGGTTCAGCGGATCAAAAAAGCGGTAAGTCGGATTGTTGAAGTTGATGAGGTTCTGATACGCCTGCTCAAAGCTGGAATAGAGGTTAAAATCGCCCGACAACACCTTGTTTCCCTGGTCTCCCTGGGCATAGAGGTAATTCATCAGGGTGGAGGTCATCTGGGCCCTTTCCTGTTCATTGGAGGACCCCGAGCCTGCCTTGAGGTGAGCAATGATGGCGGTAAAATGCACGGTGTCG
Organism: uncultured Bacteroidales bacterium; assembly: GCA_964605655.1. GTDB lineage: Bacteria > Bacteroidota > Bacteroidia > Bacteroidales > CAIXZF01 > JAKLIX01. The sequence continues at coordinate 104,082 of CAZSDK010000013.1, forward strand.
TGGGTCACTGGAAGATCCGGTGTGAGCAGGTAAAAATGATACAGGTTGATATCCCTAAGGGAGGTGATGACGGCATCCTGAGACTGAAGCACCATCTTGCCCGGATCATAATAGATCATATTGGCCAAGTCTCCACCGGAGAAGCTGGTCATAGCTGCCTTGGCAAAGGTCATGGGTCCCACAAAATTGATCACCGAATCGAGCAGTCGCTGGGCATTGGAGGACTGTGAGATCATCTCACACACTGCCAGGATATCAGGCTGCACATAAGAAAACACCGTGCGAAGGTGAAGGTCCTTGACGCTCACGTTGTTGTTGGCCTCACTGCAGGTTGAATACGGCAGTCCGTAGTTGAGGATATTATACGACATGTACCTCAGGGTATCCTGGGCAAAGGCCGCGGAATGCATTAAGATCACCAGGGATATAAGGCGGAAGTATGGACGGAAGATTGCCATTATATCATTGGTAATCAATTAATTATTTATGGAATTTCCTGATGAAAGCTTCCACCTCGGGAACACCTCCCTGGTAGATGAGGTACCCGTTATAGGGTTCCCTCGGGGTAATTTCATCATTGATGGGAGTGAGCATCAGTTCCCTGACCCTTGCCGGATCATCGGTTTGTCCGAGCGCCCATCCGAGTTTGATATAGGCTGCTTCGGGGAGCATGTTTTCAGCGGGGATGATCCCCTTGGCCATCAGGTCACGACCGGTGTCATAAACAAACATGTGCACATAGCCCCAGAGGGTCTGAACGGTCATGTACATGTGCACTCCTTTTTTGGCAGCCCTTTCGATGGCCGGATAGAGGGGTTTGTTGACGTGTCCCAGGCCGGTTCCAGCGATCACGATACCACGGTAACCGTTATCGACCAGTGAATCAATGATATCCGGCTGCATGTTGGGATAATAATATACGATGGCTACCTTTTCCTCGAAGTAGGGGAAGACCTTCACCTGGGTGTCTTTTCTCCGGTGGTGGTAGACCTGTTTCAGGGGTTCGACGCCTTTGCGGGTCACGGTGGCCAGAGGTATGTCGCCCAGGGTACGGAAAGTGGAACGGTAGGAGGAATGCATCTTTCTGACGCGGGTGCCGCGATGCAGGAAACCATACTCATCGGAGGTGGGACCAAACATACAGACCATGACCTCGGCGATGTCGCCATGACCGGCAGCGGTGCAGGCGTGCATCAGGTTGAGGGCCGCGTCCGAGCTCGGCCGGTCGGAAGAACGCTGGGAGCCTACCAACACGATGGGAACAGGAGGATCCTGAACCATGTAGGTGAGGGCAGCAGCAGTATGGTGCAGGGTATCGGTACCATGACCGATGACGATGCCTTCCACCCCTTTTTCTATCTCCTGCCCAATGACCACCGCCAGCTTTTTATATTGCTCTGGTCCCATGTTCTCGCTGAAGACCGCGAAGATCTTCTCGGTGGTCAGGTTACAGATGTCGGCAAGCTCCGGCACGGCCCCATACAGCTCACCGGGGGAGAAAGCCGGAATGACAGCACCGGTGCGGTAATCCAGCCGGGAAGCAATGGTGCCACCGGTCCCTATAAGCTTCACCTTGGGAAGGTCAGGAGTATAAGGAAACTCCTTCTCCGGTATCTTGTACACCGCCTTTTTATATCCCGTCTCCTTCATATCCAGGATGGTACGGATATCGATGCCCACATTATAGCCTGTGGGGATCTTCATCACGATGTGCTTGTCATCATCGTTTTCCGACCTGGGAAGGATAGTCCCGTTAAAAGTTCCACGGGTGGTCTCAATGGTCGACTGACCCCAAACTCTAACAGAGAACTTCTTAAGAATCTCAAGGGCATCCCCTTTGTATCCCTGAAAAAAATCTTCGCTCATCAGACAGTAGTTTTTTGTTTTACAATGTTTCCAAGTTCGGAAAGGGAAATGTTGCCGGTCGCCATGGTCCTGAGTTGTCCCATGACCCACCTGCTCTCCGAATCACCATTCTCTTTGTACCTGATCTGCAGGAACTTGTTCTTAAGAAAGGGAATGTGGGAGAGGATATCGTCTTTCTTGATTTTCTTGAATTTGATGCTGACCAGCACCGATTCAAAGTCCATCTTTGAATGTTCATAGACCAATGGAAGCATGCTGGTAGCCAGCCTCAGGTCCAGGCCTTCTTTCTGAAGGAAGCGGAACAACTCATAGATGAGCCCGTAATGGAACTCCTGGGCTGCCTCAAAATGACCTTCCACATATTTCAGGCGGTGTCCGAAGAAGGTGCCTGCGAAAACAGGGTTGATCTTCAGTTCATCGACAATACGTTTAATTTCCGGGTAGAGGTTCTTTTTAAAGATATAGGTATAGGTATCCTCGGGAATGCCCCAGGTCTTCATCTGGTGGTACCTGTCTATTACCTCATCGGGAAGCTCGATTCCCATTTTCTCGATGTGTGCATCTTCCAGGGGGATGGGAGGAGAGTCGGTATCGGGGTACATACGGTCTGCACCGGGGAGCACCCTCTCAAAGATAGTGGTGCCATTCTCAAAAGACTTCCTGGTCTCGTTGGGGATGCCTTTGAAAGCCCAGATACATCTTTCCTCAATGGTTTCCAGGGCTGTGGGTACATCTTCCTCCGGACCCCAGAACACGAGTTGTGCATCACCTTCAGAGGCACCGAGTATCTCCCTGATTTTCAGTAGATCCGCTTCACTTATCACAGGTTCCAGTGCTTCAGAATGGGTCATGTTGGGTTTCTCGAGGCAGGCGATCACCTTGAGCCTGTCGGTTAGCTCATCGGCAAACATCTTCCCGGGCTGGGTGAAATGAGAGAGTATCCCTTTGAAACCCGGCAGGTTGACGGCTATCAACCTGTGTTTCTGTTTCTTGGCCTGTACGATGGGAGGATACGCGAATTTGAAGGAATGGAAATGCAGGGGCTCATAGCTGATCTTCCAGCCTGAATAATCGGGAAAGCGTTGCAGAAGTTTCTCCCGGGCCATCAGCAGCGACCATTGGCGGAAACATTCAATGTGGGTCAGTTCAGGGATCCATCGGGTATGGGAGACCCCTTTGATCTCGACCCGGGTACCACCTTTGCAGCTTACGTTCACATCCTGTCTTCCGGCGCCGATACCCGTACGGGCTTTCCCTGTGCTCCTTGCCAGGAAACGGATATAGTCACAGGCTTCTTTCACTTCGTCGGGGTTGACCATATCGGGATAGGTCACCGTTTCGATCAGAGGCATGCCCAGCCGGTCGGTCTTATAGATACGAACATGGCCGATATCCGAGATCTCGCGGCAGGAGTCCTCTTCCAGGCTGAGCTGGATGAGCCTGACTTTCTTGTTCTTGAGTGGAATCTCTCCTTCCACGCCAATGATGGCAGTCCTTTGGAAACCGGTGGGGATGCTGCCGTCGAGGTACTGTTTGCGGGTGATGTGGACCTCTCCCACGATGTTCAGTTTAGCCAGCAGGGAGATCCGGATAGCGATGTCGAGTGCTTCGTGGTTGATATGAAAAGGAGGCGTATCATCGACTTCATAGGTACAGGTGGTCTCATTTTTCACCCGGTAGATGATGATCTTCCTGGTTTTGAATTCCATGAGGGCGGTACCGTCATACTCACCCAGCTCGCTGAGTGTCGGCCTCATGTGCCTGATGACTTCCGCGTCGAAGATATGGTTTTCGTTGTATAATCCTGCCGGGCAGTGGCAAAACAGCTTCTCCCGGGTAAGCAGTTGCTGGTGTACTTCCAGACCAGACATGAATCCGATCCGGTCGTATGTTTCCTGGGTAGCTTCCTTTCGAGGGACATACCCGGCTTCTTCCCGGGTTTTCTGGTAGTTTTGTGCGGGATCAAAAGTCTGTTTCATGAGTAATATAGGTTCGTTTGCCAAAAGTGATGGCAAAAGTAGTCATTTTGAATGGAAAAAATAGGGGTGGAGAAGGAAGGAGATGCGGAAAACAGGAGCCTTTTACGAGTTGTAGGCCCATTTCACATAAATGGCACCCCAGGTGAACCCACCGCCGAAAGCGGCCAGCACCAGGTTGTCACCTTTCTTCAGCTGTTTTTCCCATTCCCAGAGACAGAGAGGGATGGTACCGTTGGTGGTGTTGCCATATTTCTGTATATTCACCATCACCTTTGCAGGTGGAATTCCCATACGTTTACCGGTGGCATCGATGATGCGAAGGTTGGCCTGGTGGGGCACCAGCCAGGCGATATCTTCCGAGCGGAGGTGGTTTTTCTCCATGATCTCGGCTGCGGTGTCGGCCATGCGGGTCACCGCAAATTTGAATACTGCCTGCCCTTCCTGGTAAATAAAATGCTCCTTGTTGTCGACCGTCTCATGACTGGCAGGGCGAAGCGATCCCCCTGCTTTCTGATGAAGGTGTATTCGCCCTGAACCATCTGATCTCAGAATAGAATCCATAATACCAAACTCCTCAGTGGTAGGTTCCAGCATCACTGCACCGCAACCATCACCAAAGAGCACACAGGTCTGACGGTCGGTATAGTCCACGATGGATGTCATTTTATCAGCCCCAACCACGATGACTTTCTTAAACATACCGGACTCAATATATTGACAACCGGTGATCAATGCATAAATGAAACCAGAGCATGCTGCGTTGACATCAAAGCTGAAGGCGTTCTTTATTCCTGTCTTGTCGCTGATGATGTTGGCCGTAGCCGGATAAACCATGTCAGGGGTTACCGTGGCGCAGATCACCAGTTCTACTTCCTCCGGTGAGGTATTTGACTTGCGCAGCACACCTTTGACAGCTTCAGCTGCCATATCGGATGTAGCCAGGTCTTTCCCTTTTAGAATCCTTCTTTCTTTGATACCTGTGCGGGTCATGATCCATTCGTCGGTGGTGTCGACCATCGTCTCCAACTCCTTGTTGGTCAGAATGTAATCAGGAACATAACCTTCGACAGCAGTAATGGCAGCTCTGATTTTTGTCATAGTGTTGTGTTCTTAAATGGAATGATAAAATTATCCGATAGTATAGCGATGGAATGATTTTTTGATCTTTTGCGGAAGTTTTGCGGCGGCAATGTTTTTGGCCAGGAGGATCATGTTTTTAATAGCCAGCGGGCTGGAGATGCCATGGCCAAGCACGACTGGGGCATTGATCCCCAGGATAGGGCTTCCGCCATATTGCTCGTAATTCAGTCTCTGAAGGAAATCATCGGTGAGGCTTCGTTTGGCCGTGAGGCGGTACATGGCCTCTATGAGTTTTATCACCACGTTCCCCGTAAAACCGTCACAAACAATCACATCGGCCTTGCCTTTGAACAGTTCCCTGGGTTCCAGGTTGCCGGCAAAACTGATCTCCTCCGATTCTTTCATCATAGAGTACACTGCCTGGCACAGCAGGTTTCCTTTTTCTTCCTCGGTACCGATGTTGAGCAGTGCTACCCGGGGCTTTTTTACCTTATACACATGCTGGGAATACAATGAACCAAGGATGGCAAACTGGTATAGCACGTCGGGTTTCACATCGGGATTGGTGCCTATGTCGAGCAGGATGCTGATCCCTCCGTCTTCCTGGGGCAACAGCGTGGTGGTGCAGGGCCTGATGACCCCCTGGATACTGTTAACCGTGTAAATTGAGCCGACGAGCATGGCCCCGGAATTCCCGGCGCCTGCAAAAGCATCCAGCTCCTTATGCTTCAATGCCCTAAAACCGAGGGAAATACTCGAGTGATGTTTGGAAGTAAATGCTTTGATGGGATGTTCCCCCATACCGATTACTTCCGAAGAGGGGATGATCCCAAACACTCCCACAGGTACCTTTTTCTTCCTGAGAAAGTCAGTGATGGTCTCTTTATCACCGACAAGGACGATCTGGTCCTCGCCGGAGAGTTCCTCACGGGCGAGCAGTGCACCGGACAGCGTGGCCTCCGGAGCAAAGTCTCCTCCCATCACATCGAGTCCTAAACGCATTCCTGCTTATTTGGATTCGGCTTCCGATACTTCTATGGCTTTTTTACCCCTGTAATAGCCGCATTCGGGACAAACCCTGTGCAGCTCCACCGTGGCACCGCAATTGGAACAGGTCGACACAGTCGGGGCTACCGCTTTATAGTGGGTCCTTCTTTTTTTACTTCTGGTGACGGAATGTCTGTGTTTTGGATGTGGCATGGTTATATAAAATATTAATAAATATATCAGTTGTTGTCCAGTCGGATATTTTTAAGGGCATCCCAGCGGGGATCTTCCCCCTGGTTTGCCTTCAGATGTTCCATTCTGGCAAGAATCTCAGGGTCACAGGTGGTGTTGCCGTCTTCATCATCAGGATGCACCCTCTGGTAAGGAAGCATCAGGATCAGCATCTCATAAACGATGTGCGTCAGGTCGATCCGGTGTTCCGATTTCGGGATCACCATTACGTCGTAACTCTCCTCGTGAAAATCCTCCCCAAACTTCACATAAAGTCTTTCTTCCCCTTCCACTGGAAAGGGGAAAGGATCGAGACAACGGTCACAAGGGGTGGTCAGGAATCCGTGGAAGGCTATATCAAACACCAGCATCCTTTCCTGTCTTTCCAACATAACAGATACTTGTACTTCTCCTCCCTGCACCTCTGAGCATTCAATATTCTCAAAGAACGAATCCCCTATCTGAAAATCAAAGTGGTGATTACCAAGTGATAAGCCAGAGAAGGGAATGATCAAGGGTTCAAATGTTCCCATTTTAAACCTCCAATAAAAAGGGGTGCAAAGTTAGGAAAGTTTTTTAAATTGAAAAAATCTATTTAAAAGCCTTTTCCGGTAAACCGTCGCCACTCATTTTCAAACGGTTGAAATAATCCGGGACCGGCCTTCCCAGCAACGCGTCGGCATAAAGCTTTGCCAGGTATTGCCCCAGCATAAACCCTTGTCCGCGTAAGCCTACAAACAAGCCCAGTTCGGGATCCACGATCATCCTGGGCTCGATGTAGTACCCGGCCCATACCGCCTGGAAGCCCACTGACGACAGTCCGGGGAACCAGCCTACAAAGACCTCGGAGATGATCTCCAGGAAATCCTTTGAGTTGATCTTCACATTTTTATCGGTCTCCGCAGGCTCTATGGCCGGGGAAGCACATCCGATGATCTGCCCGGTCTCCCCAAGCTGCTGGCCATAGACAGCCGAGAAACCTTTGTACTTCCTTCGGTCGATCACCATGTCGAGCGGAGCGCCGTCGAGTCCCATCATCGGAAGCCTTCGGGTAATGAAAGCCTGGTGTTTGACAGGGTACAGCCCGGTCTCTATGCCAAGCTTCTTTGAAAATTGCCTGCCTTCTGGTCCCAGGGCATTGACAAACAGATCGCTGTGAAACTCGATATAATTCTTTTCATGGTCCATGGCCAGGGCCACATAGGTGTCCCCTTCCTTTCTCACATCCACCAGCCGGCAATCCTCATATACACTACCTCCATGGTCCATTCCGATACGCCTGATGAGGTCGATCACCCTGCCGGGCGTGGCCTGCCAGCAGTCGCGCGTGATCTGGGCAGCCTGGTAGATCTTCAGATCCGGATTGAAATGAGCAGAGATCTCCTTCCGGAAATGCTCAGGGGAGACCATATAAGCATCCGACCATGACATGGCGGCTTCCAGGGCCCGGTAAGTCAGGTCATCATGCGCAAAGTTCACATAGCGGGTCTGACGGAACTGGATATCCTTTATCTTTTGTAACTCCTTGAATATCTCCAGATTATGCCGGGCCAGGTCGGAAATCTCCGGAAGACTGAAGGCCGGACGGCCTCCTGCGATATTTCTCCAGGATGCTCCCCTGCCTGCGTTGAGCAGCACAGGGTTCTTACCTTCTTCCGAGAGATACCGGAACAAGGCGCTTCCGGCGATACCTCCTCCGGCTACCACCACGCCGACTTTCACTTTCTTTACCTCCACCTTGTTGCCAACCAGGATCTGCTCAGGCACCTCCCTGGGGTATAGTTCTCCCATAGACAGCTGGTTGGAGAGAGGACCCCTCGGCGTAGCTTCTCCCACGATAGAGATGCCCGACCCGGCCAGCCTCGACTTCAGCCTTCGGATGCAACGCTTTCCCCTGCAGGCACCCATGCCCAGTCGGGTGGTGTGCTTCACCTCATCCACGGAGATGAACTTACGGTCACCTATGGTGTCGAGGATCTCTTCCAGGGTCACATCATCACAATGGCACACATAGGTCTGGGAGGCAATGTCATGGTCCGAGATGCTGAACTTCACCTTCTCCGGGTAACGTTCTTTAAGGATAAATCCCCTGGCCTTTATCAGGTCGGCACCATGAAGGTCGAGCGACTTCACCCTCGCAATGTCGGTCTTGTTGGGTTTCTTCAAGATGCGTTCAATAATCCCTTCTCCGAGTTTATTACCATTATTATCAACAATATACACCTCCGCCTTTTCGGGAGCAGTATATTCTATGGGAAGGAACAGCCAGTCTTTCTTCAGGCCATAACCAAAAATGGCAAGACCGGGGCACTGGTAGACACAATCCATGCATCCCGTGCATTTATCATAGTCGATCTGGGGAATGGTGCTGGTGGAAGACTTGGTGATGGCGCCCTGAGGACAGGCAAAAGCACAAGGGTTGCAGGCAAAACCGTAGAGGCAGTCGATAATGACAAAAGGCCTGGCTTCCTGCCTTTCGGGATCAGGGACAAAAGGTTCCTCCTGGATTCTCAGGGGATGTTGTTGAGAATCAATATATTCTTTTGAAACTTCCAGGTAGGTATCGTAGTCGAAACGTTCCTGCATTTCCTCAAGGATCTCAAAGGCCACCTGCCGGCCCCTCACTACGGCGCTGGTCCCTTCGCCGATTCGGATGGCATCGCCGGCGCCATAGACCCTGCGGCCGAAGATCTCCATGCCCTTGATCAGCAACTGGTCGTCGGGCACCAGTCCGGTGCAGATATTGATGGCATCGATGCCGTCGATGACTTTCTCTGTCCCTGGTATGGGCTTAAAGTTCTCACATTCGGCCACCACGGCACCGGTGATGCCGGTATGGTCATCGTTGGGGATGGCTTTGAGGAGGATATGGGAGGTGATGACAGGGATGCCCAGGCGCCTGACTCTGTTGGCCTGGACGGGGAAGCCCCCTTCGCGAGGCAGGGCCTCGATGATGGCTTTCACCCTGGCACCGGCTTGCATCAGCTGGTAGGAGGTGAGGTAACCTATATTCCCTGCCCCGACGGTGAGGATGGTCTTTCCGAGCAGGGTGAACTCCATGTTCATCATTTTCTGGACCACCGCAGCGGTATAGACACCGGGCAGGTCGTCGTTCTCGAAGGTGGGCATGAAAGGGACGGCACCGGTGGCCACCACCAGGTGTTCGGCGTCGACATAATAGATCTCGCCCGTTGTGATGTTCTTCACTGCGAGGCGTTTCCCTTCGAGGATGTCCCAGACGGTGGAGTCGAGGAATATTCCATCGAGGCTCTCCCCGGCCAGGGTTTTGGCGATATCGAAGCCCCTCATCCCGCCGAATTTCTGTTCTTTCTCGAAAAAGAAAAACTGGTGCGTCTGCATCAGGAACTGTCCGCCGATATGTTCGTTGTTGTCGATGACCAGGTTGCGGATGCCGTGTTTGTTGAGTTCTTCGCGGCATGCCAGTCCGGCCGGCCCGGCACCGATGATGGCCACCTCGGTCTGGTAGACCTTGACGGCTTCCTTTCTTTTATATTCAATGACTTCCGGGGAATGGTCGGCGGAGACTTCCGCCACTTCCCTGACCCCGTTGACTTTGGTGATACAGATCCGTTTCACATGGCCGTCGACGAGCATCTCGCAGGCACCGCATTTGCCGATGCCGCATTCCAGGCTGCGGTTGCGGTCGCGGAGGCTGTGACTGTGTACGGGGTAGCCGGCCTGGTGCAGGGCGGCGGCAATGGTGAACCCCTGTTCAGCCGGGATGATATTTCCGTTGTAAAGGAAGCTGCAGTCTTCACCGGTCTTGATGTCGAGGATGGGATGCGTTTCAATCTTGTTCATGGCAGTATGGTTCGAGTAAGTTTCAAAATAACGGGTGCAAAAGTAAGGAAAAAGTTCGCACCAAGATTTGTGAAACGGTTCTTGATTGTTTTGCTTTTGCGGGATACGGGATGCGGGATGCGGGATGGCAGTTCATTCTTGCATTCCCCTGCTGGGCGTAGCGTCAAGCTACGCTCTGCGCCACCATAAGTTGAGCGTAGCGTCCTCGCTACGCTCTTCATCAATACCGGCATCTTGCCGAAAATAAAATGATTTATCTTTGTGTTTATGCCAACAGGATACAGGATTGCAGAACA
>CAZSDK010000014.1:0-50994 GCA_964605655.1 uncultured Bacteroidales bacterium
AGTGGCGCAATTTACTCCGAAATGAGTGGCGCAATTTGGTCCGAAATAGTCACGGACAGAGGTACTTGGAAAGAAAATCTTTGAGTCTGAAGAGATGGTGGGAAAGATCTGGAGCCCGGAGGAAGTCATAGATGAAATCCTCAAGGACCGTCTTTTCTATGAAGAAAGCGGGGGAGGGGTGACCTTTTCGGGTGGGGAACCCCTGCATCAGACCGAGTCGCTTTGTGAGTTGCTGAGAAGATGCCGGGAGAAGGGGATCCACACGGCAGTGGACACCTGCGGGTATGCCCCATCGGAACAGGTGGAGGAAGCAGCTGCCCTCACCGACCTCTGGCTCTTCGATCTGAAACATACCGACAGCACGAAACATACTGCCTTATGCGGCGTATCCAACAGGGAAATACTGGAAAACCTGGAAATGTTGGTCAGAAAGCAAGCAGAGATCCTGATCCGGATCCCGCTGATCCCCGGCATCAACGACGATGAAGGCAACTTACGGGGAATCCTGGCTGTCCTTCGTAAAGTAGGCCCTTCTCTGAAGGGAATACAACTGCTACCCTATCACCCGATGGCCAAAAGAAAATACGAACGCCTGAACCTGCCCTATACCCCATTGGAAGATCTTCCCGAACAAAAAAAAGAACTGTGGTACCACGCCCTAAATAACCTCGGCTACCCGGTCTTCCTTAACATCTAACCAAGCCCAAAGTGCAACGATTCAAATAATTATCAATTATCAATTATCAATTCTCAATTCTACATAAATGATCTTGTCCGACCGCATCCGACTCCTCCGCCAAAAAAGTCTTGACGCCATCCCCTGTATTTCGCCCGAACGGGCGATGCTGCTGACTGAATTCTACCTGAACCGGATTCCGGCTCATACCCCGGTCCCGGTGGCCAGGGCCATGGCTTTTGCCTTTATCATGGACAACAAGCAGCTGTACCTGGGTGAGGGAGAGCTTATTGTTGGAGAGAGAGGACCTGCTCCCAAGGCGGTGCCCACCTATCCTGAAGTGACCCTTCATTCGGCGGGTGACCTGGAAACGCTGAACAAGAGGGAAAAGGTGTTTTATAAGGTCGATGAGGAGACGAGGCGGCTGTATAAGGAAGTGATCATCCCTTTCTGGAAAGAAAACAACCAGAGGAAGCGGCTGATGGCGGGAATGGAGCCGGAATGGACAGCCGCCTACCGGTCGGGAATGTTCACCGAGTTCCAGGAGCAGCGCATGCCGGGACATACCGTGCTGGGAGGAAAGATCTATCAGCAGGGGATGTCGGACTTGCTGGAGCAGATTTCTGCGCGCATGCTGTATTTTCAGCATCAACTGGAGGATATGAAGGGCAATGACCAGGAGGAATTGTGGGCTCGTCTGGAGGAACTGCAGGGAATGAAGATCGCGGCTGAGACTATGGTCCGATATGCGGAAAGGTATGTCGAACTGCTTGAGAATGAGGCGGAAAACAGTGTGGGAGACCGAAAATCAGAGCTTCTGGAGATGGCAGAGGTGTGCCGCCGGGTGCCAAAGTATTCGCCCCGTACCTTCCACGAGGCCCTGCAATATTATTGGTTTGTTCACCTGGCGGTGATCACGGAGTCGAATCCCTGGGATTCCTTCAACCCCGGGCGTCTGGACCAGCACCTGTATCCTTTTTACCTCAACGACCTGAAAGAAGGGAGACTGACCAGGGATAAGGCCCGGGAGCTGCTTCAGGCCTTCTGGATCAAGTTCAACAACCACCCCGCTCCGCCCAAGGTCGGGGTCACCGCCAAAGAAAGCAATACCTACACCGACTTTGCCCTGATCAACCTCGGAGGGGTAAAAGATGACGGCTCTGATGCCGTGAATGAGCTGACATTTTTAATACTTTATGTGATCGGGGAAATGAGGTTGCTCCAGCCCAGCTCCATGATACAGGTGAGCAAATGCAACCCGGATGCCTTCATTCACAGAGCTTTGGAGATCATCCGCACAGGTTTTGGCCAGCCATCGGTCTTCAATACCGATGCCATCATCCAGGAACTGCTGCGCCAGGGGAAAGACCTGGCCGATGCCCGAAGGGGAGGGGCGAGCGGATGTGTGGAGACCGGGGCTTTTGGTACCGAATGCTACATCCTTACCGGTTATTTCAACCTGACCAAGGTACTGGAGATCACCCTGAACAACGGAAGGGATCCTTCTTCAGGGGAGCTCGTAGGGATAAAGACAGGTGATCCTTCTGAATTTCAATCTTTTGAAGAGCTTCTGGCCGCCTATAAAAAACAGCTGGACCACTTTATTTCCATCAAGATCAAAGGAAACCTCTACATCGAAGGACTCTTTGCCAGGTATCTGCCGGTGCCTTTCCTGTCGCTGCTTATCGATGACTGCATAGAGAAAGGAATGGACTACAACAGCGGCGGGGCCCGGTACAACACCAGTTATATACAGGGGGTGGGACTGGGAAGCCTTACCGACAGCCTGACGGCCTTGCGTTATCATGTTTTTGATGAGAAACATGTGACCATGAGGTATTTCCTGGATGCCTTGAAAAACGACTTTGCCGGATTCGAGGAATTACAGCATGCCCTGGTCTATAAGACTCCCAAATGGGGCAACGATGATGAGTATGCCGATGCCCAGGCCAGGAAGGTGTTTGAGATGTTTTTCAGCGGTGTGGACGGCCTTCCCAACTGGAAGGGCGGTGCCTTCAGGATCAACCTTCTGCCGACGACCAGTCATGTGTATTTCGGGCAGGTCACCCAGGCCACTCCGGACGGGAGAGGTGCGGGCCAGCCTTTATCGGAAGGGATCTCACCGGTACAGGGGGCTGATACCCACGGACCAACCGCTGTACTCAAGTCAGCGGGGAAACTGGACCACCTACGTACCGGGGGCACCTTGCTGAACCAGAAATTCACTCCGGAATTTTTTAAAGGGCAGCAAAGCATAGAGAAGCTCACTGCCCTGATCCGTGCCTATTTCAGGATGGACGGGCACCACATACAGTTCAACGTCGTCAGCGCCGACACCCTGCGTGATGCCCAGCTTCACCCTGAACGTTACCGCGACCTCATCGTACGAGTGGCCGGATACAGCGATTATTTCAACGACCTGGGAAGAGACCTCCAGGATGAGATCATCAGGAGGACCGAACAGGAATAAGGATGCCCAGGACCTAATACACCCTTGTCACAAAACCGTCTGCAACAAAGGTTGTTCCTTCTCTGAGTCCCATGATCTGGTAGGTCTGAAAAGTTCCGTTGATCTCCTCAATCTTTTTAATGCTCTGGTATTCTGTTTTTTGCAGGTCCTCATTCCATATTAAAACCTCCAGTTTTCCTTCCAGACTGCCGTACTCCTTCTCCCCAATCACATGAATCATTGTGGCGATGGACTGGAATCCATGATCTTTGAAGTACAGCGGATGCCATGGCGTCAGGGTAATCTCCCTGCTGACCGTTGTAATTTTGAGGAGCTGATGGTGGGTCTGCTCCGTGGTTTGGGTGATCTCGGTCTCACTGAGTTGCTGGCTGGCCAGGTCGAGGGTGTAGACAGGGTCTCCTGCTTCAAGGTCTTTTGCGAAAACACCCTGGTGATCTGTTAAAATTATGGTGTTAGCGGAGAAACAGCAGAGGACCAGGTCAACATGCGAGATGGCCACATCAGACCACTTCAGACCCGGGTAGATATCCATGATCTCGAATCGGAACACGGGAGGCTGGTCGTAATTGTAATTTTTGCCGCCCGGAAGTGTAAAAATCTGATACCCCATCTCATCGACCAGCATCAGGAAGCATATAGGCTTACTATTTTTGTACACCTTGAATTTCTTTACCCTGGAGTTGTTTTTCCAGGATTCGACCGATGACTGGTACCCATTATAAATACAATTCACATCGACCGACCTGACTTCAAAGTACTCACCGATGCCATAATCAGGTTTTCCTTCTACCCAGGCCGTTCGGGGATCATTATCGTTCAGGTTTCTGATGGAGTAATTTTTATTTCCCTGGGGTGCCAGTGTTGAGGATGCCTTCAAGACTTCGACACTTTGAGAACACGGCCCGTTACAGGCATAGTTTCCCGGTTCATCGGGATTCTGGTTTTTTAAAACAATGTTCCAGTTCACATTTTTTTCACCTCCTCCTTTGGCCCAGATGGTAGGGTATTGTGCAAAAGAAAAGGAATGGGAAAAGATCACGGTAGAGCAGCTCATCAAAAAGAGGAAATTCTTCATGGTCCAAAGGATTTATTTGAACCAAAAGAAAGAAAAATCTTGTTTCCCTGCAAATAGTGTCAGAGATTGTTCGCCGGATTCCGTAACAGGTTTCTCCGGCTGACTTTCCAGCTGGTTTTGTGCTTGTGCCTGATGGTGAGAAAGATGGAAAGGGCAATGGTCAGGGCTCTGAAGAGGTTGGACAGTAAGGTCCCGCCAGCATTCGGACTGACCTCAAACAGTTCCCAGCTGAGATTCATGAAGGTATGAAGAAACACAGGGACCCAAAGGTTGTTCTCCCATTCGGCAAACAACCAGCAAAACCAGATAGCCCCCATGAAGGTGGCTATGAAGATGCCTGTGTAATCGGCCATGCTGTTACCCTGGTACAGATGTCCGGCACCGAACACGACCGCACCCACGAGGGATGCCGGAAGGAAACCCCAACGCAGCCGGCTGAAAAGGATTCCGAATAAAAAACCCCGGAACAGGAATTCCTCGGTAAATCCTGCGATAAGAGTCGGCCGACCCAGGGATTCCCAGCCGAAGCCGGCCCAGGGGCCCGTAAACGCGGAGCCTGTCATCATCGGCACGACAGAGACGGCAGCGAACACAAGACCGGTCAGAAAGCCTTTTGAAAGTCCCAGGACATGAAAAAGTTCCCTGAATCCAAAGAGGAGACCTGCGGCCATCGAGGGAAAAATAATCCACCACAGTAGCTTATAAAGGATCCTGGAGAATTCATTCGGGAAATCAATGACTATCCACCGGGATACCAACGAATGACCAAATAACGACAAAGTGAAAACCAGGATGACAATGAGGGAGGATACCCAAAATGGAAGTTGCTTGCTGTCTTTCATGACTCTGGTTTAATGAACGAGATTCAATTTCCCCCTGTAGATACTCCCGGAATTACTGAGGGTGAACAGGTAGGAGCCGGGGACTAAATCATGGAAATCAAGGGGAAGTAGTTGGTTCATCCTCATCGTTGACAACTCCTGGCTCCAAACCAGACTGCCTGCCATGGTGTAAAGACTTAAATGAAAAGGACCTTTCTGTCCAGGGGGCAATTTGAGGAAACAGGGTCCGGCAGACGGATTAGGAAAGAGTATGGTCTCTTCATGGTCCCTGCTTTCTCCTGTTCCCACCACCCCGTCAAACCTCAGGTTGTCCACCCATAAGGTGGTGCTGTCGATAGCTGATGATTCACTGCTGGCAGAAATATATATGGTGCAGGTGTCGGGAAAATCGTTGGTAAGATAGGTCAATTCCATTTCAAAGACCGTCCATAACGCCGTGGAGGTGGTCAGAGGAAATACGTCAGTGGCTACCAGTACCCTTTGTCCTGAAAGCGTGTCCCACCGGGTCAGATCGCAGGAGATAAGTCCAAAATCCCCGCCTTTCTTATCATAGATCAAATCGCCCTTAAGCCGGTAAGGACGACTGTTGAACGGAATCCCTGCCGTAATCTGCTGAAGGGTGGAATCATAGGTCCCGGAAAAGATCCAGGCCGGGATGACCATCATATAAAGGTCTGAATATCTTGACATTAACCGTGCGCTATACAGTCCTTCAGAATGAAGATTACTTTTCGATAAGGTATTGACGCCTGAAAAAGGAAAGCTCAGGTCCAGGGTCACCCAGTTTTTGGCCAGCTCATATCCCTGTATGGTCTCCCAGTCTTCAAAACCGGCGTTCGGGATCTGGGCCGTTGAGAAAATACAGATCACCATTAATGCAGCAAGTAAAATATGACGCAACATGGGATGGATTGAAGTCTTTTGAGTACTTTAAAATTACAACAGATTTTAATCAAACGGGTTCAATTATCTTTGTTAATTAACTGTGAACAGGAATCCTGGCAGAGGCTTTGTTAACCTATCTTAACCGCCTGATTAACATTTTTTAACAACCTCCCCAAAACCTGGGCCGGGGTCCGACGTTATCTTTGCACGCAATAATTTTGAACGCCATGATAGATACGGACATCAAAGTACTTAACGAGAAGATTCAGCAGGAATCGGCTTTTGTCGATATGGTCACTATGGAGATGCACAAGGTGATTGTAGGACAGAAATCCATGATTGAAAGGTTGATGATTGGATTACTTTCCAACGGGCACATTCTTCTGGAAGGGGTCCCCGGTTTGGCAAAGACCCTTGCCATCAAGTCGCTGGCCAATATCATCCAGGCCAGGTTCAGCCGCATACAGTTCACTCCTGACCTCCTGCCTGCCGACCTGGTAGGGACGTTGATCTACAGTCAGAAAAACGAGGAGTTTTCCGTAAGGAAAGGACCCATATTCGCCAACTTCATTCTGGCAGATGAGATCAACCGTTCCCCGGCCAAGGTGCAGAGCGCCCTTCTTGAAGCCATGCAGGAACGCCAGGTCACCATCGGCGACAAGACTTTTAAGCTGGAGGAACCTTTCCTGGTGCTGGCAACCCAGAACCCTATCGAACAGGAAGGTACCTATCCTTTACCTGAGGCCCAGGTCGACCGTTTCATGCTGAAAATCGTGATCGGCTACCCGACCAAGGAAGAAGAGAAACTCATCCTCAGGCAGAACATTATGGAGGTCCAGCCGGTGACCAGCACCATCCTGAAACCTGAAGACATTCTCAGGGCCAGGAATGTGGTGAGGGAAGTGTACCTGGATGAAAAAATCGAAAATTATATCACGGATATCGTCTTCTCCTCAAGGTATCCTGCTGAATATAAGCTGGATAAGTTCGTTCACCTGATTTCCTACGGCGCCTCCCCCAGGGCCTCCATTTATCTTGCCCTGGCTGCTAAAGCTTATGCGTTCATCCGCAGAAGGGGTTATGTCATCCCTGAGGATGTCAGGGCAGTCTGTCATGATGTTTTACGTCACCGCATCGGGCTTACCTATGAGGCTGAAGCAGAGAACATCACCACGGAGGAGATCATCAACCAGATCCTGAACACCGTCGAGGTTCCCTAAGCCGGGAACAATGACAGGAGGTGTAAGAAGGGATTGAAGCGAAGCTGAATATGGATGCTACCGAGCTTTTCAAGAAAGTAAGAAAGATTGAGATAAAGACCAGGGGACTGTCGAACCAGATCTTCTCCGGCCATTATCATTCTGCTTTTAAGGGTAAAGGGATGGCTTTCAGCGAGGTGCGCGAATACCAGTATGGCGATGATATCCGTTCCATCGACTGGAATGTAACGGCACGATTCAACCATCCTTATGTTAAAATCTTTGATGAGGAGAGGGAGCTGACCGTGATGCTTCTCATTGATGTAAGCGGGTCCAACGCCTTTGGCACACAGATGCAGCTTAAAGAGGATATGATCACCGAGCTGGCTGCGGTCCTTGCCTTTTCAGCCATTCAGAACAACGATAAGGTGGGGGTCATCTTCTTCAGTGATATCATTGAAAAATTCATTCCCCCTAAAAAGGGCACTACACATATATTGAGGATCATCCGTGAACTGATTGATTTTCATCCCAGGCACCAGGGTACGAACATTGGCGGTGCCCTGAGGTATTTTACGCAGGTCATCAAGAAACGCTGCACGGCTTTCATCCTGACTGATTTTCAGGATGATGGGTTCCAGGATGCTTTGCGCATCGCTTCCCGAAAGCACGACCTGGTGGCCCTGAAGATCTCCGATCCCAGGGAGAAAAGCCTTCCCTCCATGGGCCTGGTCAAATGGAAAGATGCAGAAAGCGGGCGAACGGTATGGGTCGACACCTGGGACACACGAGTCAGGGAGCACTACAGGCTGATGAACCACAAAAGAGAGGCAGCCATACAGGATACCTTCACCAAGGGTGGTATCGACTGGACGGAGATCAGCGTGGAAGAAGACTATGTGAAACCCTTGATGAAGGTGTTTAAGAAAAGGGAAAGACGGTTTTAACGGGATAAAAATTGTGATCCGGTGAGGAAAAATGTGATAAACCGCTTGTTGATTTTCACCTGTCTTACAGGCTTCTGGATGACAGGGAGTACCGCAGCTTGGGCCCAGCAGGTGACCGCCCGGACCAGGCTGGATACCTCCAACATTTTAATTGGTCAGCAGGTGGCGCTGACGCTTGAGGTGAGCGCACCCAGGAACCTCAAACTGTCGTGGCCTGTATTTACTGATTCGCTTGCTTCGATGGTGGAGATCGTTGAGTCGGGAAAACTGGATACCCTTGACTCAAAGGACGCCAACATGCTCCACCTGTCGCAGCAATTGAAAATTACCAGCTTTGATACCGGTACCCACCAGATTCCTCCCATTCCCATCTACGAACTCGGGAAAGAGGATTCGAGCCATCTGCTGGCGGCCACCAGTGCATTGTTCTTAAGAGTGAACACGGTGGCCGTCGATACGACGAAAGCTATCAAAGACATTAAAGGCATCATGAGCATCCCCATGAGTTTCTGGGAGAAGTACTTCTGGTATCTCATCAGTGCTGCCGCCCTGCTTCTTCTTGCCCTGGTGTGGTTCATTGTCAGGAAAATCACAAAAAAGGAACCGGTGTTCGCCCGTATGGTCAAACCGGTCCTGCCTGCTCACCTCAAAGCAATGGAAGAACTGGAGAAGTTACGGAATGCCAAGGTCTGGCAAAGCGGGAGGATCAAAGAATATCATACCCGCCTTACCGACATCCTCAGAGAGTACCTGGGTGGCAGATTCTACTTTACTGCCATGGAAATGACCACGGATGAGATTCTTCAGACGCTGGAAAAAGAAGGAGTATCCTACCAGGCGCTGACGATGTTACAAGAAATTTTACAACTGGCTGATCTGGTGAAGTTTGCCAAGGAGATGCCCCTTCCTACCGAACATGATCTCAGCCTGAATAGAGCAGTGGAATTTGTGAACCTGACCAGGCCAATGTCGCAGGTCTTCTCCTCAGCACCAGATTCCGAACCCTCAGTTGAACCTCAAAACGATAAGGCATGATCTGGGATTGGCAACATATCACTTTTGCGCAGCCTTATTATTTTTTGTTGTTGCTGTCCATACCACTTTTTATCCTGTGGTACGTGTTGCGCAACAGAAAAGGCCAAGCCGAGGTCACGATTTCGTCGATAAAGGGATTTGAGAAAATCCCCAGGACTTTCAGGCAGTACCTGAGGCATGTGCCCTTTATCCTCCGGATGCTGGCTTTTATATGCATCATAACGGCTCTGGCACGCCCTCAGAGCAGCAGCAGCAGGCACGATGTAAACGTGGAAGGGATTGACATTGTCCTGGCCAACGACATCTCCGGTTCCATGCTGGCTGAGGACTTCAAGCCCAACAGGCTGGAATCTGCAAAAAATGTCGCACTCGAATTTGTCAAAGGACGCCCCAACGATAAGATCGGCATGGTGGTCTTCAGTGGGGAAAGCTTTACTCAATGTCCGCTCACAACCGATCATGAAGTGCTGGAAAATATGATACCCAAACTGGAGTCGGGAATGATAGAGGACGGCACCGCCATTGGTGACGGACTTGCAACGGCTGTGGCCCGGCTCAAGGAAAGCAAGGCGATCAGCAGGGTCATCATTCTTCTCACCGACGGGATCAACAACATGGGTTCCATCGATCCGCTCTCTGCTGCCGAAATCGCCAAGATGTACAAATGCAGGGTCTATACCATAGGAGTGGGCAGCCTGGGAATGGCACCCTATCCGTTCAAGACACCTTTTGGTATTCAATATCAGAATGTTGAAGTTAAAATTGATGAAACCCTCCTGAAGGAAGTGGCTCAAATGACCGGTGGAAAGTATTTCAGAGCCACCAATAACAAAAAACTGGAAGATATCTACAAGGAAATTGATTCGATGGAAAAGTCCAGGATTGAAGTCCTTGAGTTCAGAAAGAAGTATGAGGAGTTTTTCCCGCTGGCTTTACTGGCTTTAGGGTTGCTTCTGCTGGAAGTATTATTGAGGATCACTGTATTAAAAACCTTACCTTAAGTACGCTGTTAACTGAAATGTTTCGATTTGCACATCCATATTATTTATTTGCCCTGGCTGTCATTCCAGTGTTGTTTATCTTGTTCCTCCTGGTGATGTATTGGAAAAGGAAGCGGTTGGAGCGTTTCGGGGACATGAAAGTGATCAGCACGCTGATCCCGGATGTTTCCAGGTTCCGTCAGTATCTGAAATTCATCCTTTTTCTCCTGGGCCTGGCATTTCTTATCCTGGGCCTGGCCGATCCACAGATAGGATCAAAGCTGGAAAAGGGGGAGCGCAAGGGTATTGACCTGTTTATTTGTCTTGATGTCTCTAACAGTATGATGTCGGACGACATCAAGCCCAACCGGCTGGAAAGAGCGAAGAATGCCATCACCAAGATGATCGATGAGCTGAAGAACGACCGTATAGGGATCGTCGTGTTCGCCGGAAAATCATACGTCCAGCTCCCTATTACCAACGACTACAGCGCTGCCAAGCTTTTCCTCAGTTCCATCGACCCCAACATGGTACCGACCCAGGGGACGGCTATCGGTGAATCCATCAACATGGCCGTCGATGCCTTTGATGAGAATCAGCACAGCAAGGCCATCATCCTGATCACCGATGGAGAAAACCACGAGGATGATGCCGTGGAAGCCGCAAAGAAAGCAACCGCCAAAGGGATAAAGGTCTTTGCGGTAGGGATGGGATCTACTGAAGGAGCCCCTATACCGGTCATCAGAAATGGTGTGATCGTGGGCTACAGAAAAGCTGCCGATGGATCCACCATCGTGACCAGGCTGGATGAGAAGTTGTTGCAGAACATCGCCTCTGCAGGGCAGGGGACTTTTGTGACTGCCTCCAATACTCAGAGCAGCCTGGACAAAATATTCAAGGAAATAAACAAAATGCAGCAGTCACAAATTGATGCACGCGTGTTTTCCGAATATGAAGACCGTTTCCAGATATTGTTGCTGATCGCCTTCATCATTCTGGCTGTTGATTTGTTTCTGAAGGAAAGGAAAAACAAGTTGTTGAGTAAAATAGATCTCTTTGGTTAAAAGGCGGAGGTTTGAAAAATGTTTAAGATATTCGCTTTCACGATGAAAACAGGGTGGCTGACCATAGGGTTGTTGATGATCTGTACGCTGATGGCCCAGGGTCAGAAGGACAAGAAATATATAAAAAGTGGTAACCGCAGCTTTGATAAGGGTGATTACAAATCCGCGGAGATCGATTACCGCAAAGCTACCCGCGAGAATCCGGGCAACGGGGTAGCCCAGTACAACCTGGGTGCCAGTCTCTACAGGCAGAAGAACCGGGAAAAGGCTGCTGAAGTTTTGAAAGACGCCAACCTGCACGATATGAGCAGGAGCGATCAGGCAAAAGTGTATCACAACTTAGGTAATTCTTACCTGGAATCGGGTAAGTTGCAGGAAAGCATAGATGCGTACAAGAATGCACTGAGGCTGAATCCCAACGACCAGGATACCAGGTATAATCTGGCTTATGCCCTGTCAAAGCTGAAACAGTCGCAGAACAAAGGCGGTGGTCAGCAACAACAGAACAAAGACCAGCAAAAGAAAAAGGACCAGCAGCAACAGGAGCAGCAGCAACAGCAACAGCAACAAAAACAGCAGCAGCAGAAACAGGAAATTTCCAAATCGGATGCCGACCGTATGCTGGAGGCTCTAAAAAACAATGAGAAAAATACGCTCGATAAACTGAAAAAGAAGGAAGTGAAAGCCGAAAGGGTGAAAATCGAAAAAGACTGGTAGAGGTGCCATGAGACATGAAGACGTGGAGATAATAGGATGAAGTTACTGACGCATCAAAATATGAAGAGACTCTTTTTTGTATTGCTTTCGCTGGCATTGTTCCTGATGCTCAAAGCCGGAAAGGCCCAGGAGGTGAGGTTCAATGTGAATGCACCTCCCGTCGTGAGCGTCGGGGATCAGTTCCGGGTACAGTTTAGTGTGAATGCAGCGGGAAGTGATTTCAGGGGGCCTGGCTTTAAAGGGCTTACCGTAGTATCAGGGCCGAATCAGAGCACTAGTTCCAGTATACAGATCATTAATGGAGCTATGAACCAGACGGTTACCTACAGCTATACCTATGTTCTTCACGCCGATAAGGAGGGTGAGTATGAAGTAGGCTCTGCATCTGTCACTGTTGCAGGAAAATCATACAAAACACAACCTTTTAAGATCAAAGTCCAGAAAGGAGCGGTGGCCAGGCAGCAACCCAACACCTACCAGCAACCTGGCAGGGGAAACCAGCCGCAGAATGCCCAGTCAGGGGGAGCAAATATTTCATCAAATGACCTGTTTATCAAGACCATAATAAGCAAACCCGAGGTCTACCAAGGAGAACAGATCCTGGTGACTCAAAAGATCTATGCCCGGGTGAGCCTGGTAGGTTTTGAGGATGTGAAAGCACCGGTATTCTCGGGCTTCTGGGCTAGCGAGGTGAAAATGCCGGAGCAGGTGAACCTGAGAAAAGAGACCGTCAACGGGGTCGTTTACCAGGTTGCTGAGTTGAAAAGGACCGTTCTTTTTCCGCAGAAATCGGGCACCCTGACCATAGAACCCCTGAAGGTGACGGCAGTGGTACAAGTCAGGACCCAAAACCGCCAGCGCACGGGGGATCCCTTCTTCGACCAGTTCTTTAATGATCCTTTCTTTGGCGGTGGCATTCAAAATGTGAAAAAGGAGGTCTACTCCACACCCGTCACGGTCAAAGTAAAGCCTCTGCCCGATGCCGGAAAACCGGACGATTATACCGGGGCAGTGGGTTCCTTCTCCATTAAATCCTCCGTCGATAAGACGGAATTGAAGGCCAACGATGCCATTACCTATAAGGTCACCATCTCAGGCAATGGGAACCTGGAGTTGATCGACAAACTGAATGTGGGATTCCCGTCTGATTTTGAGGTATATGACCCAAAAGTCACTAATAGCTTGTCGGCAACAGCAGCAGGTGTATCAGGCAGCCGCACCTTTGAGTACCTGCTCATTCCCAGAAACCAAGGGACCTTTAAAATTGAACCGGTAAGTCTCAGCTTCTTCAACCTGGCCAAGAAAACCTACGAAACGGTTTCAGCACAAGGTTTTGAAATCAGGGTTGGGAAAGGGGATGGCAGAAACATGACCTATTCCGGTATGGACAAGGAGGATATCAAGTACCTGGGCTCCGATATCCGGTTCATCAACCTCAGGGATACCCGTCTGGCATCCATGGGATTCAGGTTTTATAACACCTTAAATTTCTGGTTGTTACTATTGGTGGCCCCGGTATTGTTTATCATCGTGGTTCTCATTTGGAGGCGAAGGATTAAACTCCTGAGCGACCAAAGCCTCATGAAAAACAAGAGGGCGACGAAGGTGGCGGGAAGACGGCTGAAAAAGGCAGGAGTTCACCTGAAGAAGGGCGAAGAAGAAGTGTTTTATGTTGAGATATCCCAGGCTTTATGGGGGTACCTGGCCGACAAACTGGATATACCCGTGGCTTCCCTCTCGGCAGAGAAAGCCAGGGAGAGCCTTGAATCACAGGGTATTGGTCCTGAGCTTACCGATGAATACCTCTCAACCATTGAATCCTGTGAATTTGCCCGTTTTGCCCCGGGCGTTAAGGAGGAGAAAATGGACCATCTGTATCAGCAAGCAATGAAAGTGATCACCACCACCGAGAAAGAAATTAAATAAACGGGTATGAAAGCGATCAGGTTCGTCATCCTTTCTTGTTTTATCCTGTCAATGAACGGAGTCATTGGCAATACCCTGGAGTCGATTTTCGAACAGGCCAACAAGGATTATAAAGCAAAGAACTATGAGAGGGCAGTGCAGGGGTATGAGAAGGTACTGGCCGGAGGCATGGAGTCAGCAAGCTTATATTACAACCTGGGTAATGCTTATTACAAACAGAATCAATGGGCTGCAGCCATCCTGAACTATGAGAAAGCCAGGAAACTCAGTCCGGGTGATGATGATATCCAGTTTAATCTCCGCCTTGCCAACTCCAAGATCGTTGACAAGATTGAGTCCGTGCCTGAGCTTTTCTTCTACCGCTGGTGGAAGGAAGCACGGAGTCAGTTTTCTGCGGATGGATGGGCTATGGTGAGCATCCTTCTTTGTTTCCTTTTTTTCGTATTCCTTACCTTGTATCTGCTGACCAAACCCAGGCTGCTACGGAAAACTTCTTTTTGGCTGGCATTGGTCCTTTTAGGCACCTTCGGGCTTTCCATGACTTTTGCCCATCAATCCCAACAGAAGAAGATGAGCCAAAAGGAGGCCATCATCTTTCAGCCTGCCGTGAATGTAAAATCCTCACCAGACGATAACAGCGTGGATCTCTTCATCATTCATGAGGGGACTAAGGTAAATGTTACCGATGACCTGGGTGACTGGTACAAGGTGGTCATCGCCAATGGCAGTGTGGGCTGGGTGAAGGCGGATGTCCTGAAGTTGATCTGAACCATGTTAAAGATTGGCCTTCTTTCCGATACCCATGGGTCTCTTCCCATGGCGGTCTCCGGCTTTTTCAGGGACTGTTCCGAGATCTGGCATGCGGGTGACGTCGGGAATATCGGAGTGTTGGACCGGCTGGCTTCGTTGACTAAGGTCAGGGCAGTTTATGGGAATGTTGACGGGTCAGAGGTCCGGTCAGAGCATCCTGAGATATTGTGTTTCAGGGTTGAGGATCTTGAGGTGGTCATGATGCACATTGGCGGATATCCAGGGAATTACAGCAGGAAAGCGCTTGAACAGATAAGGTCGGTGAAGCCTGGTTTGTTTGTTTCCGGTCATTCTCACATTTTAAAGGTGATTTATGACAAAAAACACCAACTGCTCCATTTAAATCCGGGAGCTGCCGGCAAGGAAGGATGGCATAAAAAAATCACCCTTCTTAGGTTTGATATCGAAGGAAAGGAAATCAGGAATCTGGAAATTAATGAGTTGCCAAGAAGTACTGCGGCATGGATTTAGCGAAGACGATCGGCCGAACGGACCATTCTCTCGTCTTTCCTGATGCTCTGGGTTGCCAGTACCTCCATGACCAGGGAGATCAAAGGCATGATGATCCCCGTCTTATAGTGTGAGGTCATCCCCAACTTTTTCTCGATGAGTGAAGAGGCATAATAAAAGATCAATCCCACAAATAAAATATTGATAAAGACTGTGATCCTCAGAAGCTTAAGCTGCTGAATCCGGTTCTTATACTGGAAGAGGATATAAAGGCATAACACAGCAGTCAGGCTGTTCATCAACCACAAGGGAAGGGCAAACAACCAGTTGAAAACCTGGATTTTATCAGGACCAGGGGTATATAACCCCAGGACCGTAAAGTAATAATATCCCTTTTCTGCATCCAGCGTAAAGTCTGCGAATGGTAAGAAGAACACCAGGCAACAGGCAGCGAATGCCAGGAAAAGGTACACCGATTGAATTCTCTGGATCATGGCACTTTTTTTGCAAACATACTTGAAAAGCCTCATAAATGCAAAAGACGAACTAACATTGAGCTTGAAGATTTTTTTAAAGAAATTGCATCAGGGTGATGAATTTGTTTATCTTTGTAGCCGTATTCCCTTTACGTCATCAGGTACACTCTCCCGGGAATTTTCCTTTTCCACTGTTGTTCAACCCAGAGTTTTAATGTTTACTAGCTAGCATAGAGGGCCATCAGTAATTAATCTATTTTTCATGTACGACATTCTTTCTTTAAACGAGAAATCCCTTCAGGAATTGAAGGATCTTTGCCAGAGTCTGGGCTTAAAAAAATACGAGAAACTTCAGAAACAAGACCTTGTCTACCGGATACTGGACCACCAGGCCCTGAATCCTACGGCTGATGTTCTGGCAAAAGAAAAATCCATCATCAAAAGAGGCAGAAAACCTCAGAAACCCGTCGTCAAGGAGACACCTGCCGAGAATACGGAGGAGCGGAAGCAAGAACCCAGGCAACAAAGGCAGGAACCCAAACAGGAATCCAGGCCTGTGAGGCAGGAGTCCAAACAAGATTCAAGGCCGGTCAGGGAGGAATCCAAACAAGATTCCAGGCCCATGAGGCAGGAACCTAAACAGGAACGTCCACGGACCAGGCAGGAATCAAAACCCTCCGGAAGGCCAAGACAATTCGACAAGCCGAAGAAGCCTGTCTTTGAGGAACTGGTCCCGGCCCTGGATAACGAACCCCTGGAGATTCTCCCCGATGTGCCTGTTCAAAATGAGCTCATCAGCCCCGATATTGCCACTGTGCTAACAGAGGATCAGGCCATCCAGCCACCCCAGCCTGTGGTGGAACCTACGGCCACTGTGCCTGAAACGGTCATTACCGAGGAGATCCCGGCCGAGAGGGAACAGGGATACCAGAGAAACGATCACAGGAACAGGAATTTTAAGGATAACAACTACAAATTCAAGCCCCAGGAGAGAAGAGAAGAACTTCCCAGCGAACTCGACGGTGCCGTGGCTGCCGAAGGAGTCCTTGAGATCATGCCCGACGGATATGGTTTTCTCCGCTCTTCGGACTATAACTACCTCAGCTCCCCCGACGATGTCTATGTCTCACAGAGCCAGATCAAATTTTTTGGACTTAAAACCGGTGATAATGTAAAGGGGACCATCCGTATGCCTAAAGAAGGGGAGAAATATTTCCCGCTCCTGAAGGTGGATTCCATCAACGGCCGCAGGCCTGAGGAAGTGCGCGACAGGGTGAACTTCGATTATCTCACACCCTTGTTCCCTGAAAAGAAATTCAATATTACGGGTCACCCCGGAGCCACCCTTTCCACGAGGGTCATCGATATGTTCGCTCCCATCGGCAAGGGACAAAGAGCTCTGATCGTTGCCCAGCCAAAGACCGGTAAGACCGTCCTGCTCAAGGAAGTAGCCAATGCCATCGCTGCCAACCATCCTGAGGTGTACCTCATTGTGTTGCTCATCGATGAGCGCCCTGAAGAGGTCACCGATATGCAAAGAAGCGTGCGTGCCGAAGTCATCGCGTCTACTTTTGATGAACCGGCCGAACGTCACGTGCGCATCACCAATATCGTCCTGGAAAAAGCCAAACGACTCGTGGAATGTGGTCATGATGTGGTGATCCTGCTTGATTCCATCACCCGTCTTGCCCGTGCCTTTAATACCGTGGCACCGGCCTCGGGAAAAGTGCTCTCGGGAGGTGTTGAATCTTCTGCCCTGCAAAAACCCAAACGTTTCTTCGGAGCTGCCCGTCAGATAGAAAAAGGAGGTTCACTGACCATCATCGCTACAGCCCTTATTGATACAGGCTCCAGGATGGATGAGGTGATCTTTGAAGAATTCAAAGGAACAGGTAATATGGAGCTTCAGCTCGACAGGAAGCTCTCCAACAAAAGGATCTGGCCTGCCATCGACATCGTGGCGTCCAGCACCCGCCGCGAGGAACTGCTGATCGACAAAGAAGCACTGCAACGTATCTGGATCCTGAGAAACCACCTGGCCGACATGACTCCTCTCGAGGCCATGGAATTTCTCAAGGAAAAGATGAAGTACACCCAAACCAACGAGGAGTTCCTCATCTCCATGAATTCATAGATCTCCGGAACTATCTCACCTGGATCACCCCGCCGGTGAAGGGATTAAAATCAACTTCTCTCACCGACACCGGCAATCGCGATACCGACCCCATCTGGTTGATGACCACGGGAGCCGACCATAATAATCTTGATCCGACAATAATTGAACATGAAACGGTCGCCGGAATGCGATATACCATCCCTTTTTGCTTCCTCTTTTCGGAATTTTTATGGAAAGGTGCATCGGCAATCGGAGTGTCGGCGGTTAACTGAAGGGTGACAGGCTCGGCGTTTTCTCCCGGCCCTGCCACGATTCCCCTGAGCGGGTCCAGATAGCCTAAAATAATCGAGTTGGGGCCAGATTTTTCTGGAAGATAGGTCAAGATCTGTCTGGTTTCCGTCGTACGCGTGCTGCCTGAAAAGAGTTCCAGGGTCCCTGATTCCATATCATCCAGTTCCTGCAACATGATCTTCAGCGTCTGGGGATCGTATCCCACTTCCTGGTAACCGCTCACGAGTTTCTGCCTGTTTTCCCTGATGGTCTTCAGCGATTCAAGGGTCTCCTTGGCAATGGTAGCCAGGTTCACCCCACCGGCAATACGGTTGATGATCTTCGGGGGAGGTGGTGGTGCGATGGAATCTTTGGAAAATTCTATCACCTGTTCAGGAACGAACAACTCGTTATTAATATAATAAGGCCCAGTCCCCTGAGTGCTGCTGCCGGCAATTTTTTCCTTTCTCAGTGAAGGGGCCTGACCACTGCAAGCCGGGGCTTCCTTTTGCCTTCCTCTCAGCTTTGCCCACTGGAGGAATCCTTCCGTGGTGAAGCAGAGACTGGGCATGTTCTTCTTTATAAACGGGAAATGCCATCGTCCCTCCAAAAAATAGACCTGGTCAGGATCAGGTTCCCGGACCGGGACAAGGCTTACCGAAAGGACCTCGTAATGAGTCGAGGCTTCGGTCACAGGATTTTCAATACCCACATATTCTTTGGAAAATTCAGATAATATACCCGGGGCCTTATCGGTCCTTTCCAGCTGAATACCTATCTGTAGCTGGGTGCGGGGCAGGACATAATACATCCCTCCCTTGTTAAAATTATATGTAGTATCGGATACCGGGGTTACACTGATCTGGGCATTCAGGCCCAGGGGCAGGATGACCAGGGGAGCAAGAAATCTTGAAATGATACCGGAAAGTGACATATCTTTGTTTTATTCTATGAGACAAAAATACGGTTCTTTTGGAAATTCCCTGAATAGAAAGGATTTATATGGGGATTAATAAAAAGACCGGCCTATCAGGAGATAACGAAAAACTGAATGACAAGGTTTCTTTACGCTGCAATAATTATTGTCTTTCTTCCGGCGGTTCTGCTTTTTTATGCTTGTGCTGATCAATCGGAGAGCAGGACCCGGCCTGAAGGGATGGAAGCCAGCATCAGCATCTCAGGGGCATTCGCCTTATATCCTCTGGTCGTCAGATGGTCGGAAGAATACATGAAAGTACACCCGAAAGTCAGAATCGATGTGTCGGCAGGAGGGGCAGGGAAAGGCATCACGGATGTTCTGAGTGGTATGGTGGATATCGGGATGGTATCCAGGTCATTAAACGCTGCCGAGGTGAGGAAGGGCGCCTTTGCCGTGACGATTGCCCGGGATGCGGTGGTCCCGACCATCAGCACCTATAATCCCTATCTTCCGGAGATTTTGGTTAAAGGTTTTTCCCGCAGTGAGTTCCGCAAGATATATCTGACCGATCATGAGTATTCCTGGGGTGAGATGCTGGGTATGGGATCCAAAAAACAAGTGATGGTGTATACCCGTTCTGATGCCTGTGGTGCCGCGCAGAAGTGGGCTGAATACCTTGGTGTGGACCAGGAGTCCTTGTTTGGGATCGGTGTTTTTGGTGATCCGGGAATGGCTGATGCCGTGAAGTCGGATGAGTACGGTCTGGGATTCAACAACCTGGTTTATGTTTATGATCTGACCACCCAAAAGAAATATCCCGGACTCGACATTTTACCCCTGGACCTGAATGATAATGGATTGATAGACAGGGAAGAAAGGTTTTATAGTACCCTTCCTGAATTCCTTAAGGCAGTTAAAGACGGAGTGTATCCCTCGCCACCCTCCCGGGATCTGTACCTCGTTTTTAATGGCAAACCCTCAGATCCGGCTCTTGGCGCCTTCATTACGTGGGTCCTCACTGAGGGACAGAAGTTTGTGGAAACATGTGGGTATGTCTCTCTGACCAGCGATCAGTTGCAAAAGCAGCTTTCTGAATTAAACTAACCGGATGCCATGGGATTTTTTCAATTGAAGAGGGTTATCAGGAACAAGGTCCACCAAGGCTGGATGATCCTCATCATGGTGCTGGTGATCCTGATGCCTGTGGTACTCTTCCTCGGGCTATACTGGAAATCGACCTATCTTTTCCAGAATCACAGCCTGGGTGAGCTCTTGTTCTCCACCGACTGGAGACCTGTTTCCGGGCGATTTGGTTTGCTTCCGTTTATACTGAGTTCTCTGTGGGTTACCATCCTTGCGCTTCTGATAGCGGCACCTGTATGTTTGCTCACCTCCATCCATCTGACCCAGTATGCCAAAAAGTGGGTACTCAAGCTCATGCATCCGGTCATCGACATCCTTGCCGGCATCCCTTCCGTGATCTTCGGAGTCTGGGGCATCCTCATCATCGTCCCCTTCGTCGGGCGCGACCTGGCCCCTTTGTTTGGCAAACATGTGACAGGCTTCAGCATCTTCAGCGGAGCGCTTGTATTAGCAGTGATGATCATCCCCTTTATTCTGAATATCCTGATCGATGTGTTCAGGACGGTGCCGGAAGAACTTTCAGAGGCGGCTTTATCGCTGGGGGCAAGCAAATGGCAGACCATCAAGTACGTCATCGTGAAAAAAGCCTTCCCCGGCATCATCTCGGCCTTTGGACTGGGCTTGTCCAGGGCTTTCGGAGAGACCATAGCCGTACTCATGGTCGTCGGCAACGTTCCACGAATGCCCAAGGGACTGTTTCACCCGGGCTACCCTCTTCCCGCACTCATTGCAAACAATTACGGAGAGATGATGTCCATACCGCTTTACGACTCCGTGCTGATGTTCTCTGCCCTTATCCTTTTCATCATCGTGATCTTCTTCAACCTGATCTCCCGGTCTGCCATCGTCAGGCTGGAAAAACACGATCATTAATCGATAGCGCCATGACCGACAGAGGAATCAGGATCATAGAGGAGAAGTTTTTCAGGGTGCTCATGTTTTTGTCCACCAGCACCATCGTACTGGTATTGCTGCTGATCGTGATCAGCATCATGGTGAAAGGCATCCCGGCACTGTCGTGGGAGATGATCTCCCAGACCCCAAAAGGAGGGTTTTATTTTGGGAAGGAAGGAGGAGTGCTGAATGCCATCGTCGGTTCCCTGTACCTGGCTTCCGGCTCCACCCTCATGGCACTGCTGGCCAGCATGCCAGTGGCTCTTTTCATGAATGTTCACCTGGTGAAAAGGAAGAGGTGGGTCAACACGATACGGTTCCTGTTAGACCTTCTCTGGGGCGTGCCTTCCATCGTATACGGAGCCTTCGGGTTCAGCGTCATGGTTTTCCTCGGGTTACGGACTTCCCTGCTGGCCGGGATGATCACCGTCACCTGTTTTATCATCCCCATCATGGTCAGGGCCATGGATGAAATATTGAAGACCGTACCCAGGGGATTGCTGGAAGCGACCTACAGCCTGGGTGCCACCCGTTCTGAGACTGCCTACAGGGTCTTTGTACACCAGTCGATCGGAGGACTGGTTACCGCGGTGCTCCTGGCTTTCGGCCGGGCCATCGGAGATGCAGCCTCCGTGCTGTTTACCACCGGCTATACCGATCATATCCCGACTTCCCTTATGCACCCGACCGCTACCTTGCCGCTGTCCATCTTTTTTCAACTATCTTCGCCGGTGGAAGAAGTCAGGGAGAGAGCCTTCGCCTCGGCCCTGATCCTCACCATCATCATATTAACGATCAGTGTTTTATCCAGGTTTCTGGGAAGGAAATATTTTAAGAACAAGATATAGTGTCAGCCGTCAGTCCCAATAAGATCGACATACAGGACCTTGACCTTTTTATAGGGAAGAAGCACATTCTCAAGAAGGTGAATGTGGGCATCCCCGAAAATAAGATCACTGTCATCCTGGGCCCTTCCGGCTGCGGAAAGACGACCCTGCTAAAATGCCTCAACCGTCTTATTGACCTCAATATCCAGGTGAAAGTGTCGGGACAAATATGGATCAACGAGGAGGAAATTCTTCACACCCGGAAAGACATCACCCTGATCAGGAAGAAAATGGGATTGCTTTCACAACGGCCTTTCCCGCTTCCGATGAACATCTATAACAACGTTGCTTTCGGCCTACGTATATCAGGCAGGAAGAACAAGAAGTTCCTGGATAAAAGGGTGGAATATTACCTGAAGCAGGCCCACCTCTGGGACGAGGTGAAAGACCGGCTCCGGGATCCGGCCTCAGCACTCTCCATCGGTCAGCAGCAACGGCTCTGCCTGGCAAGAGGACTGGCCGTCGATCCGGAGATCATTCTGGCCGATGAGCCGACTTCTGCCCTCGACCCCATCTCCAGCATGGCCATAGAACAAATGTTCCTGGAGCTGAAACAGAATTTTACGGTGGTGGTGGTCACGCACATGATCCCTCAGGCCATGCGCATCGCTGATCATGTGGTATTTATGTACCTCGGGGAGGTGATAGAGCAGGGATCCGTAGAGAAGGTGTTTCAAAACCCTGATTCCGAGATTACTAAGAAGTTTTTACAGGGAGACTTTAATTAACCTTATCAGGAAAACAACAGTTCCCGGTACTTGGGCAAAGGCCAAAGCTTATCATCCACGAGCAATTCCGGATTATCGACATGATACCGGATGATCCCGAAGTGAGGAAGTACCTTCCTGACTTGTGACGCTTGGCTAAATTAGTGCGGTATTATTTTGTATAATACTGAATATGAGCGGTATAAAAAATCTATTTTTGATTTTTACCGCACTAATGTCCTAGTTTAATTTACTTGATACTCTTACTTGATACTTCTCCTTATACTGGTCAAAACGGATCTCCTGGTGGGCGGTGAGTTCTCTTTTGCTTAATATATTGATAAACGAATCATGTTTTTCCTCTGTCTCACCAGTGAGGGGATGAAACCAATAGGCGAAATGCGTGGCCCCTTTGGAAACGGCCCAGGCCCACATCCCCGCAACTACCTGGTCGGCAATAGGCCGTTCGACCTTTTTTCCCTGATTATCCACAGCCCCAAAAATGTCAGCAGGCCGTTCACGATCAGAAGTTCAAAGCCAAACTTATACCCAAAGAGGAGTTGGGCAGAAAATTCACTCAGAAGAAAACATGCTACAGGCGATAAAACAGCCACCAGGGGCACCCAACGGTCACGCACCCTGAACCTGGTGAAAAGTCCGAAACTGTATAAACCCAGCAGCGGGCCATAGGTGTATCCGGCGATGGTGAACAGTTTGTCGATGACGGCCCTGTCGTTGATGGCCCTGAAAAGGATGATCAGGAGCAGGAGTATGACGGCAAAGGTGGCGTGTACGGTGTAGCGGGTCCTGATCTTTTTTTGCTCAGGAAGGTCGGTCCTCTTGTCCATACGCAGAAAATCGATGGAGAAAGCGGTGGTGAGGGCGGTAAGGGCCCCGTCGGCACTGGGGTAGGCCGCAGAGATCAGCCCGATCATGAATACCAGGCTCGCCACAGGACCCAGGTACTGGATGGAAATGACCGGGAACAAATCGTCGGAACGGGCAGGCAGGGTCATTCCCTTGGCTTGGGCATACAGGAAGAGGACGGCACCCAGGAAAAGAAACATCAGGTTAACAAATACGATAATAAAACTGAAACTGAACATGTTCCTCTGCGATTCCTTCAGGGTCCTGCAACTCAGGTTCTTCTGCATCATCTCCTGGTCCAGCCCGGTCATGGTCACACAAATGAAAATGCCGCTTAAAAACTGTTTCAGGAAAAACTGCTTGCTCTGCCAGTCATAGGAGACCACCCGGGTGTATCCGCCCGACAGGACCTGGTCTAACATCTGACGGACCGAAAGATGCAACTCACTGCCAATCATCAGGGTCGTAATGACCACCGCGGCAATCATGAAGGTGGTTTGCAGGGTGTCGGTCCATACAATGGTCCTGATCCCTCCTTTAAAGGTGTATAACAGGATGAGGAGAATAAAGATCAGAACAGAGCCCCAAAAAGGTACACCCCATGCATCAAAAATGAAAATCTGCAACACGTTCACAACCAGAAACATACGAAAGGATGCTCCGATGGTGCGCGACAATATGAAGAAAAACGAACCGGTCTTGTACGACCAGAAACCGAATCTCTGGTCCAGGTAGGAATAGATGGAAGTCAGGTTGAGCCTGTAATACAGAGGCAGCAGGATGGTGGCGATGAGGATATATCCCACAAAATAACCCAGGATCACCATCAGGTAGGTCCACTGGGTGGTCCCGACCCAGCCGGGTACCGACATGAAGGTAACCCCCGAAAGGGAAGCACCAATCATTCCATAAGCCACCACGTACCAGGGCGATGCCTTGTTCCCGATGAAAAAGGTCGCGTTGGTTGCCTTTCTCGCGGTGATCCAGGTCACCAGGAACAAAACTAGGGTATAGGCAATGAAACAAAGGAAGATCAGGGCAGGGGTCATGATGAGGGATTGAGTGTAAGGAGATACTGGCTGAACGAATACAAGTCATTGAATGACAAATCGATGAGGTCAGGATGTTGTCTGCACAGGGCATCTTTCCTTGCGACCAATACGGTCATCATTCCGGCATTTTTTCCAAACTGCATGTCGGACAGGGAGTCACCGGCCATCACCGAACGGGAAAACCGGATGTCAGGGAACAGCTTCCTGGCGGTAAGGGCCATGCCGATGTTTGGTTTGCGGTACATGCTCCCGCTATACTGCAGGTCCGGGCAATGGAAGATATGGTCTATCCTGCCCCCGCTCTGACGGATGGCCTCCGACATCTTTTGGTGGATGCCCTGAAGCGTCTCCTCTGTCATGAGCCCTTTCCCAATTCCCTGTTGATTGGTAACGACCACAATACGGTTAAACAGCGAGGTAAATATGGCTAAGGCATCGGGCACGCTGGGAAGAAATTCGAATTCATCCCAGGTCTTGATGTAATCTCCCTCCAGCCTGCGGTTGATCACGCCGTCGCGGTCGAGGAACAGGGTCCAGTCCCGGCCTATGGTCCTTTTAAACAAGCTCCTGTTGCGCCCTTTCATAATCTTCAGGAATACCGATGTCAATAAAATAGGAGTCTGACGGGAAGGCCCCCAGGACCCCATCTGTCACAGCCGATGGGAAGAACTCCTTCTCAATGGAAAAAGCCCCGTCCGGCGTATGGTCCAGGTAATAGAATTTGTCGATAAGATAGATGCCTCCGTTGATATAACCAGCTCCCAGGGATTCCTGTTTCTCAAGGAATTGCGTGATCCTGAGATCTGTGTTAAAGTTCACGGAACCATACCTGCAGGTGTCGTTCATCTTCCTTAACGCCAGCAATGCCTTGAATTTTCCCGATAAATACTGCCGGTACATTTCTTTCAGGTCTGCCATGAAGAGGGTGTCACCGTTCAGGATAAAGGCAAGATCTCCTTTCAGCTGCTTCATGGCCAGCCGGATGCCCCCTCCCGTGCCCAGAGGGCTTTCTTCGACGGCATAGCTGATTTTCAGATTATTATATGAATCTCCAAAATGCTCCACGATTTTCTCCCGCAGATGACCCACTGAAAGGACCACATGGCTGAAACCGGCAGTCTCCAGCTGATCGAGGATCAGGCTCAGGAAGGGACGATGAGCTATGGGCACCATGCACTTGGGCAGGTCATGGACTACCGGACGCAGCCGTGTACCCAGACCTCCGGCGAGAATGACAGCTTCCATGTACTTGGGATCAGGGTTTGGGAAACAGTTGGGACTCAACAATTTCGCAGATGATATGGCCAATAAGGATATGGCATTCCTGGATCCGGGGTGTGTCAGAGGAAGGAACGTTGATCAGGAAGTCGCAGGCATCCTTCATTTTCCCGCCGCTGGCACCGGTCATGCCCACCACGGTCATCCCCTGTTCTTTGGCAGCCGCAATGGCTTTCAGGATATTGGGAGAGTTCCCCGAGGTGGAGATGGCAAAAAGTAGGTCTCCGGTCCTGCCTTTGGCTTTCACCATCCTGGCATACACTTCTTCGAATGAATAGTCGTTGGCTACTGCGGTCAGATAAGAGGTATTCACATGCAGGGCTTCGGAGAACAAAGGGGGCCTGTCATAATAGAACCTTCCGGAGAATTCGGCGGCCAGATGTTGCGCGTCTGCCGCACTGCCGCCGTTGCCGGCAAAAAGAACTTTGCGGTCGGCCCTGAAGGCTTCAACACAGTGTTGAGCCACCTTACGGATGGTTCCCGGCAGGTCAGGGTCCTGTAACAGGCTTTGTTTGGTCTGGATGGATTCTTGTATTCTTTGAAGGATGAGAGCTTTCATTCTCAATGATTGCGGTTAATAAGAAGTTCAGGTACAAAGATAAAGAAATAACCCGTGGCTGGGAGTTCAGGTTCTCCAGGTGGTAAGTCCCTGTTGTACAAACTCATATCTTTTTATAGCACCTCCAAAAGGCTCCAAAGCATGAATCACTTTATTCCGGGTGTTGGCAGGGCAGTAGAAGAAGAGGAATCCGCCTCCCCCGGCTCCGGATACCTTACCACCGATGGCTCCCTGTTTCACAGCTGTCTCGTAAAGTTCGTCGATGACCGGGTTGGTGATCCCCTCAGCCATCTGTTTTTTATATTTCCATCCAAAATCAAGGATCTCACCAATATGGTCCAGCCGGCCTTTCAGCAGGGCTTCTTTCATCAGGTAAGCCTGTTCTTTGAGCTTGCCCATGGCCTCCAGCGATTTTTCGTTCCCTGACAGCACATTTTTTACCTGGGCCTCGATGATCCTGGATGACAAGCGGCTGGTCCCTGTGTTGTAAAGGATCAGGTTATGGGCCAGCTCGTGGAGGTATTCTTTCTTGATTCTCAGTGGGTTGACGATCACTTTATCTTCGGGAAGAAATTCCATAAAATTCACTCCTCCGAAAGTAGCCGCATATTGGTCCTGTTTACCACCTGCCATGGCAAGGTCCAGTCTTTCCACCTCGAAGGCGAGATGGGCCAGGTCGTATTCCCCGAGCGGCAGTTTGAAGTACTCCGCAAAAGCGCCCAGTATGGCCACCACCAGCGTGGAGGAGGTCCCCAGACCTGATCCCGGGGGCGCATCCACATAGGTGATCAGCCGGAAGGAGAAGGGCTGAAGCCCGAACTGCCTGATGATCCTGTTATAAACGCCTTTGTGAAGGTCGAGCTGACCGTCGATGGGAAGTTCACTGCCCACAGGAAGGGTGAGGGTCTCCTTTTTATCGATAGCCTCCAGGATGATGTTATTGCCCTCAATAACTTCGAGACTGGCATAAGCGTACATGCTGATGGTGGCATTCAGGATGGCTCCGCCGTAAAGGTCGGAAAAAGGGGCCACATCGGTTCCTCCGCCGGCAAGGCCCAGACGCAGAGGCGCTTTACTTCTTATGATCATGCAGCTTCATTTTTGGGTATGTGTCAATTCCTCAATGCGGTTCACCATGTGCTCCCAGGAGTATTTTATTTTCTCTCTCTTTACCTTTTCCACCATCGCTTCTTCACGGTCTTCTTCATAAAATCTGATGATGCCCCGGGCGATGGCACCAGGTTCGGGTTCGACCACAAACCCCGTCTCTCCGTCAGGAACAAACTCAGCCAGACCTCCCACATCGGTGATGATCATCGGCTTGTCGAAATGATAGGCGATCTGTGTCACTCCGCTTTGAGTGG
Source organism: uncultured Bacteroidales bacterium (assembly GCA_964605655.1). Classification (GTDB taxonomy): domain Bacteria; phylum Bacteroidota; class Bacteroidia; order Bacteroidales; family CAIXZF01; genus JAKLIX01. Next base: position 27,609 of record CAZSDK010000014.1, read on the forward strand.
CCGATTTGTAAGGCTGTACCACCAGGTCGGCGGCACAAAAATACTGGTATACTTTCGAGTCAGGAATAAAATCGGTGTGCATCAGGACCCTGTCATCCAGATGGTGTTCCCTGATGAGCTGATGATAAGGTCCGGCATCCGTATAAAATTCCCCGGCCACGATCAGGCGGATCTTCCTTTCCCTGATCCCGGGGTCTGCCATGGCCTTCAACAACAGGTCCAGGCCTTTATAATCCCTGATAAACCCGAAAAAGAGAAGGTACCTTTCGCCGGTCTCCAGTCCAAGCAAAGCCCTGGCCTCCGCCTTGTCCACTGCCTTACCGAAATTGTCGTAAATGGGGTGGGGACTGAAGGTCCTGGGTTTTTTCCGGTCAAAAAGCTCCAGTTCCTGCATGACGGACCTCGACATGCTGATGAACCCGTCGACACTCTTTACCCAGTAGGTGGCCAGAATCCTGTCGCCGGGTCTCTTTTCGTGAGGGATGATATTATCGAGTATGCTGATGACCTTGGTATGCCTGTTCCAACGGGCAATACGGGCAATGGTTCCCAGGCAGGGGGCCATAAAGGGGATCCAGAATTTCATGACCACCAGGTCGGGTTTCATCTTTTTGATCCGCAATCCGGTCCTGATCCAGTTGATGGGATTGATAGAGTTAACGCAGACCTTGATCTCCAGGTCTTTGGGAGCAGGTTCGGTGGAATATTGTGACTTGCCCGGAAAAAGGAATCCGGGGTACTGAAGGCTGAAGGTAAACAGGAGACACTGGTACCCCTTTTCCTGGAAGGCTCTGACGAGTCTTTCGTTGAAGTTGGCCAGGCCTCCTCTCAGTGGCCAGGCCGATCCTACCAGGACCATGGTCGGCTTATCGCTCATATTTTATCGTTGAACCCTGTCTTTTCTTCAATCAGGTAATGGTTCCTGTCAGGAGCGTTTTTGGAGATCATCTCTGCCAGAAATCCGGCCAGGAAGAACTGGGTGCCCAGCACCATGCAGAGCAGACCGAAATAGAATAAGGGCCGTTCGGTCATCTTGTACTCCTCGAAAAGAAATTTGGCGACGGCCAGGTAGGTGGCGATGATAAACCCCACGAAAAACAGCAGAGAACCCCAAGTGCCGAAAAGGTGCATGGGTTTTCTGCCGAATTTGCTGACGAAACTGATGGAGAGCAGATCAAGAAAACCGTTGATGAACCGCTCCAGCCCGAACTTGGTCGTGCCATACTGGCGTTTGCGGTGTGCCACCACCTTCTCGCCAATATTTTTAAATCCGGCCCATTTGGCGATAACTGGGATATACCGGTGCATCTCCCCGTGGACTTCGATGGCCTTGACCACTTCGAGCCGGTAGGCTTTCAGCCCGCAGTTAAAGTCGTGAAGCCTGATGCCGGAAGCTTTTCGAGTGGCCCAGTTGTAAAGACGGGTAGGGATGGTCTTGGAAAGCGGATCGTACCTCTTTTTTTTCCAGCCGGAGACCAGGTGATACCCCTCCTGCGTGATCATCCTGTACAGATCAGGGATCTCGTCAGGACTATCCTGGAGGTCCGCATCCATAGTGATGACTACCTTGCCGGAGGCCATCTCGAATCCCCGGTTGAGGGCGGCTGATTTGCCATAATTCCGCCTGAAACGTATCCCCTTGAAGCTAGGATTCTGTTGCTGCAAATCACGGATCACCTCCCAGGAGCCGTCCTGACTGCCGTCATCCACGAATATCACCTCATAAGTGTACCCGTTTTCCAGCATCACTCTTTGAATCCAGGCAGCCAGTTCCGGAAGGGATTCCTTCTCGTCGAGCAGAGGTACAATAATGGTAATATCCATAAATTGAGTGACTTAAATGAATTAAAGAGGTTTGAACTCAACTTTCTTCACAGCAGCAGCGATGATGAGGGAAGCGGCAGTGCCAATAAAAAGGTTCCAGAGGAATCCGAAAAACACCATGATGGAAGGTTTCATGAACTTCTCCATATAGCCCATCATTTTATCAAGGTCGGCATCGCTGATGTTGGGCTGGCTCTCCATGATCTTTTCTTCCGATTTGGCGATGATCTGTTCGATGATATTCGGATCGATGTACTTCACGAAGACATAGTAATAGATCGCATACAGGATGCTGGCAAGGATCACGGCGAGAAATCCTATCATAAATCCCTGTCCCAGAGTCATTAATCCGCCCAGCTTTTTATTGCGGTAGTCAATCTCAATCCAGACCAGGACCCCGATCATAATGGCAAAAGTAATGTAACCCAGGACCATGTTCTGCATCAGGCCAAGGCTGTACAACAGCAGGGAATACAGGATGATTGCGCCCCCGAGGATCAGACCATAAATAAGGGCATGTTTCAATAAGGAAGGTTTTTGTGGATCCATGATAAAATGATTTTGGTTTATAAGGGACCGGTTTGTTACAACAAAAGTACAATCCCGGGGGCGAAATAAAAAATCTAAGAACGAAATTGATTATCAGCGGGGAAGTTCGTACCTTTGCCATGGGTAAGTCTTATACGACCAGCTCCTGCTGAACCCCCCCAGGTCCGGAAGGAAGCAAGGGTAGGTGGTTGAGCGGTGCGATATAAGTAGCTTACCCTTTTTTTATGCTTCTCAAAATATATCCTGACAATCCTTCACAACGGCATATCCTTACCGTGGTGGAGACCCTGAGAAAAGGCGGGGTCATTATTTATCCTTCCGATACGGTATATGGCCTGGGCTGTGATATTACCAAACCCAGGGCTATTGAAAGAGTGGCCCAGATCAAAGGCATCAGGAAAGAAAAAGCACAGTTCTCTTTCGTGGTCTACGACCTGAGTCACCTGGCCGACTTTACAAAGCCTATTCCCAACCCAGTTTTCAAACTGATGAAGAAGGCCTTCCCCGGCCCTTATACCTTCATTCTCAATGCCAACAACAATGTTCCCAACCTGTTGCAAAGCAATAAGAAGACGGTGGGGATCAGGATCCCCGACAATAACATCCCCAGGATGATCGTCCAGGAGCTGGGGAACCCCATTATCACCACCTCTATCCACGATGAGGACAGCCTCATCGAGTACACCACCGATCCGGAACTCATCTATGAGAAATACGGCAAGCTCGTTGATATTGTGATTGATGGAGGTTATGGCGGCAATATTGCCTCCACCATCATCGACTGTACCGCCGATGAGCCTTATGTGCTCCGGCAGGGAAAAGGGGATGCCGATATCTTACTATAAACTGGAAACTTAAAACCATCTCTGTCGTGGAAACCGACCGTTCGCTGTTTTATGCGCATCTTGCCCAGACCTCCCGTTACCCGGCCGGGCTGGAGGTGGAGCATGCCAAAGGCGTTTACCTGTTCGGACCTGACGGAAAAAGATACCTCGACCTGATCTCGGGGATCTCTGTCTCCAGCCTGGGGCACTGTAACGCGGAAGTCATGCAGGCGGTGAAGGACCAGGTAAGCAGGCACATGCACCTGATGGTTTACGGGGAATATATCCAGGCCCCACAGGTACGTCTGGCCGGCATGCTAGCCTCAGTGCTGCCGGAAGATCTTGATAATGTTTATTTTACAAACTCCGGGAGCGAGGCGGTGGAAGGGGCCATGAAGCTGACAAAACGGTATTCCGGAAGGAGTGGGTTGGTCAGTTTCAGGAACGCCTATCACGGGCATACCCAGGGAGCACTCAGCCTGATAGGCAATGAAAACTGGAAAAGAAGATTCAGGCCTTTGATTCCGGGTATTACCCTTCTCGATTTTAATGCCCGGGAACAACTCAGGGAGATCACCCGTGAAACTGCGGCGATATTCATAGAACCGGTGCAGGGAGAAGCCGGGGTGGTGGTTCCGGAACCCGGATTTCTGGAGGCTTTGAGGGCACGTTGCCATGAAACCGGGACCCTGCTGGTCTTTGATGAGGTCCAGACCGGCATGGGACGAACAGGGGCATTGTTTGCCTTTCAGAGATTCGGGGTGAAGCCCGATATCCTCATCCTGGCTAAAGCCCTGGGTGCCGGCATGCCCCTGGGTGCGTTCATCGCCTCCCGCGAGATCATGGGCTCCCTGGCAGACCATCCCCCCCTGGGCCATATCACCACGTTCGGAGGACACCCGGTAAGTTGTGCCGCGGCGGTGGCAGGACTGAAACAACTGCTGGAAAAGAAGATACCCGGGGAGATTCCCGGAAAAGAACAGCTCCTCAGAGATGCTTTTTCAAGGCTGAACGGCGTGAAAGAAGTGAGATCCTGCGGCTTGCTGATGGCTGTTGAGCTACCGTCAGAGGCTGCTGTAAAACAGGTGATAGAAGGAAGCCTCAGCAAGGGCGTGATCACCGACTGGTTCCTGTTTCGACCCACCGCGCTGCGTATTGCCCCACCCCTGGTGATCAGCAAAGAAGAACTCAACTTTGCAGCAGGGGTGATCTCCGAGGAGATTGGAAAACTGTAAGGTGTTTGTTCTAAATATGTAACATAGATTATCTGTCTCTGTCCACCTCGTGTCTGGCTCTTTCCATTGTTTTCCCCTAGGTTTTCTTTTCCTTGAAATAATGAAAACCTCTCAGGTCAGCTATAACCCCAATGCTTATATCACTCGAAAGGCAACCTGGTAACAGTTATTGACTGCCCCGACAAACTCAAGTTTTCGATAAAACGATGATGAATAGCATTTGAAGGCCAAAAACTCATGGTTAGGCACATTGAACTCATCGAAAAAGATTAAATCACCAGGTTTGAGATAAGAATCTATGGTACCCAACACGAAAAGAGTGGCAGAGAACAAATCAGCATCTAAATGGACAACTGTCACAGATTTCTGAATATCATGTGACCGTAAAAAATTATTAAGCGTCTCTTGAAACAAACCCTTTATGAGTTGGGACCTTGAATCGGTTATATCCGGAATATTAAAATTCATATCACCGGCTTTGTAGATACCCCAATTCTCGGGAAGACCTTCAAAAGTATCAAACCCATAAAAAAGAGAATTGGGGTTATGGTTATTCTTCAACCACCATTTGAGTGTTGTCCCAGTGGCAACACCAAATTCCAGATAGTTTATCGCAGATTTGTCAAGGGCATACACTTCAGAGACCTTCCCAAATAATTTGTATCTGCGTTGAAAATCACGCTTAAAGGTAAAGGTATCATTGATGATTCCTTTATTTTTATGTTTTGAGATAAACCGGGAAACTTGAAGCATATAGCCAATAAAAATAAAAGGTGATGCAAAAACTCCCAGTATATTACCAATCCTAAGAGAAAAGAAGAGATTCTTAAAAAGATAGATGATTTTCTTCATGCTACAGTGGTTAAAAGGACAAAAGTAATCACTTTAGTTTCACAACCATGTCATGAAAAAGGAAATCCTTACCCTGTATATCTAACAGGTAGAGACCAGAAGTCAATGAGGAGATATCAATCTCAACAAGTGATTTTGAGGATAAGCATGAAATTGTACTTATAATAAGTTCGCCCTGAGTTGAATATATGTTGATCCTGCATTTGTCATCAACTGGTGATACAATGTAAATGATGCCATAAGTAGGTGATGGAAAAACAGACCAATCTAAATGAGAATATTTGTGAATTCCTGTACCAAGCAGATCAACAAAATGACAAGTGGAATCTGAACCACAATTATTGGTTGTTATAAGGCAAACCTTATAAATTCCGTTGGTTACATAGGTGTGTTGAGGATTAACCAAACTGGTAAAGGTGCCGTCACCGAGGTCCCACATACAGTTTAAGTAATTCAATGTTAGATTATTAAACTGAACTGTTAAATTGTTATTCGTATAGTCAAACTCAGGGATAGGGTTTGAACAAATCTCAATAGTATCACAAACCACATTTGTGCCACAACTGTCCGAAATTGCAGAAAGGCATACAGAATAGGTGCCCTGGCTTTGGTAGATATGTACAGGGTTTTGCAATATTGAAGTAAAACCATCGCCAAAATCCCAGAGCCAGGAAACCGCTCCAGTCGAGAGATTGGTAAAACTTACATTCAGATTGTTCGCGTTGTAACTAAAACCGGACACTGGTGGAGTACAGTTACCATAAACGACTTCTAGTTTAGGCCGTATTGCTCCGTTTGCATTATCACTAGAAGCAAAAATCATGCTTCGGTAGTTAACCTCTGTTTGTAACTGAAGCATCATTCCAAAACTGCTATCCGGATTTTCCAGCATGTCAGTTATTAAGGCAGTAACATCAATGTTTGGATAATCCTGTAATGAGGAAGTAGATTGAGGAATAACAACAAGATTCTGGCTAGTTGTTGATGGTTGGTTGCTCCAAGTGACAAGACTCTCCGACCAGTCTGTAATAACTCGTTTCAGAAGGCAGGTATTCGGTCCTGATAGTGAAGAATGATGTTGTGTGTGCCCTGAGGTTGGATTTGCATATAAGCTGAGCGTAGCACTTATTATCGTACTTCCGCTTGGTATGGAACTAAGATCAAATCTTATTAATGAACGTTCGATAAAACTGCCGCCTGATGACCAAGCATTTGCAGCAAAATCAGGGCTATTCCCGTTAGGTGTAGAGGGCTGGTCATCTCTAATGTCAGAATCTATTCCATCCGTAGGGCCCGGTTGAAGCACAAGGGTAATTTGAGCACTCCCAGTCAAACATAATAGTAAGCTGAGAACCAAAATTCCAAAACATTTCATATTTCGTTGATGTTTAATGATTTATTAAATAATTAACCAAAATTCTATTTATCTTAATAAAGTAACAGATCCTTTGACTTCTCCAATATTCTGAGGCGAACCATCTTTGCTATAGGAGATCACATAATAATACACACCATCAGGGCAGTCTGAACCATTACAAGTTCCATCCCATCCTAATTCACTGTCATTCGTCTTGATTATCAAGTCACCCCACCTGTTATAGATGAACATGGTAAAGTACATGATCGTCATTGCATCTGGTCTGAAAGATTCATTGGCACCATCACCATTCGGTGTAAAAACATTGGGAATAAAAATTTCAAAACAATCTTTAACCTCAATAGTATCTCTGATACGGCATCCACCATTTGAAAGGATCACCCAGTAAAGACCTGATTCAGAGGCTTGAAAGGTCTGTTCAGTTGATCCATTGAACCAATTATATGTACAACTATCACAAGCATGGCCTGGATCAAGGAGGGCAGGTAAGCCATCACACAAGCTGACGGTTTCTTCCAATAGGGAAATAGGGGGCGGGACAGCATTTATGAGTATTTGTGTATCTGATACGCATCCAAAATCATCCGTTCCAACCACATAAATTATATTCAATCCTTCCTCAGGCCAGAAAAACGCCATGCTGTCATTGATAAACTGCATCCCTAAAAAAGGAGACCACACGTATTGATTGGCACCATGGCAAGCAACGAAAAGACTCGAATCTACACAAATTGAAGTATTCCCTGGAAAAATGGTTATATGGGGTAATGGTACTGCAACATACTCGCAAGTATCTGTGTTGGTACACCCATTTGTATCGGTCACAACAACAGAATAAATACCACTTTGTTCTACTTGAAGTACTTGGGTTGTATCATTCGTGTTCCATAGGTAGGTATAATTTCCCGATCCTGGATCGAGGTAGATGCTGGTGTCTGCACATGCAGAACTATCAGAAGGTAAATATATTACTGGTAATGAATATACGGTAAGATGCGTTTCAATGACACTATCGCACCCAGAAATAGTATTTAGACTATCTGTATATATGCCTGTTGTATTCTGGAACTCCCCTCCTGCATAGATGGAATCTCCCATGCATAATTCATTATAATGCTCCATCAGAAAAACGGGATTAACCACAACATCTGTTAAAATGACACTATCACATCCATTTATGGAGGAAAGGCTATCATAATATTGACCTGATTGAAATTGGAAGCCTCCTCCAGCCAGTACTGAATCTCCATCACAAATCTCAACTGCAACAGGAACAAGGTACTCATTATTGATCTGTAATACAATACTATCCGTACCAATACATCCCTGAGTATCATGTAAGACAACGCTATACAATCCAGAGTTGAATGCCTGTAAAAACTGGCTTATGCTTCCATTCTGCCATAGGTAATCGGTAAATCCTGCACCCGCATCCAGGACTATTCCGTTATTACCACAAAAGGTCGTATCATTACCAAGAAATCCAAGATATTTCTGTATAAAAGTCAGATCAACGGTATCAGCATCGTAACAACCATCAATTCTTGTAACTGAAACCATATATGTACCTGACTGACTCACAGTAATTACCGGACTTATGGCCCCGGTATTCCAGACGTACATAGCATAACCCAATCCTGGTGTAAGGTTAATGGTCGCACCATAACATGTAGTGCTATCTGGACCAATGCTAATCATATCACCAGGCTGGAAATCAACAAATATGGTATCCCTTCCATAACAGTAACCGTTGTACGTTACTGTAACGCTATATTCACCTGTCTGGCTGACACTTATCGAAGGACTTTGATCTCCGGTACTCCAAAGAAAAGAATTAAATCCAAACCCAGGATTGAGCTGAACAGTCAGTCCGATACATACAATGGTATCATTACCAAGACTTATCTCAGGTTCATGAAGAACAGTTATATATATAGAATCTTTATTGGAACAGGTCGATGAATCGAATACCTCTACCCAAAACAGACCAGTGGTATCTACCAGAATAGATGGAGAAGTCCCGTTCGTACTCCACTGATAGGCGTCAAATGAATTCCCAGGACTTATTGTAATGGATTGACCTGGACAAAGTATGGTATCAGGGCCCAATTCCGGTTGAGCATAAGGGAGTACGACTACGGAGTCAGTGATGGTAGTAGTATCGCATTCGGTTGCAGCAGAGAGAGTTACGATATGTATTCCAGGCGAATAATATGTATGGGATGGATTGGTGACAGTTGAATTTGAGCCATCTCCAAATGACCAGTAGTAATGGGTTGCGTTTAGTGAATTGTTGTTAAATGTTAAAGATGATCCAACGCAAATTGTATCGGCTGACTCAAAAAAAGGTATTGACTCAATACACTCAAAGTTGATAATTAGCTCAGGCCAAAGTAGAGAATCTGCATTATCACTGGAAGAAAAACTCATGCATCGAAACGTTGATTCAGTAACAAGCTGAAACATAAAGCCAAAATTACCCAACGGGTTTGTCCATTGGTCAGTGATTAATGCTGTAACGTTTATATTTAGATAATTCTGCATTTGTGCCGTGGACTGTGGCAGATTCACCTGATTCACTGTTGATGTTGTTGGTTGATTGTTCCAACATACAAAAGCTTCATCCCATGGCTGGGTGACTTTTTTTAACAAACTCGTATTTGAACCGGTCAGACTGGAATGATGCTGTGCATGACCGGTAGTCGGATTAGAGTACAAATTCAGGTAGGCGCTTACTATTGTTGCTCCTGTCGGTAAGCAGCTCAGGTCAAACCATATCAATGATCGTTGAACAAATGAATTACCACTTGCAGTCCAAGCATTCGCGATGAAATCCGGACTGTTAGGATTGGGAAGATTCTGCTGATCCGTGCGAATATCTGCATCTTTACCAGCAAGAGGACCTGGTTTCAGCGAAATCGTCTGGACCTGGGCTTGTAAAGAGAAACAAGTAGCGAATAAGATTAGTTTACAACAAATTGCTAATCTCTTAACTCCTAAAATAGCAGTAGTATAGCTGCCCATGATAATCATGTTTTACCATATCACCTTGCCTTCTAATTAGCTTTATTGGTTATATGGCCACCACTTCTTTCTCAATATTCAAAAATAATCAATTTAATAACATATTGTCAAGCAAAATACAAATAAAAGCGGGGAGGGGGAATATTCAACTGGCTGACTCATTGCAACAGGTAGATACCCTCAACAAGGTAGAAGTTGATAATTGATAATGTATATTGTTGATTATTAACGATATACTATTGTCAACTACCTCACCATCTCCGCGTCTCCCCATCTATGCGGTGAAAAAAAGAAAAATTCCGAGATAAGAATGTTAAATTACGAACCGAGAATTCAGGGGTCAGAAGTGGCAGACTGCCAACTGCAAACTGCTCCATCCCGCATCCCGCATCCCGTATCCCGTATCCCGCATCCCGCCATCCCGTTTCCTCACAACACCTTCCTGTAAACCACCAACTCCCTGTCGTTTTCCAGGGTGATCCATTTGATCCAGGTCTTGTCGTTTTCTTTGTACGTGATGATCTGCATAGGTTGTATCATTCTCCAGGTATCGTCCGATTCGGCAAAGCCATCCAGCCCATAGTCAGCGACAGCCAGTCTCTTTCCGTCTTCGCTGAACCACAGGTCACAGATGTTCACCCGGGGATCTACCTTCCTGATGACCTTGCCGTCGCAGAAGATCTGGTCGTCCTGCTTCAGGAACCAATGTGCTCCACCGGTCTTTGAAAACCAGAAGTTCTCAAAAGGTTGCTTCTCCATGTTATAAGGACCATAGACTTTTTGCTGCAGGTCCACCACCTCATACCGGGTCACCACTTCGGGATTGAAGTTGTTTGGATCAAAAGTTTCCGGGTCCATGTCGGGATTGCAAGCTGCCAGCCCCTGGGAACCGTCAGGGGAGATCAGGACCCAGTAGGGCGTTCCTTTAAGCCTTATATAAGCGCCGTTGGAATGTACCGCCTGGATCTGGGTTTCAGTCACCATGACCATAGCCATAAACTGGCTTTCATCGCAGGTGACGGCAAGCTGCATGATGCTAAAATAAGGTCCGTATTTTTTTCCTTTAAGGGTGATCACCTGTCCTCCGTCAGCATAACTAACAAACTTGTTAAAGGGTTCTTCTTTGAAACATTCACGTGTTTCAAACTTCGAGCAGGGAGGTTCCTGACCCACCGAACATTCTTTGATCAGCTCCGGGCTGTTCTGTTCGTAAGGTCCGGAACGCTTTCCCTGGTCATACACATAGAATTTTTCATCTTTTTGAGTGATAAAATTAGTGGAGTTGGTGGCGGGTGACAGTTCAAAACAGGCTTTCCCGGGTACGAGAGCTTCTCCCTGTTCCAGGGTCGCAATGATTTGACGATCAGCATTCTTCACCTGGGCTGGTGCCATCTGAGTGATGGCAGCTAAGGTTATAAGCGACGAGAGTCGGACAAATTCTCTGTAAATCATGGCTATGGATTTAGATTGCAAAGTAAGGGATATATTCTTTTCCTGAAAAGGCCTGCGAACACGAAATCTGCATAATTTAGGAGGCTGTCTCATACGGCTGAAAATGCTTCGACTCCGATTTTTGAGGAGGAATAAAAAAACTAATAGAGGATGCTGGGATACAGATCGATGAAAGATATTTTCCATAGCAGCAGGAGTTCAGCCCTTTCCGGGCTGAGAGGGGAGGAGGGACTCTCATTTCCACGGGTTCCACCCGTAGTTATTCAAATTATTCCCCTTCGGGGATAATTCCATACAATTTCAAGCAACAACCATAAGATTGCATTGAAAATTTCTCTTAAGTCCTGTTTGCGTTTCCGATTATCGTTCAAAATATTTTTGATAACTTTCCACTGATTTTTGGTTAAATTGGTTGGATAAGTCCGCATCTCTTTATGAATTATTTGATTGATAATCATAAAGTTACAAATCATTATCGGGCCATCTGGCTGATTATCATATAGTTATAAGTACAGTTACGCACTAACCTTTGCTTTTTACAAATCAAAACAGTTTCTAATTATTAGGCCGTTTCAAGGTCCGAACGAGAATATTTCATCCAAACAACCATATTTATGTGCGGCAGATTTCAGATTTCAAAGGTCGTCGATGAGGTACAGGTCCGGTTTCACGTGGAGGTGGAGGCCGAATGGTACCGGCAGATCTTCAACGCTGCGCCCATGATGCAGCTGCCGGTGATCACGGGTGAGGAGCCCGGTAAGCTGAGCTTCTTCAGGTGGGGGCTGGTGCCTTTCTGGGCGAAAGATCCATCCATGGGAAGCAAGATGATCAATGCCAAGTCGGAAACCCTGGCAGAGAAGCCCTCCTTCAGGAATGCCCTGAAGAGCAGGCGTTGCCTGGTGCCTGCTGACGGATTTTATGAATGGAAGAAAGAAGGTACCCTGAAGATGCCTTACAGGATTTGTCTCCGTGATGAGTCTCTTTTTGCTTTTGCCGGCCTGTGGGAAGCCTGGAAGGATGCGGAAGGGAAGGTCCTGAACACTTTCACCATCATCACCACCTCACCCAATGCCCTGCTGTCAGGCATCCACGACCGTATGCCGGTGATCCTGGATCCGGATCTGGAGAAACACTGGCTCGACCCCCGGGTGCCGGCCGGTGAAGCCCTGGAGTTCCTGAACCCTTATGACCCGGCCCGGATGAAAGCCTACCGGGTCTCCGATAAGGTCAACAATGTACGCAACAACACACCGGACCTCCTGCAGCCGGTGGAAGAGCAGTCCGGTCTCTTCTCCTGACCACCCCCTTACCCGGCTCTCCTGGGGTCGCTTCGGAACGGGAGTTTGGCCATTTTTACCACCTGGATGCTTGGGAATCCGAATTCCTCCACGACCACTCCCTGGATCAGGTACACGCCCAGTCCGCGGAAAGGGTAGTGTTTGAGAGAGTCGGAGAAATGCACGGTATCGAAGAACTCACCTTCGTCGTCGAGGAAGGCGGCGAAGTGCATCCAGTCTTTTTTTACGGTCCTGACATATTTAATGGTGACCAGGGTGCCGGTCATCCGGACGGTCTTTCCCAGGTGTTGCATCATCTCCCGGGCTTTGATCTCTCCCCTGAAAGGGGTGACGAGCATATCGAAATAGGTCATGGTTACCGGGAACCCTATCAGTTCCATTTCGTCATAGGCATCTTCCAGAGGGTCATATTCCAGGACAGGAAGGGTAAAGGTTTTTTGCGGGTCTTTGACGAGGGCCAGCTGGCGGGCTCCCCCCCCGGATGGGGGGGGTTGGGGGGGGGCTGTATTCACCATATAATATTTCCACATCAGCTCCGTCTTGGGTTTGCCGGTAAAACGGAAACAACCGGCTTTGATCAGCAGCAGCATCTGTTCCCTTCCGGGAGAAAGCCTTTCCACAAAGTCGCCCATGCCGGCGTACGGTCCGTTGGCCGTCCTTTCCTTTTCGATCTCCCGGGCCAGGGTCTCTTCCAGGTTGGCCATGTGGATGAACCCGATATACACGTCTTTGCCCCGTATGGAAGTCAGGTACCTGCTGTGGTTCACACAAGGGAGCAGGATCTGTCCTCCGCAGCGCCTGGCCTCGTTGAAATACACCCAGCCCGGGTAAAACCCGCCGAAGTTGTTGATCACGGCCACCATAAATTCCAGCGGATAATGTGCTTTCAGCCAGAGGCTCTGAAAACTCTCGACGGCATAAGAGGCGGAATGGGCTTTGGAGAAGGAGTAGCCGGCAAATGACTCGATCTGACGCCATACTTCCCTGGTCAGCTCATCGGGATAACCAAATGATTTACAGTTGGTAAAGAACTTCTCTATGATGCGGTCGAGCTCTCTTCTCGACCGGTGTTTTCCGCTCATGGCCCGGCGAAGCACATCGGCATCGGCCAGGTCGAGGCCGGCAAAATGATGACAGACCTTCAGCACATCTTCCTGGTACACCATCACCCCGAAGGTCTCTTTCAGCTGTTCTTCCATCACCGGGTGGAGGTAACGGAACTTCCCGGGATGATGGAAACGGTGGATGTATTCCCGCATCATCCCCGACTTGGCCACGCCCGGCCTGATGATGGAGCTGGCAGCCACCAGGGTGAGGTAGTTGTCGCATTGGAGCTTCGTCAGCAGCCCCCGCATGGCCGGACTCTCGATGTAGAAGCACCCGTTGGTCTCCGCGCGTTTCAGCTGGTCTTTCACCTGTGGGTCCTGTTTGAATCGGGCAACCTGGTGGACGTCGATACTGATGCCCCGGTTTTCCCTGACCAGCTCGGCACATTCCCTGATATGTCCGATCCCTCTCTGGCTGAGGATATCCAGCTTCTCAAAGCCGATCTCTTCGGCCACGTACATGTCCCACTGCGTGGTCGGGAACCCTTTCGGGGGCAGGTCCAGGGCCGTGTAGGCGGTGATGGGCTCTTCGGAGATGAGCACCCCGCCGGCATGGATGCTGCGCAGGTTGGGGAAATCCTGCATCTTCATCCCTATATTCTTGACCAGGGCTGCCACGCTGTTCTGGTTGGTCGGCTTGTCGGGGTGCCGCAGCAGGTCGTCGATCTCCTGTTTGGGCAGGCCATGGACCTTGCCCAGCTCCCTGATGATGGACTTCCCCTTGAAGGTGGAGGTGGCCCCCAGCAGGGCGGTATGCTGGTGACCGTACCTCTTGAAGATGTAGTCCTGGACCTGGTCCCGCTCTTTCCAGGAATAGTCGATGTCGAAGTCGGGCGGACTGGTACGTCGGGGGTTGATGAAGCGCTCGAAATACAGGTCGAGCTCAATGGGATCCACATCCGTGATCCTCAGGCAGTAGGCGATGATGCTGTTGGCGCCGCTGCCCCTGCCTACATGGTAGAACCCGCGGCTCATCGAATACCGTATGATATCCCAGGTGATGAGAAAATAGGAGGAGAAGCTGAGCCGGTCGATGATCTCCAGCTCGTGACCGGCCCGGAGGGCCGCTTTTTTATGGTTCTTCCCGTACCGGTATTCCAGGCCGTCCATGGCCAGCTTCTGCAGCAGCTCCTTATCGTCATAACGGGTCCCGGTGAAGGTCTTTTTGTTTTTTACCGTGCTGAAGTCTAGGTGGATATGGCAATCGCCCATCAGCCTCTCCGTATTGGACAAGATCACCGGGTACTGGGAGAAGGCCTCCCTGATCCGTTCCCGGGGAAGCAGGTGGTCGTTGGGAGAGGCCATCTGCTGAGGGGTGAGCATGGTGATGAGGGTGTTGTTGTCGATAGCCCTGAGGTTGCGGTGGAGGTCAAAATCATCCGGATGAAGGAAGCTGACGGGCTGTCTGACGATCAGTTTGGAAGGATGCTTCTGCCAGCGAAGGGAGAGCAGCCTGGACGCCTCGTCAGGCCGTACCCCCGTAAACTCGTTCTCCAGCAGGCGGTTAAGGGCTTTGCTTCCCAGGGGATAGACTACATAGACATGGTGAAAGACAGGAGCTTCGGGGGGGTATTCGGTCTCGCTGAGGTTGTGACGGGTGATGAACTCGTTGATCTCCCTGAACCCTTCGTTGTTCCTGGCAATCAGGGTGTACAGGGAGGTGTTCCCGTTGCGGATGTCGGCACCGGCTGCCGGAACGATCTTCCTTTCACGGCATTCCCTGATGAAATCCATCACCCCCATGGTGTTGTTGATGTCGGTCAATGCCAGCCAGGAGACGCCCCCGGCGGCCATCTCTTCCACCAGCCGTTCTACCGGCATCGTCCCGTATCTCAGGCTGTAATACGAATGGCAGTTGAGGTACATGATGTAAGCTTAAAGGTCGTCTTCTGTTTTCTTTTGCCGGACGGTGACCACCGCCCGGTGTACCGCGTCAGCCCCGTAACGTTTTCTGATATGGTCCAGCGCCAGGTACAGGCGTATCAGCTCAGGGGAATCTTCAAAAAGCCCGAGCTGTTGTACGCCATGTACCAATCCGCTGAATTTCACACCGATGAGCCGTATCAGCATCCTTCGCTGGTAAAGCCTGCGGAACAGGTCCTTGACCTCTTCCAGCAACACATGGTCAAAAGCAGTGTAGGGGAGCTGCTTCTGAATGGTATGGGTGTCGAAGTTGGCGTATCGGATCTTTACCGTCACACAGGAGGTGAGCATCTCTTTCTTGCGGAGCTGAAACCCCAGCTTCTCCACCATCCCGGCAAGGACCCGCCGCAAATACTCCATGTCGATGGTGTCCTGCTCGAAGGTGGTCTCCGAGCTGATCGACTGGCGCTCTGAATAGGGGATGACCGGGGCAGGGTCGATACCGTTGGCCTTACGCCATATCACCAGGCCGTTCTTTCCCATGGCCCTTTCCATCATCTCGGGAGGGACCTGGCTCAGGGTATGGATGGTGGCTATACCCATGGAACGAAGCACCTGGTAGGTCTTCTCCCCGATCATGGGGATCTTGCGTATCGACAAAGGCGCCAGGAAAGGCCTGACCATCCCTACCGATACCTCCTTCTCCCCGTTGGGCTTGGCCTCTCCCGTGGCAATCTTCGAAACAGTCTTGTTCAGCGAAAGACCGAAAGAGATCGGAAGCCCGGTGTTGCTGATGATACGCTGCCTCAACTCCTGCGTCCATTTCAGACAACCGAAAAAACGGTCCATCCCCGTCAGGTCCAGGTAATGCTCGTCAATAGATGCCTTCTCATACAAAGGCGCCTGCTCCGCAATGATATCGGTCACCATCTTCGAATACCTGCTGTACAGGTCCATGTCCCCCCTCACAATCACCGCATCCCCGCATAAGGTCCGGGCCAGCTTCATCGGCATGGCCGAACGTACCCCGTATCTCCGCGCTTCATAACTGCAGGAAGCCACCACCCCACGGTCGGAAGTCCCCCCGATAATGACCGGCAGGCCCTTCAGCTTGCTGTTCATTAAGCGTTCCACCGATACGAAAAAGGTGTCCAGGTCGAAGTGAACAATATGACGATCAGCACTTTCCATGAATAACACACCTCCTCTCACACCGCAGTCCCAAAGTTTTTTGCCATTTTTTATATCTTTTTCTTGACATGACCCTGATGATAATGGTATCTTTGATGGAAATTTAATCAAAATTCTGATTACAATATAATCATTTTTTTGACAGTTTTCTTAAAGACAATAAAAAATACTAAATATCACTACATGTAGTGAAAAAAATGTCTTATATTTGCACTACATATAGTGAAAAAACATGAAAGAGAGATTAAAATCGATTATTATTGAGTTTCAGAAGTATCTCCCTGAAATCAGGTTGGCAGAGAGGAACCTGAATATTCCCCTGGAACTGTCATCATCCAGAGCCATAACCATTTATGGACCCCGGAGGGCAGGGAAGACCAGTGTATTGTTCCTGTTGATGAAAAGGTTGATGGAACAAAATCAATATACCATTAATAATATTGTTTATATCAATTTTGAGGACAATCAGTTGATTGATCTGAAGTCAGAGGACCTTGACCTGATCCTGAATGCTTACAGGGAACTGTTCCCTGAACAGGTTCCTGTTTTATTTCTGGATGAAATACAAAATCTGGAAGGTTGGAGCAAATGGGTCAGAAAACTGATCGATCAAAAATTCCGGGTATTTATCACTGGCTCCAACTCAAAGCTTCTGAGTCGTGAAATTGCCACCGAGTTGCGGGGCAGATCGTTTCCTTTGCTGTTGCTTCCGTTTTCATATCTTGAGTTTCTTTCCTGGCACCAGATATCCTATTCCAGACAGGACCTCTATGATCCACCTACGCAAGCCAGACTCAGGCATCTTACAGAACAGTACCTTTTCAACGGAGGGTTTCCGGAAGTGCTTTCATTGCAGACACTAAGGAAAGAACTGATATTGAAGGATTATTTGAAAACTATTGTTTACCAGGATATTGCGGAAAGATACCATGCGAGAAACAGTTTCCTGTTGAAGTTCCTGATCAATTTTTGTCTTGAAAACTACGGGAATCTGATTTCTGTAAATTCTATTTATAACTATCTGAAATCAAGGAACATAAAAACAGGGAAGGATGTTATCTATGAATATCTTGACTACCTTGAAGAAGCATTGTTTGTGTTTCCGGTAAAGAGGTCATCCGATTCAGTAAAAGAACAGGAACAATACGGACGTAAGTTTTATCTGGCAGATACCGGCTATGCGAGTTTGCACAAATTGAAACTGAACAAGGGCAGATTGTTCGAGAATATGATTTTTCTGGAGATCTACAGGAGGACGGAAGAAGTGACTTTCTACCACAACGCATTTGAGTGTGATTTTCTCATTTCCGGAGAGGATGGGGTTTTGCCTGTTCAGGCTTGTCTCACCTTAAATCAGGGCTTATCAGAGGATTCTGGTGTGCTGGAGAGAGAAAGTAAGGCATTGTTCGCCACCATGGATAAGTTTTCTGTATCCCGCGGACTGATCATTACTCTTGATCAGCGACAATTCATTCAAAGCGGAAGTAAAACCATTGAAGTGATACCTTTTGAAGAATGGATGATCAGCGATCCTCTGTTCAATTTGACCCATTAATTTGAAATAATTATCTATGTATTTCGGAGCCAATATCAAATTACTGCGCAAACGCAGGGGCCGCACCCAGGATGAGGTGGCCTTCACCCTCGGTCTGAAACGGCCGACCCTCTCGGGCTATGAGAATGAGATCGCCCAACCCGACCTGAAGACCCTGCTGGACTTCTCCCGGTATTTTAAAGTATCGGTCGATACCTTGCTCAAGATGGACCTGTCAGCCCTGCCCGAAAGCCAGATCTCTCAGCTGGAAAAAGGGAATGACATCTATGTAAGCGGCTCCCAGCTCCGGGTGCTGGCCACCACCATCGACGCCCAAAACCGGGAAAACATTGAGCTGGTGGGGGAGAAGGCCAAGGCAGGCTACGCCAGCGGCTTCGCCGACCCCGACTTTATCAGGGTGTTGCCCACCTTCCAGCTTCCCTTCCTTCACCGGGAAAGAAAATACCGGGCCTTCCAGATCAGCGGCGACTCCATGCTGCCCATTCCCGACGGGTCCTGGGTCATCGGGGAGTATATCCAGAACTGGAACCTGCTGCGCGACCGTCATGCCTATATTGTTGTAACCCTCGAAGAAGGTGTGGTGTTTAAAGTCGTGGAGAACCGCCTGGCCCAGGAACGGAAACTCATACTGCATTCCCTGAACCCTGCTTATGAACCGTTTGATATTCAGGTTTCTGAGATAAAAGAAGTGTGGATGTTCGTGCATTATATCAGCTCCGAACTGCCGGAACCCAACGTGGAGAACCCCACGGTGATCAAGGCGCTGAGCAACCTGGAACACCGGGTCAAAGCCATACAGGCCAGGCTTGACCTGTAATCATTTTGATATGAAGAAAATACAACTGATACTCACTGCGCTGCGACAACCCAAGGCGTTTATCATTGCAGGCTTCAAAGAGGCCGAAGAGCTGAAACGAAAAAAATACCTGGAGAAAAAATACGAAAGAACCCAGCTGCCTTCCATCGACCTGCTCGACCTGTTCCCCGGGTTTCACCAGACCGTCGACCCCTACAGTTTCCTGACCGGTACCTCCATGATCACCGATATTGCGCTGCTGAAAGGCCTGGCCTCACGATATCCTTCCTGTGCCTACCTCGAGATCGGCATGTGGAGAGGGGAGAGCCTGGTGAATGTGGCTGCCGTCACCCGCGACTGTACCGCCCTGACTCTTTCCGAGGAGGAGATGCTGTCCATGGGGATGTCGAAGGAGTACACCAGCCTCCACGGGTTCTTTACCAAAGACCTGGATTTCATTGATATCCGGTACGTGAATTCTTTTCATTTTGATTTTCAATCGCTTAACAAGAAGTTCGACCTGATCTTCATCGATGGTGACCATACCTACGAGGGAGTGAAGAACGATACCGCCAAAGTGTTTCCGCTCCTGAAGGATGAGCATTCAGTGATCGTCTGGCACGACTACGGTTTCAGCACGGAGGAGGTCCGTTACTCCGTCATGGCAGCCATCCTGGACGGACTGCCCGCCTCAGCGCACCAACACGTGTTTCATGTTTCCAATACCATGTGTGCGGTCTTTACCCGCGAGACACACCCAACTTCCGTGGTCACATACCCCTCAGTCCCTGATAAAGAATTTATAATCGAAGTGAAGGCAGCGAAGCTTTGATGAGTTCCCGTTTAATAGACGGTTCACTTTCAACCAGGTAGAATATAGGACTCAGAAAATCAGTTTTTTATAGTCCAGGATGCCCCTTCCTGTTAATAACTAAATTTCGTCTTTTTCCATCCGGATGGGGAAATTTATTGTTCATTTGAGGTATGGACGAAACTCAGAACAAACCCCAGTTTACCCAGAAAAGAAGAGGCTTAAGGGTGATGGAACCTCTTGCCGGCCCTTTCGCAGAACAGTCAAAACTCCCTCCCCAGGCAGTGGATATCGAGGAGGCGGTGCTGGGTGCCCTGATGCTGGAACAAAATGCCCTCACGGCAGTCATCGATATCCTGAAACCGGAGATCTTTTACAAAGACGCCCACCAGATCATCTTTTCCGCCATACAACGCTTGTTTGCCAAGCTGGAACCTGTTGATATCCTTACGGTTACAAACGACCTGAAAAGGAATGGCACCCTCGAGATCGTCGGCGGGGCCTACTATATCTCCCAGCTTACCTCAAGGGTGGCCTCGGCAGCCAACATCGAGTACCACAGCCGAATCCTTCACCAGAAATACATACAGAGGGAGCTGATCCGCATCTCCTCGGAGATCAGCCGCGACGCCTATGAAGATTCCATGGACGTGCTCGACCTGCTCGATAAGGCGGAGAGCAACCTCTTTACCCTGGGTGACAGGAACTTCCGGAGAGACTATGTGGGTATGGAAGACCTCATCGGGGAAGCCATACGTGAGATTGAAGTAGCGAAAGACCATGCCACCGGGCTCAGGGGGGTGCCTTCAGGGTTCTCCGGACTGGACCGCCTGACGGCAGGCTGGCAAAGGTCTGACCTCGTCGTCGTGGCTGCCCGCCCGGGTATGGGCAAGACAGCCTTTGTCCTCTCCATGGCCCGGAACATTGCCGTGGACTTCAAAATCCCGGTAGCCATGTTTTCATTGGAAATGTCTTCCCTGCAGCTGGTCACCCGTCTCATCGCCAGCGAAACCCTCCTTTCATCGGAAAAACTCAAGAAAGGGAACCTGGAAGAACATGAATGGCAACAGCTCAACACCAAGATCAAAGACCTGGTGGAGGCGCCCATCTTTATCGACGACAGCGCCGGCCTCTCCCTGTTCGAGCTGCGTGCCAAATGCCGCCGGCTCAAAGCACAACATAAGATCGAACTGGTCATCATCGACTATATCCAGCTGATGTCGACAGGGGAGGTGAAAGGCAACAGGGAACAGGAGATCAGCTCTATCTCCCGTTCTCTTAAGAGCCTGGCCAAAGAACTTGACATCCCGGTCATAGCGCTCTCACAGCTCAACCGTGCCGTAGAGACCAGGACCGGATCGAAAAGGCCCGTGCTCTCCGATCTGCGTGAATCCGGCGCCATTGAACAGGATGCCGACCTGGTGCTCTTTATTTACCGTCCGGAATATTATAAGATGGACGAATTCGAGAACGGCGACCCTACCGCCGGAATGGCCGACATCATCGTGGCCAAACACAGGAACGGCCCTCTCGATGACATCCGCCTGAGGTTCATCTCCAAATATTCGAAGTTTGTTGACCTGGACATCGATTATGGTGATGACATGATGACCCCCAACACCCACTTCGAGAACGGGAACCAGGTCAGGACCTTCCCTTCACGTATGGATGAGATGCCTGATTCCCTGCAGGATCCGGGATTCTGACATTCGGTAAGCCAGGTACAATATTTGATGCAGCACTCAGTTATGTCAGTGGGAAACTTTTTCCGCCTACCTTTGTTGTTCTATCTGAATATCATTCTGTTGTTATGATGAAGCGGATTTTTATTGCAGTAATAGTATTTTTCCTGATGGCTCAGGCCGCCCGCCCGGCCTACTTCCTGGTGCCCATGGACCAGGCACAGAAAGACCACCTCAAAGCTTATGGCATCGCCTACTGGATACTCAAGAACGGCGTGGAGATCAGCTGGCTGCTGAACTACCGGGGAGGCAGCTTCATGTGCAAATATGCCAAAGAGATAGAAAACGAATGTGTGATCAGGGGAGTGAGCTACCAGGTCATCGCCGATGCACAGTCAACAGCCATCCTTCAGGAAATTTCAGACCCCTCCTCCAACATGGATGTCATGGAGCTTACAAAAGCACCCAAGATAGCCGTTTATACGCCCATGAACCGCCTTCCCTGGGATGATGCCGTGACCCTGGTGCTGACATATGCAGAGATCCCTTACGAAAAGGTCTATGATGAAGAGGTCCTCCAGGGTGTTCTTCCGATGTACGACTGGCTGCATCTTCATCACGAGGATTTTACCGGACAGTACGGTAAGTTCTGGGCCAGTTACCGCAACGCCACCTGGTACCAGGAGGATGTGCGGCTTTCGGAAGAGATCGCTGCCAAGACAGGATACGGTAAAGTGTCGCAACTCAAGCTGGCTGTCACAAAAAAAATCAGGGACTTTGTTTTGGGCGGCGGCTATATGTTCGCCATGTGTTCAGCCCCGGATAGTTACGACATTGCTCTGGCTGCTGAGGGGGTCGATATCTGCGACGCTATGTTCGACGGGGACCCTGCCGATCCCAACGCACAGAGCAAGCTGGATTACTCCCGTTGTTTCGCCTTCGAGAACTTCAAACTGTCGACCAACCCTTATGAATACGAGGTCTCCAACATTGATGTGGTGCCTACCGCCAGAAAGGTGTCGAAAAACAACGACTTTTTCACCCTTTTCGATTTCTCCGCAAAATGGGATCCTGTACCCACCATGCTTACCCAGGACCACGAGAGGGTGATCAAGGGATTCATGGGACAGACCACAGCTTTCAACGCCAAATATGTGAAACCCAACGTGCTGGTGATGGGTGAGACCAAATCACTGGGAGAGGTGAAATACCTCCACGGTGAATACGGGAAAGGGACCTTCACCTTCTACGGGGGTCACGATCCGGAAGACTACAACCACTTCGTTGGCGATCCCCCCACCGACCTGAGCCTGCATCCCAACAGCGCCGGCTACCGTTTAATCCTCAACAACGTCCTGTTTCCTGCTGCCAAAAAGAAGAAGCAAAAGACCTGATGCGGGATGCGGGATACGGGATGCGGGATGTCCACCCCATTCTGGCATTCACGCCCTCTTGCCCTCTTGCCCTCTTGCCTTCTTGCCTTATCAAACATCCTTTGCGCCTCTGCGCCTCCGCGGTGAAAAATCGACTCCTAAGGATCCTAATCTTGCTGTACCTGCAGAAAGCTCCTCAGTACCCTTAATTTTCTAAAGTGGTGAAATAAAACCACTTGAGGCACTGAGATCACTTAAGAATTTGGTAGATATCAAAATACTTTGCTGATTCAGGCAGTTTATTTTTTTTACCGCAGAGACGCAAAGACGCTGAGGTTTTTTCCCTGCGCCACTGCGCCACTGCGGTGAAAAATCGACTCCTAAAGATCCTGATCTTGCTGTACCTGCAGAAAGCTCCTAAATGCCCTTAAGTTCCTAAAGTGGTGAAATAAAACCACTTGAGGCACTGAGATCACTTAAGAATTTGGTAGATATCAAAATACTTTGCTGATTCAGGCAGTTTATTTTTTTTACCGCAGAGACGCAAAGACGCTGAGGTTTTTTCCCTGCGCC
>CAZSDK010000014.1:51094-111971 GCA_964605655.1 uncultured Bacteroidales bacterium
TTTGCTGATTCAGGCAGTTTATTCTTTTTACCGCAGAGACGCAAAGACGCTGAGGGTTTTTCCCTGCCTCCGGAAAGAGAGGTTTTGGAGGATGAAGTAACGACTACCTCCTCCGGTAAACCATATTAGTAAACTCAAACCCTGCCGTCTCCAGGTGTTCGGAATGGTGTTCCTCTGAAACCACTTCCCACTCATCGGCTTTAATCTCAGGGAAAAAAGTATCGGCCTCAAAATCCTTATGGACCCGGGTGATGTACAGACGGTCGGCAATGGGAAGAAACTGCCGGTAGACCATGCCTCCGCCAATGACGAAGGCTTCCTGGTCCGGATCACACTGTCTTACTGCATCTTCGATGGAGTAGGCCATGAGACAGCCTTCGATAACTTCTCCCGGCTGGTCGGTGATGACCAGGTTGGTGCGGTTCAGTAAAGGCCTGTTGGGCAGGGACTCCCAGGTCCGTTTGCCCATGATGACCGTATGCCCGGTGGTGATCTCTTTGAAACGTTTTAAATCTCCCGGGATGTGACACAACAGGGTGTTGTTGACCCCTATGGCGTTGTGGTTGGCTATGGCGACGATGATGGAAAGCACTTGTTTAATTGATAATTGATAATTGATAATTGAAGGGTGAGGGTGAGGGATGGGTTAGACTGATATTTCTCCTTTGATATGCGGATGGGATTGGTAACCAACGAGTTCAAAGTCTTCGAAGACAAAGTCGTCGATGTGTTTTCTTTCCGGGTTGATCTTCATCACGGGAAGGGGGTAGGGGTCGCGGCTGAGCTGGAGCCTCACCTGGTCGAGGTGGTTGAGGTAGATATGGGCATCACCGAAGGAATGAACGAATTCACCGGGTTTCAGCCCCGTCACCTGGGCCACCATCATCAGCAGCAGGGAATACGAAGCAATGTTGAAGGGCACTCCGAGGAAAATATCGGCACTTCGCTGGTACATGTGACAGGAAAGCCTGCCTTCCGCCACATAAAACTGGAAAAACATGTGGCAGGGCGGCAGGGCCATCTCATGGAGTTGTCCTACATTCCAGGCATTGACGATATGCCGGCGGGAATCGGGATTGCTTTGAATCGACTCTATGACACCGGCCAGCTGGTCGATATGTCCGCCCTGATAATCAGGCCAGGAGCGCCATTGATAACCGTATACAGGCCCGAGATCTCCGTTCTCCCTGACCCACTCATCCCAGATACTCACCTTATTTTCATGAAGATAAGCCACGTTGGTGGACCCTTTGATAAACCAAAGCAGTTCATGGATGATGGACCGCAGGTGCAGTTTTTTGGTGGTCATGACAGGGAAGCCCTGCTGCAGGTCAAAACGCATCTGGTACCCAAAAACACTCAGAGTGCCGGTACCGGTGCGGTCTTTCTTTTCAACGCCATGGTCGAGCACGTGTCGCAGGAGGTCAAGGTATTGGTTCATAGGGTTTTTATCTGTTTTTAACGCATTGGATTTCCTGAGGACCGGCGTCAAAGGGAACCCAACTTCTTTTAATGTGCTCCTTTCAGACTGTCCGGGTCATGTTTATGTTTAAAAAACAAGGCAAACAGTACGGCAATGACCAGGGAATAGACAGCAAAGGCCATCCATATACCGTGCCAGTCGAACTGTTCACCGGTCTTATAATATTGGTCGATCACCCAGCCGCTGATGCGGCTTCCGAGGAAAGCACCAAAACCGTTGGTCATCATCATGAACAGTCCCTGGGCGCTGGCCCTGATCTGAGGTTCGCTCTGAGTTTCAACAAAGATGGACCCCGAAATGTTGAAAAAATCGAAGGCCATTCCGTAAATAATGCAGGATAGAATGATCATCCAAAGTCCTTCAGCAGGATTCCCATAAGCAAAGAGTCCGAACCTAAGTATCCAGGCGATCATGCTGAAAAGCATCACCTTCTTGATACCGAAACGCCGCAGGAAAAAGGGTATGGTAAGAATAAAGAGGGTTTCCGAGATCTGGGAGATCGACATGATGATGGCAGGGTACTTCACTGCTATAAGATCTTTATAATCAGGTATTTTGGCAAAATCATGCAGGAAAGTATCTCCGTAAGCATTGGTCAGTTGAAGAGATGCACCGAGTAACATGGCCGAGATAAAGAACAAGGCCATCTTCGTGTTTTTGAATAAGCGGAAGGCATTCAATCCCAGTGCATTGATCAGTGATTTCTGATGTCCTCTGCCCAAAGGAAGGCAGGGCGGCAGTGTAAAAGCATATAAACCAAGCAATAAGGAGGCCGCCGAGGCCACATAAAACTGGGAGGGTGACTTTTCAAGTCCTGACAGGCTGATGACCCATAAAGCAATGATAAACCCGATGGTCCCCCACACCCTGATGGGAGGGTAGTCCTTTACGATGTCCATTCCTTTGCCTTTTAGGGCAGAATAGGCCACTGTGATGGACAGTGAGATGGTAGGCATGTAAAACACCATGTTTAAAAGGATCACCCAGAAGAAAGCGTCAGGGTTGTTGACTTTGGGTATCATGAACAAAACTACGGCAGCCATGATGTGGAAGATGCCATAGAGTCTTTCTGCATGGATCCAGCGGTCGGCAAGGATTCCCGCGATGGCCGGCATAAAGAGGGAGGCGATGCCCATGGTGGAAAAGATGGCCCCGAAATCCGTTCCGGACCACTGCCTGGTCTGAAACCAATAAGCACCAACAGTGAGCAGCCAGGATCCCCACACAAAGAATTGGAGGAAATTCATCAATATCAATCGAAGCCTGAGATTCATCATGGTAGTATGGATAATATAAAATTTGAGTTTAGGGTCAGGTCCGCTTTTTGATCTCGTCACGGATCAGGGAAGCGCGTTCATAGTCCTCGTTGGCAATGGCCTGGTTGAGCATGTCCTCCAGTTCATCCAGTGAAGCATCAGAAAGTTCATTCAGGGTGGCAGGAATATCTTCATCACCGGTATCCTCCTTTTCTTCGGCTTCTTCTTTCATCACAATACCGGCTGCCGACATAATCGACTCGTAAGTAAAGATGGGGCAACGAAACCTGAGGGCCAGGGCAATGGCATCGGAGGTCCTGGAGTCGATTTCAGTAATTTTTTCCCCATCGAAACAAACCAGCTGGGCATAAAAGACTCCTTCGTGAAACTTATTGATAATGACCTCGGTAATGATAATTCCAAAACGGTCGGCAAAGCTTTTAAAGAGGTCGTGGGTCAAGGGCCGGGTCGGCTTGATCTTCTCTAATTCAATGGCAATGGCCTGAGCCTCAAAACCTCCAATGATAATGGGAAGTCGCCTGTTCCCTTCCGTTTCGCCCAGGATCAAGGCATAGGCTCCACTTTGGGACTGGCTGTAGGAAAGGCCTACGATTTCCAATTTGATCTTCTCCATTATACCTTGATAATGATATCTTTACGAGTAAATAGCCATCCAATTCCTTCCAAAAAATTGGTAACATAAAGGTACAAAATTTTGATTATGCCAGCTTTCTCTCCGATTATTGACACATATCTATTTTCTTGAGTTTTTCAAAAAGCTGAGAACCATCTTGGTAATTATTTGTTAATTTGCAGATAATACCATTTTGTAAACTTTCATCTGAAGGAAAACGTATGAAGAAATTGTACCTTTTATTAGGTGGTTTGTTACTGCCTTTCATGAGTATGGCCAGTGAGGCGGACCTCAAGATTCCCCAGTTATCGGCATACCAGAACAACCTGCTGCTGATGGGCTTCGCCATCTGTATCCTGGGTTTGTTGTTTGGCGTCTACCAGTTTTACACAGTGAAAAAACTTCGGTCACACCGGTCGATGCTGGAGGTGGGCCAAACGATCTTTGAAACCTGTAAGACCTACCTGATCCAGCAGGGAAAATTCCTGATCATCCTCGAGATATTAATAGCGGTGTGTATCGCTTTCTATTTCGGATATCTCTCGCACAATTCCGTGGGAGGGGTGTTCCTGATCCTTGCCTGGTCAGTGATAGGTATACTGGGATCTTATGGTGTCGCATGGTTTGGTGTCAGGATCAACACCCTGGCCAACAGTCGCATGGCCTTTGCCTCTCTGGAGAAGAAACCGGTGAAACTTCTCAATATTCCCCTGGAAGCCGGTATGAGCATCGGGGTGCTCCTGGTGAGCGTAGAACTCATCATGATGTTGATCATCCTCTTGTTTATCCCACGTGATTTTGCCGGGGCTTGCTTCATTGGATTTGCTATTGGTGAATCACTGGGTGCTTCCGCATTGAGGGTAGCAGGGGGTATCTTCACCAAGATTGCTGATATAGGCAGTGACCTGATGAAGATCGTTTTCAAGATCAAGGAGGATGACCCGCGTAAT
The DNA here is from genome assembly GCA_964605655.1 of uncultured Bacteroidales bacterium. Lineage (GTDB taxonomy): Bacteria > Bacteroidota > Bacteroidia > Bacteroidales > CAIXZF01 > JAKLIX01. The sequence goes on from CAZSDK010000014.1 coordinate 55,418, forward strand.
CCCGGTGTGATCGCCGATTGTACCGGTGATAATGCCGGAGACAGTGTCGGACCCACCGCAGACGGATTTGAGACTTATGGTGTTACCGGGGTCGCCCTCATCTCTTTTATCGTGTTGGCAGTCACCAATGTAGAGTTTCAGACAGAACTGCTTACCTGGATCTTCCTCATGCGTATCCTCATGATTGGTACCTCCATCGTTGCCTTCTACCTCAACAAAGCCCTCACCAATTCTCTTTACGGAAATAAAGACGACCTGGATTTTGAACTCCCCCTGACCAACCTGGTCTGGGTTACTTCCATCCTTTCCATCATCATGACTTTCGTGGTCACCTACTGGCAGCTGGGTGCTTTGCCCAACAACCTTTGGCTGGTACTTTCCATTATCATCAGTTGTGGTACCCTCGGCGCTGCCCTCATCCCCGAATTCACTAAGATCTTTACCAGCCCCAAATCCAAGCATGTCAATGAGATCGTGACTGCTTCCCGCGAAGGCGGTTCTTCTCTTACCATCCTTTCCGGACTGGTTGCCGGTAACTTCAGCGCTTTCTGGAAAGGGATGGTGTTCCTTTTACTCATGTTCATTGCCTATATGGCCAGCCAGGGTATTGCCGGACCGCAAGACGCTCATGGTATGGCCTATGCCTCCATTTTCGCTTTCGGGCTGGTCGCCTTTGGCTTCCTCGGAATGGGTCCCGTGACCATTGCAGTCGACAGCTACGGACCGGTCACAGATAATGCCCAGTCGGTCTACGAACTGAGCCTCATTGAATCGATCCCAGACGTGAAATCCGAGATCGAGAAAGACTTTGGCTTCACCCCTGACTTCACCAATGCCAAGCATTATCTTGAAGCCAACGACGGAGCCGGTAACACCTTTAAGGCCACAGCCAAGCCAGTACTTATCGGGACGGCTGTGGTAGGTGCCACAACGATGATCTTCTCCCTCATCCTTCTGATAAAAAATAAACTCGATATCGCCCCGGAACAGATCCTTAACATATTGAATCCCTGGACTATACTTGGGTTCCTGGCTGGTGGCGCAGTCATTTACTGGTTCACGGGCGCTTCTATTCAGGCGGTAACTACCGGGGCGTACCGGGCAGTGGAATATATAAAGAAGCATATCAAACTGGATTCTCAAGCCGACCTCAAGGCCTCTACCGAGAATTCAAAAGAAGTAGTGAGGATATGTACCCAATATGCCCAGACAGGTATGTGGAACATTTTCTTTGCCGTATTCTCCTTTGCCCTGGCATTTGCCTTTATCTCGGGCACGGTGATACCAGGGGTTGATAAAGCAAGCATGCATGCTCCTGCCTCATTTTTTGTGAGTTACCTTATCTCAATCGCGATATTTGGTCTGTTCCAGGCCGTTTTTATGGCCAATGCAGGTGGCGCCTGGGATAATGCCAAAAAGGTGGTGGAAGTGGACCTTAAGGAAAAAGGCACCCCTCTTCATGAGGCTACCGTGGTTGGTGACACAGTTGGTGATCCTTATAAAGATACTTCTTCTGTTGCGCTGAATCCTATCATTAAATTCACCACCCTTTTCGGTTTATTGGCCATGGAGATTGCTATTTCAGAGCAATTCTCCGCGGTGGCACCGTATATTGGTGTGGTGTTCTTCCTGATCGCCCTGGTGTTCGTGTACCGCTCCTTCTATAAGATGCGTATTCCCAAGCACTAAAGCTCATTCTTGCTGATCCTGATCCTCGCATCCACCGCGATCACCTGATCTCCTTTGCCGAGCAATGGATTCAGGTCCATTTCGGCGATCTCGGGCGCGGCTTCGAGCAAGGCGGAGAGGCGAAGGATAACTTCTGCAAACTTTTCCTCATTCACTCCGGCCTGTCCTCTGACACCCTGTATGATCTTATAGCTCTTCAGCCTTCGTATCATGGAAAGGGCTTCCTCTTTGTTGACGGGCACCAGGCCTGCGTTGACATCCTTAAGGACTTCGATGAAGATCCCTCCCAGGCCGCAGAGGATCATGTGCCCGAATTTGGGTTCCTTCTTGGCACCGGCGAAAAGCTCTGTACCGGATAGCATGGGCTGGATCAGGATGGCCGTGGTGTCTTTGATCTGTATCATCCGGTCAAACTCTTTGCCCGCTTCTTCCTCTGAATTCACATTCAGGACGACACCACCGACATCCGATTTATGTACAGGTCCCACTACTTTCATGACCACCGGGAACACCAGTTCTGAAGCGATCCGCATGGCTTCATTCCTGTTGTAGGCCACGCCTTCACCTGCCCTGGGTATACCGGCGGCATCCAATAGTGCCTGTATCTTGTCCGGCGGCAGGTATCCATCCCCGGCATCCTGGATGATGGCCCGGATCGCATCCTGCCTGATGGAGAAAGGATATTCATACTTCTTGACAGGCCGGTTCACATTCATGGCCTTGCATAAGGCATCGCCGAATTCCACTTCATCGGGGAAGGTGATCCTGCCCAGGGACAAGAAATAATTGATCTCTTCTTTTACATTGATCACCGATGGTAGAATTGGAAAGATAGGTTTCCTGCAATTCCGCATCTTCTCATCCAGCATGGTATACACATCATAGACCTCCACCAGTCCCGGGCTTCCGAAAATGACGGCCATGGCATCGATCTCATCAAACTCCTGGTCGCAGTAGTCGATGATCTTGCCCAGCTGTTCGGCATTGCCGGTAGCCAGGAAATCGATGGGGTTGGCCACGGAAGAACCTGGAAATAAATGAGTAAGCAGCTCTTTAGCCTTGGGATTGTCGATATGAGGGACCTGCATCCCTCCATGAGAGAGGGCATCGGTGAGCATGACGGCAGGCCCTCCTGCGTGGGTGATGATGGCGATGTTCCTGCCTTTGGGTTCGGGATGCATGAATATGGAAGCGACCGTGGCGAGCTCGTCCCTGCCGTAACATCTCACAATGCCTGCTTTACGGAACAGAGCGTCAACGGCAACATCAGAGCTGGCCAGGGCTCCCGTGTGTGAGGAGGCAGCCCTGCTGCCGGCATCGGAACTCCCTGCCTTGATGGCCGCGATACGACATCCTTTCCTGATCAGGGAGGAAGCATGCCGGAATAGCTTATCCGGTTTGTTGACACTTTCAATATAAAGCAGTTTTACCTTGGAGGAAGTCTCAGGATCGTAACTCTCGTCAAGATATTCCAACACATCTTCCACCCCGATCTGAGCGCTGTTCCCCACAGAAAAGACATTGGAGAAGGTGAGCCCTTTCGGCATGGCGGCTTCCATGATGAACACCGCGGTGGCCCCTGATCCGGAGATAAAATCACAGCCTTTGGGGTCCATCTTAGGAATGGGCGTGGTGAAAACCCCACTGTAGGTCTGGGTGATGATGCCAATGCAGTTGGGCCCGATGAGGCTGCCCTGCACTCTGTTCACCGACTCTACAATGTCATCTTCCAGGATGGCTCCTTCTTCACTTTCTTCACTGAAACCTGCAGAAAGGATGATGAAAGCCTTTGTCCTTTTATAAGTGGCAAGAAACTCAATCGTGGCAGGACAGTGTTTGGCGGCTATGGCCAGGATGGCCAGATCAACATCGGGCAGGTCAGACGGATTGGGATAAGACGGTATGCCCTGTACTTCAGTCTCTTTCAGGTTGACCACCAGCAGTTCACCCTTGAAACCGCCGTCAATGATGTTCTTCAGGATTTTACCACCCGGTTTGGTGGTGTCGTTCGAGCCACCCACTACAACAATACTTCGTGGATGTGTAAGGTGCTTGTTGATCATTCGTGCCGTTTTTCCAGTTTTGTTCGTTTTGTCCAGTACGTTGTACGAAAATATATCATTTTTGTCCAGTATGCTGGTTTAATTCATCCAATTCAAGCCATCGGCTCATTTTTTCATCCAGCAGGGAGTCTATCTCGGCAAAGCGGTTGGACAGGCGGTTGATATCCTCATGGTGGATGTCTCCCTTGTTCAGTTTCTCAAGGATGGAAGCTTTCTCGGCCTCCATGGCCGTGATATCTGATTCCAGCTTCTCATATTCTTTCTGTTCCTTGTAGGTAAGGCCTTGCTTCGGCAGTTTGTGTTTCAGAGGCTCTGCTTTTGGCCGTTCCAGCGAAAGTTTCCGCTTCCGTGCCTGGTCCAGCTTGTCTTTCTGCCTGCGGTATTCGGAATAGCTCCCCCAATAGTCTTTGATCTTGCCCTGGCCTTCAAAAATAAAAACGTGGTCAGATATCTTATCGATGAAAAACCGGTCGTGGCTCACGAACAGCACACAGCCTTCAAAATTCCTGAGAAAATCCTCCAGAACATTGAGGGTGAAGATGTCCAGGTCATTGGTAGGCTCGTCAAGCAAGAGGAAATTCGGGTTCCGGATGAGGGTCATGAGGAGATAGAGCTTTCTTCTTTCTCCGCCGCTGAGGTTATAAAAATAATTGTACTGGGTATCATAGTTGAACCCGAAGTGAAATAGGAATTGGGAGGCCGACATGTCACGGCCTTTACCCAAGGGGATCACCTCGGCTACTTCTTTGACGATCTCGATGATCCTTTTATCGGCGGAAGGCTGCATCCCTTCCTGGGAGTAATACCCAAAGGTCACCGACTGTCCTTTCACGATCCTTCCCCTGTCTGGCAGTATCTTTTCAGCCAGGATATCGAGAAGGGTGGTTTTGCCAGCACCGTTTCTTCCAACGATCCCTGCTTTTTCTTCTTTCTTAAAGGTGTGTGAAAAATCCTTCAGCAGGACCAGATTTCCATAGGCCTTATCGATATTGTTGATTTCCAGGATCTTTTTGCCAACCCTCTCCGCCTTCACGTGGAGGCTGGCCGGTTTTTTAGCAGCCCTCTTTGAGATCTTTTCCTCGAGTTCATAGAAGGCACCGATGCGGGCCCTGGCTTTGGTCGTACGTGCCTGGGGAGAACGGTGGATCCATTCCAGTTCACGGTAATACAGGTTCCGGTTTTTTTCCAGTTCCGCCGACTCATTGTATTCTCTTTCCGCTTTTTTCTCCAGGTAATAGGCATAATTTCCCTGGTAGCGGTAAAGATTCCCGTTTTCCAGTTCCAGGATGGTGTCGCAGACAGTATCCAGGAAGTACCGGTCATGCGTGACCAGCAGCAAGCTTAGTTTTTCTTTCGAGAGATAGTTTTCCAGCCATTCGATCATTTCGATGTCGAGGTGGTTGGTCGGCTCGTCCAGGATGAGCAGGTCGGTTTCCTCCACCAGCACCTTGGCCATGGCCAGTTTCTTCTTTTGACCGCCCGACAGCGTCCCCACCTTCTGGTCCAGCTGGTGGATGTCAAACCTGCCCAGGATCTCCCTGACCTTGGACTCATAGTCCCAGGCGTTGAGCCGGTCCATGACGGACATCGCTTCCTCAAAGTCCTTATGGTTCCGGGGGGAATCTTCCCGGTTCAGCTCGAACAAAGCAAATTCATAAGTTTTTATGGCCTTCAGGTGCTCATTTTTCGAGTCGAATAGCACTTCCAGCACACTCAGGTGGTCCTCAAAGGAAGGATTCTGATGGAGGTAACCCACCCTGAGGTCGTTCCTGAAGGTGACCTTTCCCTCATCCGGCTGGTCTTCCCCGTTGATGATGTTGAGCAAGCTGCTTTTGCCGGCCCCGTTGCGGGCGATGAGGGCCACCTTTTGTCCCAGGTCGATCCCGAAGGTAATATGCTGAAATAGTGTTCTTTCCCCGAACGACTTGGATACATTTTCCGCCAAAAGGACATTCATGGGGCAAAGATAGGGGAATAGGGGGTAATTGGAACATAGGGACTTATTTCATGGTGACATTAATCGTTCCGATAATTTAAACATACTCAGGAATTAATGTTTTATAAGCGAAAATTGAGCATCCATACAATTGAAGGGCATTTTTGTTGATCGGTTAATTCTATGCACTATAATTACAATCTCTTGTATTTTATAACGTATACATTAACTTTAATAATTGAACTTATGAAAGCAACTGTACAAAAATGCCGGGTTTATTTAATGGTGACCATCAGCCTTACTTTATTAAATCTGATGACAGTTCATGCCCAGGTGATTAATTATGTGGTTACTGACGATGTCGTGGATATTTCAGTGGATGGTTGTGTCTTTACTAACGATCCTGCGGGGCCCAATTATGTTGATCCTTTGCCCGGGGCATTGATCTATTACATCTCCAATGAGCAGGATGGAAGCGCGGCCAAAGCCTTTGTCGCCAATGGAACCAATGTATTTAATTCTGTTCCTCAGACCTTTGCATACGATAATTCTGGCTCCAACATTATATATCTGACTACCCTGGCTTTTGATACGGTGTATCTTCCCCCGAATTTTTACACCCCCTGTGGGCATTACAACATAACTATTAATGGTCAGACTGTCACCCTCGATTCTGTCCATATCCGTAACTTCAATAAAGGTACTATTAAACGGGCCATGCAAATCCCTTATTCAGGAAACACTGTTGATATTGAGGTTTCAGGATGCATTTACAAGCTGGATCCTGCTGGTCAGAATTATGATGATCCTTTACCTGGATTGGTCGTTTGCGGGATATCTGATGGTCAGGATGGTAGTCAGAGTTTTGCAAAGGTATTAGAAGGAACACATCAATGGAAGACTCAGCCTGATACATTTTCTTTTGTTCCCAGTTCATCCAATGGTACTTTGTTTGTATTCCCACTTGATGATACTTGCACTACTGCCGCTAACCCTTATTGCGGTTATTATTCGATAATTGTCAACAATCAAGTGTACGAGATTTTTCCTCAAAGAATAATTCACTTGCTGTGCGATACATGTGATCCATTTTTTCTTGGGATTAATTCATATGTTCCAGATAGTGTCAATGTGTTGGTTTATCCGAATCCGGCAAAAAATTCCATTACTGTCTCCATGAATAATGTCCAAACAGGAATATTCAACCTGTCAATCTGCGATCATACTGGTAAAATAGTATCTAGATCAACAAGATACATTAATAATAAAGGAGGTTTTACCTTTGATGAGAATGTTTCATCTCTTGTTAATGGAATCTATTACCTAAGATATGAATCAGAACAATATGTTGGTAGCATAAGATTCTGTGTTTCAAAGTGATAAATCAATATAGATCACTACAACCTTTGTGTGAATACTCATTTATGGGCGTTCTCCAAGCACTCGACATCATTTACAGCCATCTGGGGTTTTGAAAGGTCTAAAGCCTCTGTTTAGGGGTGCATCCTCTGAGAAGAAAAATGGTTATTCTGTCCGTTGCCTCATGAACGATTAACCAACAAAGAAACACTTTTTGGATTTTTGTGTCAATCCTTTATTTTGTTGATACTCACTCCTGACATTTTTAATCCAATCTCCTCCTCATCTTTTCTGAGATAACACAACTTTTTGTTTATCAGTATTTTATCAAGATAGCGCTTGTTCACAGCATACGACCTGCTGATCCTCATAAACCGGTCTTGCGGGAGCATCTCCAGGGTCTTCCGTAGGTTATAAGATACCATCAATTGTTTCTTCCCTGAAAAGTGCAGGATGGAATAGTTCAGATCGGCTTCAACATACAGGATATCAACCGGATCAATGAAGAATATACCAGTCCTGGTATGAAAACAGACTTTTTGGGGTGAGGTCAGCTCTTTAAGGAGAGAAGTAGGCCCGGAGTCGGTCTTGTTGATGGGATGCTCTGTTAGAAACCGGTCAAGGGTCTGATGTAATTCTCTTTTATCAATGGGTTTTAACAGATAATCAAAAGCCGCTTGTTTGATGGCTTTCAACACGTACTCGTCATGACCCGTCGTGAAAATGATGGCAGGCTTGATGTGCTGCCTGGCCAGGTCTTCTAACAGTTCAAAAGCATTTTTGCCTGGCAGTTCAATGTCAAGCATCAGAATATCAGGTTTCAAGGTCTGGATCTTCTTCAAGGCATCCAGCGCATCATAAGCTACGCCGGCCACTTTGAATTCCTGTCGTTCTGCCAGCATAATCTCCAGAGCCCCGGCTGCCTGGATATCATCTTCAACTATGAGGACGATGTTTTCTTTTTTATAGCTCATAAAGTGATACGATTTTTGAGTTCGCAACGACTAATGGTTGCCTAATGTCCGTCAATAGTCGTTCCTCATTTCAGGTTATACCCATGTATATTGATAATCCAACGGAATACTCAACGCTACCAAAGTGCCTTTTAAATCTTTCCCGTTGCTTATTATTAAATGGATGTGATTTCTGTTCTGGCTGTTTAGAAGTTGTATCATTTCACGGGTGATCATCAGTCCTTTACCTGTTGAGACGATTTGGTTTACCGGTCCGTCTTTTCTTCCAACCCCATCATCGGCAATCGTGAAAAGGATGTCTTTCCCCTCCCTGGTGGCCGTAATGATAATCTTTCCAGGGCGTTCCAGGGGTTTAAGCCCATGCTTAACTGCGTTTTCCACAAAAGTATGCAGGATCATTTTGGGTATCCTCATTTGCAAATCAATTTCCGTATCGATCTCTTTTTCAACCACAAAGGGATAGACCATGGTTTCTTGCTGAATCTCTAGGTAACGGTCCAGGAATTTTAGTTCATCTTCCAGTGTATGTGTAATCTCTCCGGCTGACTTAAGAGAAGACCGGATCATGTGCGAGAAGTTGATGATCAGGTCATAGGCTTTTTCGCGCTTTCCGTTCAATACCACTGAACCGATGGTATTCATTACATTGAAAGTGAAATGAGGATCCAGTTGATTCATGGAGGCCCTGATCTGTAGCTCCCGAATACTATTCTCAGTACGTATCTTTTTTCTGATCTGTCGTGCAGTGACCATCTGGATCATAAGGACAAAACCTGCAGACAGCAGGAATATTATCGCCTGGAACGGTAAACGCATCCATGACCACTGATTCCTTGCATATTCAATTTCATAAAGATGATTCTCTGAATTCAGGTAAAAGCGAAAGGGCTGGCTTTTTTCCCCACTTGTCGATAACAGGTAAGTTGGTCCCAGGGTGAAAGGCAGTTTCAGTGGTGTGCAATTTTTCAGATCACTAGTAACAAAGTAGATCTTTTGAAGGCCTGGCGCTATGAAGATCAGATCGTTCTGCCTGTCACCATTGGCATCAACGATACCAGCTAATTCATGTATTCCTCCGTTGATTTGCATTTGGGAGATGGTGTCTGCTTTGGGATTTATTCGTGAAATCACACCACCATGGTTTAATAAGTAAAGCAGTGTATCATCATCCTGGTATGAAACCACCAGGAAAGGATCGAGCGACGAATGTGGTTCCTGAAGTATTTTATGAAATAGTGGTTTCCCTTTGGAGTCAAACAGGGTGAGTGAATGAGGAGCGCTAGTGGTTCCGTAATTCATCAGCAGACACAGGAAATTCAATTTCCCATTAACGATGACAGGAACGCCGGTAAGTAGAGAATAGGTTACAGGAAATTCAATAGGTGGAAAAAGAAAACTGAGATCCGGTTTTAGTACCTGAAGCCAGGTACTACTGTCGGAATAGGGTACTTCCCAGGTGAGACTATTTGATACGGCAGCGGTGGAGAGAATGAATAAAGTAGGATAATCTTGGTGGTGAGTCCTCTGCATGTCAACAATTGCAGCTGCACTTGTCGGGGACCTTATAAGCATCCTGGTTTCAGGATCATAAATAAATACAGCCCTTGGCTCCAGGCACCAACCGGTATTGATGGCAAAAATGAATTCTTCTTTACCATCACAGTCGATATCCTCTACAAATCCTTTAACCATAACACAGTCATAATCTGAATTGTACCGGCAAAGCTTTGTAATAAACAATTTTGAAATGCATAGACCGTCATTTTTCATGGGTTCCCGTACCCATAAAAAAGCAGAGTCATGGAGGCGTGTGATGGTGAATATCTCCCGGTAGCCATTATGGTCATAATCCCCGGTCACCAACCAATGCCTGTCTTTGAGGAATTTCCCTTCCAGGTCGATCTCAGGCAGGGACTTGGTACCCTGTTGGATCATGATCACGGCCCGGTCACCCTGGTGGTGCATAGGCATTATCTTTTCAGAGATGCCGTCTCCGTTCAGGTCATCATATATCACCCTTCTGTCATCGGAATAGGACTCGGTCGAAAGGACTTTTACCGTGTACCTGGGAAATAATGGAGGTAGCAGTATGAGAATCAGCGTCCCCAACAAGGAACCCATGACCAGGGGAAGCAGCACTTTTCTTCTCAGTAATCTCAAAGAGTCACAGTAATGGTTAAAGCTAATTAAAATTCAATTGTTTTCTACATCTTCAGCGACAGCCCGACATTCAGCCAGGCAATACCATAACCCAGTTCCATCATCACTCCCAGGTCGGGCGAAACCTGGTAACGGCCACCAACATACCACGACCAGAGCAGGGAATTCCCCTTGGCGGTGTTGGCGCCGTGAAAGTCACCGAATTCCCTTGTGAAAACGAGATTGTAACCCATTAATACGCCTGCATAGGTATCGAAATGCTCATCCAAAGGATAGTGAAAGATCCCCCTCGGACCGAAAATGACATTGCTGTAGTTCCAACCCCATTCGTATCCCTGCCACTTCTCAGCATATTTATACCTGGCAAAGCCCAGGTATCCTCCCACGCCAATAGAGCCTTTATCAAGAACCTTGTCCTCAATGATGTACTCTCCTGATACAGAGATGGGTGGTAGTAAATTGTCCCAGTATTTCCCATTATACAGGGTAGCTCCAATCCCGAATCCCAGGTTGAAAATTTTACTTCCTTTTCCAGGAGCCTGAGCAACAAGTTGCACACTTGTCAGCATCAAACATACAATAACGAGCCATCGTATGGTTTTCATTCTGCGTGGTATTCAATGAATCGTTCTAATTCCCATTATAAGGATCTCCATACTGGTCATAATACTCTTCTTCATTTTCTCCCGGGAAACCTGCACGCCACTGGGGAGGGATATAGCCTATCAGCTCATCACTATTATAAGGATAAGTGAGAGTGATCTTGTTGTCGGTCTTGTTTAAATTCACGCCATAGGCCTTGTTGTTTGAGGTATAAACCTCGATTCCCCAGCTCTCATTGTAGAATGTGAAGCCATTGGAAAGGAGATGCTTCTTAATGGCCTCATATACAGCATCAACATTTTCCCTTGCCTTGCCCTGTAAAGAAACGTAGGACGAAACCACGCTCAGGGTGCGTGTCTCAATAGGGTAATGAGTATAATTGCCGCTGGCAGCATCCTTGGCATATACGCAAACGTTGTTGTTGAAGAAGTACCTTGTCCCCTGTAAAATATACTTACTCTTTTGACTTGTAATCTCAAAATCTGATGAGTACGAATTATCAGGCAATTGATCTTTCGATACGGAGAACTTGTTCATCACTTCTTTAAGGGTGGTATTTTTGGTAATATTGTTGATGATGCCGTTCGAAATGAAGGGAATCAAACTGCTGACCACCTGTTCCACGCTGAAGAAATCGGTGTTGACTTTTGCATACAATAATTGATCATAGATGGCAGATGATCCGCTCGTATATTTAGATTTGGGCACATCGATCTCATAACTGCTCTCGTCGAATTGGGGGTTCAACTTATACTTGCCGGTCTTGTCAATCATTCCGATTTTTTCGTTTGATGTGATGAATGCGGCATTACCCCAAAAGGTCTCAGCGAAATCAAACTGAGGATTAATGATGATTTTTCCGGTCTTATCGATGTAACCGTATTTTTCGTTACTCAGGATAACGGCCAGGCCATTCCTGAACGGACTGACATAGTCAAACTGGGGATTGATATCAATGGTACCCTTTTCGTTTATGAACCCCCATTTATCATTCAGCTTCACGGCGGCAAGACCTTCAGAAAAACCCAGCGCTTCCTGGAATTGTGGATTGATCACATATTTTCCGGTTTTATCGATATATCCCATGTTCTTTCCGTCGGAAACAATGGCCTTCCCTTCACAAAAACTTCCTGCAAATGCAAACTGGTAAGGAATGACCAGGGTCCCGTTAATATCAATGAAGCCCCACTCGTACTTATCGTTCAACACGGCAGCCAATCCTTCCGAAAACAAATTGCAATTGATGAACTGAGGCGTAATCTTGGTAATTCCGGTTTGATCAACATAACCAAACAGTTTACGACCGTCTTTGGCGGTAGAATAATAAGCCAGGCCTTCTTTAATGATGGAGGCCTCTTCGGCATCTTTCAGAGTGAATTTGATTTGCCCTTCTTTATCAATATAGGTGGGAGATCCATTCTCCGGAGTGACTACCGCCATCCCTTCAGAGAAGACACTGGCTTCAACATAAATGGCATTGATGATGAACTTCCCCTCCTCGTTGATATAACCGCAGAGTGGCTTTTCTCCTTCTGTCCTCACCATGGCCAGCCCTTCGTGGAAGAGGGTGGCTTGGGAGAACTGGGGATTAATGACTATTTTCCCTTCCTTGTCGATATACTGCCATTTTTCGCCCACTCTTACCGGTATGAGTTTAAATTCGTCGGAAGAGGTGCAGGACTGCAGAATGAAGGCGATGAATAACGTCAAGGCAAAAAGAACCTGCTTTTTTACATCGAATTGAACCTGGTTTTTCATATTCAGAAATTTGATGATAATGACAGATAGTAATAATAACCTACTGATTATTATGTGTATATGATAAAATACCTTATATCTTTCCTTCTCTACTGACAAATATAAAGAATCAAAGAAAATATCAGTCAATATTTTGGGTTCTGACCATAAAAAAAAGAAGGCGTTCCAAAAGGTCACCTTCATTTTTTATAGGTTTATTGCCCTCAGGCCGGGCGGGCCCCGTAGCCGCAACGCGACTGCTTTTTATGCTCCTCGTCTCGCCTTCGGCAAGACTCCCCCTCACATTCGTTCGGGCCGCATAAAAAAAGGTCGCTTATGCGGCTACTGATATTGTTTTTAATGTAACATTGGTTATTTGTTTTTCATTTTCGCCAGCTTGAGAGCTATTGCAAGCAATCCAGTCTTTATTTCCTTCCCGCCTATGGCATTGACCTTGAAAAGGACCGGGTGATGTTCATCAATCATCTCATCCAATGAAGGAGGTAATTACAAGTAGTTTCATATCATGTATTTAAATGCCCTTTGGGTTCGCAGGCGGGGAACCCACTGGGCGAAGATCCCGTCCCGATGACCATCGGGATGCCAGCAGGAGAAGTGAAGACCGGTACCCTTTTATAATGAAACACCAAAGGGACCATCTGAACGGCTTTGCTGGCATAGGGATCGAGCCTTAAGTGGGTCGCCGAGAAGCCAGGGCCGCCCTTTTCTTTCGAGCCTTTCTTTTGGGCGCGCAAAAGAAAGGCTCAATCCAAAATTAGAAGAGGCTGCCTCAATTTTGAGACAGCCTCTTCTTTTTGACCCGATTTATGCGTTAGGAATGCATTGAACTATTGCATTGACCGGGTTTAAGTAGGATAAATCCGTTTAGATTTTGGGTCCGGCAGCTCTAAGACGCTGGCCTTCCTTATTATCGGTGAAGTTCTCGAAATTGGCAATGAACTTTTCGCCGAGGCCTTTGGCGGCAGCATCCCAGGCGGTGGCATCAGTCCAGAGGTTTCTGGGGTTGAGGATGTGGGGGTTCACACCATTGACGCTCCTTGGGATATGTAATCCGAACACGGGGAGTTCCTCATATTCCGATGTAAGCAGCGAACCGTCGAGGATGGCATCGATGATGGCCCTGGTAGAAGGAATATCGATTCTTTTGCCCACTCCATAAGCACCACCTATCCAACCCGTGTTAACCAGCCAGGCTGAAGATCCGTGCTCCATCATCTTCTTGGCCAGCTCCTGTGCATACACCGTGGGATGCAACAGCAGGAAGGCCTGTCCGAAACAGGAGGAGAAGGTGGGAGAAGGTTCTTTGATCCCTCTTTCAGTGCCTGCCACTTTTGCCGTGTAACCACTCAGGAAATGGTACATGGTCTGATCGTAGTCGAGTTTGGCAACGGGAGGAAGCACACCGAAGGCATCAGCGGTAAGGAAGATGATGTTTTTCGGATGACCGCCTTTGGAGACGGGCTTCACGATATTATCAATAAAATATATGGGGTAGGAGACCCTGGTATTCTCGGTCTTGGCATTACTGGCAAAATCGATGGCACCCTGTGCATCGTAAACTACATTCTCAAGAAGAGCATCCTTCTTTATGGCGTTATAGATGTCGGGTTCATTTTCTTTGGAGAGGTTGATACACTTTGCATAACATCCGCCTTCGAAATTAAAGATGCCTTCATCGTCCCAGCCATGTTCATCGTCGCCGATAAGGAAACGTTTCGGGTCGGCCGACAAGGTGGTCTTCCCGGTACCGGAGAGGCCGAAAAAGATGGCGGTATCACCTTCTTTTCCCATGTTGGCAGAACAATGCATGGAAGCGATTCCATGGAGAGGCAGGTAGTAGTTCATGATAGAGAACATTCCTTTTTTCATTTCCCCGCCGTACCAGCTGCCGCCGATTACAGCCATTTTCTGCTTCAGGTTGAAAACGACAAACACTTCGCTGTTCATGCCTTCTTCTTTCCAGTCAGGGTTGGTCACTTTGCAGGCATTCATCAGCACATAGTCAGGGGTAAATCCGACCAGCTCCTCATCGGTAGGACGGATGAACATATTTTTAACAAAATGGGATTGCCATGCTACTTCTGAGATGACCCTGATCTTCAACCTGGTATTTTGGTTGGCACCACAAAACGCATCGGTCACATACAGTTTTTTCCCACTCAGGTGTTTCTGCGATAATCCGACCAGCTTGTTCCAGGTGTCTTCACTCAACGGTTTGTTGTCGGAGCTTTTTCTTCCCGGTGTTGCCCACCAGATATTATTTTCAGAAGAGGGCTCCTTGACAATATACTTGTCTTTGGGAGAACGGCCGGTGAAAATGCCGGTATCGACCGCCACGGCACCGGTGTTGGTCACAAAACCTTTGTCAAATCCTTCAAGACCCGGATTGGTTTCGTGTTCGTACAATTCATCATAGGTGAGGTTGTAATGGATCTCGGATGCACCCGTGATTCCATACTGTGCCAGGTCGAGTTTTCCAGCCAGTTCTTTTACCAGATTGCTACTTTTTTCCATGATTGTTTAATTGTATTATGATATTTAGATAGTTAGATAGTTAGATTCATGTGGAATATAATACAGAAGAGCAGTAATGGATAACTGCCCCTCTGTTGTCTGAAATGACATTATTTAGTCTTTTTGGCTGATTTCTTAGCCGTTTTCGGTGCTTCTTTTTTCTTTGACGGTGCAGCCTTGGGCTTTGCAATTGGTTTTTCTTTAATCACGGCGTGAGCGGCTGCCAGGCGGGCAATAGGCACCCTGAAGGGGGAGCAGCTTACGTAATCGAATCCGATCTGATGACAGAATTCTACCGAGGCCGGTTCGCCTCCATGTTCTCCGCAGATTCCGATCTTAAGGTTTTTCTTAACGCTACGGCCTTTATGCACAGCGATCTTCATCAATTCTCCCACGGCACTGAAATCAATGACCTGGAAAGGATCGACCGGCAGGATCTTTTCTTCGATGTATTCAGGAAGGAAGGAGCCGATGTCGTCGCGGCTGAAACCAAAGGTCATCTGGGTGAGGTCATTGGTACCGAAAGAAAAGAACTGGGCCACCTGGGCGATCTTGTCGGCGGTGAGGGCTGCTCTCGGGATCTCGATCATGGTACCCACCAGGTGTTTGATCTCCTTCATCTTGAATTTCTTGAGAACTTCCTGATAAACAGTTGAGATGATCTCGTATTGGTTCTGGAGTTCCTTGTCGACGCAAGTCACCGGGATCATGATCTCGGGGAAGGGATTTTTCTTCTCCCTGATTAGTTCGGCAGCGGCTTCGAAGATGGCTCTCACCTGCATCTCGGTAATTTCCGGGTAGGTGATGCCCAGGCGTACACCACGGTGTCCCATCATGGGATTGGATTCATGAAGGCTGTCAGCTCTCTTGTTAAATTCTTCATTGCTGATTTTCAGCTCTTTTGCCAGTTTCTTCCTGCCATCTTCATTCTGAGGTACGAACTCGTGAAGAGGCGGGTCCAGGGTCCGGATGGTGACAGGGTAACCATCCATGGCTTCCATCGTTCCTTTCATATCTGCTTTCACAAAGGGGAAAAGTTCGTTCAGGGCTTTTCTCCTTTCCTCTTCCGTTTTGGAGGCAATCATTTTCCTGAGGAGGAAGAGGGGTTTATCGGCGTTCTTTCCGTAGAACATGTGCTCAGTGCGGAACAATCCGATGCCTTCAGCACCAAAAGCCCTGGCCCTTGCTGCATCTTCCGGAGTGTCGGCGTTGGTCCTCACTTTAAGCCTTCTCACACTGTCGACCAGTTTCATGAAGGCCTTGAAATCAGGATTGTCCTCGGCAGAGGCGTTCATTTTTACAGCTCCTTCATAAACATGTCCTTTGCTTCCATTCAGGGAGATGACATCACCTTCCTTCAACACGGTGTTCCCAACGGTAATGGTCTTGGATTTCAGGTCCACGTTCATGGTGCTGGCACCGACAATACAACATTTTCCCCATCCCCTGGCTACGAGAGCGGCATGACTGGTCATTCCTCCTCTTGCGGTCAGGATGGCTTTGGCAGCGCGCATCCCTTCGATGTCTTCAGGATTGGTTTCCTCTCTGACGAGGATGGTGTTTTTTTTGTTTTTTGCCCAGGCAACGGCGTCTGCAGAGGTGAAGACGATCTGTCCCACTGCTCCGCCCGGACCTGCCGGCAAACCTTTGGCAATGACTTTCTTTGATTTCTCATCTTTTTGATCAAGGATGGGATGAAGCAGTTCATCCAGCTGATGGGGTTGAACACGAAGAATGGCTTCTTCTTTGGTGATGAGCTTTTCTTTCAGCATGTCGAGTGCCATTTTTACGGCAGCGGGACCATTGCGTTTTCCAACGCGGCATTGTAACATGAACAACCGTTCTTCCTGAATGGTAAACTCAAGGTCCAGCATATCATGGTAATGCTTTTCAAGGTTTTTCTGGTACCGGTCGAGCTCTTTATAAGCCTTGGGCATGGCTTTTTCGAGTGATTCGAGATGCCTGGTATGTTCTGATTTGCCTACCTCATTGATGGGGTTGGGGGTCCTGGTACCGGCAACAACGTCCTCACCCTGGGCATTGGCGAGCCATTCCCCGTAAAAATAATTCTCTCCCGTGGCTGGGTTTCTGGTGAAGGCCACGCCGGTGGCGGAGGTGTCACCCATGTTTCCGAATACCATGGACTGGACATTGACTGCAGTACCCCATTCGTCGGGAATCCCTTCGATCTGGCGGTATGAGATGGCTCTTTTCCCGTTCCAGCTCTGAAAAACGGCACTGATGGCTCCCCAAAGCTGTTCCTTGGCATCCTCAGGGAAAGGTTTGCCTAATACTTGTTTTACTTTTTTCTTGTAGATTTCGATCAGTTTCTTGAGGTCTTCAGCAGTCAGCTCGGTATCCAGTTTCACACCCCTTTCTTTTTTCATCCTGGCCATCTCGTGCTCTAACTGAACCCGGACCCCTTGCCCTTCTTTAGGCTCAATACCGGCTGCTTTTTCCATCACCACATCGGAGTACATCTGGATCAGCCTGCGCTGGGAATCATAGACAAAACGAGGATTCTTTGTCTTCTTGATGAGACCCTCCCTGGTTATATCATTCAGCCCGACATTCAGCACGGTCTCCATCATCCCCGGCATGGAACTCCTGGCACCGGACCGGACAGAGACCAGCAAAGGATTGACGGGGTCACCAAAACGGGCACCCATTTCTTTCTCCACCCTTTTCAATGCATCTTCCACATCCTTTTTCAGGGTAGCGGGATATTTCTTTTTGTTTTGGTAGTAATAGGTGCAGACCTCGGTAGATATGGTGAATCCGGCAGGAACCGGAAGTTCAAGGTTGGTCATCTCGGCCAGGTTGGCACCTTTGCCACCCAGGATCTCTTTCATATTGGCTTTGCCTTCTGCCTTTTTGCCGCCAAAGTAATAAACGTACTTTTTTTCAGAATTTTTACTCATAATGTGTTGTAGTTTAAGTTGAAAGTAATGCAATTAGGGATCAATATCCCATTCATTTTTAAAGGAGTGCAAATTTACATAATATTTTAATTACTAAAGTACAGACGCTATAGAAAACACATAGACAATTTGATATGTATCAGTCGTCGGCATCATATCTCATGTAATACCGAATGCTTAGAAATCGGGGAACATACCATGTATAGTGCTGAAAGACGTCCATTCTGGATGAATACAGCAGAAGTCCCCGGGGAGATATCTACACCAACCCAATAGCAGAAAGGCTGCTGACAAGAACCATTCAATAATGTAATGACCGGCAGCGACCTGCCTTTTATTTGGCGTAGGCCACGGCTCTGGTTTCCCGGATCACGGTAATTTTGATCTGACCGGGATAGGTCATCTCATCCTGTATCTTCTTGGAAAGGTCCATGGAGATCTGGGTGGCTTCCACATCCGACACCTTGTCGGCCCCGACGATGACCCTGAGTTCTCTTCCTGCCTGGATGGCGAAGGTTTTGACCACGCCGGGGTAGGAGAGGGCCAGTTCCTCCAGCTTCTCAAGCCTCTTGATGTAAGCTTCTGCCACTTCACGGCGGGCGCCGGGCCTGGCACCGGAGATGGCATCACAGACCTGGACGATGGGAGCGATCAGGGTCTCCATCTCCACTTCATCATGGTGGGCACCGATGGCGTTGAACACCTCAGGCTTTTCCTTGAACTTTTCTGCCATTTTCATACCCAGCATGGCATGTGGCAGTTCGGGCTCATTATCAGGGACTTTCCCGATATCATGAAGCAAACCGGCTCTTTTGGCGATCTTGGGGTTCAACCCGAGTTCAGCTGCCATGGTGGCACACAGATTGGCTACTTCTTTGGAATGCTGGAGCAAGTTTTGTCCGTATGAACTGCGGTATTTCATCTTTCCGACCAGACGCATCAGTTCATGGTGCATACCATGAATTCCCAGGTCGATACAGGTCCTTTTTCCTATCTCAATGATCTCCTGTTCGATTTGTTTCTTGGTCTTGGAGACGACTTCTTCGATGCGTGCCGGGTGGATCCTTCCGTCGGTTACGAGCTTATGCAACGATAAACGGGCAATTTCTCTCCTGACCGGGTCAAATCCGGAGAGTATGATGGCGTCGGGGGAGTCATCAATGATAATCTCAACGCCGGTCAGTGACTCGAGGGTCCGGATGTTTCGGCCTTCCCTTCCGATAATTCGGCCTTTGATCTCATCATTCTCGATATTAAAGACGGAGACAGAGTTTTCAACGGCATGTTCCGTGGCAGTCCTCTGTATGGTCTCGATAATGACCTTTTTGGCTTCCATGTTGGCATTGATCTTGGCTTCATCCAGGATGTCCTTGATGAAAACCATAGCTTCCGACCGGGCTTCCTCCTTTAGAGTTTCCGTAAGCTCGGCCTTGGCGTCGGTGGCGGAGATACCGGAGATGGCCTCCAGTTTCTCGATCTGCTGCTGGTGGGATTTCTCCAGTTCACTTTGTTTTTTGGTGACCAGCTCCAACTGAGCGGTCAGATTCTTTTTAAGGGTTTCCAGTTCCTTTTGTTTTTTCGACATCTCCTCGACCCTGTTGGAAAAAGCCTGTTCGCGTTGCTGGAACCTTGTTTCATTACGTTGTAGCTGAAGGGTTTTTTCGTTGATCTCTTTTTCGTGTTCTGATTTCAGTTGAAGGAATTTCTCTTTTGCCTGCAGAATACGTTCTTTCTTCAATACTTCTGCTTTTTCTTCAGCTTCCTTAAGCAGGGTATCAGTCTTCTTCAGGACCTGTTTTCTGAGAACGGTCCCGGTGGCAATGCCCCCGATGAGCAGGGCAACGATAAAAACGATGACGGGGATAACAATATCCATGGTGGTATGTGTTAAGGTACCACCAGAAAAAGAAAAAAACCCGCAAAATTCAATTGGGAGTTAAAGTAAACCCCAGAAGTCATGCCTAGAGCCGCCTGATTTTTGCGACGTCCACCGTTCCCCTAAAGGAAACCCGAAGGTTGAGGCCTGTCCTACGAACCAAAAGCTTTGCCCTAATGGTAATTGTGTTGAGTTTACCAACATGGATTGAATTTGCGGGTTATCTTAAATATCTTATGTCAAAGAACCTGGATGATGATCAGCTTTTGTGGAGGTTTTCACCCAGTAAGGCATCCAGCTGCTGCAAACGGTCAACTATGACATCCTTGTTCTGGGCTTTTTTTTCAGCATTCAATAAACTGGTGGTAAATTGTAAGACAACCATGGCCAAGAGGTCCTGCTTGTCTTTAAAAGAATAGTTCCCTGTATATTCCCTGATTTTCTGATCAATAAGGGAAACAGCCTTTCTGACGGTTTCTTCCTCTCCTTTTCCAACTCTGAGACGATATGGCCTGTCAGCAATAACGACCGATAAACTAATTTCCTCCTCCATTTCCAGTACCTTTCATCATCACTCAGGAATCAACATCTCCATACACTTGTCCACTTCTTTCAGAAGGTCGTTGATTTTTTCCTGCAGTTCCGCTTTCTCTCTTCCTTTCTCTGATGATAGTGTGTTGCTTTTTATTTGTTTTTCTTGTTCTAACTTACTGATTATTAAATTTTTTTCGGATAAAAGATTTTGAAGTTCAACAATTCTTTCTTGTAATTTCCTCCCTTCCTTCCTTTGTTGCTCCTGTTGAGTCAATAAAAGAATGACTTTCTCTTCTATATTGGAAATCAAGTCAATACTCTTTGTCATTAAAAGAAAAGAATAAGGTGAAATTACCTTGCAAATATAGTCATATTCTACCTGTCTTTTCAATGTGAAAGAAAAAAATCATGATTTGCTTCCATTTTACCTCAGGCATGCATCTATAAGAGAAAATACCTGTGATGACAGAAGAGTTTATTCATTATTTATGGAGATACCAGTTGCTCGACAGGCCCTGGTACACTGACAGTGGTGAGTTGATAGAGGTAGTAGCTCAGGGCACTAAGAACGAAGATGCAGGACCCGACTTCCTGGATGCAAGGATTAGGATCGGTGACACCTTGTGGGCCGGTGACGTTGAGATCCATGTGGCCGCTTCTGACTGGTTGCATCATGGTCATGAGGCTGACAGGCTGTACGATGGGGTCATCCTTCATGTGGTTCATGAACCTGATACAGTTATCAGGAGGAAGAATGGTCTGCCCATACCCATGCTGGTCGTTGACGGCATTTACGACCCGGCGGGTTACGACCTGTATGAACGGTTCCTTTCTTCCATCGGCTGGGTGTCCTGTGAGAAATTGTTACCGGAGGTAAAGCAGGAGCAGTGCCGCGATTGGATTGCCTACCTGGCGGGAGAACGTCTGCAGCGAAAATCTGTATGGGTCGATGAACTCTTTTCCGCCAATCACGGTCATGCAGAACAAACATTGTATCACTGCCTTGCCATAGGTTTCGGGCTTAAGGTGAACGCCGATCCCTTCGAATGGCTTGCTAAAAGCATCGACCTGAAGATTATCCTGAAGCTTCAGCCTGACCTCAGTCTATTGGAGGCTCTTTGTTTCGGGCAGGCAGGTTTCCTGGAAGAGGATTTCACCGACCCGTACCCGCTTCAGCTGAAGGAACAATACTCTTTTCTGAAAGGTAAATACGGACTCTGCCCTCTTCCCGTCCATGTCTGGAAATTCCTGAGAATGAGACCATCTGGCTTTCCGACCCTGAGGCTGGCGCATTGGGCTGTTTTTTTACATCGTCAGGCTGATAAGCTGTCAAGGATCAGTAAAATGGATAACGGGAAAGACCTCTTTGAGCTTTTTGAACAGGAAAGCTCAGAGTACTGGTGGAACCATTATCACTTCGGGTCAAAAGCTTCTGTCTGGTCAAAAAAGTTAGGGACCGACACCATTCTGGCCATCATCCTTAATAGCATCCTTCCATACAGGTACATCAGTTCTGTCAGAAAGGGCGAACTCCACGGACTGAATGCCACCCTGGATGTAATGAGAACGCTGCCTCCGGAATGCAACGCCCTTACCAGAAAGTGGGAAGAAAGGGGATTCTCTTCAGGAAACGCACTGGAGAGTCAGGGTTTGCTGGAATTGAAAAGCCAGTACTGTGACCGTAAAAAATGCCTCGATTGTTTCATCGGTAAGGGCCTGATGAAAGGCAACTATCACATTATCTGTGATATAAAATTTTAGGAGGACTTATGCCTGTTAAAGTGCTTCCAGAGATAATAAACCGGAATGCCGCTGATGACGATGATAAGACCCCTTAATGAATAGGTCTGACGGTAGATCAGAAGATCGGTGAGAATGGCGGCTGCCATGACAATATAAATAACAGGGATCACCGGGTATCCGAAGGCCTTATAGGGACGTTCCGCATCCGGTCTGTTCCTGCGCAGCACGAAAATACCGGTGATGGTGAGGGCATAAAAGATCAGTACCGCAAAAATCACATAATCAAGAAGATCGCTGTAGGTGCCTGAAAGGCAAAGTAACGACGCCCATACTCCCTGAACGATGAGACTCACCGCCGGTACTCCCTTCGAGTTCAGTTGGCTGGCCTTGTTAAAGAACAACCTGTCATGGGCCATGGCAAAGTAGACCCTGGCTCCTGATAGAATCAACCCGTTGTTGCAGCCGAAAGTCGAGATCATCACGAAAGCCGCTACAATAATGGCTGCTGTTTCACCGAAAAGTCCGTTCATCGCAGCGCCGGCCAGTCTGTCGTTGACGGCAAACTGCATGCCTCTTTCAGCAACAGTGACTGCCTCGGGGGTTCCTCTCAGGGGGAGTGCGCACATATAGGCCAGGTTGGCAAGAATATAAAGGATGGTGACGGAAAGTGTTCCGATGAACAGGCTCAGAGGTACATCTTTCTTAGGATTAATTACTTCACCGGCTGTGAAGGTCACATTGTTCCAGGCATCAGAAGAAAAAAGAGAGCCTACCATGGCAGTCCCAAGGGCTGCCAGCAGGGCCATTCCGCTCAGGGTTCCTCCTGATGTTCCCCGTGCATCCCAGAAGATGCTCATGTTATATTTAATGGCATCTATGTTTTGGGTCACAAACAATCCGAAAACGATGATGGCAAGCAGGATGAAGACTTTGGAAGAGGTAAAAATATTCTGGATGATCTTTCCCGAGCGGATACCTCTGGTATTCAGGTAGGTAAGTAGAACGATCATGGCGATGGCCAATAGTTCCGTCGTACTGAATTTGAAGTACTTCCAATCCAGAAGCAGGTGTTTCTCTGAAAACCAGGGAAAAATTTCGCCGGTATATTTACCAAATGCCATGGCCACGGCGGCTATAGTCCCGGTCTGAATGACCAGGAACATGGTCCATCCGAATAAAAATCCCGATAAGGGACCATACGCTTCCTTCAGGTAAACATACTGTCCCCCGGCATTGGGCATCATGGCGGCCAGTTCACCGTAACTGAGTGCCGCAAAAATGGTCATGATGCCGGCAATGACCCAGGCCGCGATAACCCATCCGGGAGCGCCAAGGTCCCTCGACATGGAGGCGCTCACGATAAAGATACCTGATCCGATCATGGATCCCATCACCAGAGTGGTGGCATCGAAGAGTTTCAGGCTCTTTTTAAAGCCATGGTCATGATGGTGGGTAGAGCGTACATTCATGAAACAATCAGGATGAGAGGATTACTGCTTATTCAACTTGCTTCTGTTCATGCCATACGTAAAGTAAATGATGAATCCCAGGGCCATCCATACAAGCAGTCGTGCCCAGGTTTGCCAGGGAAGGGATATCATCTGCACCAGGCAAATGGCGGCACCCAGGATAGGGACGACCGGGACCCAGGGAGTCTTGAACGGCCTGGGGATGTCAGGGCGTGATTTGCGCAGAATAATCACGCTGATACATACCATGACAAAAGCCAGCAGGGTGCCGATGGATACCAGTTCACCCAAAATGTCGATCGGCAAAATGCCGGCAAAGAACATGGCTACGGCACCCGTGAGGATGGTGCTGAAATACGGGGTCTTGTATTTATGATGCACCCTGGCGAAAACAGGAGGCAGTAATCCGTCTTTGGCCATAGAAAAGAATATCCTGGGCTGACCTAACAACATGACCAGGATAACGGAGCTCAATCCTGCAATGGCGGCAATTTTAATGATGGGCCTGAGCCAGAACATACCCTTTCCCATCGCGTTAACTCCTACGGCAATGGGATCAGGAACATTAAGCAGTGTATAACTCACTATACCGGTCAGAACGATGGCAACAAGGATGTACAATATGGTAGATATGGTAAGGGATCCCAGGATCCCGATCGGCATGTCCCGCTGCGGATTCTTGGCTTCCTGGGCAGCGGTGGAGACGGCATCAAAGCCGATATAGGCAAAAAAGATCACTCCGGCCGCCCTAAAGATGCCCGGCCACCCAAAATGTCCATTTCCCTGGAAAGGCGGGATAAAGGGATGCCAGTTGGCCGTCTTGACAAACGCCCATCCTAATGCAATAAAAAGAAGGATCACACCTACTTTAATGATGACCATGAAGTTGTTGAAGTTGGCACTTTCTCTGATTCCTATCACCAGCAAGGAAGATAAAAGGAAGATGATCAGCATGGCAGGTAAATTGGCGATGCAGGTAATGGAGGGAAGTGTGGAAATGTCGACCTGACTTTGACTGAAGGCCGCGGTCAGCTGCTTGGTTTTCTGCACATAATCCAGTGTTTGCACGTTGAGAAGCGTATCTCCGGCGGCGTTCACCACCTTGCTGAGCTCATCAGGATTGACTCCTGCCGATTTAAGACCCATTACCATTTGTGGCGTCTGGTGCAGAAACCCCAGAGAATGAATATCCAGGAAACGGGTGCCTGCAGAATGCGCGATGGCAATAGGTACGTTGATGTCAAAATCTTTCAGGAAGCTGACAATATAACCTGACCATCCGACGCTGACTGTGGAAGCTGCAAAAAGGTACTCCAGTATCAGGTCCCAGCCGATGATCCAGGCAAAAAACTCTCCCATGGTGGCATAGGAATAAGTGTAAGCACTTCCTGCAATCGGGATCATGGAGGCAAACTCAGCGTAGCACAAACCGGCAAATGCACAAGCCAGGCCCGAGATCAGAAAGGAGATCACGATAGCGGGGCCTGCATATTGAGCTGCCGCTGAGCCTGTTAGTACAAAAATTCCCGCTCCGATGATGGCTCCGACTCCTAAGGTCGTAAGGTTGGTCGCTGTCAGAGTTCGTTTGAATCCGTGGTTCGGATCGGATGCCTCTTGCATTAGGGTATGTAAAGGCTTGGTTTTGAGTAATCTGCTTGACATTGAGGATGGCTTGGATGGTGAATTCCGGATGATAAGCAAACCTACAGGTTTTTTACCAAAACCCGATCGAACTCAAGAAAAAATTGAAAAATGAGGAGTAAATTTTTCCAAAACCATCCTCATGATGCATCTATTAGAAAAACAGGATCATGTTACATGCCATTAAGGAGTACTTCTACTTCTCCCGCTCTGAAAAGAGGGGTGTTTTGATATTAAGTGCCTTGATATTTCTGTCCTTCTTTATTCCGGATGGATACAAATGGGTGCAGCAGCGCACCGGTCATGCTTCTGATACAAATCAGCAAGTAAAGAAATTTTTGCTCCTGATCGAAAGCGACAGCGCTGATCATGTTAACAGCAAAACCAATAATGGCACACAAAGATACCGGCAGGCTTCCTGGATGACCGAACATGGAAGAAAGCCTCTTGTTTTTCCCCAAACCTGGAATAAAAAAGGGCCTGTATTTGATCTGAACTCCGCCGATTCGCTGGACCTGCTGAGCATCAGTGGAATAGGACCTTACCTGGCTCACAAGATTCTACAATACCGCCAACGCCTGGGTGGTTATTATTCCTGCCGGCAGTTGCTGGAGATCAGGGGTTTTGATGCGGAGAGGTACCAGTCGGTGCATGCTTCCTTTTTTGTGGATACGCTCAAAATCAAGCCCATGAACGTGAATACCATCGATTTTAAGATGATCCTGAAACATCCTTACGGGGATTACCAGGTGGCGAAAGCCTGGATTCAGTTCCGGAAAGCGGTCGGGGTCATTCAGGATCCGGAAGAATTAAAAAAAGGGGGAGTCATTCCCGATACCACATATAAAAAACTTCGTCCGTATCTGTCAGTGAAATAATTAGTTAGATAGAAATAGCCCTTTCCCTTCTTACATTGCATCCATTCGGTCTATGGAACAGTAAGTTTGGATTATTCAGCTTTTTCAGGTAGTTTTGGGCCTGATAATTACTCCTATGTCAGAGGATACCATCATTTCGCTGGAGAGTGTTTCTGTTTTTCAGAATCAGATCCTGATACTTACCAACGTCAACTTTTCCGTCAGGAATGGCGAATTTGTCTACCTGATCGGAAAGACCGGCAGCGGGAAAACTTCTCTTCTCAAGACCTTGTATGCAGAACTTCCCTGCATTGATGGAAAAGCCAGTGTGGCCGGTTATGACCTCAGGAAGATGTCGCGGACCGATATTCCTTATTTAAGGAGGAAACTCGGTATCGTTTTTCAGGATTTTCAGCTGCTGACCGACAGAAATGTCAATGAAAACCTTTTATTCGTGATGAGGGCAACCGGTTGGAAAGACAAGAAGGCCATGCAGGACAGACTTTATTATGTGCTTAAAAAAGTGGGACTCGAGACCAAGGGCTTTAAGAAGACCACTCAACTCTCGGGAGGTGAACAACAGAGAGTAGGCATCGCCAGGTCACTGATCAACAACCCGGAGATCCTGTTAGCTGATGAACCGACAGGGAACCTTGATCCGGATACTTCAAAGGGAATTCTTTCCCTGCTGAGTGAGATCAGCAGCAGTGGTACGGCAGTGATCATGGCTACCCACGATTATTCCATGATTTCCCTGTTTCCAGCCCGGACCGTGAAGTGCGAAGGGGGTCATGTCATCCCCGGGGAGCCTCCGGCGGGAACAGCATATTGATCAGTTTTTCGGAATTGGCTTTGTTGATAAAACCTTCTTTTAGCAGAAGGGATCGTCGGGTTTCAGATTCCTCCCTGGTAAAGGGTGTCAGCATCAGCCTGATTAACTGATCTTTCATATCAGAGGGGCTCGCGGCGATGGTGCACAGGCTTTCCAGTCCGGTCCTTATCACCATGGGTTCATTGACCAGGCAATGCCTGCCAGTGAACAGGGCTGCCAGCAATTTCAGCTTGATGCCGGTGGCCTGGAAGGTAGGAAGCACATTCACCTGGGCTTGCCTGATTAGCTTATAAATCTCCTCGGTCTTCAGATCGGACCTGAGAGAAACATTCTTTGATAGTCTCGCCAGTTCAACCAGCTCAGAAGAGGGCTTGTTGCCGGCAATGACCAATGGAATCCCAAGGTCGTTAAAAACTTCACGGATTAAAAACAGGGCTGCCTGGTTGTTTTCTCCTACTTCAAGGCTTCCGTGGTAGAGCGCAAAGTTTCCCATGCCTTCCGGAAAGACCACATCCTCGAACGGATGAAAGGCAGAGACAGCACAGATCTCTTTCCCCGGAAATCTGGAAGTCAAATAATCCCAGTCTTTTTTGGAGATGGGTGCAAGGGCGGATGCATGATCCAGGATGTTCTCGAAACGTTTTAATTTCCATGCTTCCTTCCTGAAATAGATCTTTTTCAGAAGGTTTTTCTCTACGAATGCCAGGTTGTCGTAATAATGATGCTCGATGTTATGTGTCCTAACCACTTTTCTGATGTTTTTAAGAGAAGGATGGTCCAGGTAATAACAGGTGTGAAGGCCTTCGAAAAGAATAGGATAGGGGGTGGCTGTAATCCTTTTTAACAGTTCGTCTGAAGTCCTGGTGGATACAATATATGGTGAACGGTTCAGGAAATGGGCAGGTGATGATTTTCGGGGATAATAGTTGACGGTCTCACACAAACGGTCCAGATCAGGATCGGGTTGACGGCCATATTGGAAACAATGGAGATGGATTTTGATCCCTGCTTCTGACAGGGATTTGATTTTGTAGAAAATATCAATAGCTCCTCCATAGTTCACCGGAACGGGGATGTCGAAGGAGATCAGGTGGATATGATGCTCAGAGGAATTGCCTATAGACATCGCTAAGTACTTTTTCTTCCTGTTCCCAGCACAAGTCTGTTGCTGCAATGTTAAGGTTTTCCTTCCATTTCTGCTGCTGATTTTTATCAACAAGCATAGCTTTCATCACCTCTGCAAGATGCAAAGGGTCGTGATTTTTGGCAATTCTGCCGATCTGGAATTTCTCGACGATGTTCCTTATCTCAGGCAGATCAGAGGCAAGAACCGGTACCCGGGCTTGTATATAGTCAAACAGCTTATTGGGGAGGCTGAAGCGGTAGTTGAGGTTGGTGTCTTTGTCGAGGGTCAGCCCGAGGTCGGCGCAGCAGGTGTATTGGAACAACTTTTCAAAAGACTGCCTGGGAATGAATCTTACCTTGTTCTCAAGTCCGTCGGAGATTGCTTTTTCTTTGAGAAACGGTATGACATCGCCGTCACCGACGATAAGTAACAAGGCATGATCCACATATTTCATGGCTTCGACAGCCTCTTCTGCACCCCGCTGAATGTTGATGCCTGCTCCCTGAAGGATAACCAAAGGGGTTTGTTCAGGGAGTCCAAGCGATGCCCTGTCTGCCTTACCCTCAAAATCTCTTCGCTCCGGGACGTTCCTGAGTACCTGAACCTCCTTACCATATTCATCCTTGTAAAGCCTTGCAATGGAATCATTTACAGTGAAGATGTGGTTGAGCCTTGGGAAAATAGCTCTTTCCAGGGTTTTCCAGATCCTCTTTTTTATGGGATGATTACTGAGTTCAGGGACCTCAGTAAAATACTCATGACTGTCATAAACCAGGGATGCTTTTTTAAGCCTTGATACAAGATAATTCGGAAGGAGCGTGTCTAGATCATTTGAGACGAGCACTTTGGGTTTATAAGACATCAAGAGGATGAACAACCTGAACTGGTACTCGAGGTAAAATATCGGTCCTCGCTCAAACAGCAACAACATCCTTTTGGTCTCATAAGATCTGGGCTGCAGTTCGAGGCTGTTTTTTTTTCTCCTGCCGACAAGCAACACCCGGTAGCCCAACCTGACAAGGCTGCGGCTGACCTTATCCACCCGCTGGTCGGTGGACAGGTCATTGATGACGGAGAGTATGGCCAGGGGTGATGCCATGACGCAAAAATAATGGAAAAAAAAACCGCCAGGGTCACTGGCGGTTTTCTTGTCATAGGTTTCTCTTATTCAATGACGATCCTGTCCTGGTAAACTTGTTTACCAGCAGTTACTTTACTGATATAAACTCCCTTGGGGAGAGAGGTAAGGTCAACTAGCTTGTTGAAAGAGACCAGAGGTTGATTTTCCACACTTGAATAAACTACCTTTCCCAGCATATCGAAAACCTCGAAGGTGACAGTCTCATTGGCTTCACCAACCACTGCAAAGGTAAACTGGCCATTGCTCGGATTGGGGTAAACCATACATCCGCCTTTTTCGGCATCGATATGGAGCAACTGGGTGAGGACGCCATTGTATTTGTACATTCCTCCTGTGGTCTGGTCGGTGTTGAAATCACCGGCCCAGCCGGTGGCATTGTCGACCCAGCCGGTGGCGAGGAACTGTTCACCATTGGTTCCATTAAACTCAGTCCAGGTCAGTCCTCCGTCATAGCTGTAAGTGATACCGGCAGCCGGGATGGTTGTGTTGGCACCTGTTGAGATATAGGTGTTGGGAGTACCCGGTACGTAGGCCAGGTCATTGTTGTAACAATATCCAAAATGAGGGAGTGCACTCCAGGAAGCACCGCCGTTGGAAGTTGTATAAAGTTCATATTCACCGGTGGTTTCGTTGGAATGACCAACAAGACCATTGTTGGCATCTTTGAAAGCGATGGCATTGATACCGCCATTGGTGCCTGATGCACTGGCACCGGTATAGGAGGCTACCCAGGTAATGCCCTTGTCGTTAGAGATATAGATGTTCCCTTTGTTGGTTCCGAACATCACCGCGCTGGTGCCGGCGGTTTCCATGACGCCGGTCCATCCGCCTTCTCCGCTTAACACGGGAACGCCTGAAAAGTCAGTTGTCGGCCTGCGGGTCCATGTGGTACCGCCATCAGTCGTTGTATAAACTTCAAAATAACCATCCTTTACGTCACCATGGCACATGCCGATATTGGCGTCCCAGAAATAGACATTGTCAGCAAAAGAAGCAGAGCCCTGCAATACATTTTGCTGGGTCCAGGTCGTGCCACCGTCAGTTGTTCTGTATACGCCGCAGGTATTGTTCTGGGTTCCGTTGTAATAAACAGCAGCCCAGGCATTTTGTCCGTCAACGGCGGTAATGTTACCCAGCCCGTAACCGGTTTGGGTCAGTACCGAACCCGGGGTCCAGGTAGTACCTCCGTTCGTAGTTTTGGTGTATTCAGTAATATACACACCCCCTCCGGATCCATCATAGCCTGTAGCCCAAACCGTGTTGCCATCAACACAATGAATATAGTTGATTCCCCTGGAAGCAGTCGTAAATCCGGATGCCTGTGATATCCACTGGGCAAAGACAGGGGTCAAGGAGGTTAATAAAATGGAAATGAGTAAGATTCTTTTCATAAGGTCGGGAATTTTGGTTAAACAAACAATGAGATTGATTTCAAAGGTATATTTTTTTAAGATTCGTCAAGAGAAATTTATAATTTTACTGCAAATTCAGGCTGCTTATAATAACCCCAAAATATGAAATTCATAGTATCAAGTGCACAATTGTTGAAGAGTTTACAGTCCATCAGCGGCGTTTTAAACTCCAACAATACGCTTCCGATCCTGAACGATTTTTTGTTCGATCTCCGGGAAGATTCCCTGGTGATCACTGCTTCGGATCTGGAAACCTCTGTGACGGTGCAGGTTCCTCTGACCAGAGCGGAAGAACCCGGCGCTGTAACCATCCCCGCGAAAATCCTGCTGGACATCCTGAAGACTTTCCCGGATATCCCATTGCAGTTTTCCATTGATTTAGAGATCAATAGCATCGAAATTTCGGCTGGAGAAGGAAAGTACAAACTGGCCGGCCATAATGCCGATGAGTATCCAAGGACTCCTGTAATGGAAGAAACCATCACCGTAACCATCCCTTCCTCCATGATAGCCACGGCTATCGGGAAAACGATTTTTGCCACCGGTAACGATGAGTTCCGGCAGGTGATGATGGGCGTCTTCTGTCAACTTAGTCCCGAAGAAACGATCTTCGTCGGTACCGACGCTCATAAGCTCGTCAGGTATCGCAGGACCGATGCCAAAGCCGACCAGGTGGCCTCCTTCATCCTTCCGAAGAAACCCCTCAACCAGTTGAAGAACCTGCTTGCCCAGGTAGAAACCGATGTGGTGTTACAGTACAACCAGACCAATGCATCTTTCTCTTTCGATAATACCTTGCTGGTCTGCAGGTTGATTGACGGAAGGTATCCCAACTATGAGGCTGTCATTCCGAAAGTGAACCCTAACAAGCTGACCATCGAGAGAATGCCTTTTCTGAACTCCCTCAGAAGGATCGCCATCTTTGCCAACCAGTCGACCCACCAGATCAGGTTAAAGATCTCCGGAAAAGAACTTTCCCTCTCGGCGGAGGACGTCGACTTTTCCAATGAGGCTAGGGAAAGACTTACCTGCCAGTATGAAGGAGAAGACATGGAAATTGGATTTAACTCAAAATTCCTGATCGAAATGGTGCAGAATGTCGATACTGATGAAATTCGTATCGAGATGTCGGAATCCAACCGTGCAGGAATATTGCTTCCGGTAAACAACGAAAATCCGGATGAAGACATCCTCGGACTGGTCATGCCGGTGATGCTGGCCCAGTATTAACAACAGTTTCTCCATCATCATTACTGCATGAGAACAGCTATTGTTTCCGTATTGTTGTTATCTGCAGTGATAAGCAGGTCACAACCCACCATCACCAAGAATGATATGCCGGTGGTGGGAGATACCATTCATACCCGGTCGACCATGTTGGCTATGGGTGTTAATTACCAACAGACAGGGAATAATTTTACCTGGGACTTTTCAAGCCTGACCAGTACAACTACAGGTGCCGATACCTTTATTGCTGTGGGTTCCACACCCCTGATCTACCAGTTAGCCTTTAACCTCCCCTTCGATCCCAACAAGGCCACCCTGGCTTCACCCCAACCTGATCTGTCTTTTATCCCTAATTTGCCACTTACCGACATCATCAATTTTAACCGGTCCGTGACCGCCCTGTATGCGCAGTGCGGGTTTGGAGCCACCATCTCAGGAATACCCATCCCCATCAAATTCGACAACCCGGATGTATGGTACCGTTTCCCATTGACAATCAATTCCTTGGCTGATTCATCGGAATCAGCCTTCGCCCAGGGGATTACAGGACTCGGATATTTCTCCATTGAGAGGAAAAGATTCAACCAGGTAGATGGCTGGGGTACCGTGATCACCCCGGTAGGTTCATATATCTCTCTGAGAGTGAAGTCAATAGTCACAGAAACAGACTCGCTTTACCTGGATACGCTGGGCTTTGGATTTTCTCTCCCCAGAAATTATGTTGAATATAAGTGGCTGACGACAGGAAAGGGTTTGCCTGTTTTCCAGGTTTCGACACAGAATGTATTGCCAACATTTACATGGCTTGACAGTTCAGCCACCGCTTCCTCCTTCTCTGTTAATCTTGGATCGGGTGTGAGCATCTGTCCCGGTAACTCAGCCGTGATTACAGCCACTGTGACCGGAGGAACACCACCCTTTACCTACATCTGGAGTGACGGCTCCTTTGGACAGACCATCACCGTGACACCTGGTGCGACCACCACTTACACAGTGACCGTGGTGGATGCCACCTTTCAAATGGCCAATGCCTCGACAACCGTGACGGTGTTGCCACCCCCTTCTTTTAGCATCACCCTGGATCCCAATCAGGTGGTTGGATGCTCAGGAGGAATAACGACCACTCAGTTTACCATGACTACTACTCCCACTTTTCCCAATTACCAATGGTGGAACGGGAGTTCGGGCCCGGGCGCCTCTTCTGTGGTGACGGGGCCTCCATTCCCTAATTATCAGGGCTTTCAGGATTACTGGGTTTCTGTGACCGATTTGCAGGGTTGTATAGGATATGATACCATTTATATATGGTGGCAGGTGTGCACCGGTACGGAAGAATTGGACGGTGACAGCCATCTACTTGAAATCTATCCCAACCCTTCGAACGGCATCGTCCACATTGATTATCATGGGGTTTGGAGTTCCGGCATGGTTCTTCAGGTCTTGGATATCATGGGTAGGGAGGTGTGGAAACGACACAGGACGGAGATAAGTGATTTTGTTGATCTGAAACAAGTTACAGGAAGATCAGGAATGTTTTTCATCAGATTATCTGATGAGACGGGCACTATAGTGAGGCCAATATTGATTCAATAAAGCCATGCCCTTTCTATTGTTCCGGTCCTCAGCAGGATCAGGAAAAACCTATACCCTCGTTAAAGAATACCTGAAACTGGTCTTAAAGAAACCTGACGAGTTCAGGCATATTTTGGCCCTGACTTTTACCAATAAGGCAGCCCAGGAAATGAAAGACAGGATTTTATCCTGCCTGAAGGAAATGAGTCAGGGCCATCAAACCCCTATGGCTCTCGAGCTTGCAACGGAAACCGGACTGAATGAAAACAATCTGAAGAATAGATCGCAGGAGATTCTCAGGCTCATCTTGCATCATTATTCTGACTTCTCCATCGGCACCATCGACAGTTTCATGCACAGGGTCATCAGGACATTTGCCTTTGATCTTCACCTTCCACTTGATTTTTCAGTAGAACTGGACCATGAGCGAATGCTCGACCAGGCTGTCGAACAATTGCTGCGAAGGGTCGGGAAAGATACAAAGCTCACTGCTGCCCTGGTCACTTTTATGTTATATAAGTCGGAAAGCAACAGAGCATGGAAGGTGGACCAGGAATTACTGGAGATAGGCAGGCAGTTGTTCCAGGAGCAAGGTCAGATGGCATTGGAGTCAATCGGTAGTCAATTGATTGATCTTGAATCTTATCCTGCAGTTCTTTCCTCCCTGAGATCAGGAATATTGCAGTTCGAAAAACAGACCAGGGAAGCCGCCACTGAAGCCGTACAGCTCATCGACCATGCACATCTGGATGTAAACAGCTTTTTTCATGGAAACAGCGGCATCGGCCAGTACTTCGTTAAGCTGGCCGCAGGTCACTTTGATAAGATCATTCCGAACTCTTATGTCACCAGGACTGTGGAAACCGATACCTGGTATTCCAAAACAGTGGATCTGACGAGCAAACAGAAGATGGATCAGATCAAACCTGCCTTGCTCGATATCTTTGTGAAGATCAATAACCTGGTGGTCAGTAAATACGCTAACTATATTACGCTGCAGATTCTCGTTAAGAATATTCTTCCCTTAGCGGTGATTGGGGAGTTGGACAAAGAGCTTAAAGAAATAAAAGCAGAGAACAAGGTCCTTCCCATTGGTGAGTTTAATAAAAAGATTGCCGGCACCGTACTTCAGGAACCCGTTCCCTTCGTTTTCGAGAGGTTGGGGGAGTGGTACCATCATTATCTTATCGACGAGTTCCAGGATACGTCGGTTCTTCAGTGGTATAACCTTTTACCCCTGGTGGAGAATGCACTCTCTTATGATCATCATGCCATTATTGTGGGTGATGGAAAACAAGCGATCTACCGGTGGAGAAATGGTGATGTAGCGCAGTTTGCAGCGCTTCCTGAATTGTATTTACCAATGAGTCAGACGGTTCCGGAAGAGAGGAGACAGAGTCTGAAGCGTCATTACCAGGAATTTCCTTTGGAAAAGAACTTTCGGACAGCTCCGGAGATCGTGAAGTTCAACAATGATTTGTATTCCTTTCTTTCCTCAGTGTGGTTGGACGGACATCCCGTTTACAAGGGTGTGGAACAAAAGTCACCGGAATTCATGTCGGGTGGCTATGTTTCAGTTGAATTCCTGGCCGGAGATGAAGAGACCACCTATAACGAACGGCAATTGGCTCGTACCTTGCAGATTGTCAGGGACTGTCTGTCTGAGGGTTTTCACCCGGGCGATATAGCAGTCTTATGCAGAAGCAACCGTGAAGGCAGCCTGGTGTCAAAATGCCTGCTGGAGAACGGTCTAAATGTATCATCTTCTGAATCAGTGTTATTACGAAACTCTCCCTTCGTAAACGCTCTGGTTTCCGCCTTACGTTTGATTGTTAATCCCGGCGACCAGGTGAGCAGGGTCGTGGTGGAACGTTTTATTGAAGAGCATGGGCTCGAGAAGGAATTTCCTAAAGAACTCTCAGATGGTTCACTCTTTGCTGTGCCAGTCTTTGAACTCTGTGAAAAGCTTTCCAGGGATTTCGGGATCATTCAGGGTGCCGATGCTTTCATCGTGAATTTCCTCGATGCGGTTTTTCAATATTCACTTTCTTATGGTCCGACGGTTTCAGGTTTCCTGAACTGGTGGAGTGATAACGAAATGAAGCTCTCGGTACAGGTGCCCGACACCTTGGATGCCGTCAGGGTACTTACGGTTCATAAAGCCAAGGGACTCGAATTTCAGGTGGTCATCTATGCGTTTGCCAACGATAAGGTTAAAGCGGGGCAGCCTGGGTTATGGGTCAGCCTGGACCTCCCTGAAGTTCCTCAACTGAAAGCAGCCTGGGTACCGGTGATCAAAGACCTGGAGAACAGCCTTCTGAACGAAGAGTACCAGGCTGAGATTTCCCGGTCGAAGCTTGATTTTCTGAATGTTTTGTATGTTGCCACCACCAGACCGAAGGAACGGCTTTATGTTCTAACAGGAAAAGCAGGCAAATCTGTCCAGGAACCCAAAAGTGTGAGTGACCTGCTGACGCTCTTTGTAAACCATTCAGGAGGTGATCCGGTGACAAATCCAAATTTTACAAGAGGATCAGCTGAAAGGAAGAGATCAGTGGACAAGGTTCAGGAGGCGTCACCCCTGTTAAATGAAGTTTTTTCGGATAACTGGGACCAAAGAGTCAGTGTGAGGCTCAATCATCCTGCCGACTGGGATGTTTACGCTTCCTCCGGGAAAAGACAGAAGGGGCTGTTGGTCCATGATTTCTTATCAGGAGTCGGCGTTCTTGATGAGATGGAAGAACTCTGGAATAGATTCGTCAGTAATAATGGAATAACTGAAGAGGAAGCAGTCATTTTCAAGGGTCATCTGGATCAACTGAAGGATGTTCCTGGGATAGATGAGTTTTTTAATCCTTTGGCAGAAGTGCGGAACGAAGCTGATATCCTCACCGCTGAGGGCAAGGTCTACCGGCCTGACCGCATCGTGATTTATCAGGCAAAGACGCTGTTATTGGATTATAAGACCGGCGCCCGCAAAGATTTCCATGCTGCTCAATTACAGACGTATGCTTCTGTTATTAGGGAGATGGGTTATCCAGGTGTGGAGGGATGGCTGTTGTACCTGGATCCCGAACCTGTGCTTCAACGGGTTTCCTGAGAAATCAATGAGCTTATGGCTT
The DNA here is from genome assembly GCA_964605655.1 of uncultured Bacteroidales bacterium. Lineage (GTDB taxonomy): Bacteria > Bacteroidota > Bacteroidia > Bacteroidales > CAIXZF01 > JAKLIX01. The sequence continues at coordinate 91,947 of CAZSDK010000014.1, forward strand.
GTCGAGTTCGGGTGACCCCACAGCGTTCATTGTCCGGAGGATCCTTGCCTGTTTTCTCTTGATGTAAGGAGAAGGTTTTGAGGCACTGTAGATTCTCGGATTGGGCAGTGTAGCGGCCAGAAGCGCCGATTCCGATTTTGTCAGTCTGGAGGCTGGTTTATGAAAATAGGTTTGTGCTGCCATTTCCGCCCCATAAATGCCATTGCCCATTTCAATCACGTTAAGATAAACTTCCATGATCCTCCTTTTGCCCCAGAACAGCTCCATAAGCCCCGTGAAATAAACCTCCATTCCTTTTCTGAACCAGGAACGTTGTGGCCAAAGAAATACATTTTTGGCAGTCTGCTGGGAAATGGTACTGGCCCCTTTTGTCTTTTTGTGTGTCTTGTTATATTGCTGAGCCTTCTTAATTGCCTCAAGATCAAATCCATAGTGTTCCATAAAATCATTGTCTTCGGAAGCGATCACGGCCTGGACCAGGTTGGGTGAGATTTCATCGAGAGAGACCCAATCTTTTTTTATCCGTACAGGGTCACCGTCAGACATCTGGTTGAACACCCTGATCACCATCAGGGGTGTTACCGGAGGTGGAACGAAACGGTAAAGGAGGCTGAAGAAAAGGCTGGTGGCGAAGAAAACGACCATGATCCAGAGAAGCAACCTCCAGATCCTTTTCCGGATACCTCTTTTTTTCTTCAAAATGCCTGATTTTATTTGTTCAGAAGAACGGGATAAGGTGGCAAATGTACTAAAAATTCGTAGTTTTGCCGACCTCTATAAACTAAGCTGCTATGAGTATCTATATCGGAATCCGGCATGAAGATAAGTACCGGATGGAGCGCAGAGCTCCGTTAACACCCAGGCATGTGGCCTACCTGGTTCAACATAAGAAGCTGGACATTGTTGTACAACGTTCTGACAAACGTATATTCACTGAACAAGAATATCTGAATGCCGGTGCAGAAATGGCCGATTCGTTGGCGAAGTGCAGTATCATCCTGGGCGTTAAGGAAATACCAATTGAAGTTTTTGAAGAAGGGAAAACATATGTGTTTTTCTCTCATGTGATAAAAGGACAGCCTTACAACATGCCCATGTTGAAGGCGATGATGGAAAAGAAATGCAACCTCATTGAATACGAAAAGATCATTGACGAGCAAAACAAAAGACTCATCTTTTTCGGCAAGTACGCAGGATTGGCTGGAATGATCAATTCTTTCTGGGCCTTCGGAAGAAGAATGAAATCCTTCGGATACTCATCCAAGTTTGCAAAGATCAAACAGGCTCATGAATATCAATCACTTCAGGAGGCTAAGGAGGATATCTCTGCAGTCGGGCAGTTGATCGCTGAACAGGGAATCCCTGAGGAGCTCATCCCTTTTACCATCGGCTTTACGGGTTATGGTAATGTGTCGGCCGGTGCCCAGGAAATTTGTGGTTTGCTTCCCGTGAAGGAGATCTCTCCTGAGAAGCTGCTGGACCTCAAACGCAGGAAGCACCTGCCGAATAATCTTGTTTACAAGGTTATTTTCAAGGAGGAACATCTGTATGAACCTATTGAGACTGGCGCCTCTTTCGATCTTCATGATTTTTACGAGAAAGGCAGCCTCGCATACAGGAATGCTTTCGAAAAATATGTGCCTCACCTGACCATGCTGATCAATTGTGTGTATTGGGATGCCCGATATCCCAAGATTCTTACCAGGGATTTTCTTCATAAGATGTATGCTGCAGGTGAACCGAAACTGAAAGTCATAGGTGACATCTCCTGTGATATTGAGGGTTCTGTGGAATGTACCCTCAAGGCAACGGAGATAGGGGAGCCGGTATATGTTTACGACCCTTTTACCAGGGAGATCACCATGGGGACGGAAGGAACAGGCATTTGCGATATGGCGGTTGATATTTTGCCCGCTGAATTACCCAGGGATGCTTCCAATGGGTTCGGCGATGTGCTGGTGAATTTCATTAAACCCATAGTTGACACCGATTTCGATGCCTCATTTGAGGACCTGGCCCTTCCAAGGGCTATTAAAAAGGGTCTGATCCTGCACAATGGCAGGCTCACCCCTGAATTTGAATATATTCAACAATACCTTTAGACTCACACATTCAAATATTTAGTGTATGCAAAAAGTACTAATTCTTGGTTCCGGTATGGTTGCCGGGCCCATCATACGGCATTTGCTTTCCCGCGGATATAAAGTAACGGTTGCCTCCAATACTCCTGATCGTGCAGAGGAACTCGTCGGTGGACATGCTCATGGCCTCATTATCGACTGGTCGGTGGAGGATGACCGCCTGCTTGAACGCATGGTCGCCGAACATGATCTTGTCGTCAGTTTATTACCCTATGTCTTTCATCTTAAAGTAGCCGAACAGTGCATCCGTGCCGGAAGGAACATGGTCACGACCTCTTATGTCAAGCCGGAAATGCAGGCCTTGCATGATGACGCCGTCAGGGCCGGGATCATCATTCTGAATGAGATCGGTCTGGATCCGGGTATTGACCACATGTCAGCCATGAGGATCATCGATCATATTCACCATAAAGGAGGCCGGGTGGAGGCTTTCTATTCCATCTGTGGTGCGCTTCCTGCCCCTGAATCTGCCGACAACCCTTTCAGGTACAAGTTCTCATGGAGCCCCAGAGGTGTGCTGCTGGCCGGTAACAACGACGGCAGATACCTGAAAAATGGCAGCATCGTGGAGGTGCCTACCGAAGAGCTGTTCCGCCATATTTTTAAGCTCACTTTCAAGGAGGTCGGAGACCTTGAGGTATATCCCAACCGAAACTCGACAGATTATATTGATATCTATGGAATACCCGAGGTTAAGACCATCTTCAGGGGGACCTTCCGTCTGCCGGGCTGGTGTGAATGCCTTGACACCATGAAGAAGCTCCACCTCCTTTCAGTTGAAGTTTACGGTGTTCAGGGCATGAGCCGTTCTGAGTTTCTATGTGATCTGAACCACCTGGCAGGGAAAGATGTCGTTACAGAAATTGCTGCTTATCTGGGTGTCGGGAAAACTGCTTTGCCCATTCAGGCTTTACAATGGCTCGGTTGGCTCAGCGACGAGAAGGTGGGAAAGGAAGAATCCAGTCCTTTTGATATCACTGCCGACCTGATGCTTTCAAAGATGGAAATTGGTGAAAATGACCGGGATATGGTCGTACTTCAACATATTTTCAAGGCTTCCTATCCCGACGGAACCTCTGAAATTATCAAATCGTCGATGCTCGATTTTGGCTCTCCTTCCTCCGACACTGCCATTGCCAGGACCGTTACACTTCCTGCCGCCATCGGGGTGGAGATGATCCTCCAGGGAAAAATAAATGTAAAAGGGGTCTACCGCCCCGTGATCCCTGAGATATATGGTCCTGTCCTTGATGCCCTCGTCGCCATGGGTATTTCAATGAAGGAGGAATTTGGACTACCCCTTACCGAAGGGATAGCCTGATGGTTATGCCCCTGACTCGCAAACGCATTAAGTTTTATTAGCATGGCAAAGTTCGCAAAATGGGTGGGTGGTAGTCTGGGATGGGCACTGGGAGGTCCCCTGGGGGGCATCCTCGGATTTGTCATTGGTTCTGTAGTCGACAGTATTCAAATAACCTCCACTGATACTAAGACAACCCGGACAGGAGATTTTTCAGCAAGCCTCCTTGTCTTGTCGGCAGCTGTCATGAAAGCCGATGGCAAAATACTCAAAGCCGAGTTGGACTATGTCAGAAACTTCTTCATCAGGAACTTTGGTGTCGAAAGGGCAACGCAGGATATGTTGCTCTTGCGGGAAATCCTTAAACAGGACTTCAATGTCTCGGAAGTGTGTATGCAGATCAGGCAATATATGGCCTACCCGGAGCGTCTGCAGTTGCTGCATTTCCTTTTTGGCATTTCAACCGCCGACGGTATGGCTCAGGTCCGGGAACTTGAGATCCTGGGTATGATCGCTAAATTGCTGGGCATCTCATCCAACGACCTGGCTTCTATCCAGGCCATGTTTGTAAAAGATGCCTCCAGTATGTACAAAATTCTGGAAATCAGTTCGGAAGCTACCGATGAGGAGGTGAAAAAGGCCTACCGTAAGATGGCAGTGAAGTACCATCCTGATAAAGTAGCCCATCTCGGAGAAGAAGTAAAAATGTCGGCTGAAGAGAAATTCAAAGAAGTTCAGCAGGCATACGAAGAAATTAAGAGGCAAAGGGGATTAAATTAGAATACATTTTCCTGTATTACTCCGTCGATGAATGTCCGGATCGACCTGGTTTATCCGTAACTTGGTATCGCCTTAGCTTCTTGTCACCATGTGTCTTCAAAAGCCAGCTCGCCTTCCCGGTATCGTTTTGACCCTCTTCCTCTTTATTTTTCTGCAGGAAAATATTGCACAGAATACCTTTCAGCGTCGTATCGAAAAGAACGCCCTTTGGTTGTCTGGTATCATCAGTAAGCCGGATAGTACTTTTCTGCTGGGCCTGAATGATTTTGGAGGGGCAAAACTGCTGAGAATCGACAGGTTTGGAAATGTCACAGGTGGTAAGGCATGGGCCGATGACCAGTATAATTACAACTGTTTGAGGTCCCTGGGGGATGGAAAGCAAATCCTGACCGGCTACCGTTCTCTCGACGGCGTGGTTACCATCATTGATCCTACCGATGAGATTCTCTGGTCAGTCAGGCACCGGATGAAGGGTATGGGAATTCAGTCCAATATTGTTTCTGAGGTCCGTTCTGATGCGGATGGTAATATTTATGGTATAGGTCACGAAGGGATGCTGGGAAAAGGGTACCTCATCAAACTGGACCCTTCGGGTAACTACCAGTGGACCAGGCAAACGGACCAGGTATTGACAGGATTGGAAATCTCGGCTGATGGCCAGGTGTGGCTCCTGAGTGTATCAGGTACAGATAGTTATGCCTGGGAATTGGATGGAGAGGGCCACACGGTCTCCTGTTATAAATTTCATTCCGACTCCATGTCTCTTGCCATTAACGGTCTTGTTTTCGGAATGGATGGTTCCAGGCTGATCTCTTTTCAAACCTGGAATTTCCCGAGAAAACAGCTTGGGTTGGTGAAGGTGGATGAACAGGGTCAGGTCGTCTGGGCAAAAGAATATATTAATGAGTATGGGTTCAGAGAGTTATGTCATTTTAAGGCACTTGGATGGAATGATTACCTTCTTACCGCCAATGTCATCAACCCGGAGTACGGATCAGAACCCTATCCTCCTTACCATTCGTTTATCGGCGTTTTTGATGCAGAAGGACAGCTGAGGTTCTCCAGAAGATATCATGCCGACTGGATCACTGCTGGGTTGACCGACGAGGTCCTAACTTTCGATGGTGGAACTTTACTTGCTGATTACCTGCTTGAGGATTCGACCCAATTAAATTATCCGCTCTTGGTCAAGTTAGATAGTGCCTGGAATTCAGGGTGTTATCAGGACTCTGTGCCCTTGGTGCTGCATTCCTTCGACATTTCATGTACCTTGCTGACAGACTCCCTGGACATCAGGATAGATACGGTCATTCATGAGCCGGTGGTGCTGACAGACATCCCTGCCTGTAGTGGAATGAATTTCTGCTATCTGGATATTGAAGATCCGTTGAAAGAGTCCGGACCGATGTGTTATCCCAATCCGGCCGGTGAATTTCTCATCATCTCCGTACCCTCTGAGGAAATAGATATCAGTGATTTATGTGTGGTGAATGGTCTGGGCCAGTTATTGATGAAGGTTTCTCCGGAACCGGGTAAAGAATCTATCATATTGAATATAAAGAGCTTGTGTTCCGGAATGTACTTCCTTAAGATGGTTCTTGATGGTGAGTGCCATTTCATTAAATTCATCAGGCACTAATCCTCATGATTTAAAAAGATCCCGTGAGATTCATAAACACGGTTCCCTCCATCTTGGGTTAATGATTTAGATCAGTCCACAATCATCTTTCTCATCTCATGGAGACGTCTGGTGCCGGTCTCTAATATAAGTTGATAGAGGTACAGTCCGGAAGGAAGGGACGCTGTCGACAACTCAAAAGTATGATTTCCTTCCTGTTTCATCTGGTTGATGTATTCACCCATTTCACGACCCCTCGCATCCAGTAGCCGGAGCTTAACCATGCCTGATTCAGGAAGTGAATAACTGATCCTTGTGGTCTGGTCGCAAGGGTTCGGTGAGTTTTGTTCAAGACGGAGTTTACCTCCATCGTATTGAGGCACGGCATATTTCAAAACCAGGTCAGGAATCTGGGTTCCGAAAAAATCGGTAATCTCCGATTCTGTTCCAGTTGACCAGGAAAGACTTGAAATAGGGTTCTTTACCCTGCCATAAACAGTAAATAAAAGGTCTCCTTCATGAAGTTGCAGAGGTTCAATATGATACCAGGCGATGCGGATCTCATCATTCTGACAGGTATATAAGAACTGTCCCTGAGCATGGAATTCAATATGGTGAAGTTCAAATCCGGGATCGGATGGGATCAGGACCAGGGAGATGGATCCGGATTGCAAGTCACTCTGAATTGTAAAAGGAATTCCAATTACCTGATTATCATTTACATGAATAGGATTCCCTTCCTGAAGAGTGATACCGGGTTCTGTGCGGAGAACAGGATTGTAGGAACCATCCACATCACCGGTGCAAAGGACCATGATGGAATCGGTGAGGTTACCTGATCCGTTCATGACAAGGGTATGGCTCTCCGCCACCCAGTCTCCTGCAGGGAAACTGTCAATCAGGTGCACAAATCTGCGGACATCGAGTAGCGCATCGATGGCAGTCAGCGAGTTGCTGTTATCAACATCCCCTGCCTTGAAGTTCAGCCCGCTAAGGGTAACCATTCCCACGAAGTGTTTCAGGGTGAGCAGGGCATCGGCGGCATTCACACCTCCCCAGGCATGGCTGGGTAGGACCTTCGTCGTATAGGTGCCTGCATCCACATCAATAAATTCAAAATAACCATTGCCGTTGGTTTGGGTTGAATAAACAATGGTATCACCCTGCATCAGCATGACAGTGGCCTGTGCTAAAGCCGTGCCTGAGGGGTTTTTATATCTTACATATCCTGTATAGTCAGAGCACTCTGCGGTATAAACACTACCGGCAGTAAAAGAAGCAGGTATTGTTACGTTGTTGATATCAGTGTATTGGCAGGCACCCTGAGTGGCCAGGTCCCAAGCGAGTTGACTGTATCCCGTATCTGCCTGAAATTTAAGGGAGATTAGTAATCCGTTTCCTATGTTGGCAGGAACGACAGAAAACCAGGCAAGATGAACAAACCCTGGTGTACTGTTGACAAGAAGGGTGCCTGAATTCAATTGAGGATGAACATTCAGGTAGCCTGCAAACTGAAGATGACTGGTGTCATGTTGCAGGGTCAGTGATGCCGATGCCACCTCGTAAAACTGGTGTACATAAACCGGAACCAATATTTCGCCGGAACAGCTTGAAATAGTTTGAATGATGGTTTGTAACATACCGGCAGCCTGAACTGTTACTACCACCATATCATGTGAAATGCAGCCATTCACATCCGACACCGTGACTGTATAGGTCGTTGTGGCTGTCGGAGTTACTGTGATTGAGGAACCGGTCATACCGTTGCTCCAGGAGAAAACATAAGGTGGTTGTCCTGAAGTGGCGGTAGCGGTCAACACGGCACTGTTACCTGAGGTAATCGTCTGGTCAGGACCTGCATTTACGACAGGAGGGTTCACAACTGTTACATTGAGACTGGTCACAGGTCCTTGACCGCAGGCATTATTTCCCGACACGGTGATGTTCCCTGAGACTGCCTGGCTTCCAAAGGAGACGGTAATCTGGTTTGAACTGGTGGGTGAGGTGATGGTACATCCCGGTGGTACCGTCCATAGATAGGATGCGGCATTGTATATATTTGGACAATAGTAACTTATGATAGTATTGCGGCAGACTACCGTAGGACCATTGATCACCTGTGCCGAGCCAGGCAAGGCATTAACAGTGAGATAAATACTGGAAGGTTGCCCATATCCGCAGTTATTGGCTCCTTTTACGGTAATGATACCTGAAACAGCAGTATTTGAAATAGTTACAGACACTGAGGGTGTCGTTGTGTAGGAAGGCCCTTGGAATCCCTGGGGATAGGTCCACAAATAATGGGTTGCATTGGTTATAGGAGGTAGTACAAAGGTGACGGTGCTTCCCTGGCAGACACTGAGCGCTCCTGTAATCGTGCCTGCGGGTCCTGGCAGAAGCGTAACTGCTACGGTGATGGAAGCCGTCACAGTTGAAACGGGATCACTTACCACCACGGTATATGTTGTTGTCTGGACAGGTGTGTCCACAGGATTCTGTAAGGTGGAAGTAAAGCCTGAGGGATTGGAGGTCCAATAATAGGAATAACTTCCGGTTCCGCCTGTTACATGTACAGAAAGCTGTGCAGTGCCGCCCTGGCAGATAGTGGGAGGGTAGGCTGAGATCTGGTCAATGGTGAGAGAATCGTTGATGACAACCAGTTGAGCAGCAAGGGTATAAAGCTGGTTGCAATACCCGGTCACAAAGCAGCGAAACAAGTTACCGTTTTGGTTCATACTCACGTTCTGTATGATCATCATGTTTGAATCTGTATAATAATACGGGAAATTTGATTGTAAGTCAATATAAGTCAATCCATTATCTGTACTGATCTGCCATTGGTAATCAATTACTGGGCCTGAAATATCACAAGAGAACTGGGCATCACCTCCGAGCACAACGGTATCATTCGCGGGTGGTAGTGCGACTGCGATGGAATCGTAATGATGGACATACTTGCTCAAAGTATTGTTGGCTGTATTGATATCCATATAACCAGCCGGAACATTGACCGTGGCTGTAATATTATTATAAAAGTACTGTGGAAGAATAACGGTGCCAAGTTCGATTGTATCAGTCTGTCCCAGTCCCAGACCACCGGGATAGCTCCATTGGTAGGTAGGTTGGATTGTGTTGTTCAAATTCCAGACGATCTCAGCATTCGAGAGCGTGGTGGATCCAAAATTCTTCAGAACGACACTCACTGTAATGGTGTCCTCACAAGTGCTGTTCCCGGGAGTAGGAAAGGAGGTTAGTCCAAGGTCGGCCTGGATTCCGGGCATTTGGTATCCCACTTCGATATAGGGTTCGTTAAGCTGATTCCAGCCATGGCATTGAAGGAAGTAGTTGCCGCTTGTCTCGTATTCCCAGAAACCCACTGCAAACCAGTTGGCCTGAAGCTGATTTTGGAGGTCTGTTATGGCGGATGTCGATAAAGTCCTGACATTCCATCCATTAACAGCACCCCCCTGGTAGACATAATACGTATTGGCATTATAGGGAGGAGTCGTGGAAGCGGCACCAATCTGGGTATAAATGGGCTGGGCAGCACTGGTTATCGGGTTGTGACTCAGTTTGGTCAATGCATAGAAAGGGTAGTTCTGGCTGTCGATATAGAAATGGAGTTTCACCTCGGTGATCACCGCAGCATCAGGCAATCCGGTTATATCAAAGCTCGCCCATCCTCTTTCACCGCCTGCACTGTATGCTTTGATGATACTTGGCTGTGTTTTGGCCTGTACAGTGCAGGATCCGGAGGCAAAGTCCTGTTGGATGACCGGGCATGTCAACGTCAGGTTCTGTGAGAATCCCTGCAAAGAGCTGACAGCTAGAATCATGGTCATCAATGAAATACCGATACAATACGTAATTGTTCTCATATTGAAAAAGGATTGGGAGTTGATCAATAAGGAGACACCTATATGAATGAGCGGGTTGGCCGGATCAGAATGCTAGCTTCGGATTACTGTTTGATCAGTTTACCCGTTCGGCACATTCCATTGTATGAAAGGCGATACAGGTAAATGCCAGGGGGGAGTCCTGCCAGGCTATAAAGTGGCTGATTAAAGCGAAGGATATGATCACCTCCTGTCAGGTAGGTATTGTTTATCTGGCGGTACAATTCAACTCCGAGGGTGTTGAAAACAGACAAGCTTACTTTTCCCGGTCCCGGAAGGTGAATTTTGAATTCAGTTTCCTGATGAAAGGGATTGGGCTCCGGGGAGCAGGAAAACCCTTCCTCCGTTACCGTCCCCAGACCAGAGGTTCCAAAAACAAGAAAAGGTAAGGTCTTCCAAGTCCTTATCTTTTGATCATCTTCACATTGAACATGGATCTGATAGGAACAATAACCTGTGTCCGGAACGCCATGGAAAACCCCGTCTGTGGATAGACTCATCCCAAGAGGCTGAGATTCAGGAGTGATCAAAACTCTGGTGCCTCTGGGAATGAAGTGGTTGTTCGATAAGGAGGAATACAGGAAGTTCAGGTCGTCGCCTTTTGAGACACCGGAAAGCCAGGTGAGGTACCACGGATAGTTCAGGCTGTCATAATAAAAAGTGATGTTTCCATTCTTTTCAAGTTTCACCGCATAGTTCAGTTCTGAAGGGGTCGAAGGACTAAAGAACTTATTGAGCCAGCGAATGGTAACCTGATTGGTATCCAGAGAATAATAAATGCTGGCGTCGGAGTTCCATTGTGATTTCGACTGGAAAACGGAAATATTGGGAACGTTCTTAAACAAAATGTGTTCATCAATGATAAAAGTCCAGGGATAAGTGTAATCGGTGAAATGCACGTAACCATGCTGATGAACATAGATACTGTCAAAAGTTTCACCGTAGAATGGAAAGTCAAAGGGTAATACGATGAGACTACTGTCAGATGGAAGAGGTGTATTATAGACCCATGGGAAAGGCCCGGGAGCGGGATCTGATTCCATATATGGAAAGCACTGTTTAAAAGAATAAGGAGGATCACCCCAGTATGCAGAGAGCTGATATGAATAGGGGGTTCCCTGCTGTGCATTCGGAAAATGATCTTCAATGATCTGAAGATCATTGAAATAGCACGTGTGGTCTACGTACAGGGTTGTTCGTCCGGAATGTTGAATGGGAATATCCGACTGTGGAAATGTGATTACAGAACCGTTGCTGCTGTCAACCACTGAAAATTGCCTGATGGAGCCATTGGCGGTGTTTTCAATATCGGTTTCCTCTACAATGAAAAAGAACCTCGCAGGCAGGCCAGAGGAAACGTAGCTGAGAAGCGAGGTGGCATCCAGGGCGAACTCAAGGGTATCGGTATCTGTAAGTAATTGTTGTTCATTGGTTTTTCCTCCGGTCAACCCTTGAAGATCAAATTTGCCGCCCTGGTGGTTGAAAATGGGGTACTCCATTTCACAGGCAGGTTGAAGGTCTGATGTATCAGGTGAGACTCCGAGGAGGAGCCTGATGCTGTTTCGCTTGTTATGCTGAAGCACCACTTTATAAGTCAATAAAGGTTGATAGGAAGCTTTTGCCCTCACGACAAAGGCAGCCTGGTTATAAATACCACCATCCTGCCCGTGAAATCCGAAGGTTCTGTACAACAAATAACTGTAACCATTATCAGCCCAGGTTTCATCAAAGCTGTTGACAAACTTGAACCCGCCGATCTCCCAGTCGCTGAGATCAACCATTCCATCGCCCGTGATATCAATGTCGTTGGTATACTGACCATCCTGATTCACATCATATCTAATAGAATCGTTATAGCCTACCAGGGTCAGGCAATGATCCGGATTGGACAAGACGGAATAGAATACTGTTTTCCCTGCTTCCGGGGTTCCTGCCGGAAGATGGACCAGGTTATCCAACCCTACATAGAGGCATCCGAGGCCACCGGTGGTTTCTCCGGCCAAGTGGTCGGCGATCCAGTGTTTAAGTTTTAGTATCCCTTCCGGGTTTCCAGCCTTGATCATGAAAAAATCTTTCACCTGATTGGAGAGAGCTGATTCATAAACATTGAAGCTTGAGATCCAGACCCGGTCTGAAGGGATGGCCTGTGGTCCCGGGTTCACGTGCATACCGCCATAATCATCAACATTGGGAGTGCCGCATGTTTTCATCAAATCCCAGGCTTCTGCAATATTCGGGGCTGTCTCGTTACCCATATTCTGGAAGTTGTAGATGAAGTGGGTAGGGTACCTGTTTTCGTTGGTTGCCGACACGTTTCTCAAACGGTTGATCTCATAGGTGAACGCATAACCGATGCCGGCTGCCTGGCTGCAGCAATATCCATTCTGCCAGAATACAGGAGGCATGTATGGGTATATGGAATTATCAACCACAGCCGGAAGGGTATTCAATAGCTTGTATTCAGCAGGGAGAGGAAATTCTTTAACGGTCTGAAGGTTCTCCAACGATAATAACTCCTTCTGTTTCTGGCGGATGGATTTCTCAGGTTCATGTGTCTGAGAAAAGCAGGCGGAGCTTGTCCATAATGAAAAGCAGGCAGCCAGTACCATCAGATGTAATCCCCGCGTACCCATCATTTGGCCTGATTGCTAAATCGTAAGAAGATACCCAGGGGGAGTTTCCTTTCAGCCCGGTCGGTGACGAAAAGTTCACCGGCCTCCTGGTTTTTATTTCCGGGAAAGACGGTGTTCACCAGGCTTTCGGCAATCAAGGCCGAAAATCCCATGGAATACAGGTTCAACACCAGAAAACAGGATTCCTGAATGAGGATCTCCCGGCATGACTTTAAAAGCTCATTAAGGTGGTCTTCCAATATCCATTTTTCCCCGTCGGGCCCGCGTCCGTATGCGGGCGGGTCCAGGATGATGCCATGATATAGGTTGTCTCTTCTGACCTCTCTCTGAACAAACTTCAAAGCATCATCCACGATCCATCGTATTCCGTCCATTTGGCTTGCTTCCATGTTTTGCCGGGCCCAGGTGATCACCGGCTTCACCGAATCAACATGCACCACTTCCCCGCCACCGGCACAACACGCAAGGGAGGCACCCCCGGTATAGGCAAAAAGGTTCAGGATCTTCGGTTTTTCAGGAGTCATAGAAGCCAGGGAACGTGTCCTATTAAAAACATAATCCCAATTCGGACCTTGTTCAGGAAAAATCCCTACATGCTTAAATCCCGTGAGTCCCAGTCGCATCCTGAACTTTAACTCTCCTGAATGGTAGTCGGTGAACCACTGTTCTTTGCAACTCTGTTTCAGCTTCCACTCACCCTTCTCCGGATTGTTCTTTTCTTTCTGAAACCAGGCATGACACATGGATTTCCACTCACTGTCCGGAAGCGATTTATCCCAAATAGCCTGTGGCTCGGGACGGATCAATATCTGTTCTCCAAACCTTTCCAGCTTTTCGAAACCGCCGGAATCGATCAACTCGTATCCTGTCCATAAGGTGGGTTCAAGGATAATCATCTTTATTCTGACTGAGTTCACTAAATTACAAAAGTTGAGGTTTCACCGGTTAATAGGCTGTAATTTTTGAATCATCCACCAACCCAAAGGATGCGAAGCTGTTAATAAATCATAAAATGATAGGATGCTTCATATAATATATGTATCTTTGCAGCGCTTGGATACGAAATGTGCGATTTTCAGCCGTTGATCCAGACATTAGCTTGTTTTTACGATATATTAAGGAAGGATTTATTGAGAAAGATCCATTATATTATTTTCTTTTTTTTTCTGGCAGTTTCGCCTGGCCTATACGCATCCCCTGACCTCAGCAAACCCAGGGTCGGGACAGAAGAGCGAAAGAACCAGCTCGACTACTGCTCCATTGACTCCATTGTCAGCTTTGGAAAGGAGTACCTCGGCAAGCCATACCGCTACCGGGGGGCAACGTCCTGGCCTTTAGATTGCAGTGGATATATCTCCTTCATTTTCGGGAAGTTCAACATCAGTCTTCCGCATTCAGCCGGAGGCATTTCCAAGGTTGTTGAACCTGTTCCATTGGCTGATGTGAGAAAGGGAGACCTGATGTTCTTTAAAGGAAGAAGCAGGAATAATCCAAGGGTAGGCCATGTAAGCATGGTGATTGACAATACGAATGGCGATATCACCATGTTGCACAGTTGTTCCAGGGGCATTATTATTGAGAGATATAACACCTCTGATTATTATACCAGGAGGTTCCTGGGAGCCGGAAGGGTAGTGGTTGCGCAGGCATCGCCATCCGCACAGGTGATGAAAGAAGAGGTCCGGGCCTTAACCGTCATCCTTCCACCTAAGGAAGATACCATCAGTATCATAGGGGTAGGAGATATGATGCTTGGGACCAATTATCCCAATTCGGGTTATCTTCCTCCCAAAGACGGGAAAGAAATTCTGGCACCTGTGAAGGAGCTGCTTGCCGACGCTGATGTCACCTTTGGCAATCTAGAGGGAGTGCTGCTGACCGCTGAAGGTACCGTGAAGAAATGCAACGATCCTTCGGTGTGTTATGCCTTTAAAAGTCCGGAGCATTATGTCAAATATTTCAAGGAAGCCGGGTTTGATGTGGTGAACATCGCCAACAATCATTTCAGTGATTTTGGCGAGGAGGGAAGGGTCAACACCATGAAGACCCTGGATGAGGCGCAGATACATTATGCCGGTCTTCTCAGGGTGCCCTGGGTGACCTTCGTTAAGGATTCTGTCAAATATGGTTTCTGCGGATTTGCTCCTACCAGTGGGTCGGTGAATTTCAATGATCTCAAAAAGGCTGCCCAGATTGTCCGTCACCTCGATTCTGTATGTGACATCGTCATCGTATCCTTTCATGGTGGGGGTGAGGGAGCCAATTATCGTCATGTGACTCGTCAGAATGAGAGCTTTATCGGTGAAAACAGGGGGAACCCCTATGCTTTTGCCAGGGCCGTGATCGATGCCGGAGCCGATGTGGTTTTTGGTCATGGGCCACATGTTCCCAGGGCCATTGATTTGTATAAAGACCGTTTTATTGCATACAGTCTGGGTAATTTTGCCACCTACGCCCGGTTCAACCTCAGAGGCAGCTCAGGTCTGGCTCCCATCGTTAAGGTGAAGGTGAATAAAAAGGGAGTGTTCCAGGAAGCCCGTATCATTTCAACCAAACAATTGGGAGAGGGTGGACCTCAGTTGGATAGCGAGAACAAGGTCCTGAAAGAGATCATGGAGCTTACCCAAACCGACATTCCCGAAGCACCCCTCACCATCTCCGAAGAGGGTATCGTGAGGAAGAAGTAAATTCCTCATTTCAGTATCACCATCCTGAGCTTTTGTTAATTTAGCATCCGGGTCCGAGTAAAACCCGGACGACTAACGCTTATGTTTCCACTGATTGCTTCATTGTCCAATCCCAAAGTCAAGAACCTGATCCGGCTGGGTAAGGGAAGAGGTAAAGACCGGAAGGAGGCATTTGTATTCGAGGGTGTTAAGGAGATTGAACTGGCTCTTGAAGCGGGCATAGAGGTGCATTCTTTTTTTTATTGTGCCGATATTGTTGATCAGGACCTGCTCGATGCGTTCGTTGCCAGGATAGATTCAGAAAAGGTGTTTGAGATCACTCCTGCCATATTTTCGCGGGTGGCATACAGGGAAAGTACCGGTGGCATGTTGGTAGTGGGAAAATCGAAATACCTGACGCTGGAGGAGTTGAATCTTAGCAGCAACCCGGTGGTGCTGGTGCTTGAATCGGTAGAAAAACCAGGCAACCTGGGTGGCATTCTACGCACGGCAGATGCTGCCGGCGTGGATGTGGTGCTGATCTGTGATCCGCTCACCGATTTGTATAATCCCAATATCATCCGTTCCAGTCTCGGGACCATCTTTACCAAGCAGGTGGTGGCCTGTACCAACGACGAAGCCATTAAGTGGCTGAAGGAAAGAGAGATTAAGATATTTGCTACCGATTTAAACACCGATCGGGATTATCAGCAGGCGGATTACTCCATTCCCTGTGCCATCGTCATGGGTACGGAGCATGACGGCCTGAGTAAACAATGGCTTCATGCCGCCGACCGGCGTATTAAAATCCCGATGAAAGGAAAGATTGATTCAATGAATGTTTCAACAGCGGCGGCTGTCCTGGTTTTTGAGGTGCTGCGGCAGCGGTTCCATCAGGATTGATCATTACCCCGTAGGGCTTTCCCATTTATTTGTGCGTAGCACATCCCCTTCTGTTGGCCAGGGTTCCGGGAAATGTTCCCTTACCTCGTAGGGGTTTTCAATCTGTTTGTTCGTAGCACATCCCAATCTGCAGGAAAAAACTCAAACAGATACCTCGGATCGTATTCGATATGATGTTTCTCCAGAAGCGCGATCAGCTCCTCCCGAAAGGTGGATTTTCGATGGTGATTCTCCTGGTTTTCAATGTATCTGCAAACACGGTCCAATTGCGAACGACTGACTGAAAATCCACCATAACCGGGTTGCCAGAAAAACTTCTTTTGAGTAAGACCATCAGCATTAATTAATAATGAGGTAGATCTTTTAAGGTCATGAACAATTTCAGAAACAGAAAGAGAAGGATTTACTCCAACAAGGATATGGACATGATCTTCCACACCATTGATAATAATAGGTTTGACTCCTCTTTTCTTAAGGATTCCACTCATATATTCAAAAATCTGCTTACGAATGTCTTTTGTAAGCAGTGCTTCCCTGGATTTAACGGTAAACACCAGGTGAATGTATATCTGAGTGAAGCAGCCAGGTTTCATGGAATCAATCTTTGAATGGTTAATATTGAAGGATGAATCCTCTAATGATATAGATGCTTCTATCCTCTAAAATGGAAATTATTGCTCATTTTTTTGTGATGCAAATGGAAATCCCCTACGGGGAAACAATCTTTAGGCCCATCCTTTTGTACAAAAAGTGAACCGCTACGCGGTAGAAGCGGTAATATCTACGGATTGACTAAGGCTTCAAGGAAGAATCATTTATCGATTACCCTCAATAATCAGGTTCTATTTTGTGCTGACTGGTTACTTTCTCTGATTTTCACGGTTATAATCCGGTCACTTTTCGAGAAAAGCTAATATGATATGCAGATATCCTCAACATATGTTTATGCGAAGCACATCCCCATCTATAGGTCAGGGTTCCGGGAAAGGTTGCTTATCCCGATGGGGTTTACCATTTGTTTGTGCGTAGCACATCCCCATCTGTAGGCCAGGGTTCCGGGAAATGGTTGATTACCCCGTAGGGGTTTCCCATTTGTTTGTGCGTAGCACATCCCCATCGATTTGCAGACACCAATGGGAAAATCTTGCTGATAGGTCCAATTGGTAGTCCTTTGTGAATGGGTCGGATACTGCATAATGCAGTTTGTCCATCTCTTCTGAGATGTACTTCTCCAGACCTACTACCGTCAGATGCCCTTGCGAATTCATGACACCTGCATCACACCGCAATGCCTTTAACAGGGTATAGGTATAGATACCGTGTTTTTGTTACTCAGGACCAGGAAAAGTGCATAGAGGTAATGGAAAGCTTTCATAATGGGAACGGTGTACTCAAAGGAATCGGAATCTTATATCCTGCATATAATCAAATTTTTACACGCACCTACTTTTCTTCCTTATCCTCAAATTTCTTCTCCCGGTCCGGCCCGTCCCGGAGCAACCAGTTGATACCAAACTTGAAGGCCGCGTCCTGCACAGGGTAGTGGGGTACCTGGTAATAGGCCGAATTGCCCATGAAGGCGTTGAAATGCTGGTATTTGACAAAGATCCTGGCCTGCCCGATCTTCATGTTGATAAAGAAATCGGCATATACCTGGTCGTTCAGCTTCTGATCGTATTGAAGATAGAAACTATGGGTGGATGGCAGGTAAAGGTCGGCATAGTACCCGCTCTGATAATACAGGTCCACTCCGGGCTGCAGTGACAGAGCCCCCTTGAAGAGTCTCAGATTTCCATAAAGGGAATGCCGCAAGATCCATTTGGGCAGGTGTAGATAGGTGTCCTTATCGGCAGCCTGGTAGTCGAGGTGGCTGATAAAACCCATGCCCCGGTACCTTAAGGGGAGTTCCACAAAGAAACGCTGCAGGGTAATGGGTTCCGACACCTGCCAGGGCTCTGATGTCCCGGCGAGATTAACAACCAGGTGCTCCAACCGGTACTGTTGGTAACCAGCCTGTAGTTTTGAGATTCTGAAAGAGGCACCCAGAAACTGTATCTTCTGCTGGATCAGGTTTTTATTCCAGGATATCAGGTTCGACTGGTAATGCTGTTGCACCCAGGAAGGAGTTTCAACGGAGTACCTGTGTTGTAGGGTCAGGGTGAGCCGGTGTTTCTTCCCGCTAAAAAATGACTTTGCCAGCTGTGATTCAACATAATAATCTTTATCCTGGTACCCCCCATAGGTATTCCCGGAAGCGATCTGACCATTGAAATGCATGGGCAGCCTGAGGTTGAGCTTCCAAAAGGAGGTCCATTGACGGTAATGGTCTTTGATGGTACCATTCGCAACTTCTTTGTTTTCATAACCCATTCCCAGGGAATAATGCAACCACAGAGTGTCAGGGTTTCCGGCAGCAATCCTGGTATTCCATCCCCGGGTGGACAACCTGTCCTGGGTATGAATGCTGTCGACCGGATAAAACGGATAAATAGCACTGAGCCCAAAGGGATCCTCATAAACCAGGGTATAGTCGGTGTAGTAGAGGCTATGCCTTAATAATAATGGCAGATAACGGTTAAGGGTCGAAGGTGGCTTGTTCTCATCTTTAACCAGGAGGTATTCCTGCCAAACGAAGCCGCTGGTTTCTCTCAGGCGGTCCTGCGCGGCAGGAAGGTTCACGGGGATCACCCTGCGGTCGGCTTCCTGGTTGTTCTCAAAAACGGAGTCAGAGGTGATACCTCCGTTCTGCTGAAGCTTCATGGTATTCTGAATAATGCCTCCTGATGCTTTATATCTTTGGTTTTTAGATTGATAGACCGCAGAAAACAGCAAATTAGACACTTCTGATTTTTGACGGGTATAAAAACCCGGAGAGTTGATGATCCTTACCCTTGCCTGGGCCGTAAAAAGGTTCCCGATATTTTGGGAATGTATTAATTCCAGGAATTGTTCCTTCTTTCTTCCCATCACATAGTGAATGTCAGTGAAGGGGTAGTAGTGATGAAAATATTGTATTTGTCTGGTATGGAACAGGTACTGGTCATAGATATGGATACCGGGATCAAAATCAGCGTTTGGCAGGTATTGTGGAAGGAGGCTTTTATGGGCAAGTCCTGTGTTTCCCAGATGAGCAAACGCTGTCTCTTGTTTCAGGATGGGATCGTATTGTTGGACGCCTTCCAATAGGGTATCGTAGGGTAGTGGGGAGGATGGCTCCAGGCTGTCGCTGTAAAAATAGTATGAGGAAACCCTGCTGGAATCAATCTTCGGTACCTGCTGGGCAATGACGGATGACCATATAAAGCATAAACAGGTAAGAAGAAGGATACACGCACCATTCATGAGACAAAAGTAATATAATACTTATAATCGCGATAATTCCATTTCCAGTTGTACGGACCTGGCTATTTCAGGCATAGCCAATGATATTGCTGTCTTTCCTACCTTTTCATCGGGTAAGGAAACCGGAGCAGGGTAGGGGTGAGTGACAAAGAGGGTGGCGTCAGACACTCAATTTCATTAACAAAAAACCCCGGCTGTTGGGCCGGGGTTTTAATAAAAGATGGCGACGACATACTCTCCCACAAAAACTGCAGTACCATCTGCGCTGGTAGGCTTAACTTCTCTGTTCGGAATGGGAAGAGGTGGACACTACCGCTATAGTCACCACAAGATCTTAAATATCTTATAAAGAACGGTTTAACAAATCGGAAGAAAGCACATAGAACAAGAAGTTGATGTGAAGTAAAAAGTCTACGGGTAATTAGTACTGCTCGGCTTTGACATTACTGTCTTTACACCTGCAGCCTATCGACGTCCTGATCTTGAACGACCCTTAAAAGAAGCCTCATCTTGGGCTGAGTTTCGCACTTAGATGCTTTCAGCGCTTATCTCATCCAGACATAGCTACCCTGCGGTGCAGCTGGCGCGACAACAGGTACACTAGCGGTCTGTCCGACTCGGTCCTCTCGTACTAGAGTCAGGTGCCCTCAAGCTTCTAACGCCCACAACAGATAGGGACCGAACTGTCTCGCGACGTTCTGAACCCAGCTCGCGTGCCACTTTAATCGGCGAACAGCCGAACCCTT
>CAZSDK010000015.1:0-63883 GCA_964605655.1 uncultured Bacteroidales bacterium
GGGCTACCGTCTTCACCCCGGTTTGTATTGATGTTCCCAGTGTTACCCTTACCGGCGGACTGCCTGTAGGTGGTATCTACTCTGGACCCGGTGTGGTGGGTAATTCCTTCTTCCCTGCACTGGCCGGTTTAGGGACACATACCCTTACCTATACCTATACTGATGTCGTGAGCGGTTGTACTGCAACGGCTACCAACACCATCACGGTCAATGTTCTGCCTGTGGTGACCTGGAACGGAGTGCTGAACGATCTGTGTATCGACGCTGCTCCTCTGGTTCTTACAGGCGGTCTTCCCGCAGGTGGTGTATACAGTGGCAGCGGAGTGAGTGGTGGCGCCTTTGATCCGGCCCTGGCTGGTGCAGGCACCCATACCCTTACCTATACCTATACCAATGCTAACGGTTGTGTGAGTACTGCCGTGAATACCATCACGGTGAACCCCTTACCGCTGGTAACCTTTACCGGTTCCTTCCCGCCCATCTGTGCAAGTTCCACCACATTTACCCTTACGACAGGATCTCCTGCCGGTGGTACTTACAGCGGACCGGGAGTCAGCGGCACTAACTTCAATGCAACCCTGGCAGGTGTCGGTAATCATACTATCACTTATACCTACACCGATCCGAACGGCTGTACCAATTTTGCCACCAACACCATCGTGGTGTCTACGGCACCGGTAGCCACATGGCCCGGACCTCTGCCTTCTGTCTGTGTAAACGTCACCAACCTGATCCTTACCGGTGGCACACCTGTGGGCGGAGTGTACAGCGGACCCGGCGTCATTGGAAATATCTTCAATCCTGCCTTCGTCGGACCCGGAACTTACACCCTGACTTACACCTACACCGATGTCAATAGCGGATGTACCGGTTCAGCCACGAACACTATCACGGTGAATGCACTTCCGGTTGTTACCTGGAATGGAGCTCTTACCTCTGTTTGTGCTGATGCATTACCGGTCACCCTTGCAGGCGGACTACCCGCAGGTGGTGTGTACAGCGGACCCGGCGTGAGTGGAGGTACTTTTAACCCAGCCCTTGCAGGTCCCGGAACCCATACGCTCACCTATACCTATACCGACATCAACGGATGTGTGAACTCAACAACCAACACCATCACTGTCAATGCTCTGCCGGTGGTGACCTTTGCCGGTAACTTTGCTCCGCTCTGTGTCAGCTCCACTACTTTCAACCTCTCGACAGGAACACCTGCAGGAGGCACTTACAGTGGTCCCGGCGTATCAGGAACCAACTTCAATGCCTCTCTTGCAGGTGTCGGTACCCATACCATCACCTACACCTATACCAATGCCAATGGTTGTACCAACAGTGCCACCAACACCATTGTGGTGAATAATGGTCCCACCGTCACCTGGGTTTCCGCACTTCCTCAGGTTTGCGTCACCAACAGTAACTTCGCCCTCACCGGTGGGTTGCCTGTCGGAGGTCTTTACAGCGGCCCCGGAGTGAGTGGTAATGTGTTCAATGCCACCCTGGTCGGACCCGGTACCTACACCCTGACTTATACCTATACTGATATTCTTACCGGATGTACCGGTAGTGCTACCAACACCATCACGGTCATTCCTCTTCCTGTGGTCACCTTCCCAGGTACGCTCACGGCACAGTGTATTACTTCCACCAGCTACACACTGTCAGGCGGAAGCCCCGCGGGAGGTACCTATAGCGGAACAGGCGTCACCGGAACCAACTTCAATGCTTCCATTGCAGGCGTAGGCACCCATGTGATCACTTACACCTATACCAACGCTAATGGTTGCACCAACAGCGCCATTAATACCATCACGGTGTATGCATTGCCTGTTGTGACATGGAACACCGCACTTGCCGGTCAGTGTATCACTTCGACCACCTACACCCTCGCCGGTGGCTCACCCATAGGCGGGACCTATAGCGGACCCGGCGTTTCCGGCGGCAATTTCAATGCATCACTGCTCACACCGGGTAACTATACTCTGACTTACACCTACACTGATTCCCACGGATGTACCAACTCTGCAACCAATAACATCGTTGTTTACGGATTACCGGTGGTCACCTTCAGCGGTACCCTTGTTTCCCAGTGTATCACTTCAACGACCTACCTGCTCACCGGCGGCTCACCCGGCGGTGGAACCTACAGCGGACCCGGTGTTTCAGGAAGTAACTTCAACGCTTCACTGGCCGGACTCGGTACCCACACCATTACCTATACCTATACCAATGGATTTGGCTGTACCAACTCTGCCGTCAATACCATCACCGTGCTTCCGCTGCCTGTTGTAACCTGGGCCAATGCTCTGAACCAGCAGTGTATTACCTCAACAACTTATACCCTGAGTGGTGGCAGCCCCATCGGCGGCACTTACAGCGGACCGGGAGTGAACGGCACCAACTTCAATGCCTCCCTGCTCACACCGGGAACCTACACCCTGACCTACACCTTCACCAATGCCAACGGTTGCACCAACAGTGCCACCAACACCATCACCGTTAATGCACTGCCCGTTGTCATCTGGACCAACCCCCTGACACCTCAGTGCATCACCAGCACCACCTATGCACTCACAGGTGCTACACCCCCAGGTGGTACTTACAGCGGACCCGGTGTTACCGGTACCAACTTCAGCGCAGCAGCCGCAGGCTTAGGTTTACATGTACTTACCTACACCTATACCAGTACCACTACAGGATGTACCAACAGCACCACCAATACTATTATGGTGAACGACCTGCCGGTGGTGGGATTCCCCGGTGTATTGCCTGATCAGTGTATTACTAACACCAACCTGACCCTGAATACAGGATTCCCTGCAGGTGGTACCTACAGTGGACCTGGCGTTAGCGGCAACAACTTCAATGCTTCGCTTGCAGGTGTCGGTACACATACCCTCACATACACCTTTACCAACGGACAGGGATGCACCAACTCCGCTATCAACACCGTGACGGTGTACCCGCTGACCCCGCTGTCATGGCCTAATACCCTGACGACGCAGTGTGCAGCCAATACGACGTATGTCCTCAGTGGTGCCCTGCCCCTTGGCGGAACCTATAGCGGTCCTGGTGTCAGCGGCTCCAATTTCAATGCTTCTCTGGTCGGTCCGGGAACCTATACCCTGACCTATACCTATACCAATGCCAACAACTGTACGAACACCGTGACCAATACCATCACCGTGGTGCCTATGCCCACCGTTGACCTGGGTCCGGATATCGGAGTCTGTTTTGGCAGCTATGACACCCTCACCGCTACCGCCACACCTGTCGGTGGAGTCACCTACCTCTGGAACACCAGTGCCACCACACAAAGCATCCAGATCCTTTCCGGTGATACAACCACTTACTATGTGACGGTGACCACCTCCTTCGGATGTACCGCCGTCGACAGCATCGTGGTGAACCCGCTGCCGCTGCCCATCGGCGCTGCTACCGCTTTCCCCATCACCATCTGCCAGGGTGAAACAACCATCCTCTCCGCTTCAGGCGGTTCCGGTACCTCACCCTACCTGTGGAGCACCGGAAACACCAACCAAACCTTTGTCTCTGCTGCTCTGATGGATACCACCATCTTCTCAGTGGTCGTTACCAATACATACGGATGTAAGGATACAGCCTATGTGAAGGTCAATGTGAACATCATTCCGTCTGTTACCCTCGGACCGGATATCGTGGCTTGCGAAAACTACACGGTAACCCTGGTACCGGGTCCCGGACCTTATGATAACTGGTTGTGGAATAATGGCATTGAAACACCCACACTGGATGTGGATTCTACCGGTATCGGACTGAATAATCCTACCCAGTTCAGTGTGACGGTCACCCTGAACGGATGTCAGAACAGAGACAATGTGCTGGTTACCTTCGTACCTTGTCCGGGATTCGACGAATACTCCAAAGAAGAGAAAATCACGGTATTCCCCAATCCTACACATGGCAGGTTCACCGTTACCATTGAAAATGTGGAGAAACCCCTCACCTTCGACATTTATAACAACATCGGCCAACTGCTCTACAGTGAAAAACTGCAGAACAATGCCGAGTCCAAGTACACCAAAGAGTTTGACCTGACCAGGTACCCGACCGGGTTCTACTACCTGAGGTTTAACGATGGTGACAAGGTAAGGTCGAAGAAGCTGGTGATCGTTAAGTAATCACCACAACTCCCAAAAAAAAGGCGTCTTACAAGGACGCCTTTTTTTATTTTAGAATTTTAAGAAGAGATCACATGCGGTCAGGAACCTCTATACCCAGCAACGACATCCCGGTCTTAATGACTCTGCCCGCAAAATCTGACAGCTGAAGCCTGAACCTGACCAGGTCGTCACCCTCCGCTTTTAACACCGGCGTTGACTGGTAGAAAAAGTTGTACTCCTTCGAAAGTTCATAAAGGTAGTTGGCAAGAACGGCAGGACTCAGATTCTCACCTGCTTCCCTCACCGTTTCAGGAAACTGATAGAGGGTCCGAAGCAACCTGAGTTCTGAGTCCTCGGGTTCAAAAGACCAAACCTCACCATTACCCTCATATTCAAATGATTGATCAATTCCCTTCCTAAGCAGAGAACGAATCCGGGCATGAGTGTACTGGATAAAGGGTCCCGTATTCCCATTGAAGTCGATGGATTCCTCAGGATTGAACAACATGTTCTTCTTAGGATCCACTTTAAGAATGAAATATTTCAATGCACCCAGGGCCAGCATCTGGTATAATACCAGGGACTCCTCAGGAGAGAAAACTCCCGTCTTGCCCAATGTCTCTGTCGTGGTACGGGCCACCTCCACCATTTCTTCCATCAGATCATCAGCATCCACCACCGTTCCTTCTCTCGATTTCATCTTGCCAAAAGGCAATTCAACCATGCCATAAGAGAAATGAAAAAGGCTAGATGCCCAATCTTTTCCCAGCTTCATCAACAGATGCTTCAGGACCTCAAAATGGTAATTCTGCTCATTACCGACCACATAAATAAATCGCTGTGGCCGGTAATCATGATATCTTAACTGTGCCGTACCCAGATCCTGGGTGATATATACCGAAGTGCCATCCGCTCTTTGCAGCAACTTTTCATCCAGCCCGGCATCCTTCAGGTCGCACCATACTGAGCCGTCTTCCTTCTTATAGAACACTCCTGACAATAAGCCCTCCTCAATCAGGTCCTTTCCCAGGAGATACGTCTCTGATTCATAATAGATCTTATCAAAGCTGATCCCCATCCGGGCATAAGTAGCATCAAAACCCTTGTAAACCCAGGCGTTCATCTTCTTCCACAGGGTTCTCACAGATTCTTCACCCATCTCCCACTGTCGCAGCATCTCCTGTATTTCCTTCATCAGAGGGGCCGACCTGACTGCCTCCTCCTCCGTCATCCCGCCGGAAATCAGGTTACTGACCTCCTCACGGTATTTCTGATCGAAGAGCACATAATATTTTCCAACCAGATGATCCCCCTTCATCCCGGAATCTTCCGGACGCTCCCCTTCACCCCATTTTTTCCACGCCAACATCGATTTGCATATATGCACACCACGGTCATTAACGAGGTTGACCCGCACCACCGGCTTCCCATTGGCTTGTAAAATCCTGGACAAAGAATCACCCAGCAGATTGTTGCGAATATGCCCGAGATGCAGTGGCTTGTTGGTGTTGGGTGAAGAAAACTCCACAAGGATCGGATCCGCATCCTGCATGGGCATCAGTCCATAAGTATTGTTGGTGTACTCCGAAAGAAAAAAATCATTCCAGAAAGCCGGGCTCAGACAGAGGTTTAAGAACCCTTTGATCACGTTGAAAGACTCGAACTCGGACATACGTTGGAACAAAAAGGTGCCGAGCTCCTCTGCCGTGGCCTCCGGACTCTTTTTTGAAAGAGAGGTTAAGGTAAAGGTAGTCACGGTGTAATCACCCGAAAACTCCTTCCTGGTCTTTTGGATTCCGACCTTCGCAGGGTCCACATCTTGCTGATACAATGCTTTGATGGCTCTTACCACCTGCTCCACTATTAACGATTCCAGGTTCATACTGCAGATTTTAAGGAAGCAAAATTACATGAAATAGACGGAACAGGAAGCTTCCTATCAGGTTTATATATGTTTGATTCTCCATATTTTAGATTATCAACCACCATTTTATTACGATTTTGTTAAGTGGAATGTTGTTACTACCTTTGCAATCGCGTTGAAAAGCGCAACAGAATCATCTAATTAACATTAAATCAATTTTTTATGCAGAGGAAAACCGTAATTATCATTGGTGCTGCCGGAAGGGACTTCCACAATTTCAACACCTACTTCAGGGATAATGAGGCCTACCAAGTACTGGCCTTTACAGCAGCTCAGATTCCTGATATTGAGGGTCGTAAATATCCTGCACAACTAGCCGGAAAACTGTATCCCGATGGCATCCCCATTTATGCACAGGAAGAATTACGGGACCTGATCAAAAAACTGAACGCCGATATTTGTGTGTTCTCATACAGCGATGTGTCATACTCCACGGTCATGCGTATCGGATCAATGGTGAACGCTGCCGGAGCCGACTTCATGCTGTTAGGTCCGAAAGATACTCAGATCAAAAGCACCAAACCTGTTATCGCCATTACTGCTGTCAGGACCGGTGCCGGTAAAAGCCAAACCTCCCGCAGGGTGATTGAAGGACTGATGAAAAGAGGGCTTAAAGTTGTGGCTGTCAGGCATCCCATGCCCTATGGCGACCTTGTGGAGCAAAAAGTACAACGTTTTGCCACGGTTGAAGACCTGAAAAAACACAAATGCACCATCGAGGAAATGGAGGAGTACGAACCGCATGTGGTGAGAGGTAATGTGATCTATGCAGGCGTCGATTATGAGGCCATCCTGAGAGCTGCAGAGAACGATCCCAATGGTTGTGATGTGGTTGTATGGGACGGTGGTAACAACGACTTCTCGTTTTATAAATCCGACCTGCTCGTAACAGTAGCAGACCCTCACAGGCCCGGTCATGAAATCTCTTATTATCCCGGAGAAGTCAATATGAGGATGGCAGATGTGATTGTCATCAATAAAATGGACAGCGCCCACCCGGATAATATCCAGATTGTACGTAACAGCATTGCCGAGGTCAATCCCAATGCTATCGTCATCGACGGAGCATCACCCATCAAGGTCGACAACCCTGAACTTATTAAAGGAAAGAGAGTCCTGGTGGTAGAAGACGGCCCCACCCTCACCCATGGTGAAATGAAACTGGGTGCCGGCATAGTGGCCGCCATGCGTTATGGTGCCGCTGAATGGATCGATCCAAGGCCTTTCGTGGTTGGAAGACTTGCCGAGACTTTCCGTATCTACCCCAACATCGGTAAACTGCTCCCCGCTATGGGCTATGGCGATCAGCAGGTAAAAGACCTGGAGAAGACCATCGAAAATGCCGAATGCGACTCAGTGATCATCGCCACCCCCATCGATCTGAACCGCATCATCAAGATCAATAAACCAAACACGAGGGTTTATTATGACCTTCAGGAAATAGGCAGTCCGGATTTCGATGAGGTACTGGATCAATTTGTAAAAAAACACAATCTCGTCAGATAAAAAAAGAGCGGTCGTCAGACCGCTTTTTTTTTGTAAGCACTTTTCAACATATCTACCCGACTATCAAAAAATAGGTACTTTTATTCGCCCAATAACCAAAGACAAAACAAAGTAAATCAATAAATTAACACATGAAAAACCGGGGTCTTATTTCCATTACTGACTTCTCGAAAGAAGAGCAGATCAAGATTCTGGATTTGGCAGAAGAATTTGAAAAGAATCCCACACAGAACATTTTGAACGGTTTTGTGATCGCCTCTTTGTTTTTCGAGCCTTCCACCAGAACCAGGCTGAGCTTTGAAACAGCGGTCTCGAGACTTGGCGGCCGTATCATCGGCTTTGCCGACACCTCGAGTACCAGCGTCCAGAAAGGTGAATCACTGAAAGACACCATCATCATGGTGAGCAATTATTCCGACCTGATCGTGATGAGACATCCCAAAGACGGCAGCGCCAGGTACGCCAGCGAAGTGTCGTCGGTCCCCATCATCAATGCAGGCGACGGAGCCAACCAGCATCCCACCCAGTGTCTCCTCGACCTTTACTCCATCCGGAAAACACAGGGAAACCTTGAAAATCTTGATATCGCCTTCGTGGGCGACCTCAAATACGGACGTACGGTGCATTCACTGGTCATGGCCCTGACCAACTTCAACTGCAGGTTTCACCTGGTATCACCTCAGGAACTGAAATTACCCAGTGTGGTCAAAATGCATATTAAAGAGAAAAACCTTGAGTATTATCAATATACGGAACTCCAGGATGTCATCCCCACTGCCGACGTCATCTATATGACCCGCATCCAGAGAGAAAGATTTTCCGATCCCATCGAATACGAAAAGGTCAAAAATGCCTATATCCTGAAAAACAATATGCTTCAGGGTTCTAAACCTAACATCAAGATCCTTCATCCCCTCCCCAGGGTCAACGAGATCCATACCGATGTGGACGATAACCCCAAAGCCTATTATTTCCAACAAGCCCTCAACGGGGTATATGTCAGACAAGCATTAGTGACTTCAATACTCGGCGTAAAATGACAACATCCGATATTCCACAGAAAGAACTCAAGGTTTCCGCCATCGAGAACGGAACAGTGATAGACCATATCCCCTCCAATAATGTATTTCAGGTCATCAGGATTCTGGGACTTGAATTCTGCGACAACCAGATCCTGTTTGGCACCAACCTCGACAGCAGGAAATTCGGCAAAAAAGGGATTATCAAGGTGAGCAACCGCTTTTTTGAAGCAGAGGAGATCAACAAAATTGCCCTGGCAGCACCCTCAGCCACGCTGATCGTGATCAGAGACTTCCAGGTGGTGGAGAAGAAATCGGTCTCCATCCCCGATGAGATCATCAGCATCGTCAAATGCTTCAACCCGAATTGCATCACCAACCACGAGAAGATCCCGACCCATTTTTCTGTTGTGTCGAAAGAGGATATTAAACTCCGCTGCAAATACTGTGAAAAATATACCGTTAAGGAAGATATTGTTTTCCAATAGATCCATACAACACTGGTTCCTTTTATCAATCTGTACTGGTTTTATTTTGATATCGTTGTTCTTATCAGGACTTCATTTTATTTAATTTACTGATTATGAGAAAATTGATTCTGTTTTTTGGGCTTATTTTCCTTATCGGTCACATTTTTGCCCAACAACCCAAGACCGACAAAGCCGTTTTTAAAGTGTACAAGGAAGGATTTTACGACAAATATATACTGAGCGGGATCGCCGACTATGAGCAAAAAGTGGCTGTTCCGGCTGCCCCAAGGCGTTCATTCAAAGCAGACCTCAGCCAGGTCGACATCCCTACCGACCGGACCAAATACCAGGTCTTCTGGCACAATGAACCCATATCACAAGGTGCAACCAATACCTGCTGGTGCTTTTCCACTACTTCATTCCTTGAGACGGAGATATTCAGGATCACGGGGCAAAAGGTCAAACTGTCGGAGATGTATACCGTTTACAACGAGTACCTCGAAAGAGCCCATTATTTTATCGAGACCAGGGGGAATTTGAACCTAGGCGAAGGGTCCGAATGCAATGCCGTGACCCGGAACTGGAAAAAATATGGTATCGTAAGGTGGGAGGACTACTCAGGACTCTTACCCGGACAGACTTATTATGATCATCAGAAGTTAATTGAGGAAATCCAGACTTTTTTCAAACATGTGAAAACCAACAACCTCTGGGATGAGAACTTCGTCATTTCTAACGTAAAGAGCATCCTGGACCACTATATCGGCACTCCGCCCCAGACCATAGTGGTTGATGGGAAGACCCTGACACCGCTTCAGTATCTGAAGACTGTTCTGAAAGTTGACCCTGACGATTTCGTGGATGTCCTTTCCTACATGCAACAACCATTCTGGAAGCAGGTTGAGTACGAGGTGCCTGACAACTGGTGGCATAATAAGGATTACTACAATATGCCCCTGGAAGATTATATGTCGCTGCTAAAAAAGGCTGTTAAGGCAGGTTACTCCGTCGCCATTGGAGGAGATGTCTCGGAAGCCGGAATGGATGCCCGCGATTTCCAGGCCGCCATCGTGCCGACCTTCGACATCCCGCCTTCTTATATCAATGATGATGCCCGCCAGTTCAGGTTCAGCAACAACACCACCACCGACGATCATGGAATGCATATCGTCGGGTACCAGGAAAAAGGAGGCGTTACCTGGTTCCTGGTCAAGGATTCCGGGGCAGGAAGCCGTACCGGGGGCAAGGAAATTAACAAGAACTTCGGTTATTACTTCTTCAGGGAGGATTTCATCAAACTGAAGATGATGGACTTCATGGTCCATAAGGATATGCTGAAGGATTATCTGGGAAGGTTCGGGAAGTAATCCGGGGCTTTAATACGCTGATTGACCCTCGCCGGAGGCAGTTTGAAGAGACTCACGTCGGCTTGAGGAAAGAAGCGGAGAGAGAGGGATTCGAACCCCCGGAGCCCGCAAAGGCTCAACGGTTTTCAAGACCGCCGCAATCGACCACTCTGCCATCTCTCCGGGGGCAAAATTATAAAATTTTCGGCTCCCTCCAAACGGTCCAATAGATCAATGCCTTCATTTTCGTGACGTAATCCCTCCCAATCCCTTGTTTCCGGGTGGTTTTCAGTGTATCTTTGCTGAAAGTTGTACCTTATGAAAAAGTTACTTGCCCTCCTGTACTTCTCCTTTTTCATCTTTAGTGTTAGTGCCGGAAACCTTCAGGCCTATCTTTCTTATTGCACCTTTGTCTCACCCACTGACGGGCCCTATCTTGAAACCTACCTTTCCTTCTACACCGGCAGCATCGAATTAAAAGCAAACCCAAACGGGAAATGGCAGGGTACCATACAGATCACCATGATATTCAGGCAGAACAACGATATCAAAGACTTTAAAAAGTACGAACTCAGGAGTCCTGAAATTGCCGATACGAACCAGACAGACTTCAGTTTTATCGACCAGCAGCGAATCCTTCTTCCCAATGGTGAATATGAACTTGAAATACAGATCCAGGATGTGAACTCTAAGGAACCACCACTCCAGGACATGGAAACGATAAAGATCAGTTACCCTGAACATCAGATTAATATTTCAGGTATTCAATTAATAGAAAGTTACACCAAAACCACGCAAGCCAGTATTTTATCGAAGAGTGGGTACGATTTCATACCCTATATTTCCAACTACTATCCCAAAAGCGTAAACAAACTCACCTATTACTCTGAAATTTATCATACCGATGAAGTTTTTGGTGCGGATACGAAATACCTGCTTTCAGCCTATGTCCAGGTAAGTGAAACCGGGAAACCCGTTCCTGATCTCCTGAAAATCAGGAGAGAATCGACCCAACCGGTGAATGTCTTTTTCAGCGAGTTCGATATCAGCAAGCTACCTTCTGGAAATTATCTCCTTGTGGTAGAAGCAAGAAACCAAAAAAACGAAGTCGTAGCATCGAACCAGTTATATTTCCAGCGCAACAATCCCGATGTGGCATTGGAAGTGAAGGACATTGCTGCTCTTGATATCCAGGGCAGCTTTGCAGAGAGTCTTAACAGTCAGGACAGTCTGAGAGAATATATTAAAAGCCTCGATCCCATCTCAACGGAGTCGGAAAAGATATTCGCCACCAGCCAGCTCAAAGACGCTGACCTGAAGACCATGCAGCAGTATTTTCTCAATTTCTGGATGCGTCGCGACAATGCAAATCCAGGAGCTGCCTGGGACAAATATTACGAACAGGTCAAAGCTGTTGATGCTGAATTTAAGACGCCCATAAAAAAAGGGTACGAGACCGATCGTGGCCGGATCTATCTTAAGTACGGACCTCCGAATACCATCGCAGACCAACCCTTTGAAGCCAGCAGCAGCGGACTTACCATCGGTGACAATAGCCGTGACGGAGACCTGGGGATGGTGCCTTACCAGATATGGCAATATTACCAGCTGAAAGACAAGCAACAAAACGTCAAGTTCGTATTTGCCAATCCCAACATTGCCACAAACGACTACGCCCTTATCCACTCCACAGCCAACGGTGAGATCAACAATCCAAACTGGCAGTACTATCTCCATCGCGACGTAGAGATCAGGGATAAGGATGAAATGTCTCCCAGGGGCCGTTTTGGAGGAAAATCCGGTGACCTCTTTAACAATCCGAGGTAATTCATCTTATTTGCTATCTTTGCTTCCTTCTCCACAGGATTCTGATGAAATATCCATGTGGACATTGCTCATCTCAACCACGAACAGGCAAAATGGATAATGCATCTGATCCTTTAATTGAAATTATTAACAGATGAAAATCTGGTACCGGCTCTTTTTATTGGTTTCACGTTGTATCTCAAAGCTCCCTTTCCCGCTCCTGTATTTTTTATCTGATGTCTTTTCATTCCTCTTGTATCATGTCGTCAGATACCGTCGTAAAGTGGTGTATAAGAACCTTTTACGTTCTTTTCCAGAGAAATCAAAAAAGCAGAGGTACCTCATTGCCCACCGTTTTTACCGTCACCTTGCCGACCTGGTCCTCGAAGTGCTTAAGATCAAACGCATGTCCATTGAGGATTTCAGAAGAAGAATACACTTAAAGAACATCGACCTGTTGGAACCTTACTTCGAGAATGGTAAAAGCGTCATCGTGGCCACCGGTCACCTGGGAAACTGGGAATGGCTCGGCGTATTTCTCTCCACCTACCCGAAATGCAGGTGCTTCGCAGTGGTAAAGCCTCTGTCTGATAAGTTCTTTGAGAACTATCTCACCAGCCTCCGACTGAAATTTAACCATGAGGGCCTGATCGACTTCAGAAAGACCCTCAGAGAGATGATCAAACTCAAAGATTCTGTCTGCATGACCCTTTTTGCAGCTGATCAGACCCCTACCAAAGACGAAATCAACTACTGGACGCGTTTTCTCAATCAGGATACGGCCGTCTTCCTGGGTATCGAAAAAATAGCAAAGTCACTCGACCAGCCCGTTTTCTTTATGAATATGTTCAGCGAACGAAGGGGGTATTATGAGGTGGAGTTCACGCTTTTATCGGACCAGCCCCAATCTACCGCCGAATCTGAGTTGACCGAAATGCACGTCAGGCACCTGGAAGAGGTGATCAAAGAAAGACCTCATAACTGGTTATGGTCGCACCGGAGATGGAAACACAAGAAGAATGAGTAAAGTCGCGGTGGTCATATTAAACTGGAATGGAAGGAGTTTCCTCGAAAAGTTCCTTCCTGCCCTGCTTACTCACACCCGTGGTAAAGCCGACCTGATCGTGGCTGACAATGCCTCAAGCGATGATTCTGTGGCCTTCATGACTGAACATTATCCTGAAATCCGTATCATCAGGAACGGCGAGAATGGTGGTTTTTCCAAAGGATATAACGATGCCTTGAAATTGGTGGAAGCAGAATATTATGTTCTGCTTAACTCAGATATAGAAGTAACAGAGCATTGGATTGAACCGGTGATCCGTCTCATGGACAGCGATCCGTCGATCGCCGCCTGCCAACCCAAGATACTGTCGTTCAGCGATAAAGAGACTTTTGAATATGCCGGTGCCGCCGGGGGCTACATTGACCGGTACGGTTATCCTTTTTGCAGAGGACGAATCTTCATGTCGATGGAAAAGGATGAAGGCCAGTATGACGATGTCATGGAGATATTCTGGGCCACGGGTGCCTGTATGTTTGTCAGAGCCCATCTGTACCACGAATATGGCGGTCTTGACAATGATTTCTTCGCCCACATGGAGGAGATAGACTTCTGCTGGAGAATGAAGAACGCAGGTTTCCGGATCATGTATTGTCCCCAGTCAAAGGTGTACCACGTGGGAGGCGGTACCTTACCGAAGATCTCCTGGAGAAAGACCTACCTAAACTTTCGCAACAACCTGATCCTCTTGTACAAGAATCTTCCAAAGCACCGGTTGCTGCCCGTCTTCTTTATCAGACTGATCCTGGATTCCCTGGCCAGTTTCAAGTTCCTGGCTGAAGGAGGATTTCAGGATTTTGCGGCAGTGTCAAAGGCCTATCTGAGCTTTCTCAATTCCTTTACCAGGAACAAAATCAAAAGGAAAAAAATCCCGCACCAGCCGGTGAGCCAGATCTACAAAAGATCGATCGTCGCCGATCATTACCTGGGAGGCGTGAAAAAGTTTTCCCAGCTGAATCCCGGTAAATTCTAGTTTCCTTTTATGATGAAGGCAACAGCCATCACGTAAGACTCCATCCCAAATCCTGCAATAATGCCCTGGGCTGCAGGTCCTGTCATGGAAACATGCCGGAAACTTTCCCTCGAAAAAATATTGGAAAGATGAACCTCAATAACGGGACACCGGATGGCCCGAACCGCATCTCCGATGGCCACCGAGGTATGCGTGTACCCCCCTGCATTTAAGACGATGCCATCCAATACAGGTCCCCATTCCTGGAGCTTGTCGATGATCTCACCCTCGATATTGGACTGAAAGTAATGGAATTCATTCCCTGGAAAGAGTACGTTCAACTTCTCCATCAGAGCTCCAAATCCCTCTCTTCCGTATACGGAGGGTTCTCTTTCTCCCGTGAGATTCAGGTTTGGACCATTCAGGATACCAATTTTTCTCATCGTGATTCAAATAACGTCTTCAAAGTTAAAAAAAATGCGCTGACTTCACCTCCGGCCTGTTTTATAGGTATATTTGTCCATCAATATACAGGGGTGCCCAATCACGGGCTGAGATCATACTCTATGAACCTGATCCGGGTCATACCGGCGTAGGGAAGTATACCATCAAAGAGTTTTCATCATCGTCAAAAGGCACACCTGCAAAACACACTGCAGATGAAAAGTGCCTGTCTTACATTACTTCTTGGCCTCCTGGCAGCAACAAGCCTGGCGCAACACCGGCTCAGTATTTCGGTCACCGACAGCCTTACCGGCGAACCGCTGGCCGGAGCCATTGTCCAGCTGGGAAAAGAGGGCCCGGCAGACCATACAGGCTTCGATGGAAGCTTGATTTTCAGGAACCTCAAAGAAAGGGAGTACTTGCTGAAGGTGAGCTATCTGGGATACCAGACCTATAGTACCCATATTCAATTACTTAAAGACCAATCTCTTGCCATAAAACTAAGACCGGCTACCATTGTCCAGGAGGCGGTGATCATACGGGGAACCAGGATTCCTGCAGGTGGGGCCGCCACTCTTACCCATGTGCCCAGAGAAGTATTAAAAGAAAAAAATACCGGGCAGGACCTCCCGGTCTTGCTTTCGACCATTCCGTCGGCAGTCAGCACCTCCGATGCAGGCAATGGTTTCGGTTACACCGGCCTGAGGATTCGCGGAACGGATATGACTCGTATCAACGTGACTCTCAACGGCATCCCTTACAATGACCCCGAATCTCATGAAGTGTACTGGGTTGATCTGCCGGATATCGCTTCCTCTATCGATAACATTGATATTCAAAGAGGTGTAGGTACGTCAGCCAATGGAGCTGCAGCTTTTGGAGGAAGCATCAACATTCAGACGCAGAAGACCTCAGCAGATCCTTATGCAGAGTGGGAAGCCGCCGCCGGCTCCTTCCAGTCATTCAGGAACAGTTTCTTCCTGGGCACCGGACTTATCAACCACCAGTTTTCTTTCGATGGACGGTTCTCCAAGATCTCCTCCGAAGGATACATCGACAGGGCCTCCTCAAGGATGAACTCCTACTTCCTTTCAGGCACCTGGTTTGGAAAAAATAATATGCTGAAAGCCAATGTGTTCTCTGGCAAAGAACGCACCTACCTTTCCTGGGATGGAGTTCCCTCCGCTTTGTTGGAAACAAACAGGACCTACAACGGACTGGGCGCCTTTACCAACGATCATGGAATTACACAATACTATGAAAATGAAGTAGATGACTATAGACAGAACCATTATCAGATCCTCTTCAATCAACAATTCAACAAAAGCCTGGACCTTAATACTGCCATCTTCTTTACCCATGGAACAGGTTACTATGAGCAATATCAGCAGGAAACCTCACTAGATAAAGTAAATCTCACCCCTGTCACTCCCATTCATGATACCGTGGATTACATCCAGCGGAAATGGTTGGAAAACGATTTCTATGGAGTATCATGGTCTGTCAATCAGCACCTTACAAAGTTTGAATCCGTCCTTGGAGGTGGATGGAACCACTACCAGGGGGATCATTTCGGGAAAGTCATCTGGTGCGAAAAGGAAGTCCTGGAAGATTCATACGATTATACGTGGTACCTCAATAAGGGGGAGAAAGAGGATGCCAACCTCTTCCTGAAATCGGTCTGGACACCGCTGCCCTCTGTTCACTTACTCGCTGACCTTCAATACCGGCTCATTCATTATTCCATGGAAGGTCCCGATGATGATTTCCGTAACCTGACCCAGCAGCATGATTATAATTTCTGGAATCCTAAAGCCGGGATCAATTATTCGCTGAACAAAAGGCACAAGCTGTCGCTGGCTTTTGGAATGGCTCACCGGGAACCCAGCCGGACCAACTTCAAAGACGCCGAACCCGGCAAGACGCCCCGTCCGGAAAGAATGATCAACCTGGAAGCAGGACATCAGTGGGAACACAGCTCCGGAAAGAGCAACATCAACCTGTATCTCATGAATTATACCGACCAGCTGGTACTTACCGGCGAGATCAATGAGGTTGGCGCACCGGTTATGGTCAATGTGGACCATAGCTACAGGATGGGGATCGAGTTTATTGAATCTCTGAAAATCACTACCTGGCTCCGCTGGGAAGCCAACCTGACCCTGAGCAGGAATAAGGTTCTGGATTTCGTTGAATATATTGATAACTGGGACACCTGGACCCAGATCGTAAAACCCCTGGGCACTACCGACCTGGCCTTCAGTCCTGAAGTGATTGCCCATTCCCTGATCGAGATAAAGCCGAAAAACAACATTACAGTTTCATTATCAAGCAAATATGTCGGAAGACAGTTTGTCGATAATACATCCTCTCCCAACCGTCAGCTGGACCCATACCTGGTTAACGACCTGAAAATATCCTGGCAGACTGGAATCCCCTGGTTCAGGGAAAGCAGGATATCGCTGCAGGTCAACAATCTGTTCAACGAGCGATACGAAACAAACGCCTGGGTATATCGCTATTATTCGGAAGGCAGATTCCAGACCATGGATGGGTATTTTCCCCAGGCAGGACTGAATTTCCTGGCAGGTTTGCAGCTTAAAATATAGAGGAGATCATGCTTAGATCGTGACGCATTTCCAATGCGACACAGAAAATTCTCGGCCGCGTGCCCTGGGTTTACTATTTTTGCGGTCCCGATTCGATGTATGGCTAACGAGATCAAAATAAAGAATAAAAAAGCGGAGTACCAGTACTTCCTCTTTGATGCCTTTACTGCGGGCATTGTCCTGACCGGCACAGAGATCAAGTCCATCAGGGAAGGAAAGGCCAACCTGACAGATGCCTATTGCATCTTTAAAGGGACGGAGCTGTTCGTGATCAACCTGCACATCTCTGAATATACGCTGGGCACCCATTACAACCATGAACCCAAAAGAGAACGGAAGCTGTTGCTCAACAAACGCGAGCTGAAAAAGCTGCTCACCAAGACCAAGGAAAAGGGATTTACCATCATCCCCACCCTGCTGTTTATCAATGAAGACGGTCTGGCTAAGATCAACATCGCTTTAGCCAGGGGCAAAAAGACTTTCGACAAGCGGGAAACCATCAAACAAAAAGATACCCGCAGGGAGATCGAAAGGCACAAAGATTCCTGATAGGGCCTCTAGGGGAACAGTATCCCCGGGTAATCTCCGATGTTGACCAGTGGTATGGTGGAACCAAATTTCTGGTTGATGCTCTCAATAAAACAATTCGCAACCACGGCATTCCCCCTGGGATTCAAATGAATTCCATCCAGAGAGAACAAACCTCCCGTCACAAACGCGGTAGAGATCCTGATGCCGTCAAAATACATACCACCCTGGAAGTTTTTCATTTGTCCATTCATGTCGACCAGGGCCAGTCCCAGACCACTGGCAATGGTAGCAATAACCTGATTGTAGGAAGCAATATAGATACGAATTTTCGATATCTCATTGGCATCCAAAACATAATAGGCAGGGATGGCAGGTTTCAGGGGTGAAGTACCCCATCCGGCACACTTGAGTGAATCCTGGGGCACCGATAACAGCAACAGTTCACCCTGTTTCAGCTGTCTGCGGTTACCAACCGTGTTATAAACCGGATTGGGATCGGCCACCACCCAGTAGTTATTCCCGGCGGTGAACTTAACAGAGTCTATTCCCAGCGCAACGACCTGGTTGTTATACAAGGCATTGTAAGCATTGTTCAGGGCAGCAGCCGTATTGGCGTCCAAAGGCAGTCCTTTGGCCGTAACTGTGGTGCAATAGGGAAATGCAGTCACATCAGGGACATTGGCGATGGCTCCTTTAGCACCATCTTCCACCATAAGGCCGCTGAGTAGGTTCATCACCTGGTTAAACAGGGGACGGGCGGTGAGACTGTCTCCTCCCTGGTCGCCTCCTTTCATGGTATAAACCATCACATCTTCCACACCCAGCCACATGGTAAAGAAGGAAGCCTGTTGTGCAGCAGCATCAGCAATGACCGATGCAGTGGGCGAAGACATGAACCTTCCAAAGAAGGGATTCAGATTACCATAGCCCTGCACGTTGGCATGGAATGATTTCATAAAAGGAACTCCCATATTGTTGTATGGTCCCTGGGCAGCGATGGAAGCCAGGTTCTGAGGGTTGGTCGCCTCGCTGGTAAGGACCGGAGTAAGGGAGACGACCCCTTTGCAATCGGCCGCCATGGCAAGAACTCTCTTTTTTCCGACGATGGCAATCCCAACATCATCGACCATCAAAGGTTGTTTGAAGCTTCCGCCGCCCACCAGTTGGAATTGTCCGGCGAGAATGTTGGCAAAAGAGTTGGTTTGACTGGAACGGTAAAGGGCTGCATCGCCATAGCCGGCAGCAAGACCGCCGCCCACGGCTACATATTTCGAGAAATCGGCCGAGCCCCTGTCTGGAACAAATTCATCAATCTCCGGTTTACAGGAGAACACCAGGACCAGGAGAAGAAAGATTGGTAATATCTTGATTTTCATGATTATGCTATTAAATTATAAACTATAGGAAAGACCGATTCCCGGAATATAAAAGCGTGTCTTATAAGTTCCTCCAAAATTATCGGGTTTATAGATCATATCCATCTCTTTACCCATCATATAGATAAAGCTGGCGTCGACACTCAATTTTTGAGTGGGTCTCCAGGAAACACCACAAGTCAGGGCAGTGATATCGAGGCTGGGTGTTTCGGGATTAAAAAACTCCTCGTTACAGGGGGTCGGATCATAATAGCCGCCTACCCTGAAAGAAAACTGATCATTGTAGTTATACTGGGCACCCACACGGTAGATCATCTGGTTTGAATATTCCCGGGGATTATGAGCATCTTTGAGCGTTGAAGTATTCTGTTCAAAGTCGAAGATCAGGGAATCATAAACATCCCAGAATACGTAATTCAGCGAGAACCCGACCAACAGCTTGTCGTTGATCTTGTATGAGGCGCCTAAATCGAGGTTGGCTGGCAGAGGAAGCGTGACATCCACCTTGTTGTCGGTGGGGAAGTTAGAGGCCAGGGATGAAGGCACCGTGAAGGTAGCATCTCCTCCCTCGACATTCATTTCGACTTTGGAACGATAGTCGATCCCGACGTTGAGGCGATCGACGGGTTTAAACATCACTCCGAGGTTATAACCATAGTTGATGGTACTTCCTTCGATATGGACTTTGCCATCGACACCGCTTGCATCGTTCACCGGGACCGCCTTGTTGAGCTTCACGCTGCCGGTGGCAATGACAAAACCGGCTCCAATGCTTACCTTCGGGCAGATCTTGTAAGAAACCGTGGGTTGAACAAAGATGGCGGCCAGGGAAATATCCCTGATCAGAAAGCGTCCTGCCCAGTTCTCATTCCATTTCAGCTTGTTCCCGTATGGAGTGTTAACCGCTACTCCTACACCGAGTTTATCACCAATCTTACCAGCACCATATAATACAAAAGGGGTACCGAGAGGATTGTCGGTTGTCTCCTGGTAGACAGAGGGAGTCGTTTTCTGAAAGGTCGCTATGGACCTCAGGAAGCTCACGCCACCGGTGAAATTGTACTTCTGTTGCATAAATCCCAGGCCTCCGGGATTATAAAACATAACACTGGCATCAGGGACCAGAGAGGTTCCTATGGAACCCATCCCGACCTGTTTCTGGCCGTGCAATGATACCTGAAAGCCACCGCTGAATGCAGGCAGGCTCCCCAGGCACACCACCAGGGTGAGTAAAACACATAATTTCCTCATAATAAAGAGATTTGGTTAATAACGTGCAATATACAATAATAATCCAAAATAATTTGCATAAATATATGTTTGATGCTTTACTCTAAAAGCTGTCCTGCTCAGG
This sequence comes from uncultured Bacteroidales bacterium, assembly GCA_964605655.1. GTDB lineage: Bacteria > Bacteroidota > Bacteroidia > Bacteroidales > CAIXZF01 > JAKLIX01. Next base: position 20,537 of record CAZSDK010000015.1, read on the forward strand.
AATCATTCAGATCCCAAACGATCTCCTGCTTGCCCTGGGCACGAAGCAACTCATTGGTTTTTGAAAAGTGCCGGCATCCGAAAAAACCTCTGCTTGCTGAAAGTGGCGAAGGATGGGGTGCCTTCAGCAGATGATGCCTGCTACTGTCGATCAGGACCTCTTTGGCACCGGCATAGTTCCCCCAGAGAAGAAAAACAAGGCCGTCCTTCCTTTCTGAAAGGACCCGGATAACCGCATCGGTAAACGTCTCCCACCCTTTCTTCTGGTGGGATCCGGCCAGGTTCGACCTGACCGTCAGAGTCGCATTAAGCAGTAACACCCCCTGTCTGGCCCAGGGTTCCAGGTTGCCGGTACGGGGAATACCAATCCCAAGGTCTGCATGAATTTCTTTTAAAATGTTCTGAAGGGAAGGTGGTTGGGCGATACCATCCGGGACCGAGAAACAGAGTCCGTGCGCCTGTCCCGGACCATGGTAAGGGTCCTGGCCGAGGATCACGACCGAGACCTTATCAAAAGGAGTCATCTTGAATGCGTTGAAAATCAACTTTCCAGGTGGATAAACCACATGCTTTTTCTTTTCTCCGAGAAGGAAATCCTTTAACTCATGAAAATAAGGCTTGTTAAATTCCTCCAACAGAACATCTTTCCAACTATGTTCTATGTCTGGATCTATAGTCGGGCTGGCTTCCATATTTTAATTAACAATGGTATGTTATAATAAACTCAGGCTCTCTAAAGTTAATACCTTAAATAGATGTATCTTTGCACAGAAAACAGGCAAATTACTAAATAATCCCCAATCAGATCAGCATTAAATATTTACGCGACCCGATTGTCCCATTTTAACAATGCAAACAATGAAAAATAAAGCCAGAAACCTGATTGCCCTGTTGTTGGTTCTGCTCTTCGTATCCACTTTTTTCTCCTGCACCACTCACCGTTCTGCCTGTCCTGCCTATGGAGGCGAAGCTAAAAGGTTTCAAATTGAGAGGACCTATTGACATTCTTGTCCCTTTCAGTGACGTTTCCCTTTCTGACAAGCAATGAAACCATCAGGACTCGTTGGCCTTTTGTTCTTGTTTCTGGCCCTGCCTGTTTTCTCGCAGGTATCTGAGCCGGATACTTCACAAACACAGTTTTTTTTAAGAAGGGAACTGGCCTTTCGTTTTATTGCCCATTCTTCGGGGTTCGGATTCGGCATGACCACCTCCTACAGTCCTACGATCTTTACACGCAGGATACTGGAAGGTGAGATCGTGAACATGAAAGCCCCAAAAGAGATCAAGACCGTTTATCCTTTTGCCGATAACTCGAAAAGCTATGTATTCGGGAAGCTGAATTATCTCTTCTTTATCAGAGGTGGTTTTGGCTATGAAAAGCGACTGAACCGTAAACCGTCTTATGGTGGTGTCGAAGTGCGTTACCTGTACCACGCCGGGGGCAGTCTCGGTTTTGCCAAGCCTATCTACCTGTATATCATCAACTATAACTCAAGTTCAGATGATTACAGCCTGACCACTGAAAAATATGACCCATCGAAGCACTTCTACGACAACATTTATGGAAGGGCACCCTTCAATTATGGGTTCAATGAGATGAAGATCCATCCCGGCTTATATGGAAAGCTGGGGTTCCAGTTTGAATATGGTTCAGAGAATGAAAGAATCAAAGCCCTGGAAACAGGCATGATCGTTGACTTCTTCCCCCAGGCCTTGGAGGTTATGGCCTTTAACGACCCTGAACATTATTTCCTGACCTTCTATCTTTCGCTGCACCTGGGTAAGCGATACAACAGGAATCTGGATCTCCTGGGGAAGAAAGAGACCCATTGATAATCAAATCATAACAATTTGTAAAAACACTAAGTAAGTAATAAGTACTTGATACTCTTACTTATTATTATTACTTATTGCTATTACTTCTTACTATTACTTGTTACTATTACTTTACTTCTCCTAAAAACAACAACCGCCAAAGTGCTTTTCCATCCTATGAGGCTGGAAAATGACATCTTGGCGGTTGCGAAAGACCCTTTCAAAGGGCCTGTAACATATGGCCTTTCAGGCCTATTTCTGTAATACGACCAGTTTGCCGGTCTTTACCATTTCTCCGGTATTCAGCTGCAAGAGATACGTACCTGCAGGTACCTGATCGAGATAAAGTTTATAAACATGCTGACCGGGTAGTTGATTGTTAATGGTCACATCCTGCATCACCTGTCCTGTAATGGAGAATAGCCGGGCACGCACGTCGCTGTTACGTTGGAGTGAAAAGCTGAAGTTCACCTCATTGGCAACCGGATTGGGATAAATATGAAGGTTGTCAGATGAGGTTTCTGCTGTACTGGGAGGGTTCTCGATACCCACGAACTTATCGCAACGGAAGACACCACGTCCGTTTGTCCCAGCATATATGGCGCCATAGTTGGTTACATGTGCGGTATCTCCTTCAGAGATGATGGGCCACCAGTAGCGGGTTTGCTGTTTGAGCATCATCACCGGCACATCACCGATACCATCGCTTTCAAATGTCCATTCAGGACTGGATGAATTAATATTTTCGGTGGCATAAACGCCCATTTCAGTGCCGATCATTACCCGGCCTGGATTACCCATTTCAATCAGTGAAGTATAAACAGGCATAGCGGGAAGACCGGTTCCTTGTTTCTCAGAAAAGGTGGGCGTTTCAGAGGTAGCGTCATTAGAGAAGTAGACATACGTAGAGTTCCCATAATTTCCACAGGTGACCACCAGGCGGTCATTGTTGTTTGGATCAACGGCCACAGAAGTAATGGCCCTTCCGGGGACTTTATAGATAATTTCTACCTTAACATGGCTGCTGGTATCAGGGGCATAAGAAAGGATGTTGCTGATCCTGTAAACAAGGCTGTCCTGCATACCCAGGTAAAGTACATCGGCATCTTTGGTAAGGGCCATGGACTGGACCACTCCGGTAACGGTGGCGAGTTTGATCCAGGCAGGGTTGGTGACAGTGAAATCGAGAGGTTTTTTGGTATACCAGACAGCACCGCTGACACCGAGGAAGAGTTTAGATTGTACGGGATCCCAGATCATCAGGGTGTCATGAGGATAGATGGTGGGGCCGGTATTGGTGGTAACGAAGGGATAATCACCGGTGGCACTCTTCACAACAAAAGAATCATCATGATTGATGGTATCATAAGCTATGTACTGAACGGAGTCCTCGCTGTTGACGTCATGGAAGCTTTCCCAGAATTGAAGGGGAGTTACGTAAGCACCTGCAATGGAGCTCATGGAAGTAGAATAATAAGCAGAAGGAGTCATGCCGTATTCCACACTTCTGTATGAGGCGGCGTTGGTCGTTCCCATGAAAAAGACCTTTGGATTGACAAAAGAAGCTGCACAGTATCCTCCAACATTACCCCAAATGAGATTAACAGATTCTTCCTGGGTTGTGCCTTCAAGGTTGAGATATTCCACCCCGTTGCCCTGGGTTCCGGTCAGCACCTGTCCTTTGAAGGTCGGTTCAACAGAATAGCATTGCGTGGTACTGAGGCTGCGGTTAAGGTTCTGGAAGTTGACTCCCCAGTCGTTGGTTCTGAAAACACCTCCGTCAGTTGCTAAATAAATCACACCCGGGTTGGTGGGATGAAAGACATATTGATGGTGGTAGCGATGCACGTATTTTTCCCAGTAAGGAGCATAAAGCGTACCTTCCGAAATCTGTTCCCAGGAATAGAATCCGATACCCATCTTCACACCTTTCCACATATTGATCCCTCCCAGATAAACGACATTGGGCTCAGTGGGATTGACTGTGATGCAGTTGGAATAAATACCTTGTCCTGCAGTAGTGATAGAACCGGTATTAAAAACATTGAAGTTAACAGAGCCTCCCGGTCCGATGATCTCCCAGGTAACCCCTTTGTCACCAGAACGGTAGACATTCTGGAGGTTTCCATTCGCGGTAGCCACCACGGCATAAAGGATATTGTTGTCGGTCGGAGCAACGGCCAGTTCAATACGACCAACCGCAGCAGGCAGGGGAAGGTTACCGGCGCCACCAACCGAATGGTTCACAAAGCCGGCCGTGTCACCATCTTGAGAGATATAGCAGGCATTTCCCACACAAGCCAGAATGATACCTGAACTTCCAACTTTCACGTCGACAGCCTTTTGAGTCAGATTGAGCGGACCAGCCTTGGTGAGACTCCAGGTCAATCCCTTGTCTTTTGAAAAACGAAGACCGGAATTGGTAGCAGCAAAAACCCAACCATTCTGATTAACAGCCAGTTTATTGATATAGGACCAATTATGGTTGACATTATTGACGGTGGGAACCGTGGAACTGATGACTGAAAATGAAACACCATCGGTCGATTTAAATAAACCTCTTCCGACGTTGCCACCCTTGCCGGTCCCTGTACCAGGGAAGAAGGACTCACCAGTACCGGCATAGATGATACCATCATTATCCTGAACCAGACAACTGACATTTGGAATGGTATTGAGTGAACCATCAACGGGTACCTGATGCCATGAAGAGCCTCCGTTTGTTGATTTCCAAATGCCCCCGGTCACAGATCCGGCATAAACTACTGATGAATTATTCTTGTCAAAAAGGATGGCTCTTGTACGGCCGGCGACATTGTCAGGACCCATTTCCTCCCAATTCAGCCCCAAGGCAGAGGCACTTTTCTGTTGCTGGGCACGCAGGGTGGCTTCCCTTGCTTTGAACACATCTTCAGCATTGATACTGTTGGTGCTTCTGTCGGCTTTGATGATCCTGATATAGTCCTCCTCTGTCTGAACGGTAGTATTCTGAGCCTGTGCAAGCACCTTGTAGGAGTAGCTCCCCAGACCGAAAAAGACAGCAATAATCAACAATAGTAATCGTTTCATTTTCATAAGTCCACAAATATTAATTAGTTAGTCATTTCACTAAAAGAGGCACAATTTACATCATTTTTTTATACCTCCATTCACAAGTTTTTAAAAATTTCAACAGTTTATTGATAATTGTTACCCTTGTGTGAAAGTCTCGCCCTTCATTATACAATACCAGGCCTGAAATCCATTCTCCGGACAAAAGAAAAAATAAGAAAATCAAATAGCACTAAATCAGAGAATTTAGTATCAAGAGGAAAAAATTTGAAGAAAAACTCTGAGGTCTTGGCTGAAATAATACATTATAATGCTACATTTGATCGGTGGCAGGGAGATCGGGAGGCATAGCAGAAAGCTTTTATGATAATGAAGGAGTTACATTTAATTGTCGAAAACAATATTCAGGAGTTGACCAGCATTGGTGTTTCACTCGAATCATTTTTCGAGCAACATGAACTGCCGTTGACCCTTCTTTTTGACACCAACCTGGTTATTGAGGAACTTTTCTCCAATGTTGTGTTTTATGCTTTCCCCGAGGGCGGATCCCACCCGGTGCACATTTCATTGATGTTGAAACCTCACGAGCTTATCGTCAGGATGGAAGATGACGGCATTGCTTTTGATCCGACCAACAAGGAAGACCCCGACGATCTGGATAAACCTTTGGAAGAGAGAGAGATTGGCGGACTTGGCATCCATCTGGTGAAAAAGATGATGACCAGTGTGCAATATTCCAGGGAAAACAACAAAAATGTACTAATTTTAACACGAGAATATTGATATTCAAACTTCTACCATGGAAATAACAGACGAAAAAAAAGGTAATATTTTGATAGTCAGGCTGTTGGGGCGACTCGACACCACCAACTTTCAGCAACTCGAATCTTTTCTCGTTCAAAAGATCGACCAGGGAGAGAAATTTCTCCTTCTGAACTGTGAGAAACTGGATTATATCAGCAGCTCCGGACTCCGGGTCTTCTTGTTTACCTTGAAAAAACTGGGACAAATTCAGGGAAAAATGGCCATCAGCAATCTCAATGCAAGCCTTACGGAAATCTTTACCATCGCCGGTTTCTCTCATTATTTCCAGATGAAGGCAACAGAAGATGAGGCTTTAGCATTGTTCCATTCGTAGGTTCAACAACTCAAACCCAATAACACATGAAGAAACAAGTTAAAATCATTATTGGAGTGGTGGTCCTGCTGGCAATTGCTATTGCCGTGGCTTCCTACTTCTTTCCCAAACCCAAAGGTGATGAAACCAGTGGTACCATAGGGAAAGCCGATAAATACCGGAAAGACCAGATGGCTGCCAAAGACATCCTTCTCCGGGACGATATCCTTAAGGACACGGCAGCCGTCGCAAAAACGCTGAAACAGCTTATCGAATTTTCAGTCTATTCGCTACAGACGAAACAAACCATCGACAGTAACTGGATCAAGCCATTGGCAGCTTCCTGTAAAGACCCCCAATGCGAGGAAGTGTCGAAAATCCTCAGAGAGTATTCCGATTTTATCGGTAACAACATTCCACTGATGAAAAAAACTAATGACATCCTTGCTGAAAGTTACTCCAACCCCAACAAGGACCTGACACTCGATGTCGGGTTCCAGTTATACAGCTTCATCAGTTTTATTGACCAGTTTGTTGAAAGGGATTCCGTGCTTGACATGGCAATTGAGAAACTCAATAAGTATCTTGCCACTGATAAGGGCATGGATGCTAAAAGGAAGGCTGAAGTAGCCAAGCTTAAAAAGCTGAAAGACCGTATGGTGATTGATAACCTGCTTTTTGCTTATAACACCGGAGACAAGAAGAAATACGAATACTGCACCAAACAGGTAGTCGGGACTTCGGAAACCATAGGTACCATCAGGTATGCGACAGAATATGCCAGCACATCACCAGGAGTGGTTGCCTTTTGTAACACGGTTTGCAGCTTCCCGACTGCTGCAAGCATCGTAGGCTCCATTAACACTGCGCCTACCATCGGTACTGAGCCCGTAATCAACACCGTTATAATTGCCAATGTTTTCGGACCGGATGTGGTCAAAGCCGTGGAAACGAACAATGTTGGTTATGCCATTAACAAGCCGTTCGGGGTTGCTATATGTAATGTACCCTTCGGCAATGTATTCAGTTCCTCCGCCCCTGGTATTTTCAATTATGCGGAAGTTGCCGGTACCATTGTCAATGGCAGCTCCCCAGTTTACCAGGGAATGGTACCAGTGCAAAACTAAGGATTTTATTCCCTAAAAAAGGCGACGGTCTCTGTCGCCTTTTTTTTTATATTTACCGTAGTTTAACCCAATACCTGGTACCGAATGAAACGCATACTGGTCATTATCGTATTGTTCTCCCTATCCATCACTGCCAGGGCCCAGATCGAGATCAACCAGTTCAGGACCGACAACCTGAAGTTATTTTACCTGGGAAAAGATATCTCCTACCTGATCCAGCATACAGGCCGGTGTTTTGAGAACTCCCTGGATTTTCATAAAAAATACTGGGACTACAAGCCATCGGAGTCTACAACCCTGTTTTTCAACGACTTCACTGACGTAGGTAACGGTGGTGCCAATGTGACCCCCTTCAATTTTATCATCACCAGTGTGGCCCCTTTTGATTACACCTTCAGCGTACTCCCTGCCAACGAAAGGATGCAGTGGCTGATGAGCCATGAAATCACCCATGTGGTCATGTGCGACAAGGCTGCCAGGTCCGACCGGCTGTTTCGTACCCTTTTCCTTGGGAAGACCAGTCCTTCACAAGACAACCCGGTTTCACTGCTGTATGCCTACCTTTCTACGCCCCGCTGGTACAGTCCGCGCTGGTACCATGAAGGGATTGCCACCTTTATGGAGACATGGATGTCGGGAGGAATGGGCAGGGTGCTGGGAGGATATGACGAGATGGTCTTCAGAGGCATGGTCAAAGACAATGCATACTTCTACCGGCCCATAGGCCTTGAATCGGAAGGTACGGCCATTGACTTTCAGGTCGGTGTGAACTCCTATTTATATGGTACCCGCTTTTTCGCCTATCTCGCCAATCAGTATGGCGTTGATAAAATCAGGGACTTCTGTGCCCGTTCCGATACCAGCAGAAGATTCTATGCCCGGCAATTTCATAAGGTATTTGACACGAAAATAACCACCGCCTGGGATCAGTGGGTGGCCTGGGAACAGGACCATCAGAAGAAAAATCTGAAAGTGGTTGAAGAATATCCGCTTACCTCTTTCCGGCCCATTATCGAACAACCGCTGGGCTCTGCTTCCAGAATGTACTATTCACCTTCCGACAGCCTTGTCTTCATGGCCGTCAACTATCCCAAACATTTTGCTCATATTTGTGCCATCAGCCTGAAAGACGGCAGCATGAAAAAACTGACCAACGTCAACAGCCCTTTCCTTTATTTCGTAACCAGCCTCGCTTATGACGATTCAACCAAAACCCTCTTTCTCTCCGACAAAAACACCAACTGGAGGGGTCTAAAATCGTTGGATACAAAGACGGGAAAATGCAGAAAACTCATCAAGCTTTCCAGATCGGGCGATTTTGCATTTAATACCAGGGACCGCTCTCTCTATGCCATTCAGACTGTTTCAGGCAGGGTGAATATCGTACGTTTCCAGCCTCCTTATAAAAAATGGTCAGATATTTACCATCTTCCCTTCGGCAACAACCTCTTCGACCTGGATGTTTCTCCTGATGGAAAGTACCTCTCCGCAACCATGGCCGATGTCAACGGTAAGCAGAAGCTGATCCTTTTCAACCTGCAGGACCTGAACCAGGGCAAGACCGACTATACCGTCCTCTATGAATTTGAAGATAACGATGCCGCCAACTTTATCTTTAGCAAAGACGGAAAGTACATGTATGGCACTTCTTTCTATACAGGAGTTTCTAATGTATTCAGGATCAATCTGGAGAGCAAGTCATCAGAACTCATCAGCAACACGGATGTCGGATTTTTCCGTCCCTGCGAGATTTCCCCCGACTCCCTGCTGGTATACAGTTACACTCATAAAGGACTGATCCCCGGCATCATACCGGTACACCCTATCAACGATGCCAATGCCATTGGCTACCTCGGACAGGAAGTTTTCAAAAGGAATCCTGAACTGGAAAACTGGATGCTGAAGCCTCCTTCGAAAATTAACATTGATTCATTAACAAGATATCAGGGAAGATTTAAGACCATCCGGGGACTGGAGACCTCCGGGGGGTATCCCATCATACAGGGATACAAAAATTATGTATCCTACGGGTATCACCTGGAGTTTACCGACCGGATTTTCTTCCATAACCTGAAACTGAATGTCGGTTACTCCCCTACACCCAACCCGGAATCCCTTCCTGAAAAAGAAAAATGGCATCTTTCAGGCGACTACGCTTACCGAAACATTAGCATTTTCGGTACCTATAACTATGCCGATTTTTATGACCTTTTCGGAGAGACCAAGCTGAGCCGGGCCGGTTACTCTTACGGGGCATCTTTCAGTCGTGATATCACCTATATGACACCCTTCAAGTATGGTTATTCCTTTCAGGCTTCCCACTACGGGGACCTGGAAAGCATGCCTGAGTTCCAGGATGTCAGGGCCACTGAAAGCAATATGAGCACGGCCACCATCAGCTACCGCCAGAGTTTTATTCGGAAGTCACTGGGTGCCATAGATGCCGAACAGGGATACGACTGGCGAATATATGGCCAGGGCGTTTATGTGGGTGATCATTTCTTCCCCAAGATTTTCTCCCGCTTTGACCTGGGTTTTCTTCTTCCCATGAAGAACTCCAGTTTCTGGGTAAGGACAGCCGCCGGCAATGGGTTCGCGGAAAGGGATAACCCCTTCAGTGCGTTCTACTTCGGAAGCTTTGGATATAATTATATTGACACGAAGAGCGGGAGCAGGCAGAACGTAAGAGACCTCTGGAGTTTTCCTGGAGTTGATATCAGCGAGGTGGGCGGAAAAAACTTTGCCCGCGTCAAAACCGAATGGAACCTTTCTCCGCTTCGTTTCAGGAAGATGGGCTTCCTGTGGTTTTATGTCACCTACGCAAAACTTACGATCTTTGGTTCCGGAATCGGAACCAACCTGGATGACAAAAACTACTTTTCCGACACCTATAACTCAGGTGCCCAGCTTGATCTGGAACTCGTTTTGTTCTCTTTGATGAAAAGCACCTTGTCGCTTGGTTATGCCCGTTCCTACCAGGACCATTTTAAACCCAGGGAAGAAATGTTAGTTACCCTTCGTTTACTTTGATACCACTATATAATGATACTACTCGCAAGCCTGTTACCGGTCATCTGTTTCCTTGTCTTCCTCATTTATGTTGACAGTTTTAAGCTATTGAACACCAGAACCCTTATCATTGCAAGTCTCTGGGGCATTATTACCGCAGGCATAGCCCTTTACCTGAACAACACTTGCCTTCGGCTGACCCACATTAACTTTTCTGAGTATTCAAAATACGTTGCCCCGGTAATAGAAGAGATTCTTAAAATGATGCTATTCCTTTATCTTCTCAAAAAAGGCAAGGTGGGATTTATGATCGACGGCGCCATTTACGGGTTTTCCATAGGGGCCTTCTTTGCCCTATGTGAAAATGTATATTACTTTTTTGATCCCAGCAACCCCAATCCTATGGTTTGGGTTATCAGAGGATTCGGCACGGCCATGATGCATGGGGGTGCCACGGCCATGGTATTTCTTTTCGCCATGAAATCCCTCAACACCGGGAAAAAGCCCCTGATCCCCATCATTTACGGCACCTTGATCGCCATGGGCATCCACTCTCTTTTCAACCATTTCTTCCTTCCACCTGTCCCTTCCACCATCATCATAGTGCTTGTTTTCCCGCCGGTCCTGGTGCTCATCTTCCTTGCTCACGAGAAAAACCTCAGAAAATGGCTTGACCTTGAGCTCAATTCCGAGGTGGAACTCCTGAAGATGATCAGGGAAGGAAAATACAGTCATACCAAGACCGGGGAGTACATCATGTCGTTGCGTCACCAGTTTCATCCCGAAGTGATCTTCGATATGCTTTGCCTGATTGAACTGTATACCGATCTTTCGATCAAAGCAAAGAGTGTCATGATGCTCAAAGAGACCGGCTTTGAAATTGAACCTGATCCTGCCACGGCAGCCAAGCTGGAAGAACTATCCGCTCTCCGCAAGAATATCGGGAAGGCTGGCTGGCTGGCCATTTCTCCCATACTTAGAATGCATCCGAAAGACCTTTGGAAACTGAAGCAACTAACCAGCGGATAAGTAAAAGGACCAATCTGCCATGAAACCCGATATTTCAGCTGAAGAGCACCGGCATTTTCTGAGCCAGGCCCTCCAAATGGCCATCGACTCCATTGGTCAGGGCCGGGGCGGCCCCTTTGCTGCTTTTGTGGTAAAAGACGGGGTGGTTATCGGAAGTGGTATCAACAGGGTACTGGAAAAAAATGATCCCTCTGCCCATGCTGAGATAGAGGCGATACGGGATGCCTGTCATCATCTGGGCCATTACCAGTTAGACGGTTGTATCCTTTACAGCAGCTGCGAACCCTGTCCGATGTGCCTGGGTGCCATCTACTGGGCCAGGCCGGCCCTGGTGGTGTACGCAGCTTCCCGGCAGGATGCTTCTGAAGCCGGTTTCGATGATTCATTCATCTACAGCGAATTCAATAAAGCACCTGAGATCAGGAAGATCCCTTTATTGCAGATGCTTGAAAAGGCAGGCAGGGAGACCTTTAAGAGGTGGGCTGAAAATCCTGAAAAAAGGCTTTACTGACCCGGTTCAAAAGGAATTTCTTTATTGAAATCAGGGAGATAATGATCAGGGCTTTCGAAACCCTGAACCCACCCCCTTTGGAAACCTAGCCGATGCATTTCTTCCACAACCCTTTCATATTCATGCTGGTACAGTTTCCTACCCAGTTCCGGATGCCCCTTTGCCTGGTGTACCGGATAATATTGGGACATCAGCGACAGGTGGACCCTGGGTGACAACTCTTCGGCAATAAATCTCAGGATGCTGATGGACTGATCTGTTTGTCCCGGCAGTACCAGATGCCTGATAATCAAGCCAGAAACTGCCTGGCCATGGGCATCGGTGATCAGAGAGGATCCCTTCTGCCGGTACATTTCAATCAAGGCAAGCCGGGCTTTTTCGGGATAGTCGGGAGCACCCGAATAGCTTGCCGCCAGCTGAGAGTCCCAGTATTTCATGTCAGGAAGATAGACATCGATCTCTCCCTCCAACGATCTCAGGGTGTTCACCGAATCATAGCCATTGGAATTATAAACGAAAGCCGGTGGATTCCCTTCTTGTCGTAAAACCTTCATAATGATGCGCATATAGGGGATCATATGGGATGGGGTCACAAAACCGACCGCATGACATCCCGATTGAAGGGAAGCTCTGATTCGGTCCATGACACGATCAAAGGTCAGGACAGTTTTTCTATAATGATCAGAATGACAGCTGATCTGGTAATTCTGACAATAGATACACTGAAGGTTGCAATGAGAAAAGAAAACATTACAGATGCCGTGTTGGCCGCTGATGACCGGTTCCTCTCCATGATGAGGGCCGATGGAGGCAATATGCCATCCGTGGCTGAGGCGGCACCAGCCTTTTTCCCCGCCGAGACGGTTCACTCCACATTCCCTCGGGCAGAGACGGCAATCAGACAAGCTCTCCAGTTCTCCCTCAGGATCGATGGTTTCAAAAAAACCACCATTAATTTTCCCAGATTTCACAAGCAATTAAGCATTTCTTAACAACAAAAGTAAAAGACTGTTGTTAATTTTGGTAGGTTTTACCGTCTAAATGCTGTATCTTTCCGAATGTTCTCAGTTAATAACTCCGTAAAATTTTTTTGCATTTTGTCGGAATTTGATATATTTTTGGTCCGCTCATCTTTGTCTTGATTAAGTTTAACGTTTTTAATAATAAAACCCCAATCATGAAAAGAGTTTTATTTACTTTATTCATTTGTTTGCTTTTCCTGGGTAAATCCTTCGCACAGCCGGCGATAGCCAACTTTGTGTTCAATGTGGCTTGTAAAGGTGACTCCACTACCCTGGTCAGTACTTCCACCACTACTTTACCCGACACCATTACACTTTATTCATGGGATCTCGACGGCGACCTGGTTTTTGGTGATGCCTACGGACCGGTCGTTCACTTTTACTGGCCAAACACCGGAAATTATGATGTGGGTCTGAAGATATGGACACAGCTGGGCCTCATGGAGTCAGTGTACCACCAGGTCCCTATCAGTCAGATCACCGCTGATTTCACTGCCGAAGATTTCTGCCTGGGCGATGTCACCAAGTTTTATGATCAATCTATCCCCATCAACTGCACCATTGACAAATACGAATGGTCGTTCGGCACCACCTATCTCTCCAACCTTCAAAACCCGACCTATAACTACCTTACAGTGGGAAGCTACAATGTAAGCCTTACAGTCTTTACCGAGAACGGATGCCAGGACACCAAATCCACCATCATCAATATTTATGATGTCCCTGTTTTTACAATGAATTTCTCGAGGGATTCTGTAAAACAAATCAACGGGGTGCCCTATTTTGAGATGTTCAGAGGTCAGAGCCTCATCGCTTCTGTCAACATACAGAACGCTTACACCGATATTATATGGTCCAATAATTCCCACAACGATTCCATCACCATCTTTGAAACAGGGTTTTATACGGTTGAAGTGCTCAATGCCGACGGATGCAGCACTTCATACAGCTTCTATGTCACCGTAAAAGAAGACCTTAACATTAACCCCATGCCGGTGATCACCCCCAATGAAGACGGAATCAACGACGCCTTCCTCATCAAAGAATACATGATGCCAGACGATATGTTCACCCTTAAAGTTTATAACCGTTACGGTGATGAAGTATACAGCTCTTCCAATTATAAAAACGACTGGAAAGGCACCTATGAAGGTAAAACACTGCCCGATGGCTCTTACTATTATTATCTCGTCAATAAAAGAGATGACAAAGTGTACAAGGGAGCTGTCAATATTCTGACAGATAATTAATTCCAGGACTAATTACAGAATACAAATCCGTAAAGCAGAATTCTATGAAAAAAATAACTACAATAATCATCCTGGCAATTTTTGGTTTCACCGGTCTGGTACAAGCTCAGCAGTACCCGTACCTCTACCAGTACATCCTGAATAAATATGCATTGAATCCCACCTATGCCGGCCTGTATGGGGTACCGGAAGGGTACCTGGGTTACCGCCAGAGCAGGATCAATGTGAATTATACACCCAGAACCCTGGACTTCAATATCAATGCCCCCTTGAGCCCTAAAGTTGGCCTGGGTGTCAATATTATGAATGATAAGGCCGATATCTTCAATAACCTCTGGGCTATTGCTTCTTACACCTATCACTTACAAATGGCTGAGAATCATTTCCTCGATTTCTCTGTCACCGGCGGACTGAACCAAAAAAGAGTCGACCTCTCGGAAATCATAGACAACCCCATGTACGCCAACGACCCGGTCATTAACCACCGCAGGGAGATCAACGAAAGCTCCATTGAACTGGGCGCCGGCTTAATGTACCGGTTCAAAAACCTCAATGTGGGCGCTATGACTCCTTCATTCTATGAGAATAACTCCACCATCTATGAGTTTAAGAGACATATCATCGCCCACGCCTCCTATGACTTTAAACTCTCCGAAAACTGGAACCTGGAACCGGTGGCTGTCGTCAGGATGGTGTACAATGCCCCTGTGAACTTCGATATCACCGCCATTGGAAAGTATAAAAACAAATATCTGGCTGCCCTGACCTATAAAAGGAACACCATCTTCGCCCTCAGTGTGGGAGGAGAACTTACCAAGAAACTCATGTTCATGTACTCTTATGATATGAATATGCCCAGAGATAAGTACATTGGTGTACTCGGCGATAACTGGGGAGGACATGAGATCACCATAGGGTACCGCTTCGGAACCCGGACGGCTAGCCCTACCGGCCCTCCTCCGGAAGATGACCTCGCTAAGGCCCTGAAAACCAAAGCCAGGGTCACCCAGGTTGACAGCCTGACTGACCTTGCCAAGAAAATGAATGACGATCTGAAGAAACTTTCCGACAGCCTGGCTAAAATGAAAAATACTCCCCCAACAGGCATTGGCGACCTGAAATCGCTCGAAGATGAGATCAGGAAGCTCAACGACAAGATCCTGAGTATGGGTGCCAGAGATAAAATCAGGGATATTGCCAAGGTAGTGTACTTTATGACCGACAGCGATGTTCTCACCGAATTCTCCAAGAAAAAACTGGATGAGCTGGTAACCATCCTGGCCGACTACCCAACTCTGAGTCTCAGTATTGAGGGCCATTGCGACAGTCGTGGCACGGAAGAACACAACCAGAAACTCTCTGAAGACCGGGCTGCATCCGTGAAAAACTACCTGGTGCAAAAGGGCATTTCTGCCTCAAGGATTACCTCCGCAGGCTATGGAGAATCCAGGCCGGTTGACACCAACAGCACGCCGGAAGGTATGCAGAACAACCGCCGTGTGGAAATCCACGCTGAATAGGGACAACCTGAGTCATAAAAAAGCGTCTCACAAGGACGCTTTTTTTATGAGATCACCATTAGTAAAATATATTAATTAAATATTTGATATACAGAGAAATACTTATATGACACCAAGAGCTTCCTTAATACCTTTATTGTCATTCATACTCACGCTCATACTCACACTCCCTTTAGAGGCTCAGGACTGTTACCATGCTGCCTGGGTGAAAGACTTCGGAGGGAATTCAGCTTACCAGGGTGTGGTGGATGGCGACCGGCTTCCCGATGGCCGCTTTGTCATTGCCGGATCTTTCACCAATGCCAGCCTCAACCTTGGCAGTATAACTCTTCCGGCCGACTACGCCTACAATTACTACCTGGCCATTCATGACTCTGCCGGGAATTTCTCTGCTGCTGCCGTGATCGCCAGCGGGGGTACCATAGAAAAGGTCATAACAGGTGGTGATGGAAGCATTTATGTTACCGGGGAATGGACAGGCAGTATCGTACTCGGTAATGTCACCCTGCCCAACACAACAAGATACAGGGTCTTCGTGGCCAAATTCAGCCCCGATCTTCAGATGGTCTGGCACCGTGGGAGTGACCACATGGCGGCCGACTGCTTTTCCTATGATGTGGCAACCGACCTGGAAAAGAATGTATATATATGTGGCACTTTTGAGGATAATGCCTTTAAAATGGGTGAGTTCGAAGCAGATAATGCCGGAGGATGGAATATGTGGAGCAACGATGCCTTCGTGGCAAAATTTGATTCGAATGGAAACACTCAGTACCTGTTCAGTCTGGGTGGCATCTACGATGATGCCGCCAGGACCATCACCGCCGACAGCCTGGGGAATATCTTCGTCACAGGGTCTACCGCCAAATGTCCGGGTTGGATCAGGTTTGATGAACAGGTGGCCCTCCCTTCCGGTGTGCCCGACAACAGCATGTTCCTTGTCAAGTATGAAGGAGTTAGCGGACACGCACTTTGGGCAAAAATGCTGGGTGGCCTCACCACCTATGACAGGTTGTTTCCTTATAACGCCTGCCTGGGTGATAACAACAGCCTGATCATCGCAGGCAGCATCACCGGTACCATTAGCTGCCCTCCTCATTTTTATACCGCGGCAGACCAGAATGCTTTCTTAGCCCGTTTCGACAACAACGGCAACAATGAATGGCTGCAGCAGACCGGCGGACAAAACAGCAGCGAGTACGGATATTATTGCTTTTATAATAACGGGAGAATAGCCACCACCGGCCGGCTGTTCTCCAACCGGACCTATTGTGCTAATTTTCCGCTCTATGCCACCATGACCAACGGCACCTGCGAAACCTACAATGCCATGTTTGAATCGAGCGGCAAGCTGATCTGGGCCAGGGCTAACGATCCGTCCAACTACAGCGACTTCTACCCAAGTATCGCCTTCATCGACGCTGAAGGGAACCAGCTGTACTGGGGTTCTTATAAGAGCACACAGGTCTGGTACCCCATCACCAAGACCAACTCTTCTTCCTATGTAAAGACCTTCCTGGCCAAGTTTATTCCGTTTTCGCCTGCCCCGGTATTTACCGTTTCTGCCGGCCCGGACAAGACGACAACCTGCGGTACCCTTGTCCAGCTGCAGGCAAGCACCACACCAACCAGCATGCCTTTTGGCTGGTATCCCGATCTGGGTTTCTCATCCAATGGTTCTAAAACACCCAACGTAAATCCCGGCAAACCACAGTCCTACATCTTCTTTGCCACCTACCAGGGCTGTGTAAAATCCGACACCACTTTTGTTGATGTTACCAATTATAATGGTTTTTTCATCGATGCCGGCCCTGACCTGGATTTTTGTTCCGGCGATAGTGTTCAGATCACCACCAACAGCAACCAGACGGGGCTCACCTATGCCTGGCTTCCCCAAAAATTCATCAACACGGCGACTTCAGCCAACCCCTGGGTAAAACCGGTCCTGCCTACCCAATATGTGGTCACGGCCAACTATAACGGCTGCCTGGCGACCGATACCATCTCCATTGTCCAGCACAACAAGCCCTATATCTATCTTCCGAAACAAGACCAATACTACAGCTGGATACGGTATCACATCTGTGAAGGCACTCCTGTTGAAGTGAACATGGGAGACCCTGCCAATACTTATACCGTCCTTACTCCTTCACTAACCAGCAGCATCAACAACAATCTCATCACCCTGAATGGCAACTATCCGGGAGGACCGCTCAAAGTCGAGGCAACAAGCCCTTATGGATGCTATAACAAGGACAGTGTGAACATCATCATCCACAACAACCAGGCTGCACCGGTCATCCTGGGGAGCGTGCCCGACCGCACCGCCTGTCCGGGCGACAGCATCAAGATCATCGTCTGGCTGACCAACAGCATTCAATACAACTTCCAATACAGCTGGTACGGTGGCTGGCAGGTCGACTCCATGAACGGCAGCGGATGGAAAGACATCTCCACCTTCGATTTTGAATATCAGGTCACTAACTACAGTGTAGGAGATCCCACGTCGACTTATTATACAAGACTGGTCATCCCGACGATAGACTCCGGGATGGATGGTTTCCGCTTCCGTTGCTATGTGAGCGATTACTGTTCACCCCGGGTTTACAGCAATGCCGGTACGCTCCATACCGGTCCGAAGATCACCCAGCAGCCGGTCTCCGTGAAGATGCTGTGCCAGAATGCCACCGACTCAGTCTTTGTCAACAGCAGCTCTGCCAATGTGCAATATCAATGGGAACTTTGGCAGAACGGCAGCTGGACCCCCCTGGTGGAACAACCCGGCGTGATCACCTCCAACGGCCGTTTCCTTCGTTTTCAACAGGCACAGCCCGCCCTCGACAGTACGCTGGTTCGATGTACACTAAGCGGTTGCAACGGATCGGCACCCGTTAATAGTAATACCTCCCTTATACGTGTGGTGCCGGTACCTTCGGTCGTCTGGCAAACGCATTACGACACGGTTTGTCCGGGCACCCCCGACAGCCTGATGGTGATCCCCAACAGTGACTTTTTCACCCTGAACTGGTATGCCAATAATGTTGCTATGACAGGCAACACCAGTCAGTTGTCGGGTTATAATACCAACAAGCTGAAATTCAACCCGGTGATGATGGCTCAGACCAATGTGGATTATAAACTGAAGATGACCTATTCCCAGTGTGCTTTCAGCGCATACAGCGATACGACCGGCTTCATTGTCATCCAGGTACCTGCTGTCAGTTGGACGGGCAACATGATCACCACCTGTATCAATGCAGCCCCCATTACCCTCAGCGGGGCGACACCGGCCGGGGGTACTTATAGCGGGCCCGGTGTGGTGGGAGGTGTATTTTACCCCTCCCTGGCCGGTCTTGGGAGCTTCATCCTGAGTTATTCGGTGAGCAGCTCCACTCCTGGATGCAACGGCACCGCCCTTCACTCCGTCTGGGTGCAGGACCTTCCCACCGTAAGCTGGCCCGGGAACAATATGCAGTTCTGCACCAACAGTAACAACTACTACCTTACGGGAGGGTCTCCTTCTTTTGGCACCTATTCGGGTCCGGGTGTCAGCGGCAACTGGTTCAACCCGGCCAGTGCAGGTCCGGGCGTCCATACCATCACCTATTCCTATACCTACCCCACCACAGGCTGCACCAATTCAGCCACCCGTACCTTCACCGTTGGCACTCAGCCCAATGTCAGCTGGCCGGGAGGCACCCACTATCTCTGCCTTTCCTCCCCTGCCCTGTTGCTGACAGGAGGCATTCCTTCCGGAGGCACCTACTTCGGAACGGGTGTTAACGGTAACTTTTTCGATCCCATGCTCAGCGGAACCGGGAGTTTCAACATCTCTTACTCTTATGAAGACCCCCTGGTCTCAAGTTGCCAGGGAAGCACCAGCCGTTCTTTCGTTGTCAATCCTGACCCTTTTGCCACCTGGCCCGGTGGTCAGCTGAATTACTGTATCGACGATCTCCCTGACAGCTGTTTCGGGGCACTGCCCACCGGAGGAACTTATTCCGGTAACGGGGTCAGCAACAATATGTTCTATCCCCAGGTAGCCGGGCTGGGTTTCCACACCATCACCTATACCTATATCCATCCCCTCGACAGCTGTCAGGACGAGGTAACCCGCACCTACTACGTTGATGGGTGTGTAGGGATGGATGAAGCCACATCAGAACCGGTGAAGGTGCACCTGCAGCAGGGAAATCTCCTTTTGGAATTTCCGGCAGAACTCACGGAAGCCGCCAGATTGTCCTTGTACACCCTTTTAGGCCAGGAGATCCATCATAATACCATTCCCCAGGGAAGCACCACTTTTTATACCACTGTCTATCCCGGAGCCTTCACCATGGCCGTGCTCCGCTTGTCAGGCTCCTGGGGCACCAGGGTCATCAAGCTCGTTAACAACCACTAATAGCGCTTATCATCGATAGGTGATTGAATCATAAGACCTGGCGTTTTATTTACTCAACCTCAGGATGTTCCAGGCACCTTTGACCACCAGGAAGAAGACGATGGTGCCTATGATTAGGTCGGGTTTGTTGGATTGAAGGAGATAAACCAATGTTCCGGCGATGATGACCCCCAGGTTGATGATGACATCATTGGAGGTGAAGATGAGGCTGGCTTTGATATGGGCTTCATGTTTGGAGCCTGACGTTTGCAGGAGGACCAGACATATCGCATTTGCCAAAAGGGCAAAAACCGAAACGATGATCATTATGGAAAAGGAAGGAACATCCTGTAGGGTGACAAAGCGCCTGACGACCTCCATTAAACCGATTGCAGCCAGGATGACCTGAAAAGAGCCTGCCCAAAGAGCTATTCTTTTCTTGGCAGCGACAGCCCTTCCGACCACCATCAGGCTCATCCCATAAACCACGGAATCGGCCAGCATATCGAGGCTGTCGGCTGCCAGTCCCATAGATCCCGACAGCAGTCCTGTGGTCAGCTCAATCGCAAAAAACGAGAAGTTAATAAGGAGCACTGTCAGAAGCAGTTTACGCTGCCGTGTATCCTCCTGAATATCAATATCTCCAACAGAATCAGTGGATAACATTTTCCCTCCCAGATCCAGGTCGAGGATGGATCGTTCTATGATATCCGCCGATCCCTTGTGCCAGACCACCAAAGTACGGTCAGCCAGATCGAACTCGAGTTTCCTGATCCCGTCGATCCCGTCCAGTTTCATGCGGATCAGGTTTTCCTCGGATGGGCAATCCATTTTTGAGATACTGAAAACTGTCTTAAGTATTATTGGTGATGTCATGACAAGGATCAGATAAGTGAGTTTATCGCTGATGCATTCGCAGCATGAATCCCTAAAAATACAAATTCGTTGAAGGAGTGTCGTGGTGCCGGGCTGAGATTTGCGGTCAAATATTGGGTCAGTTCCTTCTCTATAACGATGATGTACAGACAAACAACTGATAATCATATTTTTACCGCAGAGGCGCAGGGTCGCAGAGAAACTCAGTGTCTCAGCGTCTCAGCGGTAAAACAAATGTATCTATCTGACTCAAGTGCCTTAAGTGGTGAAAAACACTTAGGACACTTAGAACACTTTAGAATTTATTGATAATCAATAAGTACCGATCCTATATTAGTATTGCTGCCGGTAAAATCTGTGATTTTCGTCAACCACAATCCCGTTATCGGTAAACCAGGCCACAAAGTTTTCCCATTTTGTAGTATTATCGGTATACCATTTATCGAACCCCTCTTCATCCCCCTTCATCAAGATCCAGTGGTTGTATGATTCAAGATGCCCGGCATCCTTCACTTTTTTCTGAAATTCGAACAGCAGGTTCGGGTACGTTTTATCAAATCCTCGGCTGATGTAGTTTTCAAGAAAGTTGCTCCTGACAACATCTAACGAATTGATATCCAATGATTTTATAGAGATTATGGATAAAATGAGTGTAGGCTCATACACACCGATGCCATAGGGCAGCTTTGATAAGTCAGGGTTCCCTCCAGGATCGATTTCAATGGTCGCGTTTTTACTAAAACTGACACTCAGGGTGGTATCACTGGTAAAGGTGATCTCACTCTTATAAGTATCATAAAGAAGTTTGCTGATCTCGGCTGTTCGCTTGCTGTTTCGCTCCAGGTTCATAAATAACTCACCATAGATCATCCCCCAAACTTCTTCCGTGGAATTGCAGTAGATCAAGGCAGCCCTGTAATAGTTGGATGGGAATTCAGGGTCCAGCTTGATGCCTTTCTCATAGAACGGAAGTGCTTTTTCATATTCTTTCTTATTCCAAAACACATTTCCCTTTTCAAGAAGAATCACTCCTGAATTCGGGAAGCGCTCCAGACCGGCATCATAAGATTTGAATGCCTTATCGGTCTTACCAAGGATATCATAGCTATTTCCAAGCAGTTGAAAGAGTTGTTCGGTGACATCCTTGTGATCGATGTTTTTTTCCAGGATTTTGATGGCTTGCTTATAATCTTCCTTCAGATAATAGGCATACGCCAGCTCATAAGGATAATCAAACCGCCCGGGATCAAGCACCTGAGCTTCTTCCAACAGTTTAATACTTTCATCATACTTTCCATTATCCATCAGTTCAACGGCCTCGCGTGCCTTTGCAAGTGCAGATTCAGCATTACTCTGAGCATTAACCAGTTGTCCAAGGCAAAAAACAAGTACAAGTCCTAACGGTAAGCATTTTCTTAGCATAACAAGTTTATATTAAATTTCACTGAATATTAATTTGTGCAAGATCGGAGCTTTGCGGTCGGGTATTAATGAAGTGGAATCAATATCCAAAGATACGAAGGATAAGAATGTGTTTTTAATGATTTTTCACTACGAACCCTCTTTCGAGTAGTCATGGGACCCTGATAAAAATCATCCGGACAAGTAGTGGCTCATAGTGGAGCGGCATGATCTCTGCCGTGCCGTTTCGACGGTAAACAACTGATAATCATATTTTTACCGCAGAGGCGCAGTGTCGCAGAGAAACTCCGCGTCTTTGCGTCCCTGCGGTAAAACCCTCTTAATCAACAATATAGATCTATAATACAATCACAAAGTCAACCAAAAACAAAAAACCACCTACCCAAAATGTGGATAAGTGGCTGATTATCTAAGTGAACCCGGAGGGACTTCCCGCTTCGCTCCGCTTATCGGGATAAACTTCTCGTCCCTGGAGACATTATGAGAAATGGAAAGTGAACCCGGAGGGACTCGAACCCCCAACCTTCTGATCCGTAGTCAGATGCTCTATCCAATTAAGCCACGGGTCCAAACCGCTGCAAAGGTAATAAATTTAAAGGAGCTGCAAAACATCAGTTGAATTTCAGAAGGCTTTCCCCTATCCGGACACTCCGTTTATCATCATCGATTCATTAAAATCCTTCCCCGGGTTCGTTGGGATTCATTACCTTTGTATCACTACTACTCTTTCCATGATGAGAACCTGGCCCTCATATATAAAGGTCATCATTCTTCTTGCCTCCCTGATATCAGGCGTGAAGTGTTACGCCCAAACCGGCGATGACGACACCCTCTCCAGGTTTTCTTATGGGATGAATGTCGGCTTTTATTTCCCCGACAATCATCCGGCTGCCTTCTACAACGGCAGCCCGGTCAACGAAAACAAGCTGGACCTTATCCTGAAGAACAAATATTATATGGCCGGGATAGACACGGTGCTGAACCCATACCGGATTGACACCACGCATCCTTACGATCTTCCCTCGGAAATGAAATACAGTCCTGCCTATTCCATCGGGTTTTATGTTCGCTATGAACTCAGCAAAAACCTGGGGGTGTTTGCCCAGTTCAACTTCGTGAAGCTGACCGCCAAGGATGTATTTCTTTTGAACATGGATGCCCCCCAGGGCTATAACCTCGATCCTACCTACAAGATTTGCGATATTTGGGGCAAAGAAAAGCGGGTGAACATCGATATCGGCATCAGCAAGTATTATAACCTGGCCCCAAAAATGGTGCTTTTCTATGAAAGTGGACTGAACATCAACAATACAAGGGTCATTGAAAATAAAATTCGGATCGGTGAACAAACCTTCAGCCTGGTGAATCAATACGGGAACCAAAGCTATGTGCCTAATTCACAGCTTACACAATACGAGATGATCCAGGGTGGTGTGGGATTCGGTGTTTTCGCTACCGGGGGAGTCCGCCTCATCTTCAACGACTACCTGAGCGTCGACCCGGGTGCCACCTTCTACTGGAAAGGGATCAACCTGGGTACCTACGACGGGTTCCGTCCCAATTTCAATTTCTTCGTCCGGTTCTCTTTTAAAAAGCTGCTCTGATGAGTGAAAAGGTACGAACAGCACGGTTATCGGTCGTCTCCAATTCCGTGCTCATTGCATTGAAGCTGGTCACAGGCCTCATCACCGGGTCGATCAGTATCATTTCCGAAGCCATCCACTCCTTTATTGACCTCCTGGCCGCTATCATTGCTTTTTTCTCAGTGAAGATCTCCGATACGCCTCCCGACAGCCGGCATCCATACGGGCACGGTAAGTTTGAAAACCTTTCCGGGGTAATAGAGGGGATCCTCATTTTCGTGGCGGCAGGGTGGATCATCTTCGAAGCCATCAAAAAAATCCTGCACCCCGCTGAAGTGGAGTCTTTTGGACTGGGTTTCGTGGTGATGATGATATCTGGTATAGTTAACATATTTGTTTCCAGACTCTTATACAAGACAGCAAAAAAGACGGATTCCATTGCCCTAAGGGCTGATGCCCTTCACCTGAGCACCGATGTTTTCACTTCCTTTGGTGTTGCGCTGGGTTTGCTGATCATCTGGATTACCGGCTGGTATTTTATGGATCCGGTAATCGCTATCATTGTGGCTCTTTTTATCATTAAGGAAGCTTATGAACTGGTGGTAACGGCCTACCAGCCGCTTTTAGACGTCACGCTTGAAGATGAAGAAATGAAGATCATCCAAAGGACGATACAGGAGCACTTAGGGGACAATATGGACTTTCACCAGCTCCGTACAAGGAAAGCCGGTGCCTACCGTTATGTTGACCTGCACCTGGAGGTCCCCGGAGAGCTGACGGTGCATCAGTCGCACCAGTTATGTGATCTTATTGAGGAGGAAATAAAAGGTAAGATCCGTAAAGTGGAAGTCTCTATCCACGTGGAACCAAAGTAAATGCTAGATGGCCAGAATGATTTTTGAACTGCCTACTGCCTACTGCCTACTGCCTACTGCCAACTGCCTACTGCCAACTGCCAACTGCCTACTGCCAACTGCCAACTGCCAACTGCCAACTGCCAACTGCCTACTGCTGCTTCTCCCCTTCCTTTGGCTTCATACCACCGGGTTTTGCAATGGAATCGCGCATGGAGGTATCAGCCTTGATGTTCTCCAGTTTATAATAGTCCATCACACCGAGGTTTCCGCTTCTAAAGGCATCCGCTAAAGCAAGTGGGATCTGCGCTTCTGCTTCTATCACTTTGGCCCTGGCCTCCTGAGCCTTGGCTTTCATCTCCTGCTCGTTGGCCACGGCCATGGCCCTGCGTTCCTCAGCCTTAGCCTGGGCGATGTTCTTATCGGCATTGGCCTGGTCCATCTGAAGCTGGGCACCGATATTTTTACCCACATCAATGTCGGCAATGTCAATGGACAATATTTCAAAGGCTGTTCCGGAGTCCAGTCCTTTAGCCAACACCACCTTGGATATTTTATCGGGATTCTCTAATACTTCCTTATGTGATGTTGCCGATCCGATAGCCGTAACGACACCCTCTCCTACCCTGGCCAAAACGGTTTCCTCACCGGCACCACCGACCAGCTGTTTGATATTGGCCCTCACCGTGACCCTGGCCTTGGTGATCAGCTGAATACCATCTTTTGCAACAGCCGTCACCGGAGGGGTGTTGATCACCTTGGGGTTCACCGACATCTGCACGGCTTCAAACACATCCCTTCCGGCCAGGTCAATGGCCGTGGCGGATTTGAAATCCAGGGGTATGTTGGCCTTATCGGCAGAGATGAGGGCATTTACGACGGTCTTTACCCTTCCGCCAGCCAGGAAATGCGCCTCCAGCTCATTTCGGCTGAGTTTAAGTCCCGCCTTCGTGGCAGCGATCAGGTTGTTCACGATAATGGCAGGAGGCACTTTCCTCCACCGCATCAGGATCAGCTGGATCAGAGAGATCCTGACACCAGACACCAGGGCGTTGAACCACAATCCTACCGGAATAAAGTAAAAGATCAGCCAAAGACCCAACAAGCAGGCTATACCGATCACCACTACGATGAGAACACTTTGTTCCATAATATTAATTTATTAATTATCAATAAATAACCTATACTTTCTTCTTGACGAATATTTTATTTCCATCCACCTTCGTGATGACAACAGGAGTGTTCTGGTCAATAAAATCACCCATGGCATTCACCTCGAAGTAATCATCATGAAACATGGCTTTACCCATGGGATTCAACCTTGAGATGGTGATACCTTCATCACCGGACTGAAGCTTGCCCTCCTGGATCACGTTCATCTTTCCTTCAACGGCATCCTTGAGCATAAATCGATTCCAGGTGCGGGCTTTCAGGACAAAGTACAGTACGATGACTGCTGATACCAGCACCGCGGCCAGGGTAATATGCCCGGTCACGGCACCATGAACAGAATAGGCCTGCCAGATGGCAAACACCATTGACATGAACCCGAGGATACCAACCACAGTTGAGCCCGGGATCACTAAAACTTCAAGAACCAGCAACACCAGTCCGGCAATTATGAGTAATATGATAACAGTCAGTGACATGAGGTTACAGTTTAATCGATGGATACGGTCAACCCCCTTCGTAACATTTCATCGTACATGGGCTTCAGAAAGCTGTGGTCACCACTTCTTACTGCGCACTTTCCGTTGTAATGGGTCACCATGGCACATTGCTCAGCCTGTTCAGGTTCATGGTCACAGACTTCGATGAGGGTATCGATCACAAAATCAAAAGTGTTGAAGTCATCATTATGAAGGATCAATTCCCTGGTCAAAGACAACTTGTCTTTGGTGTGGTCTTCGGGGTGCAGTTTTTCCTTTACCATAATCATAAAATCATATCGGGTATAAAGTTAAATAAAAAATCCACAATACGTATATTTTACCTCAATAGGCTAATTTTGCGGGGAAAATGAATCTTTATGAGGTTTGAGAGTTTACCTGAAATGCTTCTCAACAGGCTGACCCGGCCACTGCCGGGAAGCGAAGCCCACCTGGAGCTCACATCCATGAAACGTTTCAGGAGCTTCCCCATTCGTCCGGCCCCTGACACAAAGAAGAGCGGCGTGCTCGTACTATTATACCCTGATAATCATGACATTAAGACCATTTTCATCCAGAGACCGGATTATGACGGCGTCCATGGCGGGCAGGTTTCTTTTCCGGG
Source organism: uncultured Bacteroidales bacterium (assembly GCA_964605655.1). GTDB lineage: Bacteria > Bacteroidota > Bacteroidia > Bacteroidales > CAIXZF01 > JAKLIX01. The sequence continues at coordinate 47,377 of CAZSDK010000015.1, forward strand.
GGGAAAATGGGAGAGACATGATCCTGATCTCGTTCACACGGCACTCAGAGAAAGCCAGGAAGAAATAGGCATCCGGGCCACTCATGTCCGTGTCCTGGGAACCCTCACCGAACTGTTCATCCCACCCAGCAATTTCCTGGTCACTCCGGTGGTAGGCTGGACAGACCCCATCACGCCTTTGTTACCCGATCCGGAAGAAGTCGTTGAAATCCTTCACATCTCAGTGTATGAACTGATAAAGCCCTCGACGCTGCAGACGAAAAGGGTCACTGCCGGTGACTGGCAGGGTGAGGTCCCCTGCTTCTTTGTTCACGACAAGATCATCTGGGGTGCTACAGCAATGATACTGAATGAAATGCTTGATGTGATCAAGCCGTTTCTACCACCTCTATCTTAGTAACGATATTCACCTTTCCTTTGATCATGGCGCTGACGCTGCAGTACTTATCTTTAGAAAGATTGACAGCATTTTCCAGTTTCTCCATAGGAAGATTTTTTCCATGGAAGATGTACGTCATGTAGATGGTATGATAGATCTTGGGGTGCTCTTCAGCCAGTTCCCCTTCCAGCTTCATCTCAAATTTCTCTACATCTACCCTCATTTTTTTCAGGATAGATACCACATCCATCCCGGTACAACCTGCTAAGGCGCTTAATACCAATGCCTTAGGCCTAGGGCCTTGATCCTGTCCGCCGACAGCCTCATCAGCATCCATAATCAGGGTATGACCATTGACCTCTGCCTCAAAAGCCATTCCTCCGGTCCATGTCACGTTAACTGCAGTCTTCATTATAATTGATTTGTATGTATTAACAGCAGTGCGCTAAAATTGTTTAATGAATCCTGTTGGGCGGGAATCAAAAAGAACACTTATCGAAAGCTAAAGTGGGTTGGAATGATCCCTGTTTTGAATGAATCGACCACAAATCCTTTATCGGCTAGATACCGGTAGACCCACCCATCCTGAACATAATCGACAGGATCAGAGACATATAAGAGATCATTCTTCTGGTCCAGGCCCAGGGCATACAGGTAGCCGGAATGTGGGATAAAGGCTTTCTGACTGAGCGCCGTGGACGTGATCCCCAGGTCGTACACCCCGTCCTTATAGAGGAAATACATCCTGTCTCCGGCCTGGTTGATGACCAGTTTTTCGGGATGGATACTGGTGCCAGGGAAGGGTATATCTCTGATTATCTGTTTACTCTGTGGATTAATACAGACGAGGTGACCTTCGCTGTCACCGGCAGCAGGGAACCCGTTATAGCCGTTTCCCGAACACAGGACCCAGATCTTTCCTTCTTTATCGGATACGATACCCGTAGGTTTGGGATATACCTGCACGGTTGCGGTGACTGAGTCGGATGAGGTCTGAATGACTGACAGAACGCTGTCAATCCCAAAACCTCCCTGGTTGAGAACAAACAACTGCTCACCCAGCAGCAACATCTTCTCAGGGCCTGTCCCGACTGGTATGTTCTTCTTAATAGATTTTGAAGTCAAATCAATGACAGCCAGGGTATTATCCCAACAACTTACATAGGCTTTCTGCTGGCTCACCGGCAGAATGTACCTGGGAAGGGTAAGACCGCTGATGCTTCCGGAACGTTGCAAATTTTTAAGATCAACGATCTCAATCTTGTTTGCATTATTGACCACGATGTACCCGAAATCACCATAGGTCTCCATCGACTGAACGATATTGCCCAGCGGCAGCTGGTTCACATTCTCATAAAGATTGTTGTAAACGACGCCGTCTGTATAATTTAAAAAACTGATGGTGCCGGTCCCTGACATGAAGGGCCCTTCGTTGCAGATAAAGACGCCGTTGTCATATTTCCCGGGAAGAGAAGTCTGCTGGGGTTCTTCCGTCTTTTCGCAGGAAATGAGCGTAGCCAGCATCATGATAGCGAAATACCTTTGTAATAAGCTCAGTTTCATCATGAAGAGTTATTAATGTTGTGATTGAAAATGCAAGGTAACTCCCAGTTGCACAGACCTTCCGGGCATAGGATAATATTTGACGACCTGGTAAGATGCATCCCAACAGTTTTCGAGTTTCAGCTGTAGGGAACATCCATATTTATTCTTATGGAACCCATCCCACCTTAACAGGGCATTTCCCACGATATAAGCAGGAACATACTGGGAGTTGTCGCGGGTAATGAATACTTTTCCATTGTAGATATGCTGATATTCCAGGATCAGGTTCTTTAGTCCCGCTCTGATTATCGAATGGGTCTTATAGGCGGGAGTATAAATCAGCTGTTTCCCCTTGCTTTCATCGTTGGAATAAAGCGCGTGGGTATTCAACGAGGACGACCTGGTCAACTGAAGCTTCAGGTCGACCCTGAAGTGATCCCACCGGCCTGAATATTCCATACCGGCATCAATCCCCCTGATGACCACCTCCCTTGCATTTTCAGCCACCCAATAGGATGAAGAGGCAGGCACCCAGGTGATCATGTTCCGTATCCGGGTATAAAACAGGCTCGTGTTGACCAACAGTTGGTGGCGATCAGTATGAAAGAGGGTCAGATGGCCTCCGGTTTCTGCATTCCATCCGTCTTCCGGATTCAAATCCCTGTTACCGCCGGGTATCCAGAAGAGATCATTCAGACTTGGATAGCGGTAGATCCTTGAGACTCCCCCGTTCCATTCAAGGTAAGGTCCGCACTTCCCCCGGAAGCCCAGGTAAGGGGTCACCGGCACCCTGAAATCACGCAGCCATACCTGGCGAAGGTTAAACATGATGATCCAACGTTCTTTGTCGAATGACTTTTTCAGGGAAAGATAGGCCGCAGCCTGTCCCTGTTCGTTGTAACCCCCGTAGTCACCCACGTTGACAGCCTGCCAGTCAAGGTCCAGTCCGGCTGTCAACCGTAAATCGTACCACGCGAGTTTTCGATCATAACTGATTTCTCCCTGCGTGCTGTGATTTCTGATCTTTGAGTCGATCAGGAACCAACCGTCGGAAAGTTGTTCCGTATAGTGAAGATCATCGTGAAAAGAGGCTATTCCTGCAGAAAGCAAACCTTTGCCTGACTGGTGTTTCCATCGGGCAGCAAACCTTATTGACTGATCAAAGCGGTCCGCATTCTGATTGGCAGAGGTGACAGAAGCCGGTATCTCTCTGTCGGACCTCTGCCACCAGGCATGAAAATCGATACGGTCCTTTTCCCAGGTCCTGCTGAGGCTTTGCAGCACACCGGTCTGCATGACGGAGGCATGCTGTCTTTTAAAGGTCTCATCACCAAGAGAGTATGGAAAATCGTTGTCTTTCTGAAGATGAAGGATGGCAGTACTGGAGCACCAGTTGTGTTGTTGCAGGGTCAATCTGGCATGTTGTATCCTTTCTCCGAAACTCCCGATATTCGCGCCGGCACTCAGCCTGGTTCCCGGCAGAGCTCCCGGATCAGATGAAAGGAATACCCCGCCACCCATGCTTCCGCTACCGTAAAGAGATGAAGAACCACCATACCTGATCTCTGCTTTATCGAAAAGGAATACCGGTACCAGGGAAAGATCCATCATTCCTGATCCGGGTGGGTTCAACTCAAATCCTTCCCAAAAAATACCGGATTGGTCTGATGACGTCCCTCTCAGGCTCAGAGTTGCCAGGTTGCCGGCTCCATAATCCCTCACATACAGGACCGATCCCTGGCTCAGAAGGGCAGACAGATCATCTGCCCCCGCCATCACCATCGTGGTACTATCGAAACGTTCAAGGGTCTGCCCGACCCCGAAAGGCTGATCCTTGACCCCTGTCACCTCGATGCCGGTGATCAGGCTGCTGCTGTCGATGTTCGCATTCTGTGAGAAAAGACGGGCAGGCTCAAGGAAGCAACAAAGCAGAAGGAATAACAATATCCTTCCGGTCACTGTCACATGCTTTCTTTGAAACACTCTGTTCTTTATGACATCAGAAAGGTCCATACCTCGGCTTATTCACCTGTTGTCAGTCTGTACCTCCGGGAACGATGAAAAAGTTTTTTAGACCTGATCATGCCTTTTCTCCCGAAAGCACTGAATACACAATGCAATGGCAGGTCTTCTGACTTACTCTCCTTTTAATGTCTTCCCACCCAAAAGGCAGTGACAAAGGGTATTAAAAGGCTATATAGAGCTTACAGCAGCGGGTACTGTTCAGGAATTTCCCTTCGCAGGGATCACCTGATTCCCTTTTCACGTGTTGCCGGGGACCGGCTCACGCACCATTGCTTTGCAAAAGTACGAATTTCAAAGCTTCGACTGTTGGAACCTGATCTTTTTTAAACAAATACATGATGGTTTATCAAAGCAGGTCAGAGTATTATTATTTTTGAGGCTGTACAGCATGAGGAGATGAAGTACAAATCAGTGGCAAGGTGGTTAAGTGTGGTGATGATTTTGGGCAGCATGTTTATGTATGCACCGGAGCTTTCTGCGTCCGCCCGTCCAAGATACAGACACATCACCCATAGCGGTTATCACAAAGGCAAACATCACCGCTATAAAAAAAGATCCCACAGAAGTTACAGAAAGAGGTTCTCAAGAAATACCAGCACAGTACCAAAAGGTTATAAGATAGAGAATCCCAGACATTTCAAGGTATGGTAAGAAAAAGCATCCGGTCATTCTGCTTTTTGGGCCTGATGATGACCCTGGCCTCCTGTCACGTGGTCCGGTTCTTCTGGTGGAATTATGCTGACATTCACGATGACAGGAAGTTCCCTTCAGTTGGGGTGCAAACCGCATCACCAGCCTTTGCATTTTTCAGGGATGACGAAAACCTGAGTCCGAAAGTACCGGCATCGGTGCAAGGTCGCTATTCTTCCTTCGACGACCTGCTGGAAGACAGCCGTACTGTAGCCTTTCTTGTCATCCGTAACGATACGATTTTATATGAACAGTACAGGGATGGTTACCGAGACGACTCTTTCATCCCTTCCTTTTCCGTGGTTAAGTCAGTGGTAGCTGCCCTGGTTGGCATTGCCGTGGAGGAGGGCACCATGGGCTCTGTTCATGACCCTATCACGAAATATCTGCCAGAACTCAGCAACCAGGGATACGACCCCATCACCCTGGAACATCTGCTGAACATGAGGTCAGGACTCAAATTCAAAGAATCATACGGAAGTCCTTTTGCCAAAATGCCCAAGTTTTACTACGGCCGCCACCTGAAACGATATGTGAAGCACGTGAAAGTGCAACATCCTCCCGGACAAGAATATGACTATCAAAGTATTAACACACTTTTACTGAGCCTGGCACTGGAAAAAGCCAGTGGCATGCCGGTGAACGAATATCTTGAAACAAAGATGTGGATGCCTTTGGGTATGGAATCCGATGCCACCTGGAGCGTCGACAGTAAAAAAGATATGACCGTCAAGTCGTTTTGCTGCCTGAATGCCGTCGCCAGGGACTATGCAAGGTTTGGACGGTTATACCTGAAAAAAGGAAACTGGAATGGAAAGCAGGTACTGCCTGAAGAATGGGTAAATACGACCCTGAATGCTGTTAACAACTCCCGTGATTCCGAACATTACCCCTATGTTTATTGCTGGAGGGTTCCTGAAAAGAATGTACTGTTCGCAAAAGGGGTTCTCGGACAGTACGTCTATCTCAACTTCGATAAAAACCTGATCATCGTACGGTTAGGAAAAGGAAACGGGCCGGTAAGGTGGTCTTACCTGTTCAAAGAGATCACTTCACAGTATTAAAATATCAAGGCAGAAAGGCATCAGGACCCGGGTAATCGAGTTGACTTTCTGCTCTTTCATCCGGGAAAGAAAAATAGCTGATGAGACCCTCTGTACACAGTTCTCCATCAGAACTGAACAGGGAAACATGGATGACAGCGATGCTGCGCTTCATTTCCTCCAGCCTGGCAACCAGTTTGATAGCACCACTTCTCACAGGTACCGGCTTGCGGTAACGTATGTCCAGGCGGCTGGTCACCCCCCCTTTGCCAACAATGACTGAAAGGAACCAGGAGGCGATTTCGTCCATCAGTGTAGCCTGTATGCCTCCGTGTAGAATGTCTTTCCAGCCTTGATAGTCAGGGGAAGGATCCCACAGAGAAGTAATGGTATCCCCTTCCTTTTCGAATTTCATCCGCAACCCAATATGGTTGTGGGGCGAGCATCCGAAACAGTTATACCCTTCCCTGCCGGCGTAAGGGTTTCTCAAAAATGCACCGGTTTTACTTTTCGACTCCATTTTTGAAGGTCGTGGTTTTCTTCAGGGTACCGTTTTCATCAAATTCGGTCCATTTCCCCTCCTTCTGACCATTCACATACTGACCGGAAATCTTTTCCTTTCCGTTCTCATGGTACTCCTTATAAAGACCATTCTGGACGCCTTTTACATAGATCTCTTCCTGTTGCTTGTTCCCATTGGCATAAAGATAAACCTGAAGACCATCCAGGTCGCCGTTGACATAATTGTACTCGGCCACCGGCTTCCCTTCCGTAGAGTACCATTTGTCAGGTCCATCCTTCTTGCCCATCTTGTAAGCACACTCCTCCTGCAGTTTACCGGTGAGGTCATAATAGATTTTGTAGGGTCCGTGTTTAACGCCGTTCACATAATTGGTCTCAGAGGCCACTCTCCCCCCATACGTAAACCTCTTGCTGACGCCATCCACATTCCCACCTTTGTAATACTCTTCATAAAGCAGTGCCCCTCTTTCATCGATCCCCAGGGAGATCCCGTTTCTCACCCCAATGGTGTACACGTCTATTGACTTCACGGTACCAGCCTGGTGATAAGCAATCCAGACACCATCTTTCTTGTCATTTTTATACACTCCGATGGCATAACTCCCCTTATCGCCGTCCTCTCTCCAGTAACCTTTTTTCAGTCCTTTGGCATCAGTACGGTTCAAGGTATCAGGCAGAGCAGGCTTTGCCGGGTTCTCCTGTGCTGCTCCGGTCAACACCCAGAGCAGGATTCCTGTGGCTATAAGTAACTTTTTCATAATTAATATTTTATACTATTGTTTTGACGCCGATTTGATATAATTGACCAGGCCTTTAGCGGCAAAAACACCCATCAGTTTGTCGGGTAAAGGTGCGAAACGGAACTCCTTACCGGCCACTTTAACCGAGCCATTCTTCATGTCAAGGACTACCTCATCGCCCTGGTGGTATGCCTCCACGACCTCGGGCAACACAATGATGGGAAGGCCTTGATTCACGGAAGAACGGTAAAAAATGCGGTTCACCGATTTCACGATGACTGCCTGAATGCCGGCATAGGAAAGACCTACCGAGGGATGTTCGCGGGAACTGCCACAACCAAAGTTGGCTCCTGCGATGATCACATCACCCGCTTTGACTTTTTCTGCAAACTGGTTGTCAAATCCTTTGAAAAGATAGGGAAGGATCTTGTCGCCTTCAGAACTGTTGATGTTATACGTGAGATTTCCGGCAAACATCTGGTCGGTGTTAAGGTTATCAACATCAGCATAGTTCCAGACCCCTCCCGAATAACGGTCATCACCCTCCGGGATGTCGACGGTCTTGCTCTGTTCCCTGGTAAAGGGATATTTGTCATTGGCCACGACACCCCTTGGATCGGTGATTTCACCGGCGAGTGCTGAATAGGCTACGGTTGCCGGTGAGGCCAGGTACACTTCCGATAGGCTGTTCCCCATCCTTCCTTTGAAGTTACGGTTGGCGGTGGAGATCACCACGGTATTGTCGGCAGGGATTCCCTGTCCTGTCCCCAGGCAAGGTCCGCAGGAAGGTGCCAGCACGCTGCCGCCGGCCTCCATAAAGATCTTGATGAGCCCTTCTTCCATAGCAGTCAGATAGATATCCTGGGAGGCGGGAATGATGAGCAGCTGCAGATTCTTGGCCACTTTCTTCCCTTTGAGTATGGAGGCGGCGATGCGCAGATCTTCCAGACGGCCGTTGGTGCAGGTCCCGACCAGGGCCTGGTGAAGTTTCTTTCCCTGAACCTCCGAAACTGCTTTCACATTATCGACATGATGCGGAGCCGCGACTACCGGAAAAACATCATTCAGGTTGATATGAATGACCTTCTTATATTCAGCCCCTTCATCAGCCCAGACGCCTTCTTTCTTTTCACCCAGGTAACTCCATAACACCTCGTCTGAAGGGAATGTCGCGGTCTTGGCACCCATCTCCGAGGCCAGGTTGGCGATGGTCATCCTGTCGGATACACTCAGGGTCTGAACACCAGGTCCGTGATATTCGATCGACATATAGTCGGCACCGTCAGAACCCATCATTCCGATGATCCATAATGCCAGGTCTTTTGCTGCCACTCCATCCTTAAGTTTTCCATCCAGATGGATCTTGACAGACTCAGGTACCCTGAACCAGGTCTCTCCCTGCTTCCAGAGCCCTGCGGTCTCCGTCCGGTCGATGCCGGCAGCAAAAGCATTGAAAGCGCCTGCTGTACACGTATGACTGTCGCTTCCCACCACAAGCATCCCCGGACGGGCATACAGGGCCATGATCTGATGACAGATGCCCTGTCCCACATCATGAAACTTTTCAACACCCTGTTCCTGGACCATCTCCCTGATCCTCAGGTAGTCGTTAGCTAGCTTGGAGTTGGTAGGCGGAGCATTGTGGTCGAGGGTGATCAGCAGCTGCTCAGGATATAATACCTTGGTACCGCCCATCTTCTGGAAGGTCTTTTCGATACTGGCCGTGTTATCATGGCTCAGTACGATATCGGGTTTCTTAAAAACGATGCTTCCCACAGGTGCATCAAAAATCTTTTCAGCGAAGGTTCTCTGTGACATATCTCATGTAATTTTTTTGCTGTGCAAAGAAACGAAATTTTCAGATCATGGCATTATAGAGCACTTCGACAGGATGCAGGGCCTGACGCCCGGTTCCGTCGTATATATGATGACGGCAGCTGGTACCCGAGGCTGCCACGATGCTCTCTGCCGCACTGTTCCTGATGGCAGGGAACAGTACCAGCTCCCCGACCTTCATCGAAAGCTCATAATGCTCCGACTCATAGCCGAATGAACCTGCCATGCCGCAACAACCGGAAGCTATCTCCTCGACCCGGTAATTCATTGGGATTTCCATGACCTTCCTCGCCGGCAGGGTCGACGCAAGTGACTTTTGCTGGCAGTGACCATGATACAGTATCTGTCGTGGAACGGATGAAAACTGGTCCTGACGGATATGTCCGGCCTCATATTCCTTCCAAAGGAACTCCTCTACCAGCAGACAGTTGGGCGCCAGTCGTCTGGCATCAGCCTTCAGGGGATCAGAGACCAAGTCCGGGTATTCATCCCTGAAAGAAAGGATGGCTGAAGGCTCAATTCCGAGAAGTGGTGTCTCCCGGCTCACCTGGTCCTTCAACAATTCAACATTCTGATCAGCCAGTTTCCGGGCTTTCTTCAGCATCCCTTTGGAAATATGGGCCCGCCCGCTCTCAACATGTTCAGGGACTTCCACCTCGTATCCCAGGCGTTTCAGCAACATCACAGCCTTCATTCCGATCTCCACATCCTGGTAGTTGGTGAACTCATCCAGGAAAAACATCACCTTCCCCTGTGAGGACAAGGAAGCCGGAATACCGGAGAAGGTCTTTCGCATCCAGCGCTTCAAAGAATGACGGTAGATTCGCGGAAGCGGCCTCTGGGGTGCAAAACCCAGCATTCTTTTTATCAGCCAGGATAAGACAGGGTTGGTGACGGAAAAGTTGTAGACTGCAGGTAAGATCATGGCTTTTCGGTGAATGGAACCGATCTTGCTGATCATTCTGCTTCTGAAGGGCACGCCATGAACATCGTACCATTGTTGCAGAAACTCAGCCTTGTACTTTGCCATGTCCACATTGGACGGACATTCTGACTTGCATCCTTTGCAGGAAAGGCAGAGATCCAAGATATCCTTGATCTCCTGGTGGTCAAAAGGATTGACTTTGTGTGAGTTGGTGAGGAACTCACGGAGTACGTTCGCTCGGGCGCGGGTTGTGTTCTTTTCGTTCCGTGTGGCCATATAACTCGGGCACATCGTCCCTCCGATGATCTCGCTTTTCCTGCAGTCGCCTGAGCCGTTGCACTGTTCCACCGCCCTGAGGATCCCTTTGGAAGTGGAAAAATCAAGATAGGTCTGGATCTCCCTCACCTTCTGGCCTGTCTGGTATCTCAGGAAAGCATCCATGGGTGGCGTTCCGGTGATCTTCCCCGGGTTGAAGATCCCCACCGGGTCCCATGTCCTTTTAATCTCCTTGAGCAACTCAAAGTTTTTTTCCCCGATCATCAGGGGAACAAACTCTCCTCTTAACCTGCCATCACCATGTTCTCCACTCAGAGAACCCCTGTATTTCTTAACAATATGAGCGATTTCTGTCGGAACTTTCCGGAAAAGCTCCCTGTCATGCGGGTTCTTCAGGTCCAGTACCGGCTTCAGATGCAGTTCTCCCGTAGCTATGTGGGCATAATACACGCAGTCCAGCCCGTTTTGATCCAGTATCTTCATGAAGTCCTTCATATAGGAAGGAAGATCCTGCGGACTGACAGCCGTATCTTCGATCATGGTCACCGGTTTGGCATCTCCTGGCACATTCGACAGGAGACCCAGCCCCGCCTTTCTGAGGGCCCATACTTTATTCATGTCGGGTCCTTTCACCACGGGAAAATGGTATCCGTAGCCGGCTTCCCTGAAGGCTTTCTCCATAGCCCGGGTGAGCTGGTCGATCTCTTCCCCGATCTCGCTCATAAACTCTACCACAAGGATGGCAGCCGGCTCCCCTTCAATGAAAAAACGGTTCTTCCTCTGGGTAATATTCTCCTTGGTACACTCAATGATGATATGATCGATGAGCTCTACTGAGGCAGGCTTGAACTTTAAAGCCACCAGGTTCCCTTCAAAAGCCTCCTCCAGGGTGTGGCAATGGACACATACCAGCGCCTTTTCCTTTGGAGGAAGGGGAACCAGGTTCAGGGTTATCTCCGTCATAAACACCAGGGTCCCCTCTGACCCTGCAATCAACTTACTGAAATTGAACCATTTCCTTTCACCGCTCCCCGTATGGGAGGCCCCTTCCTCGATGAACGGTTCCATATCAAGCAACAGGTCAATGGCATAGCCTGTGTTCCTTCTCTTGATATCAGGATGAGGGTACTCCTTACGAATCTCCTCCCTGACGGCAGCATCCTTCAACATCCCGGAGATATGCCTGTATATCTCCCCTTCCAGGGTATCGGGCCTGCACTTCTTGTCAAACTCATGAACATCAATATCATGAAAATGCACCTCTGATCCGTCACTCAGGTACCCTTTCACTGCCAGAGTGTGGTCACGTGTGGACCCGTAAAGGATCGAATGGGCGCCACAGGAATTATTGCCTACCATGCCACCGATCATACAACGGTTAGAGGTCGAAGTCTCCGGTCCGAAAAACAATCCGTAGGGTTCCAGTGTCTTGTTAAGCTCATCCAACACCACACCGGGCTCCACCCTGACCCATCGTTCCTCCGGATTGATTTCCAGCACCCTTGTCATATAACGCGACACATCCACCACGATCCCTGATCCGACGACCTGTCCGGCCAGTGAGGTCCCTGCAGTCCGGGGAATAAGTGGCAACCTGTGCTGCCTGGCAAATTCGATTAAAATACGGATGTCTTCCTTTACCTTGGGCCTGGCGACAGCCAGAGGTTTTTCCCGGTAAACGGAAGCATCGGTGGAATACATGAGCAGGGTGGACTCATCCAGGAAAATATCACCCCTGAACCTGGAAAGAAGCCAGGGAAGGTTGTCATGCAGTACGCTCATATTCTTTATTTTATAAGAAAGCAGACCGCTAAAGTCTGCTTTACAAAGGTAAAGAATAAGGCTTGGCTTACAAGAGAATCAAAGGGATATCAACAGCAGTCCTGCTAACCCGAACTGCGTCGTACGGAACTACTTATTGTCGGTAGACTCAAAGATCTTGTCGGCCGATTGGGCGATGAAACCCGAATACAATTTCCCGTCAGCATCGGGATAACGACGGGCAAATTCATAATAACAGGCAGGGATCTCGTAATCACCTTCAATAAAGGAGATCAGCTTCCTTCCGGCACGTGTGCTCGACTGTTCCAGCAATTCGGCAGGAGTGCCTTTGACCTCTCCCCCGCTGTCGTTGAGCTGAAAGCCTTTGACTTTCAGAAACTGGTTCACCTTTTGAACGCTGTCCAGATTCTTCAGGAAGTTGACACTGACCGTAAAATGATTCGCACAGAAGCCCCACGCATAGACCCAGGCAGCGTATTCAGATTCCTTCCGGAGCTTGTCATATACCTGGTAGGACGGGACCTTCCATAGCCGGCCTGAGTAGATCAACTCGCCGGAACCCAAGCGGTCGGCAGGGACCTGGTCCACGATCTCCCTGACAGTATCCTGCAGAAATGTACTGAAATCACCGGTCACCAGCTGGGAAATGAAAACACGGGGTGCTTCTTTGTCGGTCTGGTGTTCATAATGTTTCGCAAAAAGGTGTTTCTCTTCAAACACATATTCACCTTTCAGCTCATAACCGGCTGCAAGAAAGGGCTTTGAAAGAACATCCACCGATATCCTGGGATCATCGAAAGTCCTGAAGGCAATATGATCGTTCACGACCTTTTCTCCTTCGGCAAGAAAGGCATCATAGACCAAACGGGCATGGGGATTGTCCTCGGTGTACATTTTCCAGAGACGTTCAAAAATTGTGTTGGCTTCCATATCTGTTTCTAATGTTTCCTTACCAAACAGTTAAGAACGTCTTTTGTTTGACAGGTCAAAACATACCGTCGATGAATTCGCTTTTTTCAACTTGGAGGAGATACAATCCGATTTCTATGGACGACAGCCGCTCTCCCACGGCACGCTTCTCGTGCCGGCATCCCTTAAGAAGGTCTTCCAGTTCCTCGGTGTCTCGGGTATTGAAAAAATCACCGAAAATTTTGATATTCCGTATGATACCATTCTCCACATCCAGGTCAAACTCAATCTTGCCGCCTTTGGTTTTAACAAACCTCTGAAAGGTATATTTGGGCGAATATCCGAAATTCCAATCCCAGGTACCGTACTTCTGATCGACCAGCGACTGTATTCTTGCCTTATCTTCTGTGGTGAGCTCATAGGAAACCGCATCCGGGTACATTTCCTGGATATGATCCATGATAAGGTCCTTGAAATCAAGAATATTCAGAGGCTTCGAAAGGTGCTCGCTAATGTTAGTCACCCGGCTTCTCACCGACTTGACCGCCTTATCCTGGAATTTCAAAGGATCCACGTTCAGAGCAGCAGTCAGATCGGTCATCACCGAAGAAAAAAGAAGGGTGCCGTGATGCAACACCCGGTTCTTGTAAACATGCTCGGCATTACCTGAGAATTTCCTTCCTTCTATGGTCAGATCATTCCTTCCTTCGAAACGGGCATCGATATCCAGTTTCCTCAAAACATCCAGGATGGGCAAGGTATACTTATGAAAATCAACCAGTTGATTAGCCTCTCCATTCATGATGAACGTGAAATTAAGATTCCCCAGGTCATGAAAAACAGTTCCTCCGCCCGACAGTCGCCTAACCACTTTGATTTTATTTTGTCTGACGAAATCCACATTGATCTCCGCCAGGGCATTCTGATGTTTTCCAACGATGATGGAGGGAGCATTCCGCCACAGCGTGAACAGGTCGTCAGAAAATTCTTTCAGCAGGTACTCCTCGGTAGCCAGGTTAAAATAAGGATCGGTGGAGGGATAAAAGATGCAAAGCATACAGGTGAATTTTGATTGCTAAAATACTGATTTTTGAAGTGTACGGGTAAAATTGCCGGTTAGTCTCCGTTCACTGAGATACTCAGGTACAGGCCAGAATTCACTATCTTTATCATCGAATAACGGATGAATAAGATGAAAAAGATCATACGGAGTCTTTGCCTTTTCACTGAGAACCCGGGTGAAAATTCCCTGCTCAGGTTATCATACCTCAGAAAGATACTGGAAGAGGCAGGTTTTGAGATACAAACTCGCAGGCTCGTGACAGGAGGAAAAACCATCAAAGAGCTGAATCATTTCCGGGAAGATCGGGAACTTTTCCTGGGTGCCGGCACGCTGAGCAGGGAACAGGTCAACACTCAGTTGGAGGATTACCTCAGTGCAGGGATGATCTCTTTCAACCTGGAGATCCATGACCGGGTGAGCAGGGAAGACGTCGATATTCTTTTCCGTTTGATTACTCAGAAGGCAGAAAAGACCTTCCTTTTTTCATATACCTTTTCAAACCCGGTTTCCACTCCCTATTTCCCGGCAGCCCACTTTGGAAGGGACGGATTTTCCCTGGGACTCCAGCCCACCGACCTCTCGGAAGGCTGTGACAGCCTGCATACCTGGCTATACAGGACTCGTGAAGTCTGGTATGAGCTTCTTTCCATCCTGGAAGACGAGCCTGATTTCCTGGGTATTGACTCCTCCATTGCCCCCATGTATTCGGGCGACAGTAGCCTGGTTCATCTCATCAACAGGACCCGTGGTTCTTTTGAGCAGGCCGTGACCAGCGACGTCTTTGTGAGCCTTTCCAGGTTCATCAAAGAAGAAAATCCCAAGCCCGTCGGACTGTGTGGCATCATGTTCCCCTGCCTGGAAGATTTCCTGCTGGCGGATGAATATGAGAAAGGTGCTTTTTCAATTGAAAGAAACATCTTCCTTTCCCTGCACTCCGGCCTGGGTATCGACACCTATCCGGTAGGAACGGATGAAGACCCTGAAAGGATCCGGCAGATCCTGAACCTGCTGATGGCCCTGTCGCAGAAATATGGAAAACCTTTGTCAGCCCGGTTCATTTCCGACGGCAAGACCCGCATCGGACAGAAGAGCGATTTTCAAAACAAATTTTTAAAAGATGTGGTGATTCGTCCTTTATAAACATCAATGTTGAATATATAAAATATCCATACAAACACTGTTCATACCAACCATGAATGATAATAATGGATATTCCATTTGACCGATAAAATCAAAATTATTACCAGATGAAAACCCAAAGGGCTATCTCTTTACTTTCGACATTCCTTATACTAGGAAGCCTGCAGGCACAACAACCCATGGTGAGCACCTGTATGGGCACCGGTCAGCCCGGCCTGGTGAACGGCAGCATCGACTCAGCCCGGCTCAACCATCCTTTCGGACTCTTTTATGCCACGGACGGCAGTTTGTACGTGGCTGACGCCAACAACCACTGTATCAGGCTCATATACCCGAATTCACAGGCAAGTACCCTGGCTGGCACCGGTGTCGCCGGGTTTCAGGACGGGCCACTGCTCACTGCCCGTTTCAACAGTCCTTCCGGCCTTTGCGTCGATGCCGATTCAGGGATTGTGTATGTGTGTGATTTCCAGAACCAGCGCATCAGGAAGATACAGAACGGGATGGTAAGCACCCTCGCAGGGACAGGCGTGGCGGGTTACCTCGACGGGCCAGGTTCCCAGGCACAGTTCAACTACCCCCGGGGTATCTGCCGTGATGCCCAGGGAAATCTTTATATTGCTGACAGCTGGAATCACCGTATCAGGAAGATCACTCCCGACGGAACCGTGAGCACCTACGCCGGAGGCGGATCAGCCATGGGAGTCGGTTCTATCGGTTCTTTGCTCGACGGACAAGACACCGCAGCCCGGTTCTACACACCCTCCGGCATCACCATCGACCTGCAGGGCAACCTCTATGTTGCCGATGCCTACAACCACCGCATCAGGAAAATAGACACCCAGCAGCTGGTCACTACCCTGGCAGGCAGCGGTCCCACCGGACAGAACCAGGGCGGCTTCCAGGACGGACCCGCCAACACGGCCCGTTTCAACACGCCTACCGAAGTCTTTTATACCTGCTGTTACTGTCCCGATAACGGAGAAGCCGTGTTTGTCTCCGATACCTATAACAACAGGATCAGGGCCGTCAGGCAGTTGACCGGCAGTCCTTACGTTTCCACCTATGCAGGCACCGGACAGGCCGGTTTTGTAGACGGACCGGCCGATTCAGCCCGCTTCAATTACCCCAGGGGACTGTCAGGAATCTTTGGTAATGCCAGTTGTTTCATGTTTCTGGCCGACTACAACAATAACGTCATCCGCTCCATTCATGATTACTTCACGGGAATGGATGAGGAAAACAGCATTTCCCGGAAGGTAAAAGTATACCCCAACCCTTGTTCCGGGTCGCTCTATGTGGCGATAGAAGGTCATTCTGCTTCGACCTTGCGTCTCGAGTTGTATGACATCCTGGGCAGAAGGGTGATCCAACCGGTTGAATCCGGAGAAAGCAAGGCCGTCCTGGATTTATCAGGCCTGAAGGACGGATGGTACCTGCTGAAGGTTATTTTTTCGGATGGCATTATCCTTACGTCGAAAGTGATCCTCAGGGCTTCGAATTAAGCTGAGATACCTCAGCAATTGTGCCTCATGAACCGGCAACAACCTTTCCACAGCCCTATTTTCCACTTTCCTCACCTTATCTTAAGTGACCTAAGTGCCTTAAGTGGTTATCATCACCACTTAGGAA
>CAZSDK010000015.1:63983-106161 GCA_964605655.1 uncultured Bacteroidales bacterium
CACCTTATCTTAAGTGACCTAAGTGCCTTAAGTGGTTATCATCACCACTTAGGAACTTAAGGGCACTTAGTTTATTGAAACGGAAGTGATCCAAACATCTTCGTGACCATTGCTTTCTGCCCCTCTTTGAAGATATTGGTGCAATTGAAATTGATTAACAGACCCTTTGGCCTTTCCAATAACCTGAGATACGTCAGCAATTGTGCCTCATGAACCGGCAACGACCTTTCCACAGACCTATTTTCCACTTTCCTCACCTTATCTTAAGTGACCTAAGTGCCTTAAGTGGTTATCATCACCACTTAGGAATTATAGTCACTTATATAGATGCAGAAAAAGCAGAATCTGGAATCTGGAAAAACAATTTCCAGAGCGACCTTTCCCCTGACTCAAAACGGTCCTATGGCAACATCTTGATCACCAACACCCTGAACAAGCCTTCTCCCTTATTGCACCAGCTTCTTGGCACAGAAGAAAGTACGGAAATATAGTGGTCCCTTTCCATAAGGAAGCTTTCGTCTCCGGCCGTCAGCCCTGCCCTGCCTTCCAGCACATAAAAGACCACATCCACCGGGTTGGTGTGGGTTGCCAGGGTTTCGCCCGGCTGCAACTGAAGATGGATGACCTCTGTCCGGCCGGCAGAAAAAAGTATCCTTCCGTCGAGGGCAGCTGGTACTGCGGGGGCCTGGCCCGGTGTCATGACTTTCATGATGGGGATATTAATTTTTTTGACTTTCCAGGGATTCCCTGGCTTTAAGAATGACCGCATCGACATTCCACATCACCAGGTGGTAGGTGGAGGCTGTGTACAAGGTTCTCCCGATGAGGGCCTTCATCTGGAAGGATAAATATTTACCGGCTTTTCTGATGGCTGCTGTGTCCGGCATCAGACCCTTTTTCTCTGCAAAAGCCGTCAATTCATTCAACAACAATGTATCCACCTGAAATTCAGCTACAAAATTCTTTTCCGACCGGAATTCTTTGGTGACTTTCTTACGGTTGCGGTCGGCATACTGTATGCAGAATTCATTGAGGATCCCTTTCTTCACCAGCTCATTATAATAAGATGAGTTGAAATTGGAATCCACTCCCATAAAAATATCAGGCATGATGCCTCCTCCACCATAGACCACACGGCCGGAAGGGGTGCTGTATTTCAG
This sequence comes from uncultured Bacteroidales bacterium, assembly GCA_964605655.1. Classification (GTDB taxonomy): domain Bacteria; phylum Bacteroidota; class Bacteroidia; order Bacteroidales; family CAIXZF01; genus JAKLIX01. The sequence goes on from CAZSDK010000015.1 coordinate 65,144, forward strand.
GGAATCAGGGAATTTGATGCTGTCGGAATTGAGGAGTTCCCCATGCCTGATCCTGCGGTTCATTTCCCTGAAGTACTTTTCCGTCCCTTCATCATAGGGCCTTTGGATACATCGCCCCGTAGGAGTGTAATACCGGGCCGTGGTAAGCCTCACCTGGGAACGGTCGGGCAGGTAGTAGGGTTTCTGGACCAGTCCTTTACCATAGGTCCTTCTTCCTATCAACAGGCCACGGTCCCAGTCCTGTACCGCTCCAGCCAGGATCTCGCTGGCCGAGGCGGAACCTTCATCCACCAGCAATGCCAGCCTGCCACTCTCGAAGAGGCCGCCACCTTTTGAGATATAATCCTGTCGCTCGCTGTGCAGACCCAGGGTGTATACGATCATCCGGTCGCCGGGAAGGAACTCATCCGCAATCTCGATGGCAATATTCATATAGCCTCCCGAGTTGCCCCTCAGATCGACGATCAGGTTCTTCATGCCCTGGTCGAGCAGTTTTTGTATGCCTGTCCTGATCTCTTTGGTGGAGATGGCTGCAAAACGGGAAAACTTAAGGTAACCGCTCACCGAATCAAGCATGAAACAAGCCACCAGGGTATTGAGAGGAATTTTATCCCTGGTGATCCTGAAATCCAGGAGACTGTCCAGACCGGCACGACATACTGTGACCAACACCTCACTCCCCTTCTTCCCTCTCAGGTTTTTGGTCACAAAAGACTCATTCAGCATCTTGCCAATGGCTTCCTTGCCGTCGATACGCACGATCTTATCTCCTGCCTGCAAGCCGGCCTTTTCAGATGGGCCATCTTCGGTGACCGAGATCACCAGCAGGCTGTCATGAAGGATTTGGTAGGTGATGCCAATGCCTTCAAAGTTGCCCACCAGAGGCTCATTTTTCTTCTCCACATCCTCCGGGGCAATGTAAACCGAATGGGGATCAAGCTCCTTAAGCAGCGCCCTGATGGCAGTCTCGGTCAGCTTCGGCAGGTTGGTGCTATCCATGTAATTGGAGCTTATCAGTTCCAGAAGGGCGGAAAATTTTCCAACCGTTCTTTCATTTCCTTCTGTCTGCGAAAAAATGGACAAACACCAGCAGGTGATCAAAAACGTCAGCAGGGATCTCTTCATATCTTAACCCGATAAAATCCGCTGCAAAGATATCAGATTGTATGATAGAGACTCAAACCAGGGACTCAATCCCTCTCAAGGGATTGAGTCCCTGGTTTATCTTTTAACCCAACCTGAACTTGATAGGCAACGTCATGGCCACCTTTACTGCCTTGCCCTTATCCTGTCCGGGCTTCCACTTCAAAGGGATGGAATTGATTACCCTGAGTGCTTCCTCACCCATGAGATTCATGCCCTTTTTGTAATCTTCTTTGCTGACCTTACTTCCCTTTTTCAAGTCCACTCCATTGACCTTCAGTACCTTGGCTTTCGAAACAGCGCCGGTATTATCGACCACGAACTGAACGTAAACCGTCGATTCCAGTCCCAGCTTCTTCGCCATTTCCGGGTATTTTACACTGCTGACCAGGTACTGCGAAAGGGCCTGGAAACCACCCGGGTATTCCGGCATAGTCTCCACTTTATCAAATACCTTGTCCTGGTCTTGCTCCTGCCAGGCCACCACCGGATGCTGCACACTCAGCATCACCTTCTGGGGCATCACAGGGTAATCTCCATGGAATGACAACATTCCGAGGGAAATGAAACTGATCCCCATTAATACTGGCACGGTGACAGCAACGAGGAAAATGCCCCGTTTTCCTGTCTTATTTTTTAAAATCATGGCAAACCTCCTTTTTAATAATGAATGATTGAACGGATTGTTGACTATAGATAATGCAGTCCTGCAGGAACTGTCCATCAAAATGGCAAGATATTGTACGGGATCCTGTCCCTTTTCCAATACCGAAGAATCGGCAAGAAACTCATGAACTTCTCTCAACGACCTCCTGTAAAGCCATACAAGCGGATGAAACCAGAACAAAGCACATAATACTTCGGTAATCCAGACATCCAGGCTGTGCAACTGCCTGATATGGGTAAGTTCATGACGTAACACCGCCTGCATCCCGTCCTTTTCCCAATGATCCTTACTCATGAAAATAGCTCTTCCGAAGGAGAAAGCCTGTATGGGTCCGGGGGCGATATAAATACTAATACCCTTATGTTCGAACCTCCTGGACCTGCTTCGCAAGGCAAGTGTACTGAGGATGCCCCATAACAACCTTCCCAGCAGACCGGCCGTCACCATTAAATAGATCAAGGTAATAATAAATGTCAGCCCACCGGAGAGATGAGCCGCAAGGCCAGTCCCGGCAACCTCGCCACCCAATAACCTGCCCACGCTGACTTCAGGCAACGTAAAGCTCCCGCCGGCAACACCCTTGATGATCTCCGCCCCCTGCCAGAAGGGAAGCACGAAAGCGAGCACCAAGGTCCCCAGCAGGTAAAAACGGTTCAGGGCATGAAAAGTCAGGTTGCGGAAGAACAGCCGGTAAAAAACATAAAAAACCAGCAGCAACCAGGTGATCTTAGCGATATATATTATGGCCTCTTTCATGACGTCAGGATTTTTCCTTTGACTTGCGGATGGCCTCTTCCATCATCTTCCTTATTTCTTCCATCTCCCGCAGGCTGAGATTCTCTTCACGAGTGAAGAAACTGGCCAGGGAAGCGTATGAGTCATCAAAATAGCCCGACATAAAACTCTTGAAATACTGTCGGGTGTAATCTTTTTTGCTGATCAGCGGAAAGTACTCATAGGTCCTGCCATAAGCCTTATGCCCGACAAACTCTTTTTGCTCCAGGATGCGGATGATGGTGCTGACCGTGTTGTAGGCAGGCTTCGGTTCCGGCATCTCCGCAAGGACTTCATTCACAAACCCCTTCTTTATTTTCCATAAGATCTGCATGATCTGTTCCTCCGCTTTCGTCAGTTCTTTCATGGCAATTGTTTTTAACTAAACGCTACAAATATACAACTAATTTTTTAGTTACGCAACTAATTTTTTAGTAAGGCAGATTTAATCGTTCTATTCCCAAAAAATCTCGACAAGCCGGGAATTATCCATGACCAAAGTAGACCGGGAGATGTTGCTCTTCCTGGAGATGTAAACTGTCCCGTCGACAGCCTCCAGGTGGTACTGGCGGTCTACCACATAAGGTCCGGTCTTTTGAAAGAGGACAATATCTTTACTGTTGGTTTTCAGCACGATATGATCCTCAGTACTATTTATGGTACTGTCCTGGCAAACTTCTGCATCAGGATTTTCAAGCAGGCTGAGTACCTTTCCCGCATCGGGGACACCATAACCCACGTAATTATTGGGATAGGGATATAAGCTGGAAGCCTTGTGAAGGATGTCTTTTATCCGGGGCAGTGTCAAGGTGGAATCCTTCTGAAGCATGAGGGCGATCAGGGAAGTGATGACCGGAGTAGAGACGGAGGTACCCCAGGTAGAATAACAGACCACGTCGGGCTTGACAAAAGAAACGTCGGGGTTGCCCACACCGCTGTAGGAAGCTCTAAAAGGCTGCCGGAGGTGACTGCAGGCTCCCACGGTGATGACATCCTCAACATCAGCAGGCGTCCAGATGGTATGCCAGGCATATTCACCCGTATTACCAGCCGCGCAAACGATGATCATGCCCCTGTCAGCATATTTCTGGACGATCTTAGCGATACGGCTCGATTTTCCGTCCATCTGACCGGTAGTGTAGTTGAGCGACTCCTCATTAAACTCATCCCAGTAACCCAATGACAGGTTGACCAGCCTGACCCCATGCCGGTACAAGTCTTCCAATGCCAGGCCGATTCGGTGCTCTTCCTCTCCGTCTGACCTGGTCTCAAAGGAAGATTTGCTCACTTTTGCCAAATAGTAATCGGCATCCACAGCCAGCCCGCCACCATAAACCGAGTCCCTTTTAGATTTTCCACCCATCATAAAAGTGACCAGGAAACCATGCTTTTCAGAGTGATTAAAAAAAACGGTCTGTGAGTCGGGATAATACTGCCGCATCATCTTGATCTGCCCGTACTTCAAAAGGTCTACTGTTGCGGGATTATCAGGAAGGGTGGCAAACCCCAGGTCGACCACCCCTATCTTCACACCCTTGCCCGTAAGACCACTGTCTCTCAGAACGCCGGCATGGATCTGGTCCAGTGCATCCACATAGGAATAATAAGTAGCTTCCTTCTGCTCACAGGAGAATAGTCCTACGATCAGGGCCATCAGCAGCATATAGTATAGACACCTGTGTCTCAGCACCTGGGAGCATTTCAGCAAAGTTACGGATTTATGAATGGCCGGGAGCGGGGAGGATGAGAACGGAGGCAGCCGGTCGAAAAGAGATGACATTGGAAATCCCTGGAAATGTTGATGTTGTTTAACCCAATAAAACCCAACAAAAGAACTTACCGGCCGGCCTCCTTCTCATGACCATTCAATTTTTATTGATTCGAGACAAACATACGTGCATTAAAGGGGTCAGATCAAATAAAATCTACCAAGGCTCATATTCTGTCTGTGAAATTGAGGGATCTCCCACATGGCAATCTGTCGGGTAAAAAAGGTATTTTACCGAACGGCAGGGCAAGTAGGTAGGTTTCCCCCTCCAACATTAGGAAACCATGGCATATTGCAGTAAATTAGCCTCCTGAACCTTCCACTCTGTGAAAAAGAAGACCATTTTCTTACTCCACCTGCTCTTCTGGGTGCTTTACATGCTGGTGCCAGAACTCCCTTACATCTTCCCCGACAGGAAATATCCCGTTTGGCTGTTTCACTATAACATTACCACCGAAATACTCAACTTCATCAATTTTTACCTGATCTATTTCACCCTGACCGTCAGTGCATTCCAGAAACACAAGCTCAGGTTCGTGCTCCCCTACCTCATCCTTTTCATCCTGATCTTCACAGCTTTTAGGATCTGGAGCACCCGAATGGTATCGCTGTACATCTCCGGCATGGAAGAACTCAGTCCATTACGATTTGCCACTGCCATGGTGGAGTTGGTCAACAGCCTGTTGTTCACGAGCTTCGCCCTGCTGATGAATTTCCTCATCGACTGGTTTGTGACCCAGAAAATCAAGACAGAACTAATCGCCCAGAAGCAACAGAGTGAGCTGGCCTTACTTCGTACCCAGGTGAACCCTCATTTCCTTTTTAACACCCTGAACAACCTGTATTCCCTGGTCTACAAAAAATCGGACGAAGCGCCTTCGGTAGTGATGAAGCTTTCCGAGATCATGAGATATATGTTGTATGAATCCAACCAGGAAAAAGTCTACCTGGATAAGGAAATCACCTACCTCAGGAGTTTCATTGAATTGCAACAGCTGAGGCTGAAAGTTGAGAACTTCATCCATCTCGAAATAAAAGGCAATACGGAAGGAAAGCTGATCCCTCCCATGTTGCTGATCCCCTTCGTTGAGAATGCCTTCAAACACGGGAAGAAGGATGTGGAGCCCCCCGGTATCCGGATTCTTCTTCAGGTGTCGGATGACAGCCTGGATTTCGAGGTCTGCAACTATTGCTCCGATGTTCCTGAAGAATCCAAAAATCCCTATCAGGGAATTGGACTGCAGAATGTCGCCCGCAGGCTACAACTCATGTTTCCCGGACAGCATGAACTCAAGGTAACACCCTGCGGCGACCGCTTCCAGGTCAAGTTGCATATTGATCGTTTTTAAACATAACCCAATGAAGATCAGATGTATCGCTGTCGATGACGAGCCTTTGGCCCTGGAAATCATCGAAGATTATATTCGAAAAATCCCCTTCCTCGATTACCAGGGAGGGTTCCACCAGGCGGTGGATTGCATGGAATACCTCAAAGGGAATAAAGTGGACCTGTTGTTTCTTGACATTCAAATGGAAGGATTGACGGGGATCCAGCTCTTAAAAGTCGTGAAAGAGAAACCTCATGTGATCTTCACCACGGCTTATGATTCCTTTGCACTGGAAGGTTATGAACTGGATGTGACAGACTATCTTCTCAAACCCATTTCTTTCGAGCGCTTTGTGAAAGCCGTCGATAGGGTATATGACAAAATGTCTGCAAAAGATAAGCTAACACCGACAGGTCAGGCAGAGATCAACATCTACAATCCAAAGAACGATTATTTCTTCGTAAAGACCGAATTCCGTCTTCTGAAGGTCGATTTCGATGATATCATTTACATTGAAGGCATGGGTGATTACCTGCGCATCGTCACCACCAAAGAGCGGATCATGACTTTGCAGAACTTCAAAGCCATGGAGGATATCCTGCCGGAGAACCGGTTTGTGAGGGTCCACCGGTCGTACATGGTTTCGGTCAGCAAGATCATCTCTATCGAGCGCAACCGCATCAAAATAGCCGATCAGCTGATCCCTATCGGCGAAAATTACAAGAAGCCCTTCTTTTCGGTCATCGATAAAGGCCGTCTGTTTTCCTGATGGTCCATGGCCGGATATTTGTTGAGAAGGATGTTGATCCTCTCCCATGGAACTTGAAAAGAAAAAACTGATCCACAGCCTGTTTTACCCATTGCTGTTTGTTTTACTGATAGGTGCGGTAAAGCTGGCAGAAGTGCTGATGCATACCAGCTTCGCTGAGTATGGTATCTATCCTTTGCATTGGTCAGGATTACCGGGCATCATCGTTTCTCCGCTCCTTCATGAGGACTGGTCACATCTGCTTGCCAATTCCGGTCCCCTGCTCATTTTAGGGAGTGTCATCTTCTATTTTTACCGGGCTATTTCGTTCCGGGTGATCGGCCTGATCTATTTCATGACCGGCCTCTGGGTATGGCTCATGGCCAGGGAGGCATACCACATTGGTGCCAGCGGGGTTGTCTATGGCATGGCCTCCTTTGTTTTTACCAGCGGTATTCTGCGAAAGGACAGCCGCCTGATGGCAGTCTCCCTGTTGGTGGTCTTTCTTTACGGCGGACTACTGTGGGGTTTGTTCCCGCAGCTCTTTCCGGAAAAGAATATCTCTTGGGAATCCCATCTGATGGGCATTATCGCAGGCATTGTCACCGCTGTGTATTATCGCAGGGAGGGACCGCCAAAGCGTCGTTACGAATGGGAAGACGAGGAGGAGGAGGAGGTTCCGGAATGGTTCCCGGAGGAGGTGTCAGAGCAGCCTAAAGAAGGAGAAGAAACACAAAAATCTCCGGCTCCTGGCAACTCATTTACTGTTAATTACATCTATAAAGAAAAACCCGGTCCGTCAGACTGAGGACACGGTTGTGACAGAGTAAATCAGGGGGTCTTCCGGTAATCGACCGGGTTCTTGTTTTATCTTTACATAAACAGATAAAATCCTGCTTATAGAACTTTTATTACCCCTTGAAACATGAAAAAACTGAATGTTCATCCGTTCCTGCTGGCAGTCGCCGTGGTCCTGTTCACAGGAGCACCGGTCATGTTGCCTGCCCAGAACTATGTGTCGGGAACTGTTTTTACTGCCGACACAGCTGTTGTTTACCAAAGTACGTTCAACAATGCCATAGTGGGGGTGGAAATAGAAGTTTCGGGCTCCGGCACCGGGCTCTTCCTCACCGGGATGTCCCTGGATGTCTCCTTGTGCACCAATTTCACAACCGATGTGTCAGTGGTAAAAGTCTTTTATACAGGCGGAGACTCGACTTTTCATCCCGACAGTCTTTTCTGGTCGGGCAGTGATGTGTTGAATGGGGTCACCGGTTCTCAACGTTTGCTGGAGGGAAAAAACTATTTCTGGGTCGCCTTTAACATCACCAACTATGCGGTGGAGAACGACACTATGGACGTGGCCTGCAACGCCCTCTTCCTCACGGATGGACTGGATGCTCATGTTCCGCTGGTGACCTCCCCGGCCGGCAACCGGCTGGTGAAGCCCTATCTCATTCTGCCAAGAACCATCTCAGGGTATCTTCGCTACGATAATCCTGCCGGGACACCCCTGACCAATGTGCAGCTCCTGCTTAATTCAGGACTCACCCAAAAGCAGACAACGACCGACGCAACGGGGTTTTACGAATTTGGAGGGTTAATGCCCGGCACGTATTACCTGGACCCGGTATGTGTCAAGCCCTGGGGCGGGGTCAACGCGGTGGATGCCCTGGCCTTGCTCAAACATTTTGTCGGCATCATTCCACTGAGCGGTCTACCGCTGCTGGCAGCAGACCTCGATATCAGCGGTTACATCAATTCCAACGATGCCTTACTGGTGCTGAGAAGGTTTACTGGTCTGACAGACTATTTTCCGCTGGGTGACTGGATTTTTGAAACCACCGTCATCCCTCTTGACGGAAGCGGAAATATTGAACAGGACATCCGAGGCCTTTGTACCGGGGATGTCAACCGCACGCATGTACCTTCGCCCTGAGAAACTAAATCTGCTTGTTGTCCAGCTTCAATCCCCAGTGGTTTCTGGGCCTTGACTTCCAGTTGGTGTTGTGATACTGGTAGCTCATGATCAGTGGCAGCACGGTGGTGGCTTCGGCGTAAACCATCTGTTCAAAGATGGTCTCCACTTTTCCCCAGGAGGAAGCCTCCTTCAGGGTGCTGCTGGAGCAGGCACCGTCCCTGGAATCTGCTACTGTGATCTGGACTGCATACTGATGCATAGGTACTTCCTTATCGAGGATCTCGGCACATATCACCGTATCCTGTGCAAAATTCTTGGGCACGCCTCCGCCGACCATGAACAGGCCGGTGGTGGGAGCTGCCATCTTGATGCGGGTAAGCTCCAGAAAATCTTTAACCGAGTCGATGCTGACATGCTTTTCGGGATGCTCCCATTGATGGCGAACCAGACCGAATCCGGCGCTACTGTCGGAGAAAGCCGGGCAGAAAATGGGAACATGGTGCTCATAAGCCAATTGTACCAGTGAGTTCTTTTTAACGGAATGCTCGCTCAGGTATCGGCCCATCTCACGGATAAATTCGCGGGAAGAATAAGGCCTGGGCTCCAGCTGTTCGGCGATCACCCTGACGGTCATGTCGCAAACCTGAAGCTGCTCCTCATCGATATAGGTATCATAGATCCTGTCGATGTAAAGGTTACGCAGCATCCGGTCATCGATATAGGGACTTCCTTTATAATGCTTGAATCCGAGTGCTTCAAAAAAGTCCATATCCACGATGCTTGCCCCGGTAGCCACGATGGCATCTACCATATTATACCGGACCATGTCGGCATAGAGGTCCATGCATCCGCCGGCACTGGTGCTTCCGGCAAGGGTGAGTATCACGGAACAACCTTCATGCTCCAGCATCTTCTTTAAGATGTCGGCTGCCACGGCGGTATCCCTTGAGGTAAAAGACATATCCCGCATCGCATGGATCAGTGAAGTGGCATCGAAGGAAGCAAAATCCACATGCTTAACAACATCTTTCAGTAAATCAGACTTTTCCATATTTATTTATTTGGAGGCAAAGGTAAGAAAAAGGAGGCAACGATGCCTACAGATAGCTGAGCAACTTATAAACCAGCTTGGCTGACAGGAAGTCGGAAGCCTTGTTGAGCGGGTTGGGACATAGTTCCACCACGTCGAAACCGACCACTTTGCGGTTGGTGATGACATGTTTGAGAAAGGCAAGGGTCTCGTACCACAGCAGGCCTCCTGGCTCGGGAGTACCCGTGGAAGGAAGGATGGAAGGATCGAAAACGTCCAGGTCGATGGTGATATATACATGATCGGTGAGCTGGTCCACGGCACGATCCCACCAGTGATGGTTCCCCTGTACCTGTTGAGCCCAGAAGATGCGATGCGGGATGACGCGTTCTTTCTCCCCCACGTCCATGCTTCGTATGCCCACCTGGACCACCCGGCAAAGATCCTGGGCCCTGGCCATCACACAGGCATGGTTATAACGGCTGCCTTCGTATTCATCCCTGAGGTCGGTATGCGCATCCAGCTGCAACACCGTCAGATCGGGATATTTCTCCACATAGGCACGGATGGGACCCGCGCTGATGGAATGTTCGCCTCCAATGGATACGACCATCTTACCCATCTCCAGATACTTTCTGACCGCCAGATAGGTAGACGCCTCCATGATCTCCGGGCTCCCCAGGTTACTCACCGGAGGAGCCGTATGGATACCCTTCAGATATACTTCAGAATCGGTCTCAATGTCATACAGTTCCATATTGGCCGAGGCCTCCAGCAAGGCCTCCGGGCCTTTGTCTGAGCCCTTGATCCAGGTACTGGTACCGTCATACGGAACTGGAAGGATCACAACAGGTGCATCCGCTCCTGAATTGATCTCCGGAATACCTCCATAATGTATCATCATATCAGGTTTTAAAAGCCTAATGTCTTAAGCATCGATTTGTAACTCTGCTCCTTGGCGAAGAGCTTGGTGTAATAATCCCCGTTCTCATCAAAGTCGATGATGATATGTTTAGGCGCAGGGATAAGACAATGCTGTATACCACCAAAGCCACCCAGTGATTCCTGGTACGCACCTGTGTGAAAAAGTCCGATGTACTGTGGGATGTTTTCTGTTATCTTCGGCAAAAACACGGCATTGGAGTGCGTCTCGTCGTTGTAAAAATCATGACTGTCGCAAGTCAGTCCTCCGAGAAAAACTCTTTGATACTCCAGATCCCAGTTGTTGATGGCCAGCAGGATGAAGCGCTGGTGGATGGCCCAGGTATCGGGCAGGGTGGTCATGAAGGAACTGTCGATCATATTCCACAACTCCCTGTCATTCTGTTGCTTCTGGTTGATAATGGAATAAAGCACGGCCCCTGACTCACCCACGGTATAACTTCCAAATTCTGTCAGGATGTGAGGTTCCAGAACATTGTGCTGCAGGCAATGGTTTTTAATCTGCGCGATGATCTCCTCGGCCATATATTCATAGTCATAGTTGAAACCGAGTGTGCTTTTGATCGGGAAACCACCTCCGATGTTGAAGTATTCAAGTTCCGGGCAAATCTTTTTTAATTCACAATAAAGATTGACGCATTTGGTGAGTTCATTCCAGTAATATGCAGAATCCTTGATCCCGGTGTTGATAAAGAAATGAAGCATCTTCAGTTCAAATCCCTTGTTGGATTTGATCTTCTCCTTGTAAAAAGGGATCACATCATTCACCCGGATACCGAGACGGCTGGTATAAAATTCAAACATGGGCTCCTCTTCAGAAGCAATCCGTATTCCCAGTTTTATTTTTTTATCTGTTTTGCCAACGTACTCCTCAATCTCAGGTTTATTATCAAGTACCGGGATTACATTATCAAAGCCATTGTTAATGAGATCGATGATTCCCTGGGTATATTGAGGACGTTTAAATCCGTTACATACAACAAAAAGATCCTTTCCAAGCTTACCGGTTTCATAGAGTTCTTCAATCAGAGGAATATCAAAAGCACTTGACGTTTCAAGGTGAACATCGTTCTTAAGCACTTCATCCAGTACAAAAGAGAAATGAGAACTCTTGGTACAGTAGCAGTAGTGATAATCGCTCTGGTAATCGACCTTGGCCATAGCCACATTAAACAATCGTTTTGCCTTCCTGATGTTACTCGAAATTTTAGGGAGATAACTGATTTTCAATGGTGTACCATATTGCTCGATCACATCCATCAAAGGGATTTGATTAAAATGCAACTCATTCTCCACTACTTTGAATTCCTCTTGCGGAAACTCAAAAGTCTGTTCGATAAGGTCAAGATACTTGTTCTTCATGTTGTGACTGCTAGTTGTTCAATAAAACAGAATAAAACTTCCAAGAGGAAAATCTTTCAATAAATCCTTGAAATAATAAAAGTATAAACAAAATCCATCTCACTTACTTATTGGATAAATTTGCAATGTAAATCAATTACATTTCATATTTTTTGCAAATTTAACAACAATACAACAACAAGATAATCCCTGCCAATATTTTTTGAAGTCTGGCAAATTATGTTGTAATTTTATAGGGTCCAACAACATCAGCTATGGAAACAACAGCTTTTCCTTTCTCATTCAGGTTGATCAGAAACGTAACGAAACTGGTCCTGACCGGAATGCTCACTTTCCTGTTGTGGAGTCCAATCGGACTTTCCAATCCGCTCAACGGGTATTATACCATCAACGCCACATTGCCTTCTTCTGCAGCCAACTTCCAGTCGATAAAGGAATTTGCCGACAGCCTGAATCTCAACGGGGTATCAGGACATGTAGTGGCGGACATCATTGCGGGCACCGGCCCTTACCTGGGGCAGGTAGTATTTAACCATCCTGCGGGTGCAGGACCCAACGCCACCATCACCCTGAATGGCGGAGGTGAGTCCGCGTCGGCCCTCACCACTACCACCGACAGGCATGTAATAAGGCTCACCGACTGCAGTTATTTCACCATCCTGAACCTCAACATACTCTGGGATCCGGGCTCTACAGGAGGGTTTTACGGCATCCATCTGTATCATTCAGCCCATGATATCACCTTGAGCAACTGTAATGTCAGCATGTCAACCTCTACCAGTACCCTGTACGGAGGCCTGGTTGCCTCCGGATCCACCACCAGCATCCTCGAAGCTGGTATCTTTCACAATATCAGCTTCTATGGCAACACCCTGAGTGGCGGGGGGTATGGGGTCTCCCTCTTTGGTGTGGACACCAGCCTGGCCACCAACGTTGTGATCGACGGGAATCATTTTTATAACCAACACAGCAACAGCATCTACCTGAGAGAGACCAACGGGGCCATCATCAGCAACAACAACTTCGACAAGTACAGCCCCCAGGTGACTTCCATGAATATGATCCAGCTCGCCCAGGCCCTCAATGTGAATGCCCAGGTATTCAACAACGACATACAGTTGACCCAGACCAGCAATGGTACCATGAAGATCAGAGGGATCTACCTGTTCAACGGGACGGGACACCAAGTTTACAACAATGTGATCCACAACATCAACCTGGTCAGCGGGGACTTCACAGGCATAGAGGTCCGGTCATCCAACACCTCTCCCGAGATCTGTTTTAACACCATTTCTATTGATAACCCCAACACTACCTCCGGGGAACTCTTCGGCATCAGGGAGGAATTGTCGAATACTAACAGCATACTGAGAAACAACATCATCAGCATCACACAACCGACTACCGACAACAAAAGCGGACTGGTGCTGGGAACCACTTCCAACCTGGCTACGGCACTGAACAGCAACTATAACGACATTTATGTCCCGGGTGGAAATACCGCCCAAAAAGGATACCTAACTACCATTACTTATTATACACTCCTTTCTAACTGGCAGACAGCCAGCGGACAGGATGCCAACAGCACCGCCACAGACCCTCTGTTTTATACCCCCACCCTCTCCATCCCATCCAATATGCTGATCGATAACCTGGGTATCAACATTCCCTGGGTCACGGTAGACATCCTGGGCATCACCCGCGGAGCCCCGCCGGATTTGGGTGCGTATGAATTTTCACCTGTGGCACCCGCCATGCCCGACACCATTTTCGGAGATTCCACCGTGTGCGCCAACACCCAGGGTGCAGTCTTCTCCGTCAACCCTGTCATGTATGCCGCCACCTACCACTGGACGGTGACCGGGGCTACGCTGGCCAGCGGCCAGGGGACCACCTCCATCACGGTCGACTTAGGGAACACCAATGCCCTGATTGAGGTTTATGCCTCCAATTCCATGGGCAACAGCAGCGTCAAATCGCTAAATATCAACATACTACCTGTTCCTACAGTCAGTCTCAGCTTGCCCATTGACACCCTTTGCCACATGGATCCCCCAATCCTTCTGAGTGGCGGAACACCTCCGAACGGGACTTATTCCGGGACAGGTGTCAGCAGCAACTCTTTTGATCCTCCTGCAGTAGGGCCCGGAGTGTACCCCATCACCTATACTTTTACCAACCTCCCAGGATGTCAGGCATCGGCTCTGGATACGATCATTGTTGTCATTTGTGTGGGAATCTCACAGCAAGATCCTGAAGGAAGTCTGCTGGTCTACCCCAATCCCGCAACCACAAGCTGGACGCTGGATCTGAAGACCCTGAAAATGCCCTGCGAACTCATACTGACCGACGCAACAGGAAGAATTTTGAAAGAAGCCACGCTAAGAGAACCCTGTTTTACGCTGGATTGCTCTGATCTGGCCCGTGGCACGTATTACCTGAGTATCAAGGATGCAAACCACAGGCAGCACCGGCAAAAGCTCATTGCACCATAGTTTGTCGGGTTGAAGTTTTCCGGAACGGGATGGTTCTCATTTTATCCTCATAAACACCCTTTTGGTATTCAAGTAGTTTACCGATTTTTTCTCTTTAAGAAAGTCGATGAGAAGATCGGAGGTGGTTGGCCCAGCGAGGTAGCCTTCATCACTGTGATCAAACACATACCGGCTGGCAACATAGCTGTTCATGGCAATATTAAGCCTCAGATTCGGGTCATTTAGCTTTTTCCTCCCATCAACATTTATCTCAATATCAAGGAGTTTCCGTTGCTTATCAGTGACCAGGGTATACTTCATCCCGGAAACATAAAGATCAGGGGTCTTCTTTATTTCATAACCGTAGCGTATCAATGATTTGATTTCATCGATAGTCATCTTCATCACCACCACCTGATTACCAAACGGATCGAGACGGTAGACGTCACGCAAGGTAATATCTCCTGCTGGGATGGAGTCAATGCGGATGCCTCCGGTATTCTGAAAAGCCACATCGACCTTGAGCATGGCAGTGAGGGCATCGGTCATCAAACCGCCCAGAGCCTCATATCCAACCAGAGCATATTCCGCCTTCGCCACGGGTACTAGAAACTCGGGATTTTTGTTATAAGCATCGATGCTCTTCCTGATCTGCTCATTTTCTTTCTTCAAACGGTCGAACAGGATGACCTCGCTTGTTTTACTGAGGATGTGGCCTCCTTTCACCTTCAGGGTTATCTTTCCGACCTGTCGCATATGTGATCCGGCCTGAGCGATCAAAACCCCTTTATGAAAGAGGGGTGTATCGATCAGGGTATGGCTGTGACCACCGATCACCAGGTCGGTCTCCGGAAATTTTTCAGCGAAAAGGAGATCTTGATCCACTCCCAGATGAGAAAGAACTATCAGGTTGCCGTACTTTTCCTTCAGGTCGGTATATCTGCCTGCCTGAATTAAAGCAGGAAAGAAACGTAAGCCCTTTAATTTCAAGGGATGGGAATCCGGTAAACCGTTTTCTCCGGTTTGTATTACGCCAAGACATGCCAGCCTCACCAGGGTATCGACCGAAAGGATGGCATAAGGTGGTGGCTGAAAAAGAGGAAGCTGCAATACATCCAGGTTGCTACACACCAATGGAAAGGCAGCCTGCCTGATTCTCTTTGAAAGAAAATCCTGACCCGGATCGAATTCATGGTTGCCCATGCAGCTGAGGTCAAAACCCACCTGATTCATCAGGTCAATCATCGGGAAACCCTTATCCGAAGCCATGTCCACGACAGGGTTCCCGGTAAAAAGATCACCGGCCGACACCAGAAACACATAAGGGTGCGTCTTTTTCAGGCTATCCTTCAGGTAAGCCAGCCTGGCCAGGTTGTCGATCTTGGAATGCATGTCGTTGGTATGCAGGATGATCACCTCACGGGTGACCGTATCTTCAATCTGGCCATAAACCTTAATAAACAGTAAAGGAAATGAAAGGAAGAGGAGAAGGAACGTCTTCATGGGAAAGGTGTTTACTGCAAAAGTACTCATTTTGAAAGGGAGCAGGCCTTCCTTCCATTTAAAACATGGGGCCGAACCAGGCGGTGACCAGGGTGAGGATGAGGGTTACGATAGAGATGACCATGATGAAATAGCCGAATTTCCCCGTATTCCCTTCCGTATCCCTAACGATATAGCCGGTGATGGCTAGCAGGGAGGAGAGGACCAGGATGATGATGGTGGAGGCTTTGAGTCCCGCTGCTATACAAAGAACACAGATAGCCGGCAAGAATCCCAGCAACAGGAGCAGGAGAGCAAAACATCCCTGGGCCTGAAGGAAGTCGAGAAAGATGGAAAAGAAGTTAAATACCAGGGCGATGATCAGCAGCAAAAAGGCAGATACCGTCAGGTAAAACCAGAGCGACTGGGATAGCAACATTATGGAAGAAATGGCCATGGTCTCAGACTTTTGAAATATTCCTGCTCATGCTTTTAAACATCAGAATATGGATAGGTAACAATAAGTACCAGTACAGTCTTCCGCTCAGTCCCCAGGGCATGAAGGTGGCGGTCTGAACGAAATAGGTCCTTCCGCCTTCCTCGGTCACCTTCAGTTCCAGCCAGGCCTCTCCGGGAAGTTTCATCTCTGCAAACAGCAGCAGCCGCCGTTCTTTGCGGTCGGCAACCAGCACCCGCCAGAAGTCAAGAGCATCACCGGGATATACATCGGTGAGGCTCCTTCTGCCCCGCCTCAGTCCTACTCCTCCCACCATCCGGTCGATGATCCCGCGTATCTCCCAGATCCAGTCGGCATAATACCAGCCGGTCTTTCCGCCTATGGCAAAGATTTTATCCACCACCTTTTCATAATCAGCATGAAGACGTATGATACGCCGGTCGGACAGAACCCCGAACTCAGGGACCGCCATGTGATCGAACAGCTCGCCGGACTTCTTTTTCATGGTGATGGCATCGGTCCAGCGGGAGGTGACCGTGTTCAGGTTGATCCTCACCAATGCTGCCGCACAAGCTTCCCTGTAGGTAAGGGGCTGAAGTCCCAGCATCTCCTGCAGGCGGTTGTCCTTGCAGACCACTTCCACTTTGAGGCTGTTCACCAGGTTGACGGCCAGCTTATAGGAAGTGGAGGTGACAAAATACAGCCAATAGGAGGAGAACCTCGGACTGATGAAGGGGATGACCCATATCCTTCTTTTCAGTCCCCTTTCCCTGGCATATTGCAACAGCATCTTCTTGTAAGTCAGGATCTCTGCGCCACCTATGTCGAAGGTTTCGTTGTAGGTGCGGGGATTCAGGATACAACCGCCGATATATTTTAGCAGGTCGGCGATACCCAGGGGCTGGCAACGTGTTTTCACCCATTTGGGCGCCACCACGATGGGCAGTTTCTCCATCAGATCACGGATGATCTCGAAGGAGGCGCTGCCTGAACCCACGATGATACCGGCCCTCAGCACGGTCAAAGGGACGCCTGAAGCCCTCAGTATGTCTTCCACCTGCTTGCGCGACTGCAGATGCTTCGAGAGCTTGGGTGAGTTGGAAATCCCCGAAAGATAGATTACCTGCTGACAATCTTTTCCATGCAGATAATCTGCGAAATTCTTGGCACTCAATGCTTCTTCCTTCATAAAAGCATGGGTGGAGGAAGACATGGAGTGTACCAGGTAAAAGGCCAGGTCGAACTTCAGATCTTTCAGCTGGTCCGGCACCGGCCTGAGAAGGTCCACCTCATAACTGGTCACCTTGAACTCCTTGAACTCCGGATAACTCAGGCGGGAGACATTCCTGACAAAACAAATGATCTCCATCCCTTGTTCTCCAAGGACTTTCAACAACCTCCTCCCTATATATCCCGTGCTCCCGGTAAGCAGTACCCTCATCTATGGAATACTATTCGTACAGATTCCGGTGACAGTCGCTGCAAGGGCCTTTTTTCCACCCATCGTTGATATCGATGGGATGGACAAATTCGAGGGTCTGGTTGATAGGCACCTGCGCCAGATTGGAGGAAGGTCCCTGGGAGATGATGGTATGACAGAGGTTGCAGTCTTTCGAGATCGTCTCTCCTTTTTCCGTCTTATGCCGGTCGGTATGACAGCGGAAACATCCTTCCGATTCCATGTGACCTATGTGATTCAGGTACTTGCTCGCATCGACCCTCATGAAGGGGAAAGCATTTAAGAAGTACTGTTTGGTGATCATCTCCGTGGCCTGGGTGATGGAGGTCCTTCTGGACTGGTACACCTCCGGATGCATGGTCTTGTAAAATTCATTGATGCTGTCGCGGATAAACTGGATGGCCGAATCTTTGGTGGTATAGGTACGGTTAAGCACCCCCATGGCGATTGACTTAATATAAGGGAGGTCCTTGGGGATCTGTCCTGCCAGCAATGCCTGGTCGATATAGCTTGCGGGGTATTTGTAAAGATGTGAAGGACGGTTATGGCAGTCCATACAGTCCATGGTGCGGTGTTCCAGTGTATCCATCGCTTTGGGTTCCAGCATATTGTCCTCATCCTGGAATATCTTGACGACACCGGTCTTCACATTGGTGTACTTCACCCAGGGAATGCTCTCCCTGTCCCTTGTGCCAGCGATATATTCAATTCTTACATCGGGGTTGATATGCCAGTGGATCCCTTCCTGGAGCCCGAGGGCGTTATAATTCGGTCCGATTTTCATGAGGAGGGAATAACTCCATTCCGTATTTGCTGAATCAGAGAGGTAGCGCATGTCGCTGCGCAGCTTTCTTGAATAGAATTTCTCCGGCCAGTGGCATTTTTCACAGGTCTCCCTGGCAGGCCTCAGGTCTTCTATCGGAGTCGGTATCGGGCGGGGAAACTTGTCGAACATGGCCGCATACACCTGGTACAGGCCGGAAAGCTTCGATTTGACGTACCAATTGGCTCCTTCACCCACATGACATTCTACGCAGGCCACCCTGGCATGAGGTGAATGCAGGTAGGTGGTATATTCGGGCTCCATGACCTGGTGACACAGCTTCCCGCAAAACTCCACCGACTCCGTATAGTGATAGGCCTGGTAGCTTCCCATGGCTGAGGCCAGCAAAAAGATGAAGGTAACGATAGAGATCTTGATCACATTGTTGCGGTGGCCCTTCTGGTTCAGATCAAGGACCGGCCAGTTCTGGTCCGTCTCTTTGATCCCTTTCCTCTTCCTGAACCTGCTGAGCATCCCCAGAGGAATGAGCAATAGTCCGATGGTCAGAAAGGCGGGCAGTACGATATAAGTGAATATCCCCAGGTAGGTGCTGCTTCCCCTGGAGGTGATACTCAGAATAAACAATACGAGTATCAGGATCAGGCTGTTCACTGCCAGAATAAAACCAGTGATACTCAACCAGTTAAAAAATGATTTTGGGACCTTCATGTTGTCTTGGTTTATTATTCATCTTAAATCAAACAAAATATATATTTATGTTTGTAAATGTAATAACAATTACGGTAATCACTTACCATAAATTCAATTTCTTCATTTCCTTCGCTGCAATTTTAATTCAAGGTACTCATAATGAGAATACCATACGAAGGTGCAAAACGAAACATGAACTGCTGATTCTATTAGTATTCCATGTTTCTTTGCAGGACAGAACAGAAATGATGATCCCATGTCCTTAACGGAGCGTATGAAGTCAATATGGTCAGACCTTTATCCAGGAGAAGAAGAACTTCTGGAAAGGTTTCTTGATGAGTTGAGAAGCCACTTCAGCGCTACATGCCATGCCGGAGCAGCTGCCGACTGGTACAAAGATGCCGTGGTTTACTCCCTTTATGTGGATCTGTTCAACGGTACTTTCCGGGGTCTGGTGCAAAAACTGGATTATCTCTGCGACCTCGGCATCAACTGCCTGTGGCTGCTTCCTGTGCTTGAGTCACCCATGAGGGATGCCGGATTCGACATCAGCGATCATTATCATATCCGAAAGACATTGTGTAGTCGGGATGCCGCCTCACCAGAGGAAGAGTTTCTTCAGTTTCTGAAAGAGGCCCACCATAGAGATATCAGGGTGATCTTTGATGTGGCGGTCAACCATACCTCAGAGGAGCATCCCTGGTTCAGGGCTTCATTAAACCCCGCTGATCCTGTGTATCGAGGGTTTTACCACTGGAACAACAAAGCTGACCGTTACCTTAATGTCCGGGTGATTTTCAAGGGGTTGGAACCATCGAACTGGACCCAAAAAGGTGACGGCTATTATTTCCACCGTTTTTTCCATTTCCAGCCCGATCTCAACTATGCCAACCCGGCGGTATTGCTCGAGATGTGCCGTATCCTCCTGTTCTGGCAACGACAGGGTGTCGACGGTTTTCGACTGGATGCCATTCCCTATTTATGGAAGGAGGAGGGCACCTCCTGCGAAAACCTTCCAAGGACTCACCAGGTCATACGCTTTTTCAGGGCCGTGCTCGACCTGGTCAGGCCCGGTACCCTCCTACTGGCGGAAGCCTGCCAGGTGCCGGGAGAGGTCGTCAGGTACTTCGGTCATGGTGACGAATGCCACGCGGCCTATCATTTTCCGCTGATGCCCAGGATCTTCATGGCCTTGTCGAAGCAAAATCCCAGCCCTGTCAGGGAAATCCTTTCAACGGAGCATACGCCCCCCATCGAATCTGATAACCAATGGTTTACCTTCCTGAGGTGCCATGATGAACTCAGCCTTGAAAGGGTTTACGTCAGTGAAGAAGAAAGATCTTACCTGCACGAAACTTACTGCAGGCTTCCTTCCTGGGATTTCCGCCAGGGAGAAGGCATCTCGGCCAGGCTGGCCGACCTGATGCAAGAGAACCCGCAAAAGATACTGCTTGCCTTTTCGCTTCTGCTGACTCTGCCGGGATCCCCGGTAATCTACTACGGGGATGAGTTTGGAAAGACCAATGATGAAAACTATTACAGGCAGATGACTTCAGCCACAGGCAAGGATGACAGTCGTTTCCTGGTTAGAGGCTCTGTAAACTGGGAGGACCATCCTCTCCAGCATCCTGTTGAGGGTGGCTGGCAGCCTACAGTTTACGCGGGACTCAGGCAGATGCTCCGGGTAAGAGCCGGGCATCCCTGTTTCGGGAGAGGCGATCTCCAGTGGATGGACCAGGAGCTGACCCCAGATCCTTCTATATCACTCTACACCAGATCCTTCCGTGATGAGCAGATCCTGGTGGTTCACAACCTGTCAGAACACAATATACCCTTTGACCTCCCCTACGGAACAGGAAGAGATCTTCTGGGGCAACCACTGAGCAACGAGATCCCGGGTCTTAGCTACTGGTGGATATTACTGAATCACTGAACTTTACACCCATGTTTTCCGCTCCTGTCACACCAGCCTTGCCTATAAAAGCCATCATCTTCGACCTCGACGGTGTGATCACCCGCACGGCGAAACTTCACAGCCGTGCCTGGAAGGTGATGTTCGACCGCTTCCTGGAAGGTTATGGGATGAAAGAAAGGAAAGACCTGCCTCCCTTCGACCCGGAGCAGGATTACCGACATTATGTCGACGGGAGGACCCGGTATGAGGGTGTCCGTGCCTTTCTTACTTCCAGGAACATCATTATGCCTTACGGAGAAAAGGATGACGAGCCGGGGATGGACAGCATCTGTGCCCTGGGCAACATGAAAAACCAGGTGTTTCATGAAGTCCTTTCGGCGGAAGGAGTGGAGGTCTTTGAATCTACCATAACATTCCTCAGGGAAGCACGAAAAGCAGGTCTTTTCACTGCCGTCGCCTCCAGCAGCCGCAACTGCCGTGAGATCCTGGAAAGAGCCGGTCTTCTTCACATGATGGACGTCATCGTGGATGGCAACACCCTTCTGGAAAAGAAACTGCCGGGCAAGCCGGCACCCGACATCTTCCTCCTGGCAGCGTCCAGCCTGCTGGTCACCCCGGGAGAAGCAGTAGTCATTGAAGATGCCTGGTCAGGAGTCAGGGCAGCTGCTGACGGGAATTTTGGGCTGGTCATAGGTTTGGCCCGTGAAAACAATCACTGTCAATTGAAAGAAGCCGGTGCCGGCCTGGTGGTGGAAGACCTGGAGAAACTAAAGCTGGAAGACCTGAGACCCTTTTTCTCACGGGGAAAGAAAGACGAGGACTGGATCTTGAGTTTCAGGGGGATCCTGCCCGGTAAGGAAAGACACCTGGAGACCCTGCTCACTACCGGCAACGGGTACTTTGCCTGCAGGGGATCCCTGGATGGTGTACGCGACAAGGCAGGCTCTTACCCGGGCCTCTATATGGCCGGTCTGTATAACAAGCTCACTACCAACATCCAGGAAGTCGTCCTCGACAATGAGGACCTGGTTCGCTGCCCGGATGTTCTGGAAATAAAGATAGGCATCCTGGAAGACCATTGGCTGGACGATTATGATCTGGTCGTTCATGATCTCCAGCGAAATCTTGACCTTCGCAACGGCCTTCTGACCATGGAAGCCATGCTCAGCGATACCCAGGGTCATTCATTCAGGATCTGTTCCCGGCGGTTTGTCTCCATGGAAAACCCTCATCTTTTGGTCCAACAGTACTCGGTGACACCCGGTCAAGATCATGATTTCTTCAGTATACGAAGCGGTATAGCAGGAAACATTTGCAACGAAGGAGTGCCCCGGTACCGTGAACTCTCCAACCGCCACTGGGCGGTCACCGGAACGGTTCATGAAGGGACACACTGCCTTTGGACCGGCAGGACCAGCGAAAGCGGACGCCGGCTGGAGGTCCGGATGACCCACAAAATACTGACGGATGGGGCGCCACACTCCGTAACCCAACAAGACATCACCACAGAAGATTCTGTTTACCAGATTTTTACAACAGCCCTGCACCATGATCAGACCCTGACCCTTGAAAAGACCATCACTTTACACCTCGATCCTGAGGACAATGTATCCATTATTGCCGCAGCCGAGAACCGTCAGCTGGCCGCTGCGGGATTCAAGGTCTTGCTCGAATCCAGCAGCAGCGAATGGGAACCACTCTGGGACAAGGCCATGCCAAAACCATTGGAAGACAAGGTCAATGAAAAGATGCTGCGCCTGAACACCTATCATTTGCTAATTTCCTTTTCTCCACATAATGTTCAGACCGACAGCAGCATCCCTGCCCGCGGGCTTCACGGAGAAGCTTACAGGGGCCATATCTTCTGGGATGAACTCTTCATCTTCCCGTTCTATGCCCGTCATTTCCCGGATGTGGCCCGGGCCATGCTGATGTACCGGTACCATCGGCTGGAGCAGGCCAGGAGGAACGCTGCAGGGGAAGGCTTCGCCGGGGCCTTGTACCCCTGGCAGAGTGCTTCCCGGGGAACAGAAGAGACCCAAAAGAGGCATCTGAACCCGGTTTCAGGGAAATGGGACCCTGACCATTCGCGGCTGCAAAGGCATGTCAGCCTGGCCATTGCCCTTAACGTGCTCCGATACGATGAATGGACCATGGACAAATCCTTTCTCCTGCGGGAAGGAGGCGAGATGATCACGGAAATTCTCCGGTTCTGGGCCTCAGCCGTAAAGTGGAATGAAAACAGGCAGCGCTATGACCTATCCGGGGTGATGGGACCGGATGAGTTTCATGAAAAACATCCTAATAAGGAAGAAGCAGGGCTCTGCAACAATGCTTACACCAATGTCATGCTGGCCTGGCTGTTGCAGACCTTCACCGGCATACTGGAGAACCACCCGGAGATTAAAATCTATAACCACATCACCGGTGACGAATTCCTTTTTTGGAAAGAGATTTCAGTTAAGATGGCCATACCGGTCCATGCGTCAGGACTGATAGAGCAGTTCGAAGGATATCTCGATCTGAGAGAACTGGATTGGGAAAAGTACCGGAAAAAGTACCCTGACCTGAGCCGGCTCGACCGCATCCTGAAGGCAGAAGGGCTGAGCCCTGATTCTTTCAAGGTCTCCAAACAGGCTGATGTTCTGCAGCTTTTCTACAATCTTGAGGAAGAAGTGATCACCACCGTGCTGGAACGTCTCGGATACCGGCTTCCACCTGATTATCTTTCAGTGAATTACAACTATTACCTTCCACGTGCCACCCATGGCTCCACCCTAAGCAAGCTGGTATTTGCCAGAGCAGCGTTCCTGGCAAGTGATGAAGCCCGGTACAGGGAATTCCTTCATGAAGCCCTGATGAGCGACTACCTCGATATACAGGGAGGCAGCACCGGGGAAGGGATACATGCGGGGGTGATGGGAGGGACAGTGAATCAGTGAATCAGTGTACCAGTGAATCAGTGTACCAGTGTTCCAGTGTAGCAATGTACCAGTGAATCAATTACTTGCAAACTGAAAAACTGACCTCATGTTTAACAGATAAAAGGCTATTACTCATCTTTTATACAACGGACCGACAGGCCACCATTTTTATTGGTTGAACCCCGTCCGACAGACCTGTAGTTGTAATACAAATATCTGTTGTAAGCATTTGGGTTGGAAGAAACATCCGATGACCACAGGTAATTAAATGATTGAAGAAAATTAAACACGCCGTTGCCCTGTCGATATCCTGCACCCAATGAAGTAAAACAACTTTCATTGGTAGGGGGATATTCTGCCTGGAACCAGTGGTCGGTACCTTCTTCTTTCATTTTTACCCCGACAGATATCCCGCTCAGGTAGGTTGAATTACAATTCACCGTCGCATCAAGAAATGTCGTCAACTCACACCAATCCTGGTCAAGGGGAATATGCCAGCCGGCGGGACAGATTCCCTGACCTCCCGGTGTAGTAACATAACCCATCATCTCGTGCCAGTCATATAATCCACCATAGATCTCACAATTCACAGGATCGTTATCATAACAATACTTCTCAACAATCCCGTTATCAGCACAATCAGAATGATTACCCATTGTTGTTGTTGAGATCACCATGACTCCGATATTCAGGTTCTCTCTGAGCCAGCATTGGTCTCCGATTAAAATTGTATGATAGGTCTGACCTGAATAGTCAATAATTGGCAGTCCCGGACATGGCGGACAGGTAATATTTGTATCGAGTGTAATGAAAACCGTATCCGTGGAAGTCGTGCACAGAGTCGAAACACTCCAAACCAGGGAGTACACTGTACCCTGCAGACCTGTGAACACGGTCTGGGGATCAGCAGGGTCCTGAAACACTCCTCCTACACCCTGTATAACGGTCCAATTACCGATACCTTCAGAAGGAATATCGGCTGCAAGAGTCACCACTGCAACCTGTACAGTCTGGTCAGGACCTGCATTAGCCTGTGAGGGCAAGGGTGAACAAGGCTCCGGAATGAAGGAAGCATCAACGTCTCCGTAACAAAGTCCGTGGATGATCGTGGACACTGTAGTACCCTGATCTACAGATACGGTATCTGCTTCGAACAACCAATCACCTACAATGAAAGTAGGGATAAACTCAACGTACCTTTTCAGAATCAACAGAGCATCGACTGAATTGATATATCCACTCCCATTCAGATCAGCAGCCAGATATTGTAAACCTGTCAGGCTGATCAATTCAATATAATGTTTGGCAGCCTGAAGTGCATCAACAGCGTTGATTCCACCTGCAGGCCGGTCGGATGTAATGGTGATAAGATAATCACCACTCTCCTGCTGACAAAACCCAAACCGGCCCTGGTAATCTGTAACCGATTCCTCAATCAGCTGTCCTCCGGCCGTCCTTAGTTGTACGTTCACTCCATAAAGAGGGGTGTACCCATCATTCAGATACACTACCTGCCCTTGGATATTCTGGCAAGGTTGAGCTGATGAGAGTACTGGCACCAGAATGGCAGCTATAATTAATGTACAAAGGAAGGTGTTTCTCATGTTCGTTAAAATGAGATTCAACTAACTACTTGGTTATCTTTGGTTTGACAAATGCAAACTAATACTAAAACTATATTTTTCAAATATATAGAAAAAACAGTCAAATTCCAAAATGATCAATAGTAAAGTGTCCTCTCCGGGAAGCATCACTCAATCGGAAGACCTTGCACTTGAGAGCTCCATTCTAAGGAGTTGTCAGTGCCACAGGCAAGACCTTGCCGTTATAAAAGCAATGGCCGGATTTGGCAAAATTGGAAACGAAGGTAGCCATATCTCTGGCCGTCACGGGAGCCTGGTAGCCCGGAAAGGCCTCCTCCAGCATCTCGGTCTGAACCGATCCCAGGGCCAATGCATTGACGAAGATCCCTTTTTCTTTGAATTCTTCAGCCAGGCATTCGGTAAGGATACTGACTGCCCCCTTACTGGCTGAATACAATGACAGGCCTTTGAACTTAACACTTCCCTGGTACCCGCCCATGCTGCTGATATTCACAATATGGCTGCCCTTTCCCAGCTTAGGTAACAAGGTCTGAATGGTCAGCACCACCGATCTGACATTGGTATCCATCATGTTCTGGTAATCCTCCGTTTTCAACTCCTCAAAGGGTTTGTTGATGAGCAGCCCTGCATTATTGATCAGGATGTCGACGCGGGTAAAATGAAGATTGACAAATGCGGCCAGCTCAGAATAGTCACCGTGGACAAGGTCAAAGGAATACGGTGTCACTGTCGAGAACAACAGCTTCTGTTGCCGGCCCGAGGTGACCAGGTGATCAATCCTGCGGATGTTCCTTGAGATAGCAATAATATGATTATCAGGCTCTTCAGAGAATGCTTTAACCAGCTCCAGTCCCAGACCCCTTCCTGCTCCCGTGATGATGATGTTCATTGTGTTTCATTAAGGTTTCCCGGAACAACCCGAGAAAAGGTTGAACTCAATTCTCAGATGTCAGGGAACTGTTCGAAATTACAAATAAAGGGGACTCAACGATCATTGAGATTCAGTTCAACATCCATTTTTGGTAAAGACATCCTCTCTTTCCCTCCTCTTCCAAGCACTCACACTTACACTGCCCCTATCTGCCCCCTCCCGGCCTCCCCCAACAGGGGGAGGTGAATACTGTATGTGTCACTCAAGATGGCTACGAAATACCTTGGATTTCTAGATCACTGCACTTCTTCCTGCCCAATTCTAAGTACTTACACTCGCACTTTCCTCCTCCCCTTGTAGGGGGAGGCCGGGAGGGGGCATCTACAAATAATCCCCTGTACTCTCGCCTGTTTTTATGAAAGGAGCAACGGCCCGGTGATAGATTCCATGAACCCAGGCGATGGCCATGCCATAGTTGGTCACCGGCACTCCTGCCTTTACGGCCATGCGGATTCGATTGACCACCTGTTTCCTGGTGATGACACAGCCACCACATTGTATGACCAGGGCATAGGACTTCAGGTCGTCGGGAAGCTTGTTCAATCCTGCCACCACCTCGAAATCAAGTTTTTTCCCGGTAAAGTTGCTCAGCCATCGGGGGATCTTCACCCTTCCTATATCGTCACATGAAACATGGTGGGTACAGGATTCCAGGATGAGGACCTTATCGCCGTCCTTTAAATCGGATATCGCCGGAGTCCCTTTGAGGTAGTTGCTGAAATCCCCTTTTTGCCTGGCGAGGACGATGCTGAAGCTCGTCAGGGGGATGTCCTTGGGGATGTAAGCATCTGCCTTGGGAAAGACCTGGGAATCGGTGATGGCCAGGCAAGGTTTGGGCTTCATCTGCCGGATCATGGCCTCCACCTCTGTCTCCTTACAGACCACAGTCACCCCGTCGTGGTCGAGGACGTCACGAATTACCTGCATCTGAGGGAGGATCATACGACCTTCCGGAGCTTCGCTATCAATGGGAGTAATCAGGAGCACGACATCACCCCGTGCGATCAGGTCTCCTACCAAGGCCCTTTTGGTATAAGCAGTTTCGGGGACCAAATCCCTGAATGTGTTGATCAGATCCTGCAGGTTCGTCTGTTGCCTGGCACTGAATGACAAGACCGGTACCCCGAACCTATGCTCAAGCTTCAACTTAAAGCCATGGTCCAAAGGATGAATATCTGACTTATTATGGATAAAGAAATACGGCAGGTCGGCTTCCTCAAATGCTCTAATCAAGTCCTCTTCCGGCTGTTCCAGGCGGTTTTCCGTGAGCAGCAGAATACCCAGGTCGAGGGTCTGCAGCACCTCCATAGTCTTGCCCACCCTCTTGCGACCCAGCTCTCCCAGATCATCGATACCTGCGGTATCAACGAGAATGACCGGACCAAGGCCGGGAATTTCCATCGACTTTTTCACAGGATCGGTGGTGGTGCCAGGAGTATCAGAAACAATGGCGATCTCCTGGCCGGCAAGAAGGTTGATCAGAGAGCTTTTACCGAAGTTTCTCTGTCCAAAGATGCCGATATGTGGTTTATTTTCCTTTCCCCTTGTGCTCATTTTTTCATAAACATGCCTGTTGACCGGATAGGTTATATTTTAATATCCGAATATCTGTTCCAGGGTCAGGAAGGTCACAGGACCATACTTCTCCAGTTCTTTGATATCCAATTCATCCTTTTTCCCCAGGACCATGATGTTGAAGTTCTTGTTCTTCATGCGTTGCTCCTCAAAGGTCTTGAGATCGGTGAATTGCATGGCAGGGACCTTCTCATACACATCCTTGCGGATA
This sequence comes from uncultured Bacteroidales bacterium, assembly GCA_964605655.1. Taxonomy (GTDB): domain Bacteria; phylum Bacteroidota; class Bacteroidia; order Bacteroidales; family CAIXZF01; genus JAKLIX01. Next base: position 93,333 of record CAZSDK010000015.1, read on the forward strand.
TCGTAGGTAAGCCCGAAACGGCGGGCACTTTCATAGTTGAACAGGATGTTGGTCTTGGTGATCCTCTCTGTCCTGATCTTGTTGATGACGGCATCTTTGGCCTCCTGGAAGCTCTTGGGTGACTCGGGCATGCTGTTGAAGAGGCTCATCATGCTTTTCATGGCTTCCGGAAGTTTGTCATTTTGAGTTCCGATATAGGCGAAGATATAGTTTCTGCGGTCGGGACGCGTGGGTCCGCGGTAGCCGGCATAGGCGCTATATGCCAGGGCACGGGCTTCACGAAGCTCCTGGAAGACGATGGAGGCCATGCTTCCGCCAAAGTACTCGTTGAAGATCCTGATGGCAGGAATAGCCGTCTTGTCATATTTATCGGAAGTGGACAGGCAAAGGATCTCCACCTGTTTCATGTCGTAGTCGACCACATATACCTTGTTCTGCGAATTCTCCTGCTCGACGAACTTTGTCTCCTGGGGAATGGTTTTCATCACCTTGGGCAGCTGATGGTACTTCAGGACCACCTTTTTCAAATCAGGCACCTGGTGTGTACCATAGTACATCACCCTGTGAGGATAGGAGTTCAACTCCCTGATGACTGTCAGAAGCTGTTCAGGATCAATACTTTTCAACTCAGATTCAGAGAGAATATTAGTGAAGGAAGATTTATCACCATAGATACCATAGTTGGTAAGCGCACTCCAGAGGATGGTCTGTTTCGACAACTTATCGTCGGAACGCTTTTTCAGGATATCGGCCACCAGGTTAGAAAGGGCTTCCTTGTTGGCCACCGGGTCTTTCAGGAGGCTTTCAAACAATGAAAGTCCTTTCTCCAGGTTTTCGCTGAGGCCGTTGAGGCTCACATACACCTGATCGGCACCGGCGTTGAAGTATAGGCTGCACCCTGCCTTGTAGAGTTCTTCTTTGAAGGCCTTGGGGTTATAGACGGACGTGCCAAGGTAGTTCAGGTAATCCAGGGCCAATCCCAGCAGTTTGTTGTGGTTGGTCCCCATATCGAAGAGGTAATAAAGGTTGAAGGTGCTGTTCTCATTATTCTTCAGGTAGTAGAGCGGAAGGTTGCCGGATATCTTGTCATTCACGATATCCTTCTGGTAGTCAATAAACACCGGTTCAATAGGCTTGGGTTCCATGCTACTGATCTTCTTCACGAAGTCGCTGGTCTCATCACGGTTCATCTCCACCGGGGTGATTTTGGGTTTGGTGACCTTGTTCACCTCGGGTGCCACACCGGTCTTTTTATAAACAATGACATAGTTGTTCTTGAAGTTGGCATTGGCAAAATCGACAATATCCTTTTTGGTGATCTTGCTCAGGCGGTCGATATATTCGACCTGTTTCTCCCAATTTTCATCGAAAATGAAAGAGCCCATCATCACAAAACTCCTGCCCATATTAGACTCCAGCCTTTTGATGCGGTTCAGTTTCATCTCGTTGATGATGGCCGGCAGCATCCAGTCGGGGAACTTGCCCTGCTTGACCAGCTCCAGCTGCCCGAGAAGTTCATCCCTGACCTGTTCGAGGGATTGTCCCTGCTTGGGTTTCCCCATCATCATAAGGGCTGAATAATCTTTCATATTGTCGGCCCAAACGTTGGCCTCCAGCACTTTCTGGTCCTGGATCAGGTTGAGGTCTACCAGGCCGGCAGTCCCGTTGTTCATGATCTGAGAGATCATGTCGAGGATATCTTCATCACGGGTATCGGCACCACCACAACGAAATCCGAGCACCATGGACTCAGCATCGGGTCCGAGCACCTCTTTGACCAGAGGTTTGGTGATAGGATCTTCCACCGCGGGTACAAAGGGGATGATCTTTTTCATGGGGAGCTTGCCAAAGGTGGCATCGATGGCGGCGATGGCCTGTTCGGGGTCGAAGTCTCCACTGAGGATGATGGCCATATTGTTGGGCACATAGCGTGATTCGTAATACGCCCTGAGGGCCTTCAGAGAAGGATTCTTCAGGTGCTCCACGGTACCGATGGTAGTCTGGGTCCCGTAGGTATGCTTCTGGAACAGTCCTGAATACAGCGCTTCCCAAAGCTTGTCATCATCGCTGTCAAGCGACATGTTCTTCTCTTCATAAACGGTCTCGAGTTCAGTATGAAACAGCCTGAACACCGGTTTGCGATACCGCTCGGATTCCACTGCCAGCCATCTGTCCAGTTGATTGGACGGGATGTCGTTGATGTACACGGTCATCTCTGATCCAGTGAAGGCATTGGTACCTTTAGCACCCATCACACCCAGCATCTTGTCATACTCGTTGGCGATGGCAAAGCCGGCGGCGACACCCGAGATGCTGTCGATCACATGGTAAACGGCCTTCCGCTGGTTGGTATCGGTGAGGGAACGATACTTCTCGAAGAGGTCCTCAATCTGGTTCAGATAGGGTTGCTCTTTGGCAAAGTCACGGGTACCGAAATGATCTGTCCCTTTGAACATCATGTGCTCGAGGTAATGCGACATACCGGTGTTGTCGTGAGGATCGTTCTTGGAGCCCGTCCGTACGGCCACCATAGTTTGAATGCGAGGTGCATCTTTATAGACGGAAAGATACACTTTAAGCCCGTTGTCGAGGGTGTAGATCCGGACCTTCATGGGGTCGTTGGGGACCGATACATAACGGTACTTGTTCTGGGCCGTTGCCTGAGTAATAAAGGCGATGACCAGCAGAGTGAAAAACAGTAATTTTTTCATGGATGATTTATTAATGGTTGATTACCTGATCTTTTCATTGACGAGGGCCAGGATGGCAGCCTCCTGTTCCATGGCCTTTTGTTCTATTTCTTTGCCTTGAAGGAGGATATCGTTCATATAGGCTTTATCCTCGAGACCTGATGCGTTGATCTTTACATTCAGGAAGGCTCCCATCACGGCTGACCGTGCTGCCAGGGCTCCCACGCCTGCGTCGGAGACGGAGTTTGGGTTCCCTGTCTCTGCCATGGCTTTGATGATCTCCAGGCTCTCGAATGATTTTTTCATCACCCTGAAAGGGATTTCTATGGCATAGCGGGTGGCTTCCTGCACAGCCTGGTGACGAGCTTCCTTCTCTTCTTCAGTTCCTTTGGGAAGTGCGAAAGCGTCCATGATGCGGTTAAAAGCCCTGGTGTCCTCATCGATAAGATGGAGCAGCTCATCCTTGATGGCTTGTCCTCGTTCAGCCCAGACGGAGAACTCCTCCCAGCGGTCGTCCCAGCCGGCCTTGTGGGAGGAAAGGTTGGCCACCATGGTAGCCAATGAGACGCCCATGGCGCCCATGGCTGCCGATATAGATCCGCCGCCGGGGGCAGGTGACTCAGAGGCAGTCTCGTCGACAAAACCCGTGAGCGACATGCTCACCAGCTTCCTGTCGGCAGGGTTCTCCAACAGGTATTCAATGATCTTTTCCTTGGGATTGAATGGTTTCAGGTCGTCAAGGCCGAGTGACTTGACGGCAATCTTGATGATCTCCTCTTCCGATACCCCCACCGAACGGTTTTGCTTTTTCAGAAAATATTTACCGGCATCTATCATAGCCCCTTTGGGTATGAGCCCCACCAGCTCCGACCCGGTGACCCGAAGGCCTCTTTCCATGGCTTTTCGCGAGGCCTCCTCAAAAGCCACGTGCACCGGGGTGATGCTGATATTGGTCAGGTTGATGGAGATCTGTGCGATGCCATATTCTTCGATAAACCATCCGATGGCTTTGCAGGCTTTGAGGGAGCCAGGCATCCAGATCTCTTTTCCATGTTCATCTTTTTTGATCTTGCCTGTGATGGGGTTACCTTCCCTCACTGGCCTTCCCTTTTCCCTGATATCGAAGGCGATAGCGTTGGCCCTGCGCACCGAGGTGGTATTGAGATTGACATTGTAGGCTACCAGGAAGTCCCTGGCTCCTACGGCAGTGGCTCCTGCGGTGGCATTAAAGGCTGCCAGACCGAAATCAGGCTTCCAATGGGGATCTTTCAGCTTTTCAGGCAGACCTTCATACTCCCCTGCCCTGCAGTTGGCCAGGTTGCGGCGTTCTGCCGTGAAGGCGGCATTCTCATAACAATATACAGGTATATTTAGTTCATTTCCAATACGTTCAGCCAGTTTACGGGCATACTGGGCAGTTTCTTCCATGGTGATCCCGGCCACCGGCACCAGCGGACAAACGTCGGTAGCCCCGAAACGAGGATGTTCTCCTTTATGGAAACGCATATCGATGATCTCAGAAGCTTTTTTTACAGCCAGAAAGGCAGCTTCGATCACAGCTTCCGGTTCTCCCACGAAAGTCACCACGGTACGGTTGGTGGCCTTGCCCGGGTCCACGTCGAGGAGACGGACCCCTTCCACAGTTTCAATCTGGTCGGTGATGGTTTTTATGACGGCCATGTTTCGGCCCTCGCTGAAATTCGGAACACATTCAATGAGTTGCTTCATACAGAGTAAGGTTAGAAAAGAGGGCAAAGGTATAAAAAAGTGGGAATTGGAGGCTGATCGCAACTAAAGCGAGGCATGGAATCATGCAGGGCTTTTAAAATTCCCCAGCTGGTCCCATTCTTATTTACCAGCATTGTAAAGGCCAATCATGCACAAATTATTTGCATTCACAGTCCGATTATTCTATTTTTACATCATAAGGATAGATATTGCAGGCTTTATAACCTAAAACAAATATCATGAAACCTTTGCACTTTCAGTCGTTTACGAAAAGAATGTTCCCACTTATTATTCTGATATTCTGTTGCTTAACTAGTCAAGCACAAAAAAATGAACCTCCAAGGTCTTCCCGGGAATATGGCCCTTTTTTCAGGGTTACCGGAGTATTTCCCACCTTCGACTACGCCACCAATCATTTCGATTACGAAGATGGTGCCTCAGCTTCAGTGGGAATGGGATTTGGTGTTGAATCCCGGTTCCCCTCAAGGAATAAAAGCTTTGGAGGATGTCTCCAGTTGGATTATACAATCAACTGGACAACAAAGGCATACAAAGAAGATATCGAAGATTTGTACCTTCAGTACGGATATTCGGATCTGGAATTCAGTTATCCTAATTATCAGAATATTTCCTTTTTAGGAGGATTCTATGTAGGCGGGAAGAACTCCGACGTCAGAGGGGCTTATCTTAAAGTAAATGCAGGACCAAATGTGCTTATCCCATCCAAACTCAACATTGAATCGGATGACTATAAAAAGGAGATTAAATATGTTTCAGCCCCCAACTTTTGCCTTAACGTTGGGATTGGCATCAAACTAAGTCCAAAGACAGAACTTGGGCTATCTTATTTTACGTATACAAAAACCAAGATTAAGCAGGAGAGTTCTTTAATGATAGATGGAAATACAACGCAGAGCAGTGGGGATCGGTTTTTCAAGGTTTCTTTCTTTACGCTCTATCTTGGATTCAGTGGTTAAAAACCAGCACCTTACATACTTCCTGTAAAATTTCCACTGGTTCTGGCATATTCTTTGAAGCAACAATAATGTTCCCCTTCCCCGTTACAACCCAGTTCATTTAACATCATTAAGAGCACACATGACAGCAATCACCAACATGGATTTCGAGGCATTATTGAATCCCATCCTCGAGGAGTTACAGGCACTTCGTTCAGAACTCGACCTGTACCGGAATGAAAACAACGAACTTCGCCAGGAATTAGAAGCCCTGAGAGCTGAAACCCAGCAAGGAGCCAACCAGGATTATGATCCCAATGCATTTTCCGAGATCATCGCTGAAGCCCAACAGCAGAAGGAAATGCTGGACGCCCTGGTCTCAGAGGTGCAGGAACAAAAAGGCAGCCTCGATCAGATCATCAATGAAATACAGGAAGACCGCCAAAATGTGGATGCCTTGATCTCAGAACTCCAGCAGGAAAAAGAGAATGCCAGTCACCTGACCGCCGAAATACAGGATGGCAGTACACAGGTAAATGCGCTCCTCAATGAGATTCAATCCGATAAATCAAATATCGACCACCTCCTCGGCGAAATACAACAGGATAAACAATCGGCTGAATCGTTCGTTTCTGATATCCAGGCTGACAAACAGCAGTCCGAAAGCTTCCTTCAGGAACTCCTGAATGAACAACAGTCTGCCTCGAACCTGATTGCAGAAATTCAAGGCGATAAAGCTACAGCCGAGACCCTGGTCGGTGATATTCAGGCAGAGAAACAATCCACCGATGCCTTGTCGGGTGAAATACAACAAAGCAAGGCACTAAGCGAAAGCCTGGTCAATGAAATGCAGGAGGACCATCACAACTCAGATGCCATCCTGAATGACCTCCAGAATGACAAATCACAGTCGGAAGCCTTTGTTCAGGAGATCCAAACCTATAAAGACCAGACCGAAGTGGTGGTGCAGGAGATCCAGAATGACCATGACCAATCGACCCAGGTGGTACAACAAATCCAGGACAACGCTGACCATGCCACCTCCCTGGTGGAAGAAATGAACAGTCAGAGCGATGTTTCGAAGAATCTGCTGGAAGAGATTCAGGTTACCAAAGACACCTCCGACAACCTTATTTCCGAAATCCAGGAAGACAGGTCAGGGAGCGCCACCCTGCTCTCTGAAATTGAAGAAGAAAGGACTGGTGTACAGAACATAGCTGCTGAGATCCAGAACGACAAGAGCCAGAGTGAGAGCATGGTAGCTGATATCCAGCAGGACAGGGACAACTCCAACAGCCTGCTTGCTGAAGTGCAGGAAGAGAAGAACCTCTCCTCTTCGTTGCTCGCCGAAATCCAGAACGACAGGTCCGCTTCCGAAACCCTACTCAGTGAGCTGACAGAAACAAAGAACCAGGGAGATACCGTTCTGGGAGAGATTCAATCCACCAAGACTGAAAGCGATACCCTTTTTGCGGGGATTCAGGAGATCAAGACAACTTCGGATCAGCTTCTCAGTGAATTTCAATCTGATAAGTCCACCATGGACAACCTGCTCTCCAGCGCCCAGGAGGAACAACAACAAATCAACCAGTCCTTGTCGGATATTATGGAAGCTCAGAACCATATGAATGAATCTCTTCAGAGCATCACCTCAGCGCTCGACCAGATCACGGCTCACGCCGAAGAAGTGATGAGGTTGAAAGACCAGGCTGTTAGCGAAGTACATGAGATTGAACAGTACAAAAACCAGGCACAGTCTTACCAGCACCAGGCTGAGACCGCCGCCAGGGAAGCAGAACAGGCTGAAAAGGAAGCTACCGGCAGCGCCCGTGAAGCAGGAAGATCCGCTGACGACGCTGAGCGCCATGCCCATGATGCCGCGTCCAGTACTTAGAAAGGATCCTTACGACACATATTGTTAATTACCAGCAACATTTGAATCCAATGGACATAACTCCCGGACAACTCCTGCAGATGGCTGAATACAGCTACCAGGACAATGCACAGCCGCCGGAAAACAGTAACCTTGAAGTACTTGGGGTCTTTACAACCTCCGGTGAAGATCATGACGTGGGTTACTACGGCGTCGCCTACAGGATCAAAGGGCAGGCCGATTCTCCCATCATTATAGCGCACAGAGGCACCGAGCCCACCGATGTGGGACTCGAAAACCCCAGGCCGGGGGAATTCATTTATGACGGGAAACATGGTTTCAACTGGAAAGACATGGGCACCGATGCCGGGATCGCCGGCAGTCAGCTACAATCCGGGGCACATATAGGCCAGCCTCCCCTGCCTGAGCAGTTTGCGCTGGGAGATCAGTTCACCCAGATGATGAAGGAGAAATACCCCGACGCCACCTTCATCCAGACCGGACATTCACTGGGAGGCGGCATAGCCCAATATGCTGCCGCCCATCACCACCAGCAATCCGTCGCCTTTGACCCTCCAGCCACCTCCCATATTATCAACACCTATGTCCCTGACGCTAACCCGGATGATGCCACTGTTTTCAAAGTCAACGACAGCCTTGTAAGCACCGAACTTATTGTGGATCAGTTTGGTAAGGTGAAGATGGTGTATCCCAGGCCTCCCCATGAAACAGGCATGCTCTCCACCCTCACCTTCGCAGATCATGGCACCGGGCGAATAAAAAGTTGTTTCGATGAACAGGGCAACCTGGTCTCCGACAAACCAGGATATTGGGATGCTTTGGTAAAGGCGGAATGGGAGAAAAATGAAGTGGTCGTCAGGCAGGGAAAAATCCATGGAGAACTGATCGATGAGATCAGGACCAAAGAGTATTTCAACAACAACTTCGAAGAGTACAAAGCCTCCTACCTGAAATCCCATAACATCACTGAAACGCCTTCGACCTCGGGTAGCGCCCTAAACGCCCTGAACACTGCGACCCCTGATCTCAAAAGCACCATCCTGGAGATCAGCAAAAAAGCCATGGGTTTATCACAGACCGTCAAATGAGCCGGCCAGCCGGTCAAAGCGCGATGACGCACTCAAAACGCATGAGGTGATCCTCGAATCGTTTGAACAAGCCTGTCATCTCATCAATAAAGGTTCCCAACAGTTCCCTGGCCTTGGGTTCTCGAAGAGCCCAGTCCTGAAACCATGGATCCGCCAGTAACTTATTAAACTGCTGATCTTTAACATATTTTTCTTTCAGGTCCACACGAAAAGTGCATTCTTCCCAGTACTGTATTGCATCCTTTTTTTTCAGAGAATAAATCCATTCCAGCACCATGTTTTTATCCCTGATCTTTTTGATCCCAAAAACCCTGGCCATGGCAAGGGTGAAATCTTCAGGAAGAGGATCGACAGCGTAATAGTCCACCAGTCCTATGAATTTCAGTCCTTTGGTCTCTTTCAGGTGCAGGAGGCTGGTTCCGAGGTTCTTGCATTCTTCATCATTATTAAAGGAAAGCACACTTTCAAGAAGAATGACATTTATAGGTCCAGCCTCATTCAACAAACTGTCCCAACTGCTAAACACAGGTATGTCTGGATATTTGCCGGCAATGTGCCGGACCACCCCTGGATTTCTGTCCATGGCCGTCACATTCCTCACCCCCAGCTTTTTCAGCAATCCTATAGTACTTCCGTTCCCGCAGCCGATGTCGAGCAGGCTCGTTTCTTTGTTGAAACCAGGTATGTGGGACAAAACGTGGAGGGTGGAGATAATACCCCCCGGATGATAACTCAGCTGGTCGTTCACCAGCATAAGTCTTTCATATAGGGCAGCAAATAATTTTCGGGACACGTGGATCAGAGTCCTCCCAATGCTGACAAGGTCTCAATAATCTTCATCGCCGTCTCCAGTGCACCCTGGATCTCACCCAATACGCTGTCGGACTGGCTCTTGTTATCCATGATGCCCGACAAGAGGTCCTTGGCGTTTCCGAACAGGCCATCGATACCACTCAGGAGGTCCCTCGACTGGTTGAAAATATCGGTGATATTGGAATGAATATCTTCCGCACTGTGTAAGACGCCCTGAATGTTCTCCTTCAGGTTGGAGCTGTCATCAAAAAGGCCTTCAATATTGTTTTTCAGGTCGGTGGAATTCTGGAACAGTCCTTCAATATCGTGGACCAGGTTCTCGCCGGAGTTTTTGAGCTGGTCGATCTGAGAATGAAGGTCAGAGGACTGGTCATGCAGTTCGGAGGTCTGGTCCCTGAGGGTGGAAGACTGATCATGCAGTTCGGTGGTCTGATCTCTGAGGGTAGAGGTCTGGTCGTGCAGACCCAGGGTCTGATCGTGGAGATCGTTGGTCTGGGTATGGAGATCATTGGTTTGGTCATGCAGCGTCTGCGTCTGCGCATGAAAGTCGGCCGTCTGGTCATGGAGGGCGACAGTCTGGTTATGCACTTCCGAGGTCTGGTCGTGAAGACCGACCGTTTGCTGGTGGATCTCCGAGGTCTGGTCATGAAGGGTCACCGTCTGCTGGTGAACGTCTGCGGTCTGGTCATGCAGGGTAACGGTCTGCTGGTGTATGTCGGAGGTTTGGTCATGGAGCGTGGAAGTCTGATCGTGGAGGTCCGACGTCTGGTCATGCAGGGTCGAGGTCTGGTCGTGAAGATCGGACGTCTGGTCATGGAGACTGGAAGTCTGGTCATGAAGGTCGGAGGTCTGATCGTGGAGATCAGCGGTCTGGTCATGAAGACCCAGGGTTTGATCGTGAAGGTCAGCCGTCTGGTCATGAAGGCCCAGCGTTTGATCGTGAAGGTCGGCAGACTGGTCGTGGAGGGCCAGGGTTTGATCATGAAGGTCGGCGGTCTGGTCGTGCAGCGCGAGGGTTTGATCGTGAAGGTCAGCCGTCTGGTCGTGCAGGGTGGCCGTCTGATCATGCAGGGCCATCGTCTGATCGTGGAGGTCTGCCGTCTGGTCGTGCAGTGCTAGGGTCTGGTCGTGGAGGGTGGAGGACTGGTCGTGAAAGGACTCCATCTGGTCGTTGAGCGTGGCCAGATGTTCATGCATTTCGTTGGTACGGGCTGCCGCCGCCTCAATTTCCTGAACGAGGGCGAGCGCCTGGGCCTGGGATTCTTCGATGTTTGTTGCCATGGGGGGAGGAGATTAATATGAAAATTTATAAATCATTCGGAATGAATCTATAGTAAGTGTATTCGGGAATAAGCTATCTCGCAAACTGCGATGCTGCATTCCATTCTGCTTCATTTTTTGTATTACCCGAGGCAGCGCTCCAATTCCCAAAATCATCAGCCACCAGAACACCACATGAGTTCTGAAATCTAAAAATTACTCTGCAACCCCATCCGCATTCATTCATAGCTCTCGACTCAGCGGCATATTGCGTGCCGTAATTTGCAGAGATGCCGTAGCTGCCATCATCATCTTTTAATGCAATGGCCCCAAAAGTAGAATAACCACCTTGAACTTCACTGCAGGCCCAACATACTGTTTTGAAATTTGCAGCAATAAGCCATTTGGATTGCGGTTGCCCGTCAAAGTTTTCGTTTTGACAATTTGCTGAGTACCAACCTTTACTGACAGCTTCCAACCGGTACGGAAGAGAGGGATGGCTGTCAGGATCTTCAACACCACTATAAGAATAGTCGGAAATTTTGTAGAAAAGTTCTTTTACCTCCGCAAGAGAAGCCCCCAGTTTACACATGGCTTGCCCGGTATAAACATCGGCATCATACTCCTGCTGCCAGGTAGTTGCAGCACCACGACCGTACTGATGGCCATAATAGCAATGACCCAGTTCGTGAGCAATAACAGTAGCACGTATGAACTGATTATGGGTCTCGGTCGAAAGGTCATTAATCCAATCATCATCGATAAAAATGGCAGCTACTTTAGGATACGTCGGCCAACCCAGTTCGTCGCTCGCATAAGCGTTATTGGCGCCATTAATCTTATAGATAAAAGGCTGGCCCCGTCCATCAAAAACATCCTCGCTGGAAATTCGAGGCCAATTCATTAAACGCATCATCTCAACGATCAGGTTGGATACCGAACCATTGAAATTTGTTTTGGTTCTGATACCGTTAGCCAGGTCCCAATTTCTTACCGGCGTCCCGTATTTTGTATTAATACCGCATACCAGCGCTTTTCGCTGCGAAAATCCTTGAAAGCCAAGGATCAGGAAAATAAGCAGAAAACAGTTAATTTTCATGATCACCGAAAATGTGACTATTAATCTCATAAAGTTTACAATTTGAAGATTAGAGGTTTATCCCAGAGGAGATTAAAAATAGAACCAACCCAAATGAACGAAGTATCTTCATGTTCTCATCGCTGGTACAAAACATTTTAGAACACAGAACACAACTCATTGTCTTTTTAATTTTGACCCCGCTTACGTAGCCAGGTATTAAACATTAAACTACAAGTCCTTCAGGCACCGCACTGAAAAGCGAGACGCCTTGTTGTGGAGGCAGTACTTTTCGCGGAAGGCATCTGCGTGATTCCAATACAAACTGTAGCTGATTGCACACATGGAGCTGTACTCTGAAGAACTCCAAAAGTGGGCGATGTTCGTCAGAAAGACGAATGAATCATTTTCGGCGCAATAGCCTGCGCCAAGCGCTGTGAACCCACTTTCATTAGTGGCCCCTGTATTGGGTGTTTCCCAATGTTCCCAACGCTTCTCTTTCATTTTGCCTCCGGCAAGATCGCTTCCTTCTCCGGAACACACAGTTTCTGGGTCCAGGTATTGTAGCAATGCACACCATTCTTCATCCGCGGGAACGTGCCAGCAGGGAGCACAAATACCCTGTATATCCTCTGTCGTGGTGTAGTTCATCATTTCGTCCCAGCTGTACAACCCTCCTTATATCCGGCAGTTGTTCTTGTCGTTGTCGTAACAGTACTTTTCAATTTTGTTGTTATTTGATTGAAGAACAGAGTTACTAATCATGGTACCAACATTCAAATTCTCCTTCATCCAACATTGGGTTCCAATCTGAACTGTATGATAGGTTTGGCCTTCATAGTCGAAACTGGCAAGACTGGGGCACGGATTGCCGCTGTTGTATTTCCTATCAGCCATCACCTTTCTGAGTGAATCAAGCTTGTGAACTCTTCTCAGAGAATCTTCCCTCGATAATTTTGGTCTTTTGGCATTGTTTGAATTTCCACCCATCCTATGTTCCTTTACTGACAACAGATCAATCTTCTCTACCTTTTCAGTATTTAACATTTCCTTTGTGATCTTGAGGTCTTTAAGGTATTGCCAGTTAGAATTTTCATTGCTAACCGCTTTTAACTCATATTCTCCCACCTTTGCCTGGTAAAACACAAACTGACCAGCTTTCGCTGTTCCAATGCTTTTACCATCAATGAAAAGGGTACAAGGCAAATCTGCTTTGATCTTCAGTTTGCAAACTGGAGTTGATATTTGCTGTATTTTCTTATCACCTTTGGGCTTTGGAATTGTATCAAATCCAATTATCGAGTAACCCTGAGAATTAATGA